>CAWUJV010000012.1:0-70375 GCA_963922845.1 uncultured Alteromonas sp.
AACTGATGTATTCAAAATAGGTCTCCAATGTGTAAACCTATTTCAGGACGGGACACATCGAATAATAGAAAAGGCTCACAAATGTGGGCCTTTTTCACTTACCAATCGTCGTCTTCCTCATCCTTCGATTTAGATGACTTGGGCTGATAATCGTCGGGAAGGTTAAAAGTTTTAGTGTGTCTCAATAGCAGCACATTCCCTACAATAAAGGCCATCACAATTACAATAATAGCGATAATCCAACCCAAACTCATAGATTCCCCTGATTGAGTGCGTAGCGATGATAAATCATCTCTATATTATCCAATATGATGGGTTTACCCAAGATGTCAGCGCCATCTAAGGCGTCGATAAGCGCTGGTAAAGCACGCTCTTGTTCAAATGTTTCTGATGTTGCGATATGGCTTAAATGCCACTTTTCTCTTGCCACACCGCCATTGTCGGCTAGGAATGGACGGTAAAATCCCAAGGATTCTGCGTTTTCACTTAGCCAATTGGCCAGTTCTGCACAAGGGCCCTCTGCGCGGTATTCTGCGTCGACCAACTCAAATGGTTGCCCCCACTTTTCAACAGCCCGTTTGTCATAGACGTCGATGTCGGTTCCCCAATGATGCCGACTCGTACCAGGCAGTGCAGACCATGTCAAAATAGCATGAAGCTTTTCTTGTTCATTGAGTGTTTCAAATACCAAAGGCTGACCGGCGCGATCAAACAAGGTTGTTTGGCCTTGCCATTTACGATTCCAAATAGCAACTTGCCGATGAAAGTCTCGGTAACTACTGACCAATTGTAAATCAATACCCTCGGCGTGGGCTGCGCGTTGTAACGTCAAGAAGTCAGGCGCCACATCTTGATGCAACCAATGGCGCTGTTCAAAGGCGAGTAAGGGTGGGGCGGTTAGCCCCAACCAGATACCATCCATTAGGCCCCCAGTAGATTAACCAAAATGTGATAGTACATATCGGTTAACTTCACGAGGTCATCCATTTTCACGTGTTCATCTATTTTGTGAATAGAGGCATTGACCGGTCCTAATTCGACGACCTCTGCCCCTGTCGGTGCAATGAAACGGCCATCAGATGTGCCGCCAGCAGTAGATAGCTGGGTTGGCTTCCCGTTGACGGTTTCTATTGCTTGTTGCGTCGCCGCGAGCAATTCACCGTGGTCGGTCAAAAAGGGCTGTCCGTTAAACGTCCATTTAATGTCGTAGTCCAAGTCATGCTTGTCGAGAATCGTTGTCACGCGATGAATCAGTTCCTGATCGGTGACTTCGGTTGAAAAGCGAAAATTAAAACAAACATGCATTTGGCCCGGAATCACATTGCCTGCTCCCGTGCCAGCTTGCACATTTGAGATTTGGAAACTGGTTGGTGGAAAATACTCGTTACCGTTGTCCCAATGACGTTGTGCCAATTCGGCTAGTGCGGGCGCAGCCAGATGTACAGGGTTTTTTGCCAAATGTGGATAGGCGACATGCCCTTGTATGCCTTTGACGATGAGGTCTCCCGTCAATGAACCTCGGCGACCATTTTTTACGATATCACCTACGTCATTGGTGCTGGATGGCTCTCCGACAACGCACCAAGTAATTTTTTCATTTCTCGCTTCCAGCGTGTCAATAACCCGAGTGGTGCCATTGATAAATGGACCCTCTTCATCACTGGTGATCAGGTAGGCAATACTTCCTTTGTGATTTGGATAGTCTTTGACGAATCGCTGAGTGGCCACCAACATGGCGGCTAAGCTTCCCTTCATATCGGCTGCACCGCGACCATGCAGGTATCCGTCTTTTTCCGTCGCAACGAAAGGTGGAGTTTGCCACGCCTCTTCAGGACCACTTGGTACTACATCTGTGTGTCCAGCGAAACAGAATACTGGACCTTGGTCACCTTTTCTCGCCCAAAGGTTGGTTGTATCTTCAAAAACCATGGTTTCATTATTGAAACCAAGTTCGCCCAAGATGTCTTTAAATAAGTCTTGGCAACCAGCATCTTCTGGCGTGACAGAGCGTTTGTTAATCAGAGTTTTAGCGAGTTCGATAACGTCTTGCATTAGCTAAAAATTTCCTCGTATTGAGCGGGCTTAAAACCAATATAAAATGCGCCATTAAGGGTTAGAATCGGACGCTTTATCATTGCCGGCTGTGCCACCAATAATGGTAATGCGGTCTCCCGAGAGAGACTGTCTTTTTGCGCGTCATCGAGTTGACGATACGTCGTACCACGCTTATTCAAGATAGTTTCCCAACCCAAAGCCTGCTCGGCCGTCTCAAGCCATGAAAGCGAGATACCGTCTTTGCGATAGTCGTGAAACGTGTAATCGACACCATGTTGTTCGAGCCACTTTTTGGCCTTTTTAATGGTGTCGCAATTGGGGATGCCATATAGCGTAACTGACATGAAGTATTCCCTGTTTATTAGTATAACCCGCAGTCTATAACGGGTGCAGACGAGTTGCAAAGAGTTAGACATGCCTGACTAGGTCAGATAAGAATAACGCATAATCGAAATGATAAGTGAAGTGAGAATGGACATCGTCAGACAGGCGAATTCGCAACAGCAGAAAAATAATGGCGCCGAAAAAACGTCGTTACGATTATACCAATCCGCATAGATAAATAGCCCATGCACTCTCCCTTCGGGCGTGGGCTTCGAACTAGCTGACTATATTACATCCACTCCCTTTAGCCATTCGAGCTTCATGGAAGTGCCTAGTCATCTAGCTCGAAGAACTATGCTGAGCGAACATTTATCTGTGCGGATTGGTATTAGGGGTATGGTCTAGGCAATTCGTCTTCGCGCTTTGCCAAGCGCTTTTTGCCACAATAGTTTAGGAATGCTCACCGCGTTTCTTTTGTTTTGAGCCGCGATAAGCATTTCTTTTTTAGCAACACTCATCACCGCTTCAGGCGCTTTACTAGGATGGCCTGAATTCACTGGTGGCTGAGGATCATATTCGACAAGCAGTTGAATTTTTTGCGCGATAGCTTCGCCGTGAAGTTTGAGCGCGATTAACAAAGCCAAGTCTATGCCTGCTGATACGCCGGCAGCAGTGACAATTTTCCCCGATTCTACAATGCGGTCGTTCTTTTGGGGGATGGCGCCGTATCGTTCCAGTAAGGTGTGTGCTATCCAATGAGTGGTTGCGCGATGGCCTTCTAAAATGCCAGCTGCCGCCAATACACAACTTCCAGAACACACAGATAGCGTCAGTGATGTGGATGGATGAACCTGTTTCAGCCAATTGATAAGTGTCGAATCAGCCATCGCGGTCAGAGTATCAGCAGTCGAACCAGGCACCAGGATCACGTCTGGTTGACCTATCTCTTCAAAAGAATGGGTTGCTCCCAACACAAAAACACCGGTATCAGCCGGGACTGGTCCAGTTTCGTGGCTGACAAATCGCACGTCGGCTTCGGGCATCATTCTTAGGATTTCATAGGGGCCTACAGCATCTAAAGCCGTAAACCCCGGATAGAGTACTATTGCTATTAACATGTTGATGTTCTCATCTTTGAATTGACGACGTTATTCTAAGCTGCCACTATTTGTCGTATATGACATAAAAAGACTGTTTTACGCCAAAATGAGTCGAAACATTTACTTCGTTGTTTATCCAGATTTTGAACTTCTTGATTTGAGCGGGCCGGTGTCAGTCCTAAGCGCTGCTAATTCACTTTCCTCTCAGCCGCTCTATCGTATTCAGACGATTGCATCGAGTGCGGGAATGGTAAGCAGTAGCGCCGGTATTCCTATCGTTAGCAAAGGCCTCGTTGACGTGCAATGCGACAGTCAGACATCGATATTGGTTGTCGGAGGTGAGCGGGAGCCACTCATTGCTGCATCTAAGGATATTGATTTGTTGGATTGGCTTAAACTACAGAGTCAATATGTCGAACGCTTTGGTTCGATATGCAGTGGCACTTTTCTATTGCAAGCGGCGGGCATCATCAAAGATAAGATCGTGACCACCCACTGGGCGGGGTGTGAAGACTTGCGAAGGCAGAAGGGAAAAGCTTCGGTGTTACAAGATGCCTTATATCACATTGACGGCAAGTGTTGGACGTCGGCCGGAGTCACTACAGGTATTGATATGTTATTGGAGATGGTTAAACGGGATCACGGTAGTGCGCTGATGCATTCCATTGCTAAGTATCTCGTGGTTTATAGCCAACGACCGGGCAAGCAGTCGCAGTTCGCAGAAATGCAAGATATGAAGCCAAATGAAGAGGATGGGTTTTCCGCGCTAATCAATTGGCTTAAAACACAATTGACTAGACCGGTTTCTATTACCGAAATGTCGAATTTTATGTGTATGTCCGATAGAAGCTTCCAGCGCAAATTCTCTACAGTGTTTAATTCTTCGCCGTCTCGTTTTTTTGAGAGAATGAGGATGGAATATGCCAGAGATTTCTTGCTTCCAAGGCATACCATTGACGTGTCAGCACGCCAGCTTGGATACCGTTCAACGACGGCTTTTCGACAGTGTTTTGAAAAACACTTTGGGCTTTCCCCATCAGTGTGGCAAAAGGTTCGTTAGTTTCAGTGGCGATACGAAGCCGTATAGTTTAATGAGTGCTCAGTGTGAGTATTCAAGCGTGATGGCAAGGTACATTCATGAAGGGCTATTTGTACCAATGGGATGGGAAGTAACACAGTCAGCAAGTGAGATGGCCATGCCTTGATGTACAGTATTGTGCGGTTTTAGTCGTTTGGTTATCTATCGGACGAGTTCTAGATATACAAATTAAACAAGCGATCGTCCCCAGCAACGACAGATTTGGCTGATGTTGGCATGATGCCACTTAGCTTGTCACCATTGAGAAACGTGACCGCACAATCCGTATCGTACTGATTTTGGCGAAGCCAATATGGATCGACTAACATCAGAGGCATGCCGGATCGTATTACGTCTCCTTCTTTGACTTTCAGTTGACACCGTTCACCCAATAATGAATGGTGCTGGGATCCGATTTTTATCCACATCCGCAAACCATTTGCCGCGCGCAACGTTACTTCATAACCGCTGGGGCGTAATTTCTCAACTTTTGCAGAAAATGGGGCGATAACTTTGCTACCACTGAGCTCGATACACGCGCCAACGCCCCAATATCCCATTTGGACCGAGGGGTCTTCAAATGTTACTAAGGGTTTAACCTTACCTGACAAAGGAGAGGTGACCGCAATGTGTTTCTTAAACTGTTCTGGTGGTTGTGATACCACATTGGAAAAAATCGCTGGCATGGACCCGATTATCGCTGAATAGTGTATCCGTCGGACTCTAATGCTAAGACTGCGTCATCGAGTTTGTTGTTTTTTACCAAGAAGAAATCCGTTTCAAATGTTGATACAACAAATATGCTAATTTTAGCCTTGGCGAGAACCTGGCCGATACTGGCCATGATACCGACCATGGACAGGTCTAGCGGACCGATTAATTCAAGGGCACGCCAACCTGAGTCGTAATCCACGGAATCGATAGTAATAGTACTATCTACGACGACCGATAATTCATCTTCGGTTTTACCGATAAAAAAGAGTGGGGAAGCCAATACTTCAGCGGGTATAGTCGCGTCCGCGTCTAAACTGTGAATGACAAAAGACTGAGGTAAAATTGCTAAGGTTTGTTTCGACATAGGTTCCATCACAAAAACGTCGTTACGGCTATTTAATCACGCTATGCCAAATAAGGCACGCGATTGCGTAAAGTTAACGGGTTTAATTTCGTCTTGCTTGAATTACACGCGACAATACCAATAACCTAACTAATGATTTTTCACTCAATAGACTAAAATTTAGTTTAACCGAGCAAAAATGCAACAAACTATGCGATCGCAATAGTTTAAAGCATTCTGGTTATTTATCCACAGACATATCCACTAAAATTGTGAATAACCTTAATCTTTTTCACAGGGCAGTCAGTGATCGGGCGATCTGTGATCATTTTATACAGATGAATTTGAAGAAAATTTACGCTAAGTGACTGTATTATATGCTGTTTGTTTTTTGTTCATGTGATCGTAATCGCGATCGAAAAAGTGATGTAATTCGTTGGATCTAAAGGCGATCCGAGGTTTTTGTCTGTGATCGATCTTGGTATTTGCTTTTCGATATGATGTTCGGTAATTGAGCATCTGGTTATAAACTGTTTCTGTGGATAACCTTGTTGAATAACTTGGGGGAAACTCATAGGTGTATGAAATTAAAGCATTTATGCTATTGGTTAAACAATGTGCAATGTTGTCTGAGGTGTGCGTAAATCAACGGTTGGTCTTAAAAACGCTGTTAGTCTGTGTTTTTTACTAATTTATTTATGAATAGCTGGCTTAGTACTGTGAATATTAGATATTGATCAACATGACTGAACTTTAGTTCAGATCAAATGAAATAACGATATTTTCCATTTATTTCATTAACATGCCTTGTTAGTCTTATGTGTCGATTGTTTTGAGGTACTCGGGTTTTGTCAGCTCCATTAAATATTTTCGCAGGTCCGGGCGCGATGAGCGTCATCCGAAAACACGGATTTTCATCTTCGTTATTCAGGTATTTTGTCGGTGCTTCTGGCGGCCCTAAATGGTTTGTACTCGCGGGATTGGACCGTGTGTTGTTCCCGCAATTCTTTAAACACCAAACTCGACAGTTACAAGTCATTGGGTCCTCAGCTGGCGCTTTTCGTGCCGCTTGTATGGTTCAAAATGATCCAGAGGCAGCCATTAATCGGCTTGCGCAGCACTACGCCAATACGGTTTATAGTGACAAACCAACATCAACTGAAATTACCGAAAAAGCAAGGGTATTACTCGATGATGTCATGGGGCGCGAGGGCATCGTTGAGGCATTGAGCAACGATAGGTTTAAACTGCACATATTCGTCGCAAAGTGTCGCGGCTTAATGAAAAAACACGGACGGCTTGAGCAAACTTTGGGACTGGGGATGAGTGCTGCCGTCAATGCCATCAGTCGAAAGCGCCTCGCTATGCTATATGAGCGCTATGTTTTTTCGGCACCGGGTAGTCAGTTAACGATAGATGATCCCTACGGTTTAAAAACCAATACAGTAGAGTTAGGGCACAATAACCTCAAAGATGCACTTCTTGCATCTGGTGCGATTCCCGTTGTGTTGGATGGGGTTGAACATATTGTTGGTGCACCTGATGGCGTTTATCGAGATGGTGGTATTATCGACTATCATTTTGACCTTCAGTTTGGTCCAGAACCCGGACTGGTCATGTACCCACACTTTTACGATAGCCCCATACCGGGCTGGTTCGATAAGATGTTACCCAATCGTCATGTTCATATGTCGAGCTACCATAATGTTGTGATGCTGGTACCATCTCCTGCTTTTGTTAACAGTCTGCCTTATCAGAAAATACCTGATAGAAAGGACTTTGAAACAATGGATGCCCAACAACGTATCACTTATTGGCAAACAGTACTCAGTGAAACTGATAGGCTAGGTGAATATTTTATGTCATTGGTCGATCAAGGCATCGTTGAAGAAAAAATTCAGCCTTTACGATTTCGTTGCCGCTAACAATCGATGCTAATTTCGACATCATGGTTAAAAGACAAGCAAACAAACCGTTTCTGAAAAATTCTGCTTGCACCTTGTCGGCGCCATCGCTATTATACGCGCCGATTCAACGAATCAGCACAACACAGTGCGTCTATAGCTCAGTTGGTTAGAGCGCTACCTTGACATGGTAGAGGTCCCCTGTTCGAGTCAGGGTAGACGCACCACTTCTTTTTGACTCAACGTCATCAATAATAGCTCTGCTAGACACCCTATATATCGCGTCTCTCAGATTAAAGCCTATTTTATAGTCCGCGCTTCGTGCACTTTTCCCCAAACGGGTTTCTTGATTGGTACATTATTGGTTTGAATATTGAACTAATATTGGCCATGATTATCTTAAACAGATAGGGGGTGTGATATGAAAAAACAAGGAAGCTTACTCGCCTCGCTACTGATGGTCAGTGTTGCGAGTGTAGCGTCAAATAATGAGACAAGTAGTGTTACTAATCAGGACTGGTCAACGGCCGCACACTGGTCGTATGCGATACAAATGGACTTAATCAAGCACGACAAGCGAGTGCGCGATCGAATCTGTCAACGCAAGCGCCGTCCCAGACCAAATCTGGATTATGATCCTGACTTTTCAACAAGCCTTCCATACGGGCTTAATGTCGCTGAACAGTTTAATCGTGTCGCTGAAGCGGAAGTCTGCATTCAAAAAGTCGCCGACCAGGCTCAGGTGCATAGACTTGTGGCGAAAAATAGATTTAAACGTTCGGTCGCGTTCACTCATACAGAGCAAGATGGGCCGTTTGACGTTGACGAACAGTTTGATGCAGCGTTGCAATATTCTGAGCTGACAACGCCTGTTATCGATGCTTTTTTAAACGCCCAGCCAGACGTACTACCTGATTAGGGGGTAAACCTTTTCGACGTTTTCTGATTTATCTTAGGTAAAATGCACGATTAGTGGCATTAACGGTGATATTTCTACAACACTAACACTTAATGGGAATCTTCTATGGAAAAGGAATTCAATGTGTCCACTACGCCCGTTTCAGACCTACCAAATGAAGCGGAGATAGACCGTCAACTGGCCTTGCTAAAGCCCAAAAAATGGGAACCTGTTGCACATATTTTTGGCTATTGCCTAATGATTACCGTGTTGGGCGTTTTGCATCCCAATGCCTTTTCTCAGCCGGTACTCGTCATTGTTATTTTGTTAATAGTCGGTGAGGGAGTGAGCAGCTTGAGACGTTCGATCAGAACGAATCGGCGAGTTGACCTAATTAGAGAATTGCTGGACCGCAGTTTGAAGTCGTAACAGTGATGTCCCGTTTTGATTGCGGCTCAATGAGTAAGCGCCGCCGAACGGGACTGCACTTGCCAACAAACCATTACTATCGACACCAATTGTGACGACCCAGTTCGCCACGTATAGTTTGTTATTGACCCTGATAACGTTCATATCGAGTCACCTCCATGGCCTGCAGCCTCTGCATCGACAGTTGCGTTTGGTTTAGAACCAGCATCTCGTAGGGATAACAACGTCTCTCGATTCTAGCGTTAACACCTCATTAAATATACTTCTATAAACATTAAAAATATACAGTGTAAATTTTTAGATTGTATAGTTTAAACATGACGAGAAAAGCACTCTCTATTGAAGACATTGAGCGATTTCGCCAGGCCTTTTGTGATAAAGCGTTCAGGCTTTATCAAGAAAATGACATGCATGGAGTGTCTATGCGTGCCATTGCAAAAGAAATGGGTTGCAGCCCAATGACGGCGTACCGCTACTTTGACAACAAGGAACATGTCTTCGGCTACCTACGAGGACTGTTGTTTGATCAATTAGCCGAGGTACTAGAAAGCGTTGATGACAAATTAGGGCCTCGGCTTTACTTGCAGGAGTTGGCTCACGCGTACACCCGATTCGCATTGAATGAACCCCATGCCTATCGAATATTGTACCTAGTGCACCTCACTCAATCATCGGCATCCATTGACGTGGAGCGTGCTCAAAATCGCACAAAGAAAGTACTGTTTAATGCAACACTTAATCTCATTGAGTCTGGCCAAATGAGCGGCGACCCCGTTGTCATTGCGCACAGTCTCTGGGGGCTAATACATGGATTAGTTTCACTGCATTTGACTGGTAATTTGAATCAGGGAGCAAGCCTTGATGATTTATTACCCGGCATTCTAGCAATGTTTGAAAAGCGAATGGTGAACATCAATAACACGTAACGTGAAGGTGAAAACATGAGTCAATTTTCTGGTAAAACGGCTTTGATTAGCGGCGGTGGCGAAGGTATTGGATTGTCAATTGCTGAGGCATTGGGCAAAGAAGGAATGAACATTGTCATCGCTGATATCGATCAAGATAATCTAGACAAAGCTAGCCAACGGCTGAGTGAGGCCGATGTGCCTGTACTGGCGGTCAAGCTCGATGTCGCGGACGCTGCACAATGGCAAGATGCAGTAAACCAAACCATTAATACCTTCGGTAAAATACACATGCTGGTTAACAATGCTGGCGTTGGTGGTGAGACTGGTCCGCTTGAAGGGCAACAGCCCGATGGTTGGCAATGGAGTTTAGATGTCAATTTGCTCGGTGTCGTTAAAGGTGCACAAGCGGTTTTACCTACAATAAAAACGCAAGGTGAAGGCGGTTGGATAGTCAACGTTGCTTCCATGGCAGGGATGGGGGGCGTACCCTTTGGTGGTGCGTATACGGCGACTAAGTTTGCTGTTGTTGGTCTATCTGAAGGATGGGCAATGGAGCTGGCAAAAAGTCAGATTGCCGTATCTGTCTTATGTCCCGGTTTTGTTAAAACCCGTATTCACGAGTCAGATCGCAACCGCCCAGATAGCGATACGTCATCCTTGTCGATGGCCAACATCAACGATAAAGCTAGGGAGCAGAGTAAACAGCTTGTTGAAAATGGTATTGATGTTTCAATTGTTGGCGAGCGTACGGTGGAAGCGTTGAAAGCCGGTGAGTTTTATATTTTTACCCATCCTAACTTCCAAAAATCCATGCAAAAAAGGGCGAAGGCAATTGACGATGCAATGAGCCGCGCAGCAGCTAGCCCATTACTTAAAGATATCGTCGATTTACCCGTCGATACATTTTGATGTAAACCATAAAAAGAGGATGATTACATGCCCGAAATAACACTATTAGGCTGGTTTCATACCATAATCGGTATGACCGCATTGATTACAGGGTTTTATACCCTGGCGAAATTTAAGCTGATCAATCTTGAAACAGCGACAGGCAAAGTGTATTTGGCCTGCACACTCATTGCAGCTGCGACAGCTTTGATGATTTTTCAACACGGTAAGTTTGGGGCCGCGCACATGTTAGCTGTGTTAACGTTGCTGGCCCTAGCAGGAGGTTTTTTAGTTACAAAAATTGGCTTCTTGTCGAAGATTGCGCCGTATTTTCAGGCTTGGTGTTACTCGGCGACATTATTGTTTCACATGATACCCGCCATCACCGATGCAACACTCAGATTACCCGTCGGCGATCCGTTTTTGGCAAGTCCGCACGACCCGTTATTGAAGAAGTTTTACCTTGCTTTCTTAATCATATTTCTCGTCGGATACGCGCTGCAGTTTCGCTGGATTAAAAAACAAAATGCGTAGTTGATTCAAGCCCTCATCCGAGGGCTTTTTTATTGTTGCCTTTTATCATTTACGATGGCCAATAATATTACTTCTACAAAGTAATAAAAATAATGGTATGCTTCGTTTATTAACTCTACTTTGTATTAAAAATGACGATTAGAGTGAAGCTTTGATAAGCATGCGACGTTTTAGCCCAATGGTACTTGCAGCTATTGGATAAGAGTTTAATCAATATCCCCGTCAGGACAATCGGGGACTCACAGCATCTTCGCAGTATTCAATGGTTCTTTCTAAAAAACTGCTATGTTTAAGTAACATATTGACGTCAAACGCTTTGTATAAACTTTCCAACATAAGTGAATCGCGCAATGAGTGCATCTTTAGACAGCGCCGAATTGGTGGCCGAGACCGAGAAATCAGAAGATCAGCAAGGTTGGTTAGCGACGTTTGCTGATCTGATGTCGTTGCTGATGTGTTTTTTCGTGCTGCTGTTGTCCTTTTCAGAATTAGACGTCATCAAGTTCAAGCAAATAGCGGGGTCTATGAAGACCGCCTTTGGTGTACAGCGCGATATCGAAGCACAAGAGGTCCCTATGGGAACCAGTGTTATTGCACAAGAATTTAGCCCAGCGACAACGGAGCCCACTCCTATAGATGAAGTACGCCAGCACACTTCTACTCAGGAAGAACGCGCTTTACGTGTCGAAGACCCAGCGAAAGACCGTGATGATGAACACACGGGACGCAAAAAGACCGACAACAACCCAGCCTTATTTGAATTGCAGCAACAATTAGAGGCCCTGCTTGAAAAAGAGCTTTCAACGGGGGCCTTCGAACTTGACAATCAAGGGCAACTCTTAGTTATTCGCATAAATGAAAAGGGAAGTTTCGCGTCAAGTAGCGCATTTTTACAACCCTCGCTACGTCCTCCTCTACAACAAATAGGCGAACTGCTGGCGACCATTCCCGGCACCTATCAAGTCGTTGGGCATACGGATAATCGAGCATTAAGCAACGAGATGTTTGCCGACAATCTCGAATTGTCCGCCATGCGGGCAATTACGATAGCAAGAATTCTCAAAAAGGCCGGTAAGTTAACCCACGTGCAAGTCAAAGGCATGGCGGATGGTGAGCCCCTAGTAGAAAATTCTAGTGCGCAAAATCGCGCTCGAAACCGTCGAGTTGAAATTACTATTCGCCAAGGGCGAGCAAAAACTGACAATCTTTCATTGACTGAACAAGGAGCTGCTCGTGGATAAGGGCTCATTTATTGGACTATTTTTAATTATCTTTGCCATTGTTGGCGGTATTATTTCAGGCGGTGAAGGGATCTCGTCATACGTTAGTGGATCCGCTATTGCCATTGTTTTCATTGGCACGGTAGGAGCGGTCATGTTGAGTTTTAGACCGGCTGATTTCATCAATGCGTTAACGAATACCGTACACGTATTTAGAGGCAAAACCCACGACGTAGAAGAGACCATAAATCTGTGTATTAGACTCGCGGACAAATCGCGTAAAGGTGGTTTGTTGGCGTTAGAAGATGAGCAGTACGATGATCCTTTCGTTGCAAAAGCAATGGATATGCTAATTGATGGCTATGATATAGAAACCGTCTCGGCCTTGCTTAACAAAGAAATATATTTGACACGAGAACGCAATCAGACGGCAATCAAAGTCATGACCACGTTTTCTGAGTTTGCCCCAGCCATGGGCATGGTGGGGACATTAATTGGCTTAGTCGCTATGTTACAAAATATGGAAAACCCCGATGCGATAGGGCCGAGTATGGCGGTGGCGCTGTTAACAACCTTGTATGGTGCCTTGATAGCAAATGGCATTACCACGCCTTTGGCGAAGAAACTATCGGCGAGAAGCAACGAAATTCTGCTTTATCAAACGTTAGTCAAAGATGCGACGGTAAAGATAATGCAGGGCGAACACCCCAAGGCCACGTTCGAGTTTTTGCAAACCTATGTGGAAACACACAAACGCAAGTCACTAGACGAAATGAAAGAGATTATTTCAGGCGACAATCATTAGGGGACATTCGTCTTTACAGTGCGCTTTGTCATTTCAACAAAGAAGGACTAACGCCGTATATCACCTACGCAGTGATGCGCAAAGTTAGCACAAATGACAAATAGTTATCGCCTGTAAAATTAATCCAAGTGAATCTCATTGCGCTTCACCCGTTACACTGGGGTGACTCAACTACTCGTTAGTCTTTTTGGGCTGGGTCACAGAGAGTTTCGTTTTGATAAAGTCTGAGTGTGCGACATAGAGCAGGTCGGCAAGTTTTCGAATCGTGTGCTCTTCATAGGGGTCTATTACGCCATCCGCGGCGGCGACGCCCCACATCGCTCTAACGAGTTCGACGCGCTTCTCATAGCTATACTGATCATTGATCAACTTCACGAACGGATAATAAGAGGTAGATTCGGATTCGTCAGATTTACTTTTTTCCAGTAACGCTTTGAGTGCGTCGCCTTCAAGCTCAAAGGTACTGGCCACAAGACTTGCAATCGCATGCTCTTCAACTTGGCTTTCGTCACCATCGGCTTTACTGATCTCAATAAGCAAAACGGCACAGGCTGATTCCAACTGTTGTTGTTCGCTTTGCACGATCGTATTGGGATCGCCGTCTAAAAACCGTTTTAGTCGCTTAAACATCGCTATTCCTCGAAAGGGTAATAAAAACCTAATGTAAGTAATGCTGTTGTTTCTGCGCGTTTTCAAGTTGAAGGGGCGATAAACACGTTCAACGCGCGAATTTGCGCTACGAATGTGGACGGTTCAGGTCTCTTTCACAAAAAGCGAAGCGGTACGCACTATGGCTTTTTACACAGCTAGGAGATGCCGAGGCGATTCGCGTGTTTATACGAATTTTTTCACGATACAAAAGCAATATCGGGATAATTGAAGGCAGAGACAATACGCGCGTTCATTAACGACAAAAACGCGAGCACCTGCTTTTTCATCGAATACGCCTAAATACCGTTTCCTTGTTAAACGCGGTTACCTAGACGCGTCCATTGCTTGATGTCATTTTGTCAAATGACAGGTGAACACGTGTAACAAAAAGCGCATGTCAAATACAATTATCGCACCATTTCAATAAAATAATGATAATTAAGTTATTGATATTTAATGCTTTTGCGGTTTGCCATACATCCGTTATTAAATTGTTATAAATTCGTGATGCCGTATTGATTTCTGCTGAATATCTTTATCTGGACGTTGTTAAACGAACCTAAAAAAGGATAAATCATGAAACTCAGCACGCTGGCATCTGCCATTCTGTTATCAACTGCGACTGCTTCTGTAGCCGCGCAAACGATAGAAGTTAGTATTACCAACCTGACTAAAGCAATGCATTTCACGCCTCGCCTAGTTGTCGCGCACGATGCCACTGTTGATACATTTGAAGTGGGTACTGAAGCTTCAACTGCATTGGCTTGGATGGCTGAAGCGGGTGTAATCGAAGACGAACAAAACGCTGATTCTGCGGGCCAAAACTTCGAAGCCTTGCTTGGCCCAGAAGATACAGATAACGGCACAAATACATGGCATCGTTTTGGTGGGTTAGTCGAGCCATCATCAACGTTGTCTTATCCGTTCGACACTATGGATTACGAGTACCTTTCAATCGTAACTATGCTCGTACCCACTAACGACGCGTTTGCGGGTTTGGACAGTATTGAAATCCCTACTGAGCCGGGCACATATACATACTACCTAAACGCATACGACGCCGGTACAGAGCTTAACGATGAATTAAACTCAGCGCGTACAGACATCGTTGAAGAAGGCGGTGCAGCACTCGGAGGTTATGGCCTACCAGGTATGGCGGGTGTTGGTGCTTCTCCAGTTCCGGTAGGTATGGGTGCTACAGGTGTAGCAGTAACCGTCGGTTTCGACCAAGATGGTAATGCACTCGCTGCACCAAACGAAGTGGTCGACGGCACAGATGGCCCAGTTCACATTCACCGTAACGTGTTGGGTGATACAGACGACACTGCAGGTGCGAGTGACTTGAATTCTCGCGTACACCGTTGGCTCAACCCTGTCGCGCGTGTAACCATCACTGTCCCAGCAGCTTAAGTTTTGGAGAATAGTGATGAATAGTCGACTTCTAAAACTAAGTATAATTCCATTCTTTGCCATCGCGCTTGCGGGTTGTGACGGTGATGACGGTGCCCAAGGCCCTGCCGGTGCTACTGGCCCTCAAGGCGAGCAAGGTGTTCAGGGTGAACAAGGCCCACAGGGTGAGCAAGGTGAGCAAGGCCCAGCGGGTGGTGTTGGTACCTTGGCCACGTATACCGTTAAGGTGATTAACTTGACGTACAGTCAACCGTTTTCACCCGCCGCCGTTATGATGCATGAGCCAGGCTTTCAGCCATTTGTAGATGGCGAAGCTGCCAGTCTGGGTCTTGAGGTACTAGCCGAAGGTGGTAACCCTGATGATCTTATCGCCGAAGCGATGGCAAGCAGTTACTATCTTGATGCGGTAAGAGGTGAAGGTACGCCACAGCGCTCTGAAGGCACTGAGACTACCTTAATTGTGCCGACGCTAGATACAGATAATTTGCGTCTATCGCTTGTCACCATGTTAGTCGATACCAATGATGCATTCACTGGTTTGAATGCGGCAGATATCAGTAACATGGAAGTGGGTGATTATCGCATGTTTACTGCACCTAGTTGGGATTCAGGTACTGAAGCTAATACTGAAACGGCAGCAACCATTCCCGGTCCTGCTGCACAAGCAGCCGGTGGCGGTGGCGCGGCAGCTGGTTTTGACGCGGCACGAGATGATGTCTTTGATCGTGTACATTTCCACCCAGGTGTTGTGACTAATGCCAATGCGACAGACCCTAGCCTCGAAGGGTTAAGCGATTCGGTATTGTCAGAAGGTGACCGCTGGGATAACCCAACTGCTCGTATCGTTGTTCAAAGAACGCGATAACCAATCAGTATAAGTGAATGCCGGTTAGCACTGTGTTATCCGGCATTTTTTTGTTTCTGAATAATGGCTTCAACCGTCCTATTTGCACTGCGTAATGCCCCCTCTAAAAAACCACCAAATTGCCTGTCAGACTCTGTTGAAGCGAAATGAAGTCGGTCGTCCCACAGCGACGTGTGAGGCAGACCATAAATTGGATGATAATTTAGCGGCGTCATATCAGATTGCGCCGCCGTGTATGTTTCTTTACTCCAGTCAAACAACGTAAACGATTCAAAATGTGCCGCCTGCGGCCCAAACAGGTCGATAAATTGCCTAATGACACCTTGTTGCACGTCTTTTTCAGACACCTTTTGTCTTGCGGTCGCGGGTATATTAACAAAACCAAATAAGGCATAGTCTTTGGCATCGGGCAAACTGGCATCGTGTATTTGCATCAATGGGCCGATTTCACTCAACGCGGTGCCGCTGAAACCTCGTTCTCGCCAAAAGGCGGTTTTATAGGTAACCACAACTTTGGCATTGCCAGCCATCCAAGTTGGCGTCGACGCAAGAGCTTGTTGCATGCTAGGCGGTAATGATGGCGAAAATAAAATGTCTTGCGCAACAAGTCGAGGGGGAAGGGCCAGAACAATATGCTGCGATGCAAGTGTTTTGCTTCCACGTTCGTGCTCCACCACGAGTGAAAGATACTCGGTTTCCTGCACTATCGATGTAACTCGATGCCCCAGTGATAAGGAGTCGCTGCTGATGGATTGCGCCAATGCTTGGCTCAGACTGCCTAAGCCATTTTTTACTCGAAAAGCCTGACCAGTGTAGCCTCTAGGAAGCTGCATCATACTGCTACGTGATTGATATAACCCTGTACCCTCGTCTTGTTGTTCGTACCAATCAATGCGAAATTGCTGCAGCAAATCCATTACACATTCGTGGCCTTGCCAAAACCAAGCTGGCCCAAGGTCATAATGGTGAGGAGAGTGAATGCGGCCGCCAATACGCTGTCGCGCTTCCAGCAATTGAAACGACACGTCATGCTGCGAAAGTTGAAACGCGGTATAAAGGCCACTGAGGCC
This sequence comes from uncultured Alteromonas sp., assembly GCA_963922845.1. Taxonomy (GTDB): domain Bacteria; phylum Pseudomonadota; class Gammaproteobacteria; order Enterobacterales; family Alteromonadaceae; genus Alteromonas. The sequence goes on from CAWUJV010000012.1 coordinate 17,197, forward strand.
TGCACCAACGATGATAACGTCAGTATCGATGTTGATCATTTTCATCTTTATTTTTGGCTATCTAGTGGTAGGTAGTTTGGCATTGACGTTGTTATTTGTCTAGAGGTAACAAGTCCTGATGTCACTAAGGTACTGACTTAAAAACTTATTTTTTGCATAAAAATTGGTCTACACTGAGTGAGGCAAATTGCATTTAAATAAAATTACGCGAATTTATTCGATTTTTTGGCGGTCTGTATCCGTCAATAAGAATTGATGTGTGCTTGATGATTTTTAATTTTGCGTGCAAGGTAGATATTCATTTATTTGGACATACATTGTCTTGTGCCCGAGGTTGAGAAATCAAACAAGGGCATAGGCTTGGATACTGAGTGGCGAACGTCTCAGAGTCTTGGAAGGCGGACATAAGCTCATTGAAGTATTAACAACCGAGGTTTCATTTGGCGATGACGGTAGAACAATCCTTTACGTCCTGTACATCTGAACTGAGACAAATCCGAGATTTTGTTGAGAAGGTGTGCGAGTCTTCACCCTTTACCAACGATAAGCTAGCGGCGACAGTGCTTGCCGTTGACGAAGCCTGTGCCAATATCATTCGGCATGGTTATGAGATGGATAAAACGGGGTGTATCAATCTTACGATCACCCTTAATGCTGATCACGCCGTGTTTTTGATAAAAGATACGTGTGCCGAAATCTCGGACAATACTATTAGACCAAAAAAGAAGTCGCTCAAAGAGCCTGGGGGACTGGGTCTACATTTAATACATACAGTCGCTGAAAGTGTCAGGTTGGTACCACACAACGGTTGTGGTAACTGGCTTGAACTTATTGTGTCTTACGGGGAGTAATCGCGTGGAACTAAAAATAACATCGGTCCAATCTAGAGATGTCGTTGCCCTTGAAGGGGACGTCGACCTAAGTAACTCCAAGCAAGTTAAACAATCGATCATTGCGCTCATTAAACAGGGAAGTGATGTGGTAGTTGATATTTCCGCTTTGAACTATATCGATAGTTCCGGTATGGCGTCTTTAGTTGAGGCTTTAAATGAGGCCAAACAAGCAGGTACTCAATTTCATATTGCTGGTGCACAAGGGGCACCCTTGCAAGTATTCAAACTCACTCGTTTGGATACCGTTTTTTCAATGATTGATTCGGTAGATGCGCTGTCATAATGAGCAAACCAACCATTACTGTGTCTGGCCTCAATGCTCACTACGGTGACAAACAGGTGCTAAAAGACATCAACTTTGAAGTGAACAGCGGCGAAATTGTCGTCATCATGGGCGGATCTGGGTCAGGTAAGAGTACCTTGCTCAATCATATGCTGGGTTTGAGAAAACCATCCTCTGGTGATGTGGTCATCGACGACGTGAATATATGTCGCGCATCGAATAAAACCCTATTTGAATTGCGTAAAAAGATGGGGGTGGCCTTTCAAGGCGGTGCGCTGCTCAGTTCGATGAGCGTCGGTGAAAATGTGCGATTGCCACTCGAACAAAATACCCAACTTGATGCCGCCACTATCGACATTATGGTCCGCATGAAGCTTGAATTGATGAATATGTCAGGGACAGAGGACCTTATGCCGTCCGAACTTTCTGGTGGTATGGTCAAGCGCGCAGGGCTAGCTCGAGCTGTGGTGATGGACCCGCAATTGTTGTTCTTTGACGAACCATCTGCAGGTCTTGACCCGACTACTGCTGTCGAACTAGACGACCTCATATTGACACTCAGAGATGCCATGCAGATGTCAATTGTGGTGGTCACACACGAACTCGAAAGTGTGTTTAAGATTGCCGACAAAGTATTAGTGCTGTTCGGCGGCGAAACCGTGGCATTTGGCACCGTGGATGAGATTAAAAATCATCCCGATGAGCGAATTCAGAATTTGATTAATCGCCGGCCGAACACCCACAAAGAAGAAGGCGAAGAATATCTGAATCGCTTGTTGAACAGAGGGAATGGTGAATGAGTGCATTAGATAAAGTCAATCACGTTGGCCAGCGCACCCTTGACGTAGTCCATCATTGTGGCTTAGCGGCCGAGCTCATCTTTAAGATTATCCTCAGTGCATTCTCGGGTAAAGTGCCGTGGAAAGAGATTGTTAAGCAAGTTTACTTTATTGGTAATCGATCACTGAGTGTACTCTTGGTTGCCGCCGTTTTCACCGGTATGGTCGTGGCGCTGCAGTTCTACGATACATTAGTGCGTTTTGGCTCGGTGGATTTATTGGGCTCGGCCGTTGCACTGAGTTTGATTAGGGAACTTGGGCCAGTCATGACGGCGTTGATGGTGATTGCAAGAGTGGGGTCAGCGACCTGTGCAGAAATCGGCATCATGCGCAACGAGCAGCAGTTTGATGCGTTAACGTGTATGGCCATTGATGCCCACCGCTTCGTCTTGTTACCGCGTTTTATCGCCGCCCTGATATGCGTACCCATATTAACCGCGGTGTTTGATTTAGTTGGTATAGGCGGTGGGTATATTGTCGGTGTACTGATTCAAGGTGAAAGTGCAGGGGCATATATTCAAGGTCTTATCGATACCGTGAATGCAAAAGATGTACTGATGGGGCAGATTAAATCGCTGATTTTTGGCGTGATAATCATCTGGTTACCATTGCACTTTGGCTTTTATTTACACCTCAATCAAAAGAATCAAGGGGCGGCAGGGGTCAGCAATGCAACGACTCAAGCGGTGGTGCTAAGCGCCATTTTAATGCTGTTCAGTGACTATATTATTAGCTCTTTAATGTTGTAAGGACATCTATAATGAAACAATCTTCCCTTACGTTGCTCGTTGGTTTATTTGTGATAATTGGTGCTGGTGCACTGCTTTTCATGTCAGTCTCGATAGGTGGGGCGTCCATATCACAATCGGGGCAATATTCGCTTGTTGCCAAATTCGATAGTGCGTCTGGACTAAAAGAAGGGGCATTTGTCGAGGTGGCGGGTGTACGCGTTGGTAAGGCTACCTCCATTGAATTTGATCCACAAATGTTCCAGGCCGTGGTCGTCATCGCGCTTGATAAGTCTGTTGAAGTCCCAGATGACTCCATCGCTGCCATCCGAACGGCAGGTATTATCGGTGATCGTTTTATTAAAATTATCCCTGGTGGGTCGGATCTTTTCCTTGAAGAAGGGGAAGAGATCATCGAGACAGAATCGTCTATTAGTCTTGAAGAATTAGTCAGTAAATATATGTTTAGTCAGGAGTAATCCATGAAAAAGTTGTTAAGTGCTGTTTTTGCCTTAGGGTTAGTCTTTTCGGTGCAAGCCGCTGATACTCCTACTGAGCGGGTACAAGCTGGTGTGAAAGATATCATTGATATCGCGACTGATGCTGAACTCGATATCACACAAAAGCGCGAAAAATTAGCGGGTGTGATTAATACCCACGTCGATTTACAAGCATCTGCGCAGCGCGTTTTGGCGCGCTATTGGCGTACTGCGACAAAAGAAGAAAAGCGCGAATTTTTGAAGTTGTTCCGCTCTCTGTTAGTGAACACGTATATCAATCTACTCGACGAATACAATGATCAAGTCGTTGCTTACAAAGACGAACAAATCAAAAAGAAGGTCTATGCTATTGTAGAGACCGAAATCCAGTCCCCTGATGTCGTCATCCCGGTGAGTTATCGTTTGTATTATCGCGACAATGATTGGAAGATTTACGACTTTGTCGCAGAGGGGATTTCAATGATTCGCTCTTTTAGCAACGATTACCAGTCAACACTAAAAAGCAGTGGAGTCAGTGGGCTCAACAAAGCACTAGAGCAAAAACTTCAAACGTTGGAAGCAAAATAATCAATGTATTTAATGGGTGAAAAGCGCGTCGACTTTAGTGAACTAGATTGGTTTAAAGCCAATCTAGACCGCTACTTTCCGTATTCAGATCACGCGTTAGTGACGGACTCTCGACGACTGGTTTTTTCTACTCAGCATTGGTTCATCGAGCACAAGCCAAGCATTATTACATCATTGCCCGATCCCAATAGTATTGACCCAGTCAAGTTTGACATAGACGAGCAAGTGGTATGGTTGTTGCCCTGTCAAAAGTTTTGTAAGCACATCGCGTACGTCGCGATTTTGGACCACAAGCAGCGCTGGCAACACGATACTATTCAAGTTCATTTCCAACAATTGATCATTGATTTCACGCAGTCGCATTTGGGCGCAGTTCAAGGGCGATTGGAAAAAGCTGAAACGTGGATTAAGGAAGAAATGGAGGAGATTGCTAATATTCAACAGCTGATGTTACCTCACGATAATATTGATATTCCCGGCACCAAAATCGCATTCGTGTATAAAGCGATGAAAGGGGCGGGTGGCGATTATATCGACATTGCCAATTTGACGGACCCTGAAACCGGCCATCGAGAGGTCGGTATTATCATCGCAGATGTGAGTGGCCATGGTCCGTCGGCAGCGGTTGAAACCGCCATGATTGATGCCATTTTACGCACTTACGATCCCATAGAACCCAGCCCGGCTGATGTGCTGTCGTACATTAATCGGCACTTTTTTACACGCAAAGGCAGAGGAACGTTTTGTACTGCAGCCGTATTCCATTATTCGGAAGCTGAACAACAAATCACCTATGCCAACGCAGGCCATCCACATGCATACATCAAATCGCCAAACGGTCTAACCGCACTGAGCGAGGGCGGAATACCCATCGGTGTGCTCAGAGAGCAAAGTTGGGAAAACCATACGGTGCCGGTCAAACTAGGGGATACCTTGTTTTTGTATACCGATGTGGTGATAGAAACACAAAATACCGATGCTGAGGCGTTTGGCTTCCACGGTTTAGAAGCCGGTTTAATGGTGTCACCGGCATCACCTGATGGCATGTTAGAGTTTCTCGAAACGCGAATGAACCAGTTCTGTGGTTGTACAACGTTTCAAGATGACCTAACAATGTGTGCTATTCAATTTCTCGAATAGCGCAGCACATCACGCTGATGGCGTTTTTCTACGTCTACTGCACCATGTGCTGGGCACGGCGTTCTTTCTTATAAAGCCAACCCTTATTGATAAATGGAGTGCTCACTGCGCGCACAGGCATTGAGAAAATGGCGCTATGTCGCAGCCATACTCAATACTCTGCAATAAACATCTACACAGATTCAACGCGTTACGCTCGCCCCATTTAGTCGTGGTCTTCAAGCTAACTGACAGCGTCACTTATATTCCCTCTCGCTCAACTCACGTTTTATGGCAGTGCCTCGCCATTTGCCGACTCCTCACGCTGAAAAGACCATTTATCTGTACGTATTGGCAGAACTTTTGTCGCAACAAATAGCGTCCCCAATCTTCACTAACACGCTGACTTTTCGATTTTTTTTGAATGATGCCACAATTTATCCTTGACGATCTGTTTAATTAAATGAGATTCTAAATAAAAATGATTATCATTTAAAATAAATGGAATTGAAAACATGAAAACCGCAAGACACCTGCTAGCACTGAGCATCAGCTCTGCGCTGGCTTTTTCCGCTTTAGCACAAGAATCTGATGTACCAAATGACGATGACGTAGAGATAGTAGAGGTTTACGGCACCGTTTCGTCCTTTGGTGCGACTAAATCGCAAACCCCGATTGTTGAAATGGCACGTTCACTATCGATAGAAACCGCAGAGGCGTTTAATATTAAGGGCGCCTTGACGTTGTCTCAGGCGACGACCTACACCGCCGGGATTACAGGAGAAACCTTTGGTTTTGCTACCCGAGGAGATTGGGTTCGTTCACGTGGGCTGGCGATTCCTCGTTATCGCGACTCAATTCAAGAACTATTTGGCAGCTACAATACAACCCGTCCAGAGCTGTATACCATCGAACAAGTTGAATTGCTGCGCGGCCCTGCGTCCGTGTTGTATGGTCAAGGTTCACCCGGAGGTATCGTAAACTACGTGTCAAAGACGCCGCGCGCGGAGCGTTCTGGTGAGATTGTGGCGCGTTACGGGTCTTTCAACAACAAGCAACTTGCCGCTGATTTCACGGGCGCATTGAATGACGACCAAACGGTTCTGGGGCGCTTTGTTGGATTGTATCGGGATGCCGAAACCCAAGTCGATTTTGTCGATGACAAAACCTACGTCGCTATGCCATCGATCAGTTTCTTACCGTCCGATGATACTAAAATTACCGTAATTGGTATGATTCAAGACACAGAGAGTGATACGGCATCTCAGTTTATTCCTGTAGTTGGTACCTTACAGCCTTTGCCAAGTGGTGGTTTTCTAGACCAAGATGCCTATATCGGTGAGCCAGATTTCAATCGATACGATACCGAATCGACCCAATTAACAGTATTGGGTGAGCATAGGTTCAACGACAATACCGAGCTCACATTTACCGCGCTATGGCGCGATGGCGAAGCCGATTACCATCAGGCATGGCCAACATTTTTGGGCAATGGCGTCAGCCGTTACCTAAACGATATTGTTGGTGCGACAGTGGCAACGGAAACCACCGTACCTCGTAGTTTTTATCAGGCGGATAATGAGTCAGAGCAAAAAGCGGTAGATGTTCGACTTCGTCATTTGTTCAACACGGGCAGCGTAGAGCATGAAGTACTGGTAGGCGTTCAATATCAAGATGTAGTCACTGATAACAATTTCTCATACTTCTATGGTGGTGGCGTCCTACAAGGTGATTTTAGCTATGTCCTAGATTTAGCAAACCCTGTTTATACTGGCGCACCTGACCAAGCCGTTTTTGACGCGATTTACACTGACAATCCAGAACAAAACGTAGAAGACTTGGGCGTTTATGTGTCTGACAACATGACAATAGGCAATTGGCATATCACTGCCGGCGTGCGTTATGACAATGTCGACAATGATGATGGCATCAGCGAGCAAAGTGATAGCCAATTCTCATTCAGCGGTGGATTGCTGTATGCGTTTGACAACGGGGTCGCGCCTTACATTAGCTACGCTGAGTCATTTGAGACTGTGGTTGGACAAACTGCAGATGGTGAACAGTTAGAGCCAGAAGAAGCGCGTCAGTGGGAAGCGGGTATCAAGTACGAACCAGGTGTTATTCCAGGCTTCTTTTCTGCTGCATATTACGACATAGAAATCTCTAACTTACCTAATCCCAACGCCTTACCTTCAACAGCGGGTCAACAACTCGGTGTATCTAATCTAAAAGGTTTTGAATTTGAAGCTAAGTTTCAGTTGGAAGACGTCGCGATGGAATTGGCCTACTCTACGATCGATGCAGAAGATCCCAATGGGTTTGAACTGTCCTCTGTACCCGATAGTCAAGCGTCTGTATGGGTATTGTGGGAGCCTGCTGATTGGGTTGAAGGCTTGAGCATTGGTGGTGGAATCCGTCATGTTGGTCAAAGCGTGTCTGAAGATGGAACGGTACGCTATGAAACACCAAGTTATACACTCGCCGATGTGGTGGTGGGATATGACATCGATGACAACATTTCTTTAGCATTGAATGTAAGAAATTTAACGGATAAGGAATATTTGACGTCCTGTTTAGTCCGTGGTGACTGTTTTCCGGGATTGAGAAGAACGGTAACTGGAACCTTCACTTATCGGTTCTAATTAAGGAAATCTTCAGACATGTTCAACACTGCGATTAGTGTTGCAGGCGCCGGCATCGTATCGATGCTGGCTTTGACTGCAACGTATTTTAGTTGGCGTCAACACAGTCGCCAATTAGCATTATATGGTGGGGGCCTTTTTGTCGGTTCTTTCTTCGTTTGGTCAGCCGCGATAGGGGGAGAGTATGGCGTGGTTACCGCGGCAATCTTGCCCGGTTTGTTGGTGTGGGTGATATTACCGATAGAACGTAAATTACTCCCAGCGACACCACCTAATACCCAAATCAAATCGCTTGATAGCGGTTTTTTAGCATGCTCAAAAAATACGGGGCGGTTTGTAGTTGTCATGTTGCTGAGTATGGCAGCGGTAAGCATTACTCTGTGTTTTGGCGTTTATTCTCTTCCCATCGTTGCAGCTGATAGGTTGGCGCTGGGCATAGTTTTATTGCCTATGGTGTGGGGGACGTGGAGCTATTTGTTTTTGGCGTCTTCAAAACCTTGGTTACATACACTCGTGATGTTTTTATGCGTTGCTTTGGGTGTGGGCTTGATGGTGTAGCGGAGGAAATATGTCAACATCGACCACCAAAAAAACGAGAAACGCATTGTCAGCGCATAGTTGGATAGGCGTTTTCCTCGGTGCATTTCTATATTTAATCTGTATTTCTGGCGCACTTAGCGTGTTTTATCAAGAATGGGAGCGCTGGGAACAGCCCAACATTCCCGAGTTTACCGACACCACGCCAGAACAAGTGCAACGGGTCTTTGACTTGTTTAGGCAACGCTACGATGCACCAACCGAGCACTATCATGTGGTTCTTCCTACATCAGGCATTCCTCGGTTGGTTGTAGAAGATGATCACATTGCCCATTTTGTGAGTGAAAAGGGGGAGCTTCTTGAAATAGAAAAGCCGCTATTTACTACCTTGCTCACCCATTTACATGAGTTTTTACATCTCCCCTCTAGTATTGGGGTTGTGGTTGTTAGCCTTTTTGGCGCCATGATTTGTGGTTTGATCGTATCCGGTATTATTGCCCACAAGCGTATTATTAAAGATGCCTTTCGATTCCGAAGAGGAGGGAGCGGGCTACAGCAAAACATCGACTTGCACAATCGAATTGGTGTTTGGGCAAGTCCTTTTCACTTAATTATCGGTGTAACCGGCACGTATTTTGGGCTGGCCGGAATCGTATTGGTTATTGTTGCGCAGACGTTTTATGGTGGCGATCGCGACGCTGTGATTGGTGAAGTGTTTACCCCAGAGCCCGAGTTGTCGTTGCCGCTACAGCCGATTAACGTGGGCCAGGCTTATGCGAAAACCCTTGAATTAGCACCTGATGGTAAACCCATTTTTTTGACAGTACACGAACCCAATACAGAAGGTCAGTTCATTGAGGTTTATACAAAAATTCCTGGGAAGTTGATTTATTCCGAAAACTATCGCTTCAAGCCGGATGGTACCTTTATTGGCACCGCCGGGTATCAAGACGGGGCAGTAGGAAAGCAAGCCATTTACTCTTTGTATCGCTTGCACTTCGGTGATTTTGCAGGGTTACCGATGAAAATCGTTTATTTTGTATTGGGTATGATGCTAACGCTGTTAGCCACATCTGGCATAAATATTTGGTTGTTAAAACAAAACCGCACTCAGTCGCGCCTCGCTGGCGCATGGCACGGTATCGTGTGGGGAACACCGATTGCGCTATCCATTAGTGCTATGTGTGTGTTTACATTGCAATATGACGGCGTTGCGATTTTTTGGATACCCTTGCTGACCGTGATTGCATTCGCCACAGGTTTTAGTTCGCTCACCAAACAACGATTACAGCAAATGGCCGCATTTTCTCTGCTGATGGCGCTTGTTGTTTATGGTATTGAGCATCAGGCTGGTGTTTTTGCTGTGCCATCGCTTTTACTGAATATTCCGATTCTGCTTTATGCCTTATTTTTATTGCATCAATCAAAGCTGCCAGTGCCTAACGCATTGAACGGCAGTGCCGTCGGTGCTAACTAACACAGGCTTACCCACGAGTAATAAGCGCAAGCCAATCTGATTCGACTGCTCGTACTTTTGCGAAGGAACCTCGCTGGCAACGGCGAGGTTTTTTCGTTTCAATGTGGTATTGGTTTCCCTGCGCCTGTTTGATTATACGCATTAACACAGCTAGAGTTTGTTATCGGCAATATATAGCGTCAATTGGGCAATGTTTGTATGATTAAAAAAGCGATATCGCACGTTCTCGAATCGATAGAGAGAATCGAAACAGAAGCGGACGCGCGTGTCGCCTCAAAGTACTTAGCTCAGGTTATCGATGATTTGCCCAAAGATGCCTCGGCGCAGGATTCTACGGTTGCTAAGGCAACGACACTACAAAAAAAGTTCGAAAAAAAGTATCCGGTAACAGCAGGCTTGATTGGCGAGTTGATAGAAGCGTTGGCTAAATCAGGCGCATAGAGAGAACGGCCAGGTAAGCAGCAAGAGTTAAACGCCTTGGTACAAAAGGAATGGACATGGATTTAGATAAACGGGTGGGGACGTTTACTCGAGCTGGTGTAGGGTTAGCAACGGCATTTGTTTCGCTAGCGAGTTGTATATTGACAATAGTCTTGCTGATGAACCTCAAGTCAGAGGTATCGTTCACTATTTTTGCCATTATTCTGTCTGTTCTTTTGATGGCACTGTGGTTTGCACGATTGAGTTATCTTTTGCTGTTTCAGGCAACAGAAAAACGACAGCCCTTATTGTCGCCATTTTCTATCATCGTTATTTTTGGCATCCTTGGCCTCGGTATCCTAGCCGGTACGATTTTTCGATTTGTTACTGGCGATATGGAAAAAGGATTTTTGGGTGTACTCATGTTATTCATGCTCTTGCCCCTCAGCCACTATTGTTGGAAACGAGCACTGGTGTACTCATAACGTCGGCGAGAACTCGTCGCAAGCGCATTAAAAACTATTCGTACAGAGCGCAAGCCAACATCGCATTATGGTTATGGGGCACCCCCATAATCCGGATAACACCATTACAAAAGGACGCTTATTTTTATGGACACGGTGGAATGTCGCACACATTGTCGAACTCCCGATAATTGACCCTTCTTATTTCCAGCTAATACGGCTGTCGTCACTACCAAGTTTGTTATGAGCGGCGAATGTCCGATAGTTGAGATATTGCATTAATACGCTATCTATTTTTAGCGGGGTAGAAGAGTTGTTGGCCAACAATAACTCCTTTAATACGCGTATTAGTAGCCAATAAATGCGTGATAAACACCCCAAAAGGTGTCATTGTTCAACACCCTCGCTTGCTATGGGAGTCGAATAACGCTATACGCAATAGAGATATGTTGCGTCTCTTCGTAAAGACTACTGGCATGTCAGTCTGTCTAAATAGCCGCGGTTTGCGATTCGTGAGTGAATACAAAAACACCACACCTATCAGTGAGTACAGATGTGGTGTTAATCACTATCAGCGCGGGTCGTCGTCGCGTAAATCGTATCGCGTCAATCCCGCTTATATCTTGGGTTACGCACCCGGTCCGCATTCAGCACATTGGTCAATAATAGCTTGTCCAATATGCAGTTTGGCATTGAGGTCTCGAAGTGCAGTACGTACACCCTCCTCGATAACGGGGTGATAAAACGGCATATCGAGCATTTGCGATACCGTCATCTTGTTTTGAACCGCCCACGACAAAAGATGAGCAATGTGTTCTGCACCCGGGCCAATCATTTCAGCGCCGATAAACGTACCCGTCCCTTGTTCACCGTATACGCGCAATACGCCTTTGTTTTTCAACATTACGCGGCTTCGGCCTTGGCCTTCAAAGCTGACTTCGCCAACGGCATAACAGCCACAATCACCCAACTCACCCTCTACCGAGCGGAAGTTACTACCGACCGTTGCGAGTTGTGGGTCACTGAACACGACACCGATACCGGCGCGGCGCAGTCCAGGGCGAATGTCGGGGAAACGACCTGCATTGTCGCCTGCAATTTTACCTTGGTCTGTAGCCTCATGTAGTAATGGGATCATATTAGACGCATCACCTGCAATGAATATATTGCTCTGGCCACATTGCATCGTGTAAGGATTGGCAAGCGGAACGCCTCTGTCATCTAGTTCAAGGTTTGTATTACCAATGTCTAAGTTATCGACGTTGGGCTTACGACCTGTCGCGGCAATGGCAAAGTCCGCAGACACTGTTGTTAGTTCACCCGTATCTTTGTGTACAAAGGTGACGACGGCTTTATCACCTTGCTTTTCCAGTTTTTCGATTTTTGCGTCTGGATCGAGGTAAAACTCGTTGGCAAATAGGGTTTTCGCGTAATCCGCAACAACGGGGTCAGTGATTGGGCCAACCGCACCACCTACACCAAACATGTGAACCTTCACGCCCAATCGGTGAAGAGCCTGCCCCAATTCAAGGCCAATGACGCCGGGACCAAATACGATGACACTTTCTGGTAAGTCATCCCACTCAAATACGTCATCATTGATGATTAGTCTGTCGCCCAGTTGCTCAAAAAACGGCGGATAGGTAGGACGCGAACCTGTTGCAATAACGATACGTTTAGCTGAAATCTTGGTGTGATCATCAACCATCAAGGTGTTATCGTCGATAAACTTAGCGAAGCCCAGAATGCGGTCATCTGCATTAATTGATTCTACTGACTCAAGAACAAAGCCAACAAAGCGGTCGCGCTCTGACTTAACGCGCTGCATGACGGCTTTGCCGTCGATGCTATAGCCAGTAGGGTTAACGCCAAAGTGGTGGGCTTTCTCAATGGAGTGCGCGGCCTCAGCGGCAGCAATTAGCAACTTGCTTGGCATACATCCAACCCTTGCACAGGTTGTACCGTAGGCGCCACCTTCAATTAAAACAACGTTGTCTGTGTGTTGCTTGGCCGCTCGATATGCGCCAAGACCAGCAGTTCCAGTGCCAATAATGGCAACATCAGTATCAATAATTCGCATAACAGCTCCTTGCAGGCTTCACGGGAATACTTAAAAATTCGGCGCCGTTTTGGCGCCGATATTAAAACGGGTTAAGACTTAGCTATTGAAGTAAGCTTCTAGGTCATCGCTGCCGCCGATGTGCTTACCGCCAATAAAGACTTGTGGCACGGTTTCACGACCAGAGATGGCACGTAATCCAGTAATAGATGCGTCGCTACCCAGTACGATTTCTTCGTATGCTAGACCTTTTTCAGACAATAGTGCCTTGGCTTTTGCACAGAATGGGCAACCGGGTTTAGTGAACAAGGCCACTGATTCACCTGTTGACGCATTCGGGTTGATGTACTCGAGCATAGTGTCCGCATCAGACACTTCAAACGGGTCGCCTGGCTTTTCTGGTTCGATGAACATTTTCTCGACAACGCCATCTTTCACAAGCATTGAGTATCTCCATGAACGCTTACCAAAGCCCAAGTCATCTTTGTCGACGAGCAAGCCCATACCTTCAGAAAACTCACCGTTACCGTCAGGGATCATGGTGATGTTTTCGGCTTCTTGGTCAGCGGCCCAAGCATTCATAACAAACGTGTCGTTAACCGATACACACAAAATACTGTCAACGCCATTTTGCTTGAACACTGGTGCTAGCTCGTTGTAACGCGGTAAGTGAGTCGAGCTACATGTTGGTGTAAATGCACCCGGAAGAGAGAATACAACGACCGTTTTACCTGCAAATAGTTCGTCCGTTGTAACATCTACCCATTCGTCATTCTGGCGCGTGCGAAAAGTAACTGATGGGATGGTTTGGCCTTCACGATTCTCTAACATTTTCATTTCCTCAATTGGTGAGTTGTCTTTCAGAACGAGAACAAGTCTATTCAAAAAAAGTGATTTAAAAAAGCATTTAAAATTGATTTTTGTAATCAAAAAAATTGATTAAGCATTTATAAGGAGAACGCGTTGCTCAATCAGTATAGATAATGTTTTTAGAATAGAGAGGTTGAGGAATAAAATAATTGCAACCATGGTTCAAATTCGTTGAACCATGGTTGAAAAGTGAATTAGTAGGTTTTATAGGGAAGGAATTTACCCGATAACACGACATTCACTCGGTCGCCTTTTGGGTCAGCTTGTCTTTGAATATCCATAGAAAAGTCAATGGCGCTCATAATACCGTCACCAAATTCTTCGTGGATTAATTCTTTAATTGTGCTGCCATATACACTGACGACTTCATACCAACGATAAATCAAAGGGTCAGAAGGAACTGGCGCATCAAGAGAGCCTTTGTACGGCACGATTTGTAGCCACGCCATCGCCTCATCAGTCAATGAAAAGATATCGCCGACAATTTCGGCCTGTTGTTTGGTCATCGCCATTTGACCTAGACAGGCGGCGGTCGTCCATTCTTTTGATAAACCCAGTTTTTCGCTCACATCTTGCCACTTGATACCGTTAAGTACTTTGTAGCTCATGATCATATCGGTGACGTCTTGCCTGCTAGTAATCATAGTTGTTTCCTTGTTTAACGCGTTGCAATGAGTATGCAAATGATAATAAACAAGCCTGCGCTGACAGTTTGCCAGAACTGCACGGGCTTGCGCTCGAGAAGAGGCCTTTGATACTGCTTGAGGAACCTCGGGTTGGGGTGGTGCAAATCGTGAATAAATTCCGATACTTCTTGGTAGCGTTTGTTCGGGTCAATGTGTGTTGCTTTTCGAATCGTCTCATCAACCCATACGGGTATCGAGCGAGTGGGCAGTAGTAGTGACGTGTATTTGAGCTTGAGTTGTGCGGCGTAATTTGTCGCTTTTGCTACGTTTGTGCCGTAGGGGAACTCGCCGCTTAACAAAAAATAAATCAAGACCGCCATCGAATAAATATCAGCAGCTTGTGAGCCTGGTTCACCAAGAAAGTACTCGGGCGCGGTATAAATAGCAGTACCCGGTATTTCCATGTGGTTGAGCCCAAGTGTTGCAATGTGGTTTTCAACCGATGCACACCCCAAGTCAATAAGGTGAAGTTGTCCGTTTTGGTCCATCAAGATGTTTTCAGGGCGGATGTCACGGTGCAGCGTTTCTTGGCGATGCAGGGCTTGCACGGCGTTAGCAAGCTGGTCTGCGACGCGCCTAATCTGGGTAAGAGATAGCGGGCCTTGATCGTTAAGCCAGGCCGTTAACGATTGCCCATCAATGTACTGATATAAGCTATATAAGGCACTACGAGGTTTGTCTGAGGTAACCGTTTTCACGACGAATGGAGAATCTATACGCTGGGTAATCCATTCTTCGTTTTTAAACGCGTCTATATATTGTTCGTCGTGTTCAAATTCAATGGATGGGGTTTTTAAAACAAACGTCTGTTGTGAACACGGTTGTTTTACCGCGTACACATGGCTACGGTGATTGCGGTGCAATACATTGGTGACGATATAATCATCGATACGATCCCCGATTTCGAGACTGCTTAAAAAGGGAAGAGGATAAAGACTTTGGCTTACGCGGTCGGTAGCGACGCTGCCTATGTAGATTGAAATGGCCGATAAATTGTCTTTACTTCCCGCTTTTAACGCTTGTTGGGTCAGGTTTGCCGCGATGTCATCGACACTGTGGCGAAGCGCCACGGTTAACTGTTGGGTGTTGAGGCTGTCGTGCACCCCATCGGTTGTGAGCAAAAAGTGTTGCCCTTGTTCAGTCAAGCCACTGTGATAGGCGATGTTAACGGTTGATTTATGGCCTAACGCACCACTGAGATAGTGTTGACCGTCTTGATGTTTATCATTGTGATCGCTCGTCAACAACGAGAGTTGCTGGGTCAGTCGATAGCACCGGCTATCTCCTACATGAAACACATAGTATTGTTCAGGCAGTACAATAAGCGCAACAAAGGTACAAACGTAGCCTCTGTCTGGATTGTCTTTGAATTCACTGTTTTGCGTTTTACAAAACAACGCGAAGTTACAGTATTGAGCGGCTCGCTGCGCGGCTTCTAGAGGGCTCCACAAGGGGGAGGCGTCATAGTATTGTTTAACAAATTCTTGGGCTGCAAATTGACTGGCGTATTGGCTGACCTCACTACTGCTTATGCCATCGCAGAGTATAAAGACCGCACCTCTTGAATGACTGTGTGCGTCAGGTATGTGATAAAGCAAGGCGTCTTGATTGACCGATTTGTGACCGGCGGTGGAATGTTCACTGACATGTAAACGCATCATAAAGCGATGTCGCCCCAGCTGTACCTAGGGCGACATCTTCTCCTTAGGCAGTAGCTGCTTCAGGATCAACAGGTTTTGTTTCTGGTACAAGTTTACGCTTAGGTGCCGTACGGTAGTGCGTGCTGTATAGCGTCAAGCCAGTAAATGCAAGACCACCCACTAGGTTGCCAAGAGCAGTAGGAATTTCGTTCCAGACAAAGTAGTCCATGATAGAGAAGTCACCGCCCATAATCAGGCCGAACGGGAACAGGAACATGTTGACAACTGAATGCTCGAAGCCCATGAAGAAGAACAGCATAATAGGCATCCACATCGCTAGAATTTTAC
Organism: uncultured Alteromonas sp.; assembly: GCA_963922845.1. Taxonomy (GTDB): domain Bacteria; phylum Pseudomonadota; class Gammaproteobacteria; order Enterobacterales; family Alteromonadaceae; genus Alteromonas. The sequence continues at coordinate 33,269 of CAWUJV010000012.1, forward strand.
CGCTAACGTGGGTAGAGATCATTGCACCTACAACGCCCATACTCACCATCCAGTTACACAACATGCCGCGGAAGAAGATGGTAAGCCAACCTGCAACGCCGTATTCCGCATAGCCCAGAGTTCTGGCTTCACCAATACTGGCCACTTTCGTTGCTATTGCTCCACCGTCCGTGTTGTAGCCGTACGTGAAGACAAAAGACATCATGAAGGCGACCGTTAGTGCGCCAGCGAAGTTACCCAGGAATACGAGTCCCCAGTTTCTCAATATCTGCTTCCACGTTACGCCTGGTCGCCGTGCAAGCCACGCAAGAGGGCAAAGTACAAAGACGCCGGTCAATAGGTCAAAACCCATCAGATAGAGCATGCAGAAGCCTATCGGAAACAGCACTGCACCAATTAGAAATACGCCTGTTTGCACGGCGATAGTAACAGCAAAAACTGCTGCAAGGGCTAATATAGCGCCGGCCATATAAGCGCGAACTAGCGTGTCACGTGTGGACATGTATATTTTGGATTCGCCAGCATCAACCATTTTGGTGACGAATTCCGTTGGCATTAAATAAGCCATAATTGATATCTCCCAATCAAAGTGTCAAACCGAGTTGCCGCTTGAATCTCTACAAAATGAACAAAAAAAAACGCCCCAACCCCATCGCTATCAAGGGTTTGAGACGCCATTGTCATCATATGCAAGTTTTTATGTTTGCTGGCGCCCGTATGGTGAGCCCAGTCGCAAAGTGATTTGCATCGACTGTGCCAAAGTATGTTGAAGTGTTTGTATTTTTATTTAATTCAATGGCTTAGCGGCTTTTTCAGAGGTCGGTTTCGATAGGGTAGGGCCGTCTGAGAAGTATTGTTTTGGTGAAAGGGGTGCACACTTGTGGTGCGAAAAAAGTGCTAAGGGTCATTTGGTTTTACCAATTTATTGTCATAAACCCTATTAAAATAAAGGGTTTTGCCTGATAGCTCGTTTGCATTAGAAAATGGAGCGATGATTGCATGGTGACTATCACGACTAGCCAAATCGTAAGCAGCATGACAGGCAATAATTATAGTGAAGCAACGAAACGATTTTTCCTTGCCGCTAAAAACGCGGAGCTAACCGGCTTACAGCAGCTGGCATCGAACTGTAAAATCGTAGGCGTTGTCAGTGACATGATTCACCAATTACAAAAAGAACGGGGAACCAGTAATGTGTTTCTCGCGTCTCGTTGTACACAGTTCGGGCAAAAGAGATTGACTCAAATTGAGCACAGTAAGCTCAGTGAGTCTATGCTGCGCAGCCAACTCAAAGCACTGTACCTTAATGGCCATGAACTACTGGGCAATATGCGCCTGTTGAGTTCCATAACACTTGCGCTGCAAGGCATTGACCATCTGCCAGACCTCCGTAAACAGGTCGACAATCTCGATGTGACCCCCCTGGTTTCAACGCAAGCCTATTGTAGATTGATTTCCTCATTGTTATCCGTTGTATTCGATGCGGCCGACGTGTCAGGTGATCCCGATATCACTCGTTTGTTAGTCGCGTTGTTCAATTTCATCCAAGCTAAAGAATATGCGGGGCAAGAGCGGGCTTGGGGGGCCATTGGTTTTGCTGAGACGCATTTTAATAAATCGCTGTGTGAGCGGCTCAGTCAATTGCAAACCGCGCAGCTACAGAGCATCGACATTTTTACCTCTTTCGCGCATTCAGATGACCTGGCGAAATGGCAGACTTTGGCAAACAGTGATCAAGTCAATGAGCTTGTGCAGATGCGCAAAATGATTTGCCAACTGGCAGATGGTACGCCCATTGCCGCTCAAATCAGTGAGGTTTGGTACGACTTGGCAACCAAACGCATTGATATGATGCATGAGATTGAAGAGTCGCTGATTGAACGAATGCTGTTTGTCGCCAATGCTAAGGTGGAACAAGCCGAAAGTACACTACGCGATCATACGAAGCGACTGAAGGCGTTAGCTGGCGCATCGCAAGCCAACACAGGTGGGCTGTCTTTACTGTTTGATCCAAAAATGCCGGGGCTTAGAGGCGCTGACACCATGACGAAATCTGAAATCGACGCGGATGCTGGGCTAACGGTAAATCGCTCGATTTACGCACTATTGCGTGAGCAGTCTGAAAACATCAAAAAAATGAGTCACGAGTTGGAAGAGGCCAAGCAAGCTATTACTGATCAAAAACTCATTGATAGGGCCAAACTTATCTTGATGCAACAACTCGACATGACGGAAGAGCAAGCGTATCGAAAGTTACAAAAAAGTGCCATGGACCAACACTGTAAGTTAATTGAGGTTGCTGAAGGCGTGTTAGCCGTGACACGGCGCTGACGAGACAGTTAAGGTGGGCGTTGTCACTTGATTCAGGTACACTCCGCTTTTTATTTCTCTCTTGTAGTATGACTGACGCATTACACTTTACGCCTCAACACGCAGATGACTTGTTTCAAGTCATGCGATTGCGCCGAGATATCCGCGGGAACAATTTTCTCGGTACACCTATCGCTCAAGAAGATTTAGATAAAATTCTCGATGCTGCATTACTCGCGCCTTCGGTCGGCTTTTCTCAACCGTGGGAGTTTGTGCTTGTTAGAGATAAAGCAACGCGGCAGGAAATTAGCCATATTTTTGCAAATGAAAATGACCTCGCGAAGCAAGCGTTTAAACACAGCGGCATGAGTGATGAAAAACAAGCAACTTATGCACAACTAAAGTTAGAAGGCATTGTCGAAACGCCAATTAATATCGCCGTGTTTTATCGACCGAGCGTAAAACCGGTATTGGGGCAAACTAGCATGCCTGACATGGGTAAATTCAGTGTCGTCTCTGCAGTACAAAACATGTGGCTGATGGCGCGGGCGTTAAATATTGGTATGGGGTGGGTCAGTATTCTTAATGAAACAAAAGTCAAAGCCATACTTAATGCACCACAAGACAGAGAGCTCATAGCATACTTGTGCTTGGGGCACGTAAAAGCATTTGAGCCCACACCTGAATTAGAAAGGTTAGACTGGGAAAAACGCAAGCAACGCGATGACGTGATAAAGAATGAGTCGTACTAGCGTCTTTTGATTATGGCTAGGCCTTGAAGCACCTTTCTAGGCGACATCAGCTCAAGCAAAAAAAGCGACAGAATGTCGCTTTTTTTTCGGACTACAAATAGTCATAGACAAGGTGACGTGTTCGACTATTTTTTCAATCGTCTGAACGCGGCAATTAGGCCAAGAGGCGCGAGTAAATACCACAATGAACCGCCACCGGATGAACCTGAATCTGGCGTAGTGGGCGATTGGTTTATTAGGGTATTTTGTACCGGCACGATGTCTGGGTTGGTTACTGTCGCCGCGTCGACAATAACAATATCTTCAATGACAACCAAATTGTCTGTTTCTAGAGGTACATTGTTGGTCGCGTCATCAGTCGTGTAATTTTGAAGTGGAAGTGAAGAGAAACTTCCTGACACAAAACGGGGAAGGTCGGCAATATCATCAGCCACGTCCATGTCAGTTCCGATCACTTGGCCAAAAACGGTAAACCCACCATTTTGTACATCAAGGTTTGTACTGTTGTTATCTAAATTGATAAACCATTGACTCGTCGCGCTGTTTACATTGGAACCGAGTTTCGCCATGGCAATAGTACCGCGAACATTTGATAACTCAGGCTCATTCGTAATGGCTGGGCCGGTCGTGATTGGACTAAAACCGTCTGTTTCAGAAAACGTAAACCCACCAGATTGGATAACAAACCCCGGCTCCGAACGATGCACAATAGTACCCGCGTACGCCCCAGAATTGACGTAATCTAAAAAGTTCTCAACGGTAATAGGTGTTTGTTCATCAAACAAATTGACGTTGATCGTGCCGAGGTTAGTGCGAATTTGAACTTCAGTAGCGGCAAGGTGCCCTGAAAACAGCGCAGTGCCCAGTAACCCAACCAATGCGAGTGGTTTTATCATTATTATTTCCTGTGTGACTTCAACAAAATAAGAGGAGAAACCAACAATATATCAAAAAAATGCGACAATAAACGTTTCAATTTGTAATCGAAACTGCCTGAATTAAATCGATTAATTGTGACTTGTCAGTGATATCTGATGCATCGATTGCCGCTGTTTTGATGGTATACTGAACGCCTGGCCCAGTGAGGCATAGATGTCACGCAAGGATTCAAACAGCATGAACCAAAATCAACCTGATTATCAACGCTACACGATTGAAGAGCTTCAAGAAGTATTAGAGAGCATTGATCAAGCGCACTATCCAGAGCGCTTTCGTGAAGCCTCTTTGCAACTAGAGGCCAAGCTTAATGCGTTACCGGTAAGGCATGCTGATACTGCAATCGACGAAGATTTGCCGATTGCGCGACCTAAATGGTCTGAACAGCACATTTCGACTCGCCTAGCGACGGGTTCATTTGTTCTTACATTGACCGCAATACCCTTCGCGTTTTTGAACGATTTTATGGTCTCCAAATCGTGGACCGAGGACACAGGGTTGCTAATTTGGGCTGTTGGCCTTGCGCAAGTTGGGTTGTGGTTTACAGCACTGTTTAAAGATGACAAATTTGCCCGTCACTTGGGTCAAAGCTGGCGGGGCAAACTATCCGTTGTGACGATGCCATTTTTATTTTTCGTGATGAGTTTGATGGCGATTGACAGAGGCCTACCCGTCGCGCTCCACATGATGTCGTCCACTGATCGCGTTGAACATGTGATGCGCTATGAAAAAACATCGGGTACTAAGCATTGTCGCCAACGGATTCAAATCAAAGACACAACTCGCTTAAACGCCTTACATCTGTGTTTAACCAAACAGCAGAGAGACGCTTTATCTCGGTCTGGAAAGATCACCGTAATCGGCCAACGCAGTGATTTTGGTATCAATGTAGAAGACGTTAAATTTGCATCTCGCTAGTGATGCAAATTTGTCGCATCAGCCAGAGCGCTTTTGTAATCATTTAGAAAAGCCCGGTGGCGTTTGCTATGCCAGTTAGTGATGTTACTTGTCAGGTCAACCGCTTGCTGCTGAAATGTGATGGCTTGTTCATAATGGCCATACCTGGCGTAGGCTTTGGCAATATTATGATAGCTGTATGCGTCGTCAGGGTAGCGCTTAGCGATGACATTAAATACGGCAAGTCCATCACGTAATGAGTGGTCCAATTGACTATTCCCAAGATTGGTGAGCGACCGTTTTGGCGACACTTCAAAGCCGTATTTTTGCTCAGACAGATATTGATAGTGGCGAACAATCGACTCAGGGCCAGCTTGTGAAATAGCAGAGTCTGCAGGCAAACCACTATGTATATCATCAAAAAGCGTTTCTATACCTGCTATGACCGTCACCAGTGGTAGCGACATAAAATAGTGTTCACTGTAATCTTTAACATGCCATTCCAGTGACCGAGGGGCGTGATTTGCCAACTGATGTGCCAAACTATCGTACTCGTCAACTTGATGGCGCTCTTTGACACTACCACCGTGGCTGACTATCAAGAGTCGCGGTGTAGTGTCCAACCCTTCTAATCGCTTTGATAGGGATGACATAACGCCTGCCATGTCATTTTTTAGTTCGGGACTAATGGCGAAGTACGCATTAAACATCGACGGTTTGTGGAGCAGTGCGGATAGCACAATACTGCCATCAACGCGAAAGCCCGAAATGATCCGAAAGCCATTAGTCCGGTACCGTTTGTCGATCGCTGGCAGCAAGACGTCTTCGAAAAAATTCAGTAACGGGGTTGTCACACCGCTTCGGTCAAACAATTGGGCCGATTGGTTACCCGTTTGTGGCGTGACAATAATCGTTTCTAGCCATGGCCATTCTCCATTGTGGCTCATCCAATCGTGCATCCCAGATAAATAGGTATTGGAATAGGGATGAAAATTAAACATCAGCACATAGCGCTTTTCGGTCTCAGCAGCGTAACCCTGTGGCAATTGAACGTTAAAGACCAAGGGAGTAGATATCTCAGGGTGAGTAACTTGGATTTGTTCTTGCGTACTCTGTGCGCCTGTAATACATGACCAGATGGCGAGCAGCAACACCATTACTTTTATTAAAATTTTCATATTACGCCTTTTAACCCATTAGTGAGTGAACATTACTTTTACTCATCCGATATATTGATTACGTCTGTAATTGATATTAGGATTACGCTTGTAATCATTTGTGTCAAGTTAATTTAGGTCTACATCGCTATGAAAAAATGTCTTATTGCTTTTGCTTTGCTTGCAAGTGCTATGTCCAGCTATGGTATCGTCATCCGGCATGATGTCGCTGACCACAACTATCAATCGTCAGATAAACACATTGCTGCGCTAGTCACGTTTACCGCCGTATACGAGGGGCAAGATTATGTCGTGGGCTCAGGTACATACATCGGTAATGGCTGGGTTCTAACCGCTGCCCATGTCGCTCATTTTTTGGCGTTGACGGATGTAGCACACGTCATGGGGGAAAAGCTGACTATTAAAAAGGTGATCCGCCATGAAGATTGGCGTGATCAACATTTTGGATACGATGTTGCATTGGTTAACGTGTCTCTGCCTGAACAAATGGTGCCAGCGGTAACTTTGTTTAACACCGCAGTGACTGAAGGGGACGTCATTTTTATTTCAGGTCGGGGTGACACAGGAAACGGACTACAAGGGATCGTGAAGGCGAAACCGACGCTTCGTGTCGCTGAAAACAAAGTCCAAAAAGTCGAAGGCCAATGGTTGAGCTTTGATTTTTCTGCCCCGGGTGACAATGCCATGCCGCTTGAAGGTATAGGCGGGGGCGGGGATAGCGGATCGCCCGCTTATTTGGTTATCGACGGCCACATTCATATTGTCGGTATCAGCTCTTGGCAGGATACCGAATCAACCGACTGGCAACAGGGGCGCTATGGCGCAGTGGATTATTACACCTACATTAATCACTATCGCGACTGGATTGAGAAGAAACTCAAAGCCGATAATGACTAGTCTATACGTTTAATGTGTCAGGGCCGTTCTCGTTAACGTACTTTTTGGTTTACGTGCTTTAAAAGAAATACACCACAGATAAATCACCAAAAGACGTTTCAACGTGGCGGCCCTCTTGTTTCCAGCCTCGAATCAACATCAGTAGTTTTTCGTCCTGTGAGGTCCAAGAAATACCGGCCCCGTACGCTCTGGCTTTTTCGTCACCAGATTCTTTTAGATTGTCGACGTCGCTCAAGTTTTCAATCACACCATGACCAAATTTATACTCGGCAAAAAAGTGAATGTTATGTGGTGCTTGAATCGACAAAAAAGGCCCGATATCGCCGCTGTAAGATACGGAATCCAACTTGGTCACTGGGTTTGGAGCCTCGTCGATAAAATCAGTATCAAAAACAAGAGATGTCGGGGATTCGAGGGATAATCGTTTGATAGACCATCCACCATTGATACTTAATGACCAGTCGAAATGTGAACTCAGTTTAGGGCGATTCAGAAAGAAATGCTCAAAAGTCGATGTTTTCCCGCCAAACGTATACAAATTGTGCTGGCCAAACAGCTCGATTTTAGTGGATTTGGTTTGGGCCAGAAAGTCAGTTTGTTGGCCAGGACCAGAGAGATTCTCAACGCGAGCCTCAAGGCCGTCTAACGTTTGGTAATTTAGCGTAATGCGAGAGTGTTTGAGCTTGCGATACGACACTAAAAAGTTCTGGGTATCGGTCTCGATGTCGTCTTTTCTCGCATCCACGGCATAACCAATTTCGATATCGTTGATATCGAGAAATACACCGATTCGTTCATTATTGGTGGGTGATAAGTGAAACAGTGTTTTTTGGTCAGCGTCACTTGGTGAACGATATATTAAGCTTTGACTGGTATCGGGGCGGGACAGTGTCGTTCGCAGTGATATGATGTCCCAGTCGACGGCTTTACAGTGTAAGGAGACCAAAGAAATGACAAACCCACAGAGATAAATTATCCGATAAATTGACATGATGAGATGTTCCACTGATACCAATCGTGAAACCAGTCTACCGTAAGGCCAGCGATTGAAATGTCACAAATTCATAAAGAATTAAGGGCATTTCTCACACAGGGCGCTCGTTTATCCCTGCAGATTGGTGCTACACCGCCGTCAAGGCCACAAATTTGTCGGCGAGTTGGTCTAATGACTCCTTAGCGTTGGGATCTGGCTCTATGCAATCGATAGGGCAGACGTCCACACATGTGGGGGTATCATAGTGACCCACGCATTCAGTACAGCGCTTGGTATCAATTTCATAGATGTCGTCGCCCATATGAATTGCACTGTTTGGACATTCGGGTTCACACATATCGCAGTTGATGCAGTCGTCGGTGATGCGCAATGCCATCTTGTTCTCCTAGGCCAGTTCTGGCGTACTATTTGAAAAAGGTTGTCGAGTCGTTTGATTTGATTCTAGGTTGCGCAATAACAGCGCATAGTCCAGTGAAATACCGTTTGGCACGGGAATCCTAACTTGATGCCCAGACCCCTTTGCATCGTCGATGCTGTTGCCTTTGTAATCCAGCATATAGTCGAGCGTAAACGCCACGTTGCCTTTGGGCGTCATGAGTTCGAGATGGTGACCAATACAAAATTTGTTTTTGACATCAACGATAGCCATTTCGGTATCAGGACACCAACCGAGTACTTCGCCGACGAATTGTTGCTTGTCACTGAGCGAGCTGCCCGTTTCGTAATTTTGATAGCTGTCGTGAGTATGACGCCGTAAAAAACCTTCTGTATAACCGCGATTGGCTAAGCCCTCCAGAGACAGCATTAAGTCTGGATCGAACGGTTTTCCAGCGACGGCATCATCAATTGCTTTGCGATAAACCTGAGCTGTGCGAGCGCAATAGTAATGGGACTTAGTCCTTCCCTCAATTTTGAGTGAATGTACCCCCATAGAAACGAGCTCTTCTACGTGCTGCACCGCTCTCAAATCTTTAGAATTCATAATGTAAGTACCATGCTCGTCTTCAAATGCGGGCATGTATTCACCTGGCTTTTGTGGCTCTTCGAGCAAATAAACATCATCAGTTGGTTTACCCAAACCAAGTGTCGGCTGTGGATCTTGTGGAGAAAATTGCTGAACGATGTCACCTGTCTCGTTTTCAGTGGCTCGCTGCGTTTTATATTCCCAGCGACAGGCATTAGTGCATGCGCCCTGGTTAGGATCTCGCTTATTGATGTAACCAGACAAAAGACATCGACCCGAATAGGCCATGCAAAGCGCGCCGTGTACGAAAATTTCGAGTTCGATATCAGGTACTTTTTGGCGAATGACACCGATTTCTTTTAACGATAATTCTCTTGATAAGATAACGCGTTCGATACCAAGTCTTGACCAAAATTGTACTGTTGCGTAGTTCACCGCATTAGCCTGCACAGACAGATGGATTGGCACGTGAGGGAAATGCTCACGAACTAACATGATCATTCCTGGATCTGACATGATTAAGGCATCCGGCCCCATTTCAACAATAGGTTTAATGTCCTTTATATAGGTATCGACTTTGCTATTGTGAGGTGCAATATTGCTCACAACATAAAACTTTTTGCCCAATTCATGAGCCTCATCGATACCAATTTTTAGGTTGTGTAAATCAAATTCATTGTTGCGCACCCGCAATGAATATCTCGGCTGGCCAGCGTAGACGGCGTCAGCGCCATAGGCGAAGGCATAACGCATGTTTCGCAGGCTGCCTGCTGGAGAGAGTAGTTCAGGTTTATTGCTGGTGTTCATGGACTGTATTTTCCGGATTACAAATCCGGCGCAGGATAAATCTCTCGGTGATTAACGACAAGCGAGATAAACCGGTTAATTGTCCTAGATCATGTTATTGGTCAATTTCGAGAAGACAAAGCATAAAAGTCCACCGATAACGCCAGTATGATGGCTTTTTCGCTACTGAGATTTGTGCTATTTTCCACAGCTTGAGTCGAGGTTAGTGATTTCGTGTGGATGCTATCCTGTAATCGGTCTTTTACTTGGCGGTGAGTTCGTTTCGGACTGTTGAGCTAAAGCCGGGTTCGAACGACCCTAATCCCTTTTTTAATTGATACATCCATGGTGATCTTAGCATGAGCGCAGTCAGGCGTATCATAATTAACCTTGATATCCTAAGCGAAGATATGGCTGATGCGCTTGGCGCATCGCCCAACAGCGTGCCCGACCATTATTTGACGCTGCTAAACCAATATCGGGGAACACTAGAACAGCTCATTGAAGCCATGGAAGACATGACCGAAAGCGGCGCCCGTGACATGTTAGACGCATCTCATCTCGGTGCGATGTCACCGAGTAAAACGCTGATGACCGTACTTCGGAAATTGATTGGATATGTGTTGCAGTTTTATCAAGCTCACACGCGTTCGCTTGACATTTTGTCTGATGATTTTTCTGATCAAGCTGACGAACGATTGAATTTACTGCAAACACGGGCCATAAAAGCGAAAAGCCAGTTCAAAACAGTTGCATTTGCAATGGGCGAGCAGGACTACAACCACCTGAAACAGTTGCTTCCTTTGCCACAAGACGATTGGCAGTGGGAGCGCCTACAACTACTGTAAGTGAGTTTCTAAGGTAAACTCAAACTCATAAAAGTGTTCGCCATCTCGGATAAGTATATCCATTGTTCCACTCAGACTGGCCAACTCATTAGTGCCCGAATCCGGAATCACCTCAAGTGTCAGACGCTTTCCCGCTGCGGACATAGTACCGAAGTGCTGTAAAGCGAAACTGCCTTGCTTACCTACAAGTGTTCCCGTCACATACTCCATCGCCACATAACCTGCAGACCCTTTAGTCGCCGTGGTGAGGCTAAGCATTTCGCCCTCGCTGGTGGCGCTAAGGTCTCCGAAAAACGATTTGCTTAACCCCATACGACCAATACTCGTGCCTTGTGATCCTTCAAAGCTTGCATCAAGTGGTGTCAGTGACACTTCAAATTTACCGCTTATATTCATCATTGGCCCTTTAGTCTTCGCGTTGCTCAACTTGTTTAGTTAAATTTATCAGTGCCTTGTATGGAGTATCCGTAGCAAATTGATTGATTAACCACGCCGGCAGTTTACCGCCGGGATCTGCATGTAATTGATACGTCACTTCAGTTTGATTTTCCAGCGCGACCAGTTGCCAAAATCCAGAAGCATAGGGAATACGGACAAAATCTGGATTTTTCGGGAGGTAATCTGGGACGGCCCATATTTGAATAACAACTTCACTCGACGTCTGTTTTAATGTTAACTGATAGGCGCCATCGCGATTTTTTCCAGGCCAAGGAATGTCAGTTTGAACATACTGCACTTTAGTATTGCCATCATGGGCTAGAAGCTTGGCACTGATGACATCAGGCATCCACTCACTGAGAATACTGGTGTCTTCCATTACTGTCATCACTTGGTCCAACGGCGCATTGATCAGGGTTACACCCTTAAACGCCTTGACTTGTGAGTCTTCAATAGACTGAGTATAGATACGGATATTCGATTTTTGCTTGTCCAGTTCCCATCTGTCCGCTTGTACTGATGGTGGATTGGCATGAGCCATAATGCTCAAGCAGGCGAAAAAGCCGCCAAGCCAAGGTTTAACTAGTCTCATGATTTACTCAGCTCTAAACGATTAGCTGGCTGTGGCCGCATCTCGTGTAATACTAACAACCTGATTTCGGCCACTTTCTTTAGCTCGATACATCGCTTTATCTGCTTTTGACAATAGCGATTCTAATGATTCCGTCAAGTCTAATTCTGCCAATCCCACACTGATTGTAAAACGCAATTCGCCTGACTCAGTATCTAGCACAAGGGCTTCGGTATTTGTGCGGATACGCTCTGCCAGCTCGAAAGCGCCGACAGAATTGTCATCGCACAGCACCACGAACTCTTCGCCACCGTATCGTCCACAGACGTCGATATTGCGCGTCGATTCTTTTAACAGATTGGCGAAGGCTTTTAAGGCTTCGTCACCAACGTTGTGTCCAAAGGTATCGTTGATATTTTTGAAGAAGTCTAAATCGATGAGAAACAAACATAACGTCACAGATTTACGTTTAGCCATCGCGATACGCGTTTCAGCTTGCGCAATAAAACAACGTCGGTTACTTAAGCCAGTTAAGGGGTCGGTTCTCGCTTCCAGTTCCGCTTTGCGTTTGGCTTGTTCAAGCGCTTGAGTTCGTTCATCTACCAAACGTTCGAGTTTGGTATTTGACTCTTCTAAATGCTGACGATAGCGCATTTCTGCTGCAGTTTTCGCCTCGCGTAAGGATTTTACCTTTAGACCGATTGCCGCCATGATGGTCAGTAATTCAAAGAAAGACGCATAGGCTGGCCAATAATAGTTGTTTAGTGTGGACTCGACTAAACCAAGGTCGCGAAGGGCTTGAGATACCAATGAGATAATCAAAAAGCTCCACGCTAAACAAAACACGCCGGCTTCTCTCGAACCTTGCCGCCATCTTGCGATACCAGTGAAAGCAAGAACAGGGTACATCAACATGGCTATTGTGATCGAAATAATGGCCGGAACCGTCAGTTTGAACAAGCCACAAACCAATAGAAATATCGCGTTTGCCATCATCAGACGCAGCACAATATCAAGATTGGGCGTAAAGCGGCGACTTTTTAAGAATATTCTAGCGAAGAAGATGCCAAAATATACCGTGCACGCGGCGCTAATCCATATGTAGCTCCAATGAAAGTTATCGGGGATAAGATATTGGTGCATATAGCCGTAAACGGCGGCCCAAATGGTGATTTTTGAAAATGCGTATATGGAATAGGCGTAAAAGGTTTTCGCATTGGAAGCCACACCCGCGACTAAGGCAAAAACGGCCATCAAGAAAAAGCCGCCGATAAGAAATGCGACTATCGCTGTTTCCTTGGTCGTCTGCTCATTGAACGAATCGGATGTCCAAATACGCATACTGGGGAAGACAAACCCCATTTGGTCTGAACTGTATTTGGCAAAGTAGGTTTTCGATTGTTCCGCACCTAGGGAGATGGGAAACACAAATCGGTGATGCGGAACCTCTCGATGTGAAAATGGTTTGGCCATAGACAAATCCGCTACTTGACTATGCTGCCCAGTGTTTAGGTCGACTTCCCACACTTCAAGAGAGATCAGCTGATGATCAATATATTCGATATAATATTGTGCGTTTTTGCTTTGCGTATTTATCAATTCGAATTGAGACCAAAATGCACCGGGTTTTAATCCGGTAGAGCCTGCAGTCTCGAGGGGTTGAAACTGGCGCGTCTCAAAAGCCGATATGGCATCTGTGAGCGAACTGTCACCGCGTTCGTCATGCCAAACATGTGATGCACTGGTTTGCTTTTGCCCTGTTTCAGTATGTGTCAGTGGCACTGTGTCTGCGACTGCCATCCCACAAACGAGGGTAGTTAAAACAAACAGTACAAGAAGATACTTATTGAGCATCTGTATTCCGCCTTCATGGTGTGACTTGTGATGTGATCTTCATGGGCTCGTCGCAAAACTCGGCTCGACAACATAGAGTGTAACTACGAACGGCATTGTATAAAAACCAGCACGACAAACATTCACAATTTTTGCACAATGGTATGTAATCATATTACTAAGTTTTTGTGCTAGCGTCTTGTTCTATAAAGAATAAAGTCGATATAGTGTGATTTACTTATGTTCATAACCGAGCAGGGAAGCCTTGACCATGACAGTCAACTTCAAGCTAGTGGAATCTTTCGCCCAACGTGCAGCAATGGCGTACAACGACCCCGATACAATTCAAGCGGCTTATCCCAAGGTCGAAAAAGTCGGAGGGTGCGGAAAAAAGCTTCGGTATTTCCTCGAAACTGACCATCGACATCGAACGCATACCGTTACGGTACGTGGCACCTGCAATTTGACTAATGCGATAGAAGATTTTACTTACATCTATCACAAGAGCCATCGATTACCCATTTGGGTACACAAAGGCTTTGATGATTGTGCGAACGCTGTTTACCAGTCATTACAGCCATTACTTCATGACGACTATGACATTGTACTGACGGGACACAGTCTGGGCGCGGCGATATCCACACTTTTACTCATGTATTTTTTTGAGGATGGGCGCAAAATCCGACCCAGTATCAATTTCGGCCAGCCCATGGTGACGAATGGTGAGGGAGTGAAGCGCTATGAAACCTTACCATTAATGCGCATCGTCGATGAGAATGACGTCGTTCCCTTGTTACCCGCCAACGACATTTTGGATGAGTTACATGGTGGTTTTAAACATGTTGGCGATCAAGTTATTTTGCTGAAAGACCAGTTTTACGTATTCGAACCCACGCAAGAAGCTGAGCATACGTCGGCATGGTCTTTTTGGAAAAACGTTCTCAATACCAGCATGAAAGCGCACTTTATGGAAAACTACTTGGCAAATATTCGCAGTAAATTCGAACATAGTGAGACCGTGCCTTTCGAGCAACGACAGGCGTACTACAGCAAACAGTGGACCAATAAATGAAAATAAAAACACGGTTAAAAAAACTCAACCCGATTGGTTTGACGGTGAAGTTGTGGCATTGGTTATCCCAGCTTTTCGTGGCTATTTATCGCGTGTGGCAAGCACTGGGACCAGTATGGTTACGGGGCGTTATCTTGGTATGCGGCGTTGGTATTTTGGGTTTGGCCGGAATACAGCGGTTGGTCGCGCCAAACCTCACACAAGAAAATATTCATAGTCTCGTGTTTCTCAACGAGGGTTGGAGTCAGTCACAACGTCAGAGTTTCTACTACACGCCGCAAGGCACAGAATTGTTTGGCTTGGAATATCAATGGTTTATCAATTTAGAATTGCCATTATCTCACGACTTATTGACGTCAGCAGAGAACATGCGTGGCTGGGGGTTCATCGTTGACCCAGCGCAGCGAGCAAGTGACATCAACCCAGGGAATTTGCCTGTGGGCTTAGGCAGACACGTCGACCCGATTAGTGGCAAAGAAATGTTGGACATCGGTTGCGCGACTTGTCATACCGGCGAACTCCACTACAACGGCGTTGCAATGCGTGTAGATGGGGGGCAAGCGGTCCAAAGTTTGGCCAATGCCAAGCGAGGCGAATTCATCACTACATTGGGGGCAAGTGTGTTTGAAACCTTGCTCAACCCAAAAAAATGGGACCGTTTTGCCAATCGTATTGCGGGCAACGATATGGCCGCTAGAAGCACGCTGAAAGCGGATTTGTGGGCCTACGCCAAACGGTTAAAGCACTTTGTAGATACGGCAGGCGCCAGTCAATACTACCCAGTAGAAGAGGGACGAGGGCGAACAGACGCGGTCGGACGCATTGGTAATATCGTCTTTGGATATGATTTAGATGAGCCCAACAACTACAAAGTGGCGGATGCCCCCGCGAGCTACCCATTTTTGTGGGATATTTGGCGGTTTGATTGGGTGCAGTACACGGGATTTACCAATCAGCCTATGGCACGCAATATGGGAGAAGCCCTCGGCGTATTGGCGCCGATTAAACTAGTCGATGAACAAGGCAAACTGGTCACGGCTGACAAGCTTGGACAATCTTTAGTTGATATTGACGGGTTGCACTGTGCGGAAGGACTGATAAGAGAGCTCGAGCCGCCAAAATGGCCCGCTAACGTATTGGGGGAAATTGACATCGCTCAAGCCACAAAAGGAAAAACGTTGTTTGCCCATCACTGTCAACATTGTCACGGGCCTCATTACAGTGAACCTTATCAGTGGCCTTTAGCGACCGAGTCATCGCCTAATCTTGCCGGGCAAAATAACAGTAATTGGCAATGGGATATGGCGGGTCAGGTCAACGTTGAAGGGGACAAAGCATTTCGACAAGATTGGCGAGAAGTCGTGTGGTCTGTACCTTGGTTACATGTCGATGATATCGGTACCGATCCTAAACTGGCGAATAATTACTTGGACAATCGATATGACCCAAGCAAACTTGTTGCCAATGCAAAGCCCGTTAACGCGGGAGATGGTCTTCAGTTGCTACTTAACGAGTTGGTGCCAATGACGTACCAACGATGGGGAGTGACAGATGAGCAAGTTGCCGATTTCGATGGTCTGAATATTCCTTTTCGGATAGCCAACGAACGGGCTTACAAGTCTCGTCCATTACATGGTGTTTGGGCTACGCCACCGTTCCTTCACAATGGTGCAGTCCCGACGGTTTACCATATGCTGTCTCCATTGCGAATGCGACCAAAACAGTTTTACGTCGGCAACCGAGAATATGACCCTGTTCACCTTGGCTATGTTCACACAGCCTCTGCGGGCAGTTTTAAACATGACACATCGATAGCTGGCAATCACAACACTGGGCATTTGTTTACTGACGTCGATATGCCTGGCCGGATCGGGCCGTTGTTTAGCGAAGCAGACAAGTTTGCGATTATCGAGTATCTCAAAATAATGGGAAACCCAGACTATACCGTTCGATTAGGCGGCGACCCGCAGGACTGGTCTAAACATACGCCGCCGCCCGTGACGGATTGGCATAGGCAAAGTTGCAGTAATTCCCGTTTGCGCCATGCATCAGCCAATGTGATGAAAGGAGAAGCGCCATGAGCAAACAAATAGCTAGATTAGTCGTCTCTACAGTGTCTCTGGGCCTGGGCGCTTTCATGTTCTGCAATCATGCGATGGCTATCCCTCCGATTGATAAATTGGGTATGCAAATCTCGGATAGGGAAATGCAAGCCATAGAGCTTGCAATGCAGTACGGGCGGGAAATATCCAAAGCTGCCGAAAAGGTTAATGGGTTGCCATACAGACGCGATGCCCATGCCAAAGCGACAGGGTGCGTAAGAGCTACATTTACTGTCAATCCTGATATTCCGTCCTATTTACAATCCAGCGTTTTTTCACAACCGGGGAAAGCGTATGAGGCATGGATTCGCTTTTCCAACGGCGATATGACAGTGCAGGCCGACAGCAAACCTGATGCGCGGGGAATGGCGGTGAAGTTAGTCAACGTCGAAGGTGAGCCTATTGCACCTGAGCTCGGTAAAACGGGGACGCAGGATTTTATTATGACCAACATGGCGGCCTTTTTTCATCGTGATATTTATGATTATGTTGAAGATATGCGCTACCTAGCACAGCTCAAGCGCACCCGTTGGTTTATTAGTTTGTGGCCACCCAGATTGCACCCAAAGCAATTCTACCGCGCGATTCAAACGGTATCGGCTAAAATCGACAATCCGCTGTCTCCACAATACTATTCAATGTTGCCTTATGCGCTGGGGGATACTGTCGTCAAGTTTTCTGCCAAAGCCTGTGATGGTATGTCATTTGATAATACCGCCAATAAAAAAGACTTTGACTATTTAACGCAAGCGATGGCAAATACGTTAAAGGACGGCGCAGGCTGTTTTCAGTTTATGGTTCAAGAACAAAAGCCCGGCTATCACATGCCTGTAGATGACGCGACAGTGATATGGCGCGAGGAAGATTCGCCTTTCGTACCGATTGCGACAATCAATATCCCGCCGCAAACCTTTACGAGTGAAGCACAACAGATGTTTTGCGAAGATCTTTCTATGAACCCGTGGCACGGTGTGGGTGATTGGCAACCAATAGGCAGCCTCAACCGGTCAAGGCGTTTAGTTTATCACGCGGTTTCGCAATTCAGGCATCAACAAAATAACGCCTCCGTGAGCCAACCAACAAGTTGGTGCATTCAAGGTAACCAGTGTGACCTGACCGATGTGATCCACGCCAAAACGGCTCGTGCAGACACGCCGCTAACGTTTGATGGGCAATATAAAAAACGTCAAAAGTAATCCATTAAGGACTATCGCCTTATCTGTTGGTGTTTTTACTGAGGGGATTGGATGAGGCGGGGTCTGTTATCTTTGGCGCGAGGGGAGGTATATGAGAGCACTGTGCATGACATGCACAGTGCTCAGTGACTACTTAGTGCGGGCGGCGTACCACGCTGCTAGCTGTTGGCGTTCCTCTTCGGTCATCTTGGTCTTATTCATAAAGGGCATATCTTTGGTGACCGTGGTTCTGCGAATGATCTGTGGTGATAACCTCTCGATTTGATCCCAAGAATCCAATATCACGCCTAGCGGTGCGACTTTAAAGATGTCATCGGTTGGCGATGCCGAGTGACACCCTGCACAATGTGTTTTAATCATGGCGGCGACTTGCTCATCACTGATAACAGGTTGTGCTAGCGCGGCGGCGCTTGTTGACGTGTCATGAGATGACGCGTCATTCAGCGTGACGGGCTGTGATGCAGGCCATGAAACCCAAACGGCCATCGCAAACATGGCTACGGCCCCCGAAACAAGAATGCTCGGCTTGACTATACCCACGTGCTTGAGATTGAAAAAGTGGCGAATCCAGGCCGAAATCGCGATGATAAGGACCAACACCAACCAGTTTTGTTCGTGCTGATAAGTCATAGGGTAATGGTTACTTATCATGATGAACAACAAGGGTAAAGTGAAGTAGTTGTTGTGCACTGAGCGAAGCTTGGCTCCTGCTCCCCATGCTGGGTCAATGTCACCTTTGTTGGCAACCGCTTCGACCATTTTGCGTTGGTTCGGCATAATGTTGAAGAACACGTTGCCCGCCATTATCGTTCCGATCAGTGCGCCAACGTGAATATACGCGCCGCGACCACTGAACCATTGCGTCGAAAGATAGCAAGCGAAAGTAATGAACGCGACCAAGCAAACCGCAAATAACAGTGGATACTGACCCAGTTTACTGCGGCAAGCCGTTTCATACATTGCCAATCCAACAAAGATAAAGGCGACACCACGCACAATCGCTTCGGTTGGTGACATGTCCATTACACTGGGGTCAATTAAGTAGGCCGACGCACCGAAATAATAAACAATAATCAATAGTGCAAAACCACTTAACCAGGTGGTGTACGCTTCCCATTTAAACCAGTGAAGCTTTTCAGGCATGGTCTCAGGGCCATAAGCATATTTGGCAACTTCATAGAAACCGCCGCCATGAATAGCCCACAAATCGCCTTTGATGCCTTTGTCTTGTTTCCATTGAGGCGGCGTGCGTAGGTTGTTATCTAGCCAGATAAAATAGAACGAGGCACCAATCCAAGCTACGCCTGCAATGACATGGAACCAACGAACAAACAGTGATAACCAATCAAGCCAAGGCATTGTATTTCTCCTGAATTGTAGTGTATTGCTTTCCAGCAACGAAGGTGGCGGTAACCGCGCGATCATCGCCAAGCATACTCAGTGCAAATAGCACATCATCGACTTGAGCTTCTTGGCGGATACGCAGTGTACTCAGTGCATCGAAATGCGGGTTGAGTATAACAAAGTCGGCATGTGAACCCGGATTGAGGTTACCGATCGTGCCCGTTAGGCCATGAGCGGCTGCGGCCCCCTGGGTCATCATATAAAAACCCTCAATTGCATCGATGGGTGACCCACGCAGTTGACTAATTTTGTATGCCTCACCGTAGGTTCTAAGAAGATTAAAGCTTGTTCCTGCGCCCACATCACTGGCTAATGCTACATTGACGTCATAGCGTTTTGCTTTGTCATTGTCGAACAAGCCACTGCCCAAGAATAAGTTAGATGTCGGGCAAAAGGCGGCGGTTGCACCGGACTCGCCAAGTCGTGCCCACTCGTCGTCAGTCAAGTGAATACAATGGCCAAACACGGCTCTATCTCTGACCATATTGTAATGGTCATAGACGTCAAGGTATCCCTTATGAGTGGGGTAAAGCGATTTAACCCATTCGATCTCATCCTTGTTTTCAGATAAATGAGTTTGGATAAATACGTCTTGATATTGCTGCGCCAATTCACCCAAAGCGGCCATTTGTGCTTCGGAGCTGGTCGGCGCAAATCGCGGTGTGATGGCGTATAAGTTTCGGCCTTTTCCGTGCCACTTTTCGATAAGTTCTGCCGAGTCTTGCTGAGCGCTAAGTGCGGTATCGCTTAAATCATCGGGGCAATTGCGGTCCATACACACCTTGCCTGCGATCATCGCCATATTGTGATGACTTGCAGCGTTAAACAGGCTATCACACGCGCTTTTGTGAACGGATGAAAAAGCTAGCGCAGTTGTCGTACCATTTTTTAAAAGCTGGTCTACAAACAAGGTTGCAATTTTGTCGCTGTAAGCTGATTGAGCAAATTTTTTTTCTGTAGGGAAAGTATAGTTTTCTAACCAACTAAGCAGTTGCTCCCCGTAACAGGCAATCATTTCAGTTTGCGGAAAATGCACGTGACTATCGATTAAACCGGGCACGATTAGGTGTCCGCGGTAATCGTGTTCAACGGCGTCAACGTGCTGTACTTTTAGCTCGTGGTAATCACCGACCGCAACAATCCGCTCGCCCGCAATCACCAGCGCACCATCACGAAAAACCGAGAGTCCTTCGGATAACGACGCGGTGGTATCGGGGAAATGAGCGATTTGGGCGCGATACAACTGCGCCTTGTTTAAACTCTGGTTCACTTAGCTGCCCCTGTAGCTGCTAAAACCAAATGGGGAAATTAACAATGGCACGTGGTAGTGGCCGCCGTTTTCCGTCATTTCGAACGCAATATCGACATAGGGATAGAAACTCGCGTTATGGTTGGCGAGTAAATAGTCTTTGCAGTGGAAGCGAACGGTATAAATACCGGGTGTGAAAGTAACGTCACCCCAATCTCGACAACGGCCATCGTTATCGGTCACACCTTCAAATGTGTCACCTTGGGGCGTATTCAACGTAATGTTGATACCGCTTGCTGGCTTACCAGACGTGGTATCAAGTACATGACTAGACAGTGTATTCATGAGGTATCCTATTCACTAAGGCCTTTGTTTATGCGGATGAGGGTGATTTTTATTTGTTCACCTGCCGCAGTGGCTAGTTCTTGTTCGGTAGTATTGGGCAAGCGAGCTTGTAGGGCGTCTAGCATGGTCTGTGCAGACAAACCTGTGGCACAGATGATGAAAATAAACCCGTGCTTTTCTAGATAGTCAAGGTTGATTTGTTTCAGCGCCAGTAAGACTTCATCGGACGCTTCTGACGCACCGCTTTGTTCATTGGCAGCTAGTGCTTTAGTATTGGCATACTTTTCTCGAAGGCTATTCATATCACCAATCATGGGGTGCCCCTTGAATGCTTCGATGAAGTCTGAGGTATCCATCTTAGCCCAAATTGACTCAGCAGTGTTTCTGACTTGCTCAACACTGTTAAATGGGCGGGCTTGAGCCATGGCATCACACCATTTGGATGATGTACATGTTTGCATGAACCAGCTTACTGCTTCATTGTGCTTAAAATAGTTTAGATCCGTTAATGTCATTGTACTTCACTCGACAATTTTTGATTGGGTTGCAGGACAGTGTTATTGCCCGGCGTATTTAATCGCTGGATTATTTGCGCACTAATAGCGACGGCAACTTCAATGGGGCGCTTGCCCGGTACATTTCGTTCGCCAATTGGGCTTACCATATGTGCAATCTGTTGTGCACTGAAATCGCGGCTAGCGAGTCGGGTTCGAAAACGTTTCGCTTTGGTTTCTGAACCAATCATGCCAAGAAAATCACACTGTGATTTCTTCAGTGCACATTCAACCAATTCATAGTCTAATTGATGGTTGTGAGTCAGTATGACTGCCCAGCTATGTGGCGGCAAATCAGCCATTTCGGCGACGGGATCATCATCGATAATGCATTCGACATTATCGGGCACTTCAACGGCGTCGAAACATTCACTGCGGCTATCGATCCAGCGAATCTGAAGAGGAAGCTGGGAGACAATAGGGATAAGCGCTTGCGCAACGTGTCCACCACCAAAAACGGCGAGTGTTTGGGTGTGCGTGACGTGAACTTCAATAAACACCTTCATGGCGCCGCCACAACACTGCCCCAATTTACTGGACAACGGATAGGATTCGATATGCTGAATTTGTTTTCCGTCAGCAAGCAGCTCTCTGGCTTTTGCTATTGCTTGGTATTCAAGATGCCCACCGCCAATGGTGTCGTACTGACTGTCGCCAGTCACAATCATTTTCGTGCCCGCCTCACGTGGTGTGGACCCCGCTACCGTCATCACAGTCACAATGGCATAGGACTGACCCAACGTCTGACAGCGGTGCAGTGCGTCATACCAATTCGAGGGTCTCATGATGCCTCCTGTTGTATTGCCGTCACCGCTTTGAGCACTTTTTCGGGTGTCGCAGGCGTGTCTATTTGCGGGTCAACGCGATAACCGGACAGACTCGAAACCGCATCTTTTATTGCGCTCCAAACTGATATCGCCAACATGAATGGCGGTTCACCGACAGCTTTAGAATGATAAATACTGTCTTCTTCATTAGGTCGGGTGAACAAATCGACATTAAAGACTTCTGGTGTGTCGCCAATGGCAGGAATCTTATAGGTTGCTAAATTATTGCTGGTAAGCTTACCGCTGTTGTCCCACAACAATTCTTCCGTTGTAAGCCAGCCCATACCTTGAATGAAGCCACCTTCAATTTGACCTCTATCAATCGCAGGATTCAAACTGTTCCCGACATCGTGAAGAATATCGACGCGGTCGACGTGGTATTCACCCGTTAAGGTATCGACGCTGACTTCGCTCACTGATGCGCCATATGCAAAGTAGAAGAAGGGACGACCTTTACCTGTTTGCCTATCATAGTGAATCTTAGGCGTTTTGTAGAATCCGCTTGAAGACAGAGAAATTCTTGCCATGTAGGCATCTTGTACCAAAGCAGTGAAGCTTTGACTGTGCTTGCCTAATACTACTTGGTTGTCGGCAAAAACAACGTCTTCTTCATTGCCTCCCACTTGTTGAGCATAGAAAGCCGCGAGGCGAGATTTGATTGTGATACAGGCATTTTGCGCAGCCTTACCATTTAGGTCAGTACCACTGGATGCTGCTGTCGGCGAGGTGTTAGGCACTTTATCTGTGCGTGTCGCTGTGACTTCAACATCATCAGTATCGACACCAAACTCATTGGCAACAATCTGGGCAATCTTGGTGTGCAAGCCTTGTCCCATCTCAGTACCGCCGTGATTGGCCTGTATACTACCGTCAGTGTATATGTGTACTAGTGCACCTGCTTGGTTAAGGTGCTTAGCAGTAAATGAAATACCAAATTTGACCGGGGTTAACGCGAGACCCTTTTTAATAACGGGGCTGGTTTGGTTAAAAGCGGTTATGGCTTCACGGCGAGACCAGTAGTCTGATGATGACTCAAGTTGTGCAATCAGTTCGTGAATGACTTCGTGCTCGACTTCCATGCCATAAGGCGTTGTGGTGCCGTTGCCTTTTCCGTAGAAGTTTAACTTTCTTACAGATAGTGGATCTTGGCCCGTTTTACGCGCAATAGCATCAATCATAGCCTCAGCCATTATCATGCCCTGAGGACCTCCAAATCCGCGGTAAGCGGTATGTGAGACCATGTCTGTTCGCAGTCTGGCACCATCAATTTGCGCATGACCCAATGAATAGCTGTTGTCCGAATGGAACATGGCACGGTCGACAATGGCGTCGGACAAGTCAGGAGAGTGACCACAGTTTCCGTTGACTTGAATCTTTGCGGCCGTGATTTTCCCGGCATCGTCAAAACCGACTTCGAATTGATTTTCAAAAGGATGGCGTTTGCCTGTTGTGATCATGTCTTGTTGACGTGGTAGCCGCAATTTGACACCCCGACCGGTCCGTGCGGCTAGTAGTGCTGCGATGCAGGCCCATTGTGCGGCTTGGGTTTCTTTACCGCCAAATCCGCCGCCCATGCGACGCATATCGACAACAACTTTATGCAACTTGACATCCAGTACTTCGGCAACCAGCTTTTGTACTTCGCTAGGGTGTTGGCTTGAAGTGTAGATGTGCATCCGGTCTTCTTCTTCCGGGATCGCAAGTGATACTTGACCTTCCAGATAGACGTGTTCTTGACCACCTACGGATAAGCTGCCTGCTACAGTATTTGCCGCATTTGCCATCGCCTCATCAGCGTTGCCCAAGGACATTTTGTGTGGTGGACGCACTGTATAGTTTTTTGCTGCAGCATCGTCAACCGTCAGAATCGCAGGGGTCGTATCAACCACAATATTACCTAACTGTGCAGCTCGGCGCGCGTTGGTTACGGTATCGGCTAGAACGGCGAAAATGGGCTGGCCATGAAACTTGATTTCTTTATGGGCCAATACGGGGTCGCCTTTAAACACTGGCCCAATGTCTATATGGCCGGGTACGTCCGCTGCCGTAATGACATCAATCACCCCGGGTGCGCGTTTTACTGCCTCTAGGTCAATACTCGCAATATTGCCTCGGGTAACCTGACTGGTGCCAACCGCCGCATATGCAATATTAGCCGGTTCTGGAATATCATCGACATAACGTGCATTGCCCGCTACCTGACGTGGTGCGCTTTCGTGCTTTTTACTTTTGTGAACGCCCTGTTTGGCAGGGACAACACTGGGTTGGTCAATAAGTTTACGCATGATTGATTACCCTTGTTTTGATTGACTGATGGTCTGCATTCGTTTCCAACCAGAACCGATGCCATAGGTTGCCTAAGACTTGCTTGCGGTAAGCAGCACTGGCTCTGACGTCATCAATTGGTTCAAAGGCACTGTCCAGCACTTGTTTCCCTGTTGCCATGACATCTGCGCTATGCCACTTCATGCCAGTAAGCGCCTCAGAGAGGGCCTGACACTCAACGGGGGTCGCAGCAACACCGCCAAAACCGGATGACAGAGCACTAATGTTGGCGTCGTCAATAGCGATTTTAAATACCGCGCAGACTGCTGAAATGTCGTCTTCATGGCGTTTGGATATTTTGTAAGCCTTTACGGTTTCATTGGCGGCTAGCCGAGGGATAACGATGGCATCAATCCATTCGCCTGTTTGAAGAAGGGTTTGGCGATAACCAGTGAAGAAGGTATTCAGTGGCACAGTGCGATGGTTATTTCCGTCGGACAAAATGACCGATGCACCCAATGCTAGCAGCACTGGTGGCATATCTCCGATGGGGCTTGCATTCGCTACATTGCCACCCAGTGTGGCTTGATTTCTAATGGGTAAGGATGCGAATCGTTCTACAAGTTCAGCCAACGCTGGGAAGTGCTCGAGTAAAACTGACTGGATATCGCTTATCGGGCAAGCGGCGCCAATGGTAACGTTGGTGTCATCGACGTCGATGCGCTTTAACTCGGCAACATTGGACAAACTGATCATTTTTGTCAGCGGTTTGAGTTGTTGCGTCGATTCCAACGCGAGATCGGTGCTGCCTGCGACAAGACGCGCGTCAGGGTGGGCTTTAACCAATTGTGCCAACTGCGCTGAATTCTTAGGGATGAAAAGGCTGTCAGTGCCAGCGATGTCGTTATTGGTCAGTGACTTTAATGTCGCCTCTGTGGTTGTTGCATTAGCTGTAAATTGGTCATCGGCTTTGTTACCACACACGGCCAGTGATGCGTCGATAATGGGGCGATAGCCCGTACAGCGACACAAATTCCCAGACAATGAAGACAACACTTTATCCCGGTCTACTTGTGTATCTTGTTGGTACAAAGCAAACATCGACATGATGAAGCCAGGGGTACAGAACCCACACTGTGATCCATGGTGGTCAACCATTGATTGCTGAACCGGGTGCAGTGTTTTACCTTGGTTGAGGTGTTCGACAGTAATCAGCTGTTTTCCATCCAATGCTGACAAAAATGTTACACAGCTATTTACCGAACGATAGTGCAATCCAGATTGATCGGGTTGGGTTTCTGCAAGCACAACTGTGCATGCACCACAATCGCCCGCGGCGCACCCTTCTTTGGTGCCTTGCATATCGCGTTGTTCACGCAAGTAGTTCAGTACTGTTGTGTCCGCGTTTTCGCGCTCGACCGATACGAGCTCATCATTTAACAGAAACCGGATCATGTTGTACTCCAAAAAAACATCAGTGTTGCTTCTACCACATACTATATATGGCTTTTAATTAAAAAAGTAGACCAATTGGTCAGATTTTTAGGTTTAAAAAAACATACCGCACAAAAATTGGTATGTTTACTGCCTTAGATGCTGCTAACGATAAGTGTAGTTCAGCATGCACTAAACCAAAATTAAGCAATTATTGTGCTAGCTGGAATAAGTTGTAGTAAAAATCCAATAGACAGTTTGTTATGCCTCGCGCTTGTGGCAATATGATGACTATCTGGTCAGGAAACGAAGTAAAATAAAAGGACAACCAACCTACCATGGCGAAGATTCGATCGATGGATGCAAGTATAGGTGCAAAAAACAAAACATTGATTTTGAGTGCGGCGGAAAAGGCATTTGCTCAAAATGGCCTTAAAGGTACGTCTGTTCAGCAAATTGCTGATAGAGCGGGTTTACCCAAAACCAATGTGTTGTATTACTTTAAGACCAAGCAAGAGCTTTATATGGCCGTGCTACAGCAAATACTCGATACATGGAATTCGGCCTTTGATAAGGCGACGGTGAATGATGACCCGGCGGTTGTTTTATCTGAATACATCGCGGAAAAAATGGAAATTTCTCGGTCAAATCCCTATGCGTCAAAGGTATTTGCGATGGAAATACTAAACGGAGCAACCAATGTAACCGATTATTTTCGTGAAGAGCACGGCGAATGGATGCGAGGCCGTGTAGCGGTTATTGAAGGTTGGATAGAGCAGGGCAAAATGAATACCATGTCCGCAGAGTATTTGCTCTACCACATATGGGCATGCACCCAGCATTATGCCGATTTCTCGGCTCAGATCACCAATCTGCGCGGCAACAAAATGTTAAAACAAGACTTCGCTGATGCCACCAAAAATCTGGTGCAATTAATATTAGGCGGATGCGGCTTAGCGATTCCCGAGCACTACCAAAACTAAGTAGGTTTCTGTTACATGACTACACACTATCCTCGTGACCTTATTGGTTACGGTGCGAACCCACCTCATCCCAAGTGGCCCAACGGCGCCAAAATTGCCTTGCAATTTGTTTTAAATTACGAAGAGGGCGGTGAGAACTGCATACTTCATGGTGATGAGCACTCTGAAATGTTTTTGTCGGAAATTGTTGGCGCTCAAGCCTATGCCGACCGCCATTTAAGTATGGAGTCGATATATGAATACGGGTCCAGAGCCGGCTTTTGGCGCTTACACCGACTGTTTACTCAATACCGCATTCCTGTCACCGTTTTTGGTGTCACGATGGCAATGCAGCGTCACCCTGAAGCGGTGAAAGCCATGCTCGATGCAGAGTGGGAAATGGCATCACATGCAATGCGCTGGATTCATTATCAAGACATGGATATCGACCAAGAACGCCGTCTGATAGACGAGTCAATCAACTTGCATGCGGAGTTGACCGGGAGCAAACCAAAAGGGTGGTACACAGGTAGAACCAGCCCTAATACACTGAAATTGATCGCTGAAAGAGATGACATTTTGTATTGTGCCGACTCTTATGCTGATGATTTACCCTATTATGACCGCCATTACGATAAACCACTACTGATGGTGCCGTACACCTTAGACACCAATGACATGCGTTTTGCTACACCGCAAGGATTTAACAGTGGCGAACAGTTCTTTCAATACTTAAAAGACGCCTTTGACGTTCTGTATGCCGAAGGTGACACGCAGCCAAAGATGCTGTCGATAGGACTACACTGCAGAATTATCGGACGTCCAGCCCGAATGATGGCATTGCAGCGTTTTATCGAGTATGTGCAACAGCATGACAGCGTTTGGTGCTGTACTCGTGAGGCAATCGCCGAGCATTGGAGAGCACACTTTCCCGCTTGATCGTTTCAATAAAGCGCCGTTTCTTCACCCTGCGGCGCTTATTTATATTTCAAAAGGACATTGATGATACTGACATTGAGTATTTTGGCGGCAGCAAGTTTTAACCACAGTCTTGAGACTGCGCCACCTCAGATTGATATCACCA
The DNA here is from genome assembly GCA_963922845.1 of uncultured Alteromonas sp. GTDB lineage: Bacteria > Pseudomonadota > Gammaproteobacteria > Enterobacterales > Alteromonadaceae > Alteromonas. The sequence goes on from CAWUJV010000012.1 coordinate 61,167, forward strand.
TAGATGAATACAAAGCAGCACTATTTGATTTTAATTTTCAAAGTGCCACCTTGTACTGCGAGGATTTACCCGACACAGCACAGCATCAATCCTATCGCACCTGTAGTGAGTTTAAAGCGCTAAAGACTAGGGCGTATTGACCTTTGCGGTACATTTTTGCAGCAAAGTGTTTGTCATTTAGACAAGGAAACACTCACGCTGTGTAGCCATCTACATAAGTGTGTGGTGACACAGTAAAAATGACAAACAGTCGCTGCCTGAAAGGTTCATCCAAGCGAAGCTCATGCTTCCTCACTCGTTGCTCATTTGGAGTAACCAAACTACGCTCCTCGTTTATTGCCTGAGATTCGCTTGAAATGAACAAAAAGCGTGCCGCAAAGGTCAATACGCCCTTGTAAATGCTATGGGTACTCGACTTATGATATGGCGATGGAAATGCGTTTTGAGAATGCTTGTGCCGAACTTGCATTGATTGAACAAACTTCTGCGCCCAACGTCAATTTTTTTGATTTAACGAGCGGTAATTGGTGGTGGGCAATACCTGCAGAGCTTATCCCTATGTCAGGTGGCATATACAGTGACGAGGGTTACGAGCTGGCCAAACAAATTCACAAAACTAGGGTTGAAGGTAAGTTACTCAAAGACGTGCTGAGTGACGTCCAATCGACAAAACGCCATGATATCGATGTGAATTTAGCTGAAACCACGCATGATTGCGGGGTGGTGACCGATAACTTTACCATGAAGCTTAGCTTAGTCGCTGATTTTAATCATGATGGCGCAGCTGATTTGTTGATTAAAGGGTACCGTGTAAACCGCTCTGATTCCTGCCATCTGGGGTCAGGAAACGGACTTGGGGCCAGCTATTCGGTTATTTTACAAAAGCCATCTGCCGACGCCCCCATTACTGTTCACCCTTTGGAACTCGATCAGTAGACAGTGTTGCGCGCCATTGAGGGCAATGACACGCAGTAATGCTTACTTCAAATCAAACACGTATCTTAAAATAAACACCAACGCCATCAAGTAGGTAATAACGCTCACTTGTTTGTGTCTACCTGTACCAAGCATGATGCCCACATAAGTGATAAAGCCCAGGGCAATACCTTCACTGATGCTGAACGTGAGCGGCATCGCGAGAAGCGCGACAACGGCAGTTGCAAGGGCGCCTAAATCATCGAAGTCTATTTGACGAATCGAGTCCATCATTAAAATACCCACCATGATCAGTGCAGGCGTTGTTGCCATCAACGGGATGACTTTCATTAAGGGGGTTAAAAATAAGGCGAGTATGAAGCACAATGCGACGACGACCGCGGTTAAGCCAGTTCGACCGCCAGACGACACGCCCGCTGCTGATTCAACGTAACTCGTAACAGGAGACGTTCCCAACCCTGCACCTACGACACTTGCCGCTGCATCGGCTGTCATTGCACTACCCATTTTAGGCAGCTTGCCTTCTTCATCGAGTAAGTTTGCCTTACGAGACACACCGATAAGGGTACCAATGGTGTCGAACATGTTGACGAACATCAACGCAAAAATAAGGTCCCATGTCTCACCAAAATTGTTGATGGGGTACCAAATATCCATCGCAAAAAATGTATCAGAGATGGGCTCAGGCATGCCTACAATCGCTTCCGGCGTTGCTGTCAGATAACCGGTTTCGGTGGGTACAAAGGCGCCAATTAACGTCAGTAAGGCGATAGAGATTAATATGCCTCCCGTAACGTTTTTCATGACTAGCACAATAGTAAAAATAATACCTGCAAACGCCAGTAAAACCGCAGGATCAGATAAATCGCCAAGGGTAACAAATGTCGCTGGGTGGTCGACGATAAGCCCCGCATTTTTTAAACCGATAAATGCGATAAACAACCCAATACCACACTGCACCCCGATTTTGAGGGCATGGGGAATGGCTTCGGCAATTTTTTTTCGCACACCCGTGAGTGTCAGTAATAAAAACAAAATACCGTTCCAGAATACAATGCCAAGTGCGGCTTCCCATGGCACTTCTCGTGTCATGCAGATAGTAAAGGCAAAGAAGGCGTTGAGACCCATTCCTGGTGCCATCGCAATTGGGTAGTTGGTAAACAGCGCCATAAGGAGAGTACCCAAACAGGCCGCAAGTGCAGTAACGGTAATCAAGCCTTCCACAGGCATTCCGCTGAGGCCAAGTATTCCGGGGTTGACCACCAAAATATATGACATGGCGGCAAATGTGGTTAATCCGGCAATGATTTCAGTTCTAAAATTTGTGCCATGTTCTTGTAATTTAAATAGTTTTTCTACTATTGATGCAGACATTTATTTTCTCAAAGTTGGCGTGTTTCACGCATGGTTTGAAAAATAAGAAGCAAAAAGTTGACCAAATAGTCAATTTTTACTGTATATTTTGGTTCAAACCTATTATGGTTATGGCTATTGTATGTTATCGCCGCGCCTAGACGGGCAATGCGGGTACAACAAAGCAAGCAGTATTCCATTGCTACGCATGCGAATATATGCGCTGTCGTTGAGAAATGCACATTTTTTTAACAACAGGCTGCACCGTTATTGTGCGAGATGTTTATTTTGGTGCAATTGTTTGAGGGAGATAACACATGTCGGTTAACGCATTGATTGCACAATTACCGAAAGTTGAGTTGCATCTGCACATTGAAGGCACACTTGAGCCTAAAATGATGTGGGAGCTAGCGCAAAAACACGACATAGATTTGGCCTATGACAGTGTTGAAGCAATTGAGCAAGCTTATCAGTTCAGCGATTTACAAAGCTTTCTAGATTTGTATTATCAGGGCGCGGATGTCCTTCGTGATGAAGATGACTTCTACGGCTTGATGTGGGCTTACTTGTTGAGATGTAAGCAAGATAATGTGGTTCACACTGAAATCATGTTTGATCCGCAAACCCATACCCACAGAGGGATTGGTTTTGACGTGTTTATGCCTGGTTTTTTGCGAGCGATTAAGCAAGCCAAAGACGAGCTAGGCATCACCGTTTATTTGATTATGTCGTATTTACGTCATTTATCAGAAGAAGACGCCATCGAGACACTCGAGGCTGCGAAGGACTATTACGGCGAGATTAAAGCCGTGGGGCTGGATAGTTCGGAGGTGGGAAATCCACCAGAGAAGTTTGCTCGTGTCTTCGAACGTTCCCACGCGCTAGGGTTTAAGTGTGTGGCTCATGCGGGTGAAGAAGGGCCGCCTGAGTACATTTGGTCTGCGTTAGACGTGTTAAAAGTCCATCGCATAGACCACGGTGTCAGAAGCGCTGAGGACCCAGAGCTAATGACACGCTTGAAAACATCGGGTATGCCATTGACCGTGTGTCCTCTGAGCAATCTCAAGTTGTGTGTTGTTGATGATATGGCTCATCACAACATACTGTCATTACTTGATGAAGGTGTAGTGGTGACGGTTAACTCAGACGACCCAAGTTATTTTGGCGGTTACATGAATGACAATTTCAACGCGCTTCGCCAGTCGTTGAATATGAATGAAAATCAGCTTAAGCAGTTGGTAAAAAATAGCGTTGTCGCGAGTTTTTTACCCGATGCTGACAAGCAAATGTGGTTAGATAAAATCGACACATTCTAGGTTCGACATTCTCCCTACGCTGCGCTCATTGTGTGCAGAGCAACGCGTAGGGAAGAGTGTTACTTTATTCTTTTCTCGGCAGTGTCTTTTCGTATTGTTGCCAGTTTTCTACGAGTTCGTTGACAACGGTACTACCGACATCATATGCCGCTTGCAATGAGGGCTGCATTCCTGCATAGCCCGCACCAGAGCTTTCAGACGCTAAATTTTCCGCTGCGCTAAGGCCTTTGGGCTGCATCGTGAAATTACTCGCAGTGCGCAGCACCATCAGTCGTTCTTTGTCGGCTTTACCCGCTTTTGTCAGATAGGTCAGCGCTTGGTAGGTGCCGGTATCTTCCATTGCGGAAGTCACGAAGTTGCCTTTGCCATCGGTCCAGAATGCAGTCCAATCATTTGCCCATTGGTTAAACAGTTTGCCGTGCCAAAATGTCGACGCGGCGAGCTGGTCGCCCTTCATGACTTTAGGCGGTAATAATGCATTAGGGTGATCCACATACATTGCGCGAAGGGTTTGCATTGGCTCGGTATCGACAATGGGAACAGACTTGGTGAGGTTGTAGGCCCAATCACTCAAGGTTTTATTTAACTCAAACATTTCGCCATTAGTGGACAAAGGGCCACCGTTGGCTTGTTTGGGATAAGGTGAATCGGCAAATAATGGAAAATAACCAGTAGGCCAGTTGTCAGGGATTTCTCTGCCATCAATTTGGTGCGCCAAATCGCCATCAATCAAATAGTCTGCCCATACTGCCGACCCGATACTACCATCTGCCGGATCGATGCCGGAAATACCGGCGACTAACCAATATGCTTGTGTTAAATCAAACCGATTGTCCAAGCCCAAACCCATGATTGCCGCCGCTGCCCGAGTATTGCCCATACCCGTGACTATCCCCAGCACACCGGTCTCTGGATTGAGATAAAAGTCGTGAAACCCCGCCTCGTTGACAAATCGTTGAGAGAGTTGTTGCCCTTGTTTCCACAATTGAAATTCGCCGGGCTTATCACCTTCATCTTCTCCAATCTCAAACATTGTCACCACTACAACTTTGATCTTGATTGGCGCTTGTGCGGCAGTGTCTGGCTGAGCGCAGCCACCGAGTAACACACCCAACATGAGGGCTGCGATTAACTTTTTCATTTGACCTCCTTTAACCAAAAAAAAAGGTAAACCAGCTTGGCTGATTTACCTTTTGAACTAAGCGGAGAAGCACTTAGAATTTATAACCGAAAGTCGCGTTCCAGTGACGTGGTAGTTCCGGTAGGACGATTTGGCTACCGAACAAGTCAGGGAAGTTAGCACGGAAGTAACGCTCGTCTGTTAGGTTTTTAACCGTTAGGTTTACTGACCAGTTATCTGCTTCGTACGACAAGCCTGCGTTGACTAGCGTGTAAGCCGGAAGTGTTACGGCGCCAGAGAAACCAGAAGAAACCTCATCAACATCAACCACACTGACGTTTGCCGCATAACCGTTTTGGAAGTCATACGTAGCCGTTAGCGTGTAAATATTTTCAGGAATACCTGCTTTCAAGCCTTCTGGGTTAGAAGTACCGTCACCCGTGAGGTTTAGACCGATCGCTGAACCGCCATAAAGAATTGAAGGGTCAGTAATTAGAGGAAGGTCTTCTGCACCGAAGAAACCGAATTGGTTTCCACCATTCACCGTAGTTAGGTTTTTAACTTCAGTGTTTGAGTAGCCCGCTGAAACAACGAGGTTTTCATTCACAACCCAACGCAATTCTAACTCAACACCTTCGTTTTTCGTCGTGGCGTTCGTCACGATAGCCTGGGCGTTGAAGTCAGTACGCTCTTGATCGTAGATTGATAGTGCGAAGTACAATGAGTCGTCTAGGAATGAACCTTTAACACCGTATTCGAACAATTCAGATGTATCAAACGCACCGTCTTCCAAGACTTGGTCAACTGAAATTTCAGCACCTTGACCAGCTACCAAGGTAGCTTGTTCTGCGATAGTGATGTAAGGGATAAAACCAATTTCTGTTTTGTACGAGATACTGGCGTTCCAAGACACACCATCTACGGTATCTTCAGCATACTGATCTGGAATAGGGCCAGCATCAGGGTCATCAAATACGCGAGTACGAACTTGAATCAGATCTCCTGGCGTTTCACTTTCAATATCTATGGTGTCGTAACGCGCACCAAGTACCAAGTTAAGACCCCAATCCCACGTGATATCTGTCATCACACCAAAACCTAAATCAAGGTAGTTACCTTTACTGTAGGTCGTGTAGTCGTCGTTGATACGTGTTGCAAGCAAACGACGGTCAAGGGCCGTTGATGGGCCAGTTAGGTCACGACGGTCGAAGTATTCGTTGTTGAAATCGTCGCCATGTTCAAAATCTGTGTAACGAATTGATGGAGACACTTGGAATTGCGCCAACATGCTGCCTGATTCGTACTCTGTTGAGAAAACGAGTTTATCTTCAATTACCCAGCTGTCGTGGAATTGAGAGAAACCATAGGCGTTTTCGTTCAAGTTTTCATATGCTTCATAGAACAACTGGTTTTTGATTTCCCAGCTATCGGCATAGTAAATCGTATCGAAGTATAGTGTTACCACTTCGTTTTGTAGCGTGTCATCCGGTGCGACCAAAACTTGAGAGCCGTCTAGTTGCGCTGTACCCGGATTAACCAATCCCATCTCAGGCGCAAAGAAATCAGGGCCAACCGTATCAAGCGGCACCGCTGGCGTGAAAATGAATGGGTTAATCAGGTGAGCAACCGCATCGTATTCTTGGTGAGAGATTGAACCGTCACCGTCTTCATCCAGAGATGTTGGGCTACCTGTGATGTAAGTACCGTTGTCGATGAGGTCTTGCGTTAAACGGTTCCAACCTGCAACCTGGTTACCGTCGTAATCGTGATACATACCACCGAATTCTAAGCGTAAGTCGTCAGAGATATCGACGTTGAATGAAGCTTGCAAGATGCTTTGGTCAGTTGCGGTGTTCTCGTAGTAGCTGTCTGAGTTTTCAATTTCGCCGTACAAGTAATAACCCATCTCTTTACCACCGATCTCAGAAGGGCCACCTACTTCCGCTGTAAGTACGCTCTTGTCCCAAGATCCGGTCGTGTAAGACAGCGCACCGGTTGGCGCTTCTAGATATTGACCTGACGACGCGCGTGCTGATTTAGGGTTAAAGTTGAGGTAACCACCGATTTTCGATGGACCGTAAATGGGAGACGCTGGACCACGTACAATATCGATTCGGCTAGAAGCACCGATAGGCGTAGGGTAGTTTCCTGGGTTATCCAAGCGGCGAACACCACGGAAGTAGACTTCACCCGGCGTACCACGTACGTCAAGAGAACCGGCAACACCGAAAAACGACTGGGTAAATGTACCCGGCGCGAATGCGACTAGTTCATCGATGTCAGTGACGTTAAAGCGTTCCATCTGCTCGTCTGAGATAGTTGATGCAGAACGCGGTGTTTCAAGAATTGATTTGCCGAAACCGAATACAGCCTCAACATCTTGACCTGGAAGACTGCCTAGTGAGCCTTTGACCTCGATACGTTCTACGTCTGCTTCGTCCGACTCCTGTGCTAAGACAGTCGTTGGCAGTAGCACCGCACAACTGAGTGCGATGGCGCGAGCAAGCGGAGAGCGTGTGAATTGTGTGTGTTTCATGCGTTTCCTCTGATATTTTTGTTTTTTGCCCTATTTTGGACAAGCTGAAATTGTTCAACAAACCTACTTTGCACATTCGATGCCAATAGTTGTCCAACTGGTCAAGTATTGTGCTATTTTTAAGTTGTTGAATTTATTGGTTTTATTTTTGTCTGTTAGTTGACATTAGTTAATTAAATGTAAAGGTTTTCCTTTTGGGGCTTTTGTGGTGCACCAAAGTGGGGCTTGGTGCACCAAAGCTTCAAAGCATAGCCTATTTTTATGACTTTTCTTTTACTACGCCGATTTCGGTATCTTTAGCTTGTCGGCCGGGCAGTGTAAGTGTCAGCAAAACAGCCACCAGACCCGATGTCGTTACGGGCGAAGAGAGAGCATATTGACTCCATTGAGGTAACCCTTGAAGTGCGTTAGGTACCATCATGACACCAACACCCGCACCTAGTGCGCTGGCGACGATGAGAGTGTCTCTGCGGGTAAGTGGTTGTTGGGTGATCAGTTTTAACCCTCCAACAGCAACCATGGCAAACATGATCAAAGTGGCACCACCAATAATAGGTTTGGGGAGCGCTTGCAAAAAGCCACCGATAGCGGGAAACAAGCCGAGTAAAATCAATAACACGCCCATCGTGATGCCGACTTTACGGCTTGCGACACCCGTCAGTTGAATCACACCATTGTTTTGTCCAAATGTCGTATTGGGAAAGGAATTAAGGCTCGTTGCTATCACCGAGTTGACCCCGTCTGCGAGAATGCCGCGTTTAACTCTCGCTAAGTAATCAGGACCAGACACAGGCAATCGACAAAATAGACTATTGGCAGTCAGATCACCTGCCGTCTCGATGGCACTAAAGAAGTAAATAAAAGCGACGGGTAAAAATAACGACCAGTCAAAGTCAATCCCGTATTTAAACGGATGGGGAAGAGATATCAATGGTAAGGTTGCCACTTCGGTAAATGAGAGTTTACCTTGAAACCCAGCGAAAAGCGTCCCGATAGCGATACCAACGAAAATTGCAGAGAGCCTTGCAAGCGGACGGTCAGAGGCGTTGAGAAAAACGATGACAGCAATGACGAGCAGACCCAATATAAGTTCGTCAGGCTGCCCAAAGGTGGTGGCCGAGAACCCTCCGGCTAAATCAGTCATACCGACTTTGATTAATGACAAGCCTATTGCCGTAATAACGATGCCGGTTGTCAACGGCGTAATGATCGCCTTGAGTCTATGGATAAACACGCTGAGCACCACTTCGACAAGAGCGCCCGCCATACTGATCCCCAGCATCATTGCCATCATATCTTGGTTGCTGCCGCCTTTGGATTTAACGCTAGTACCTGCAATCAACAAGGCGCCGATAAAAGCAAAACTGGTTCCCTGAACGGTTAGTAACCCAGAGCCAACGGGTCCAAAACGACGAGTTTGGACAAACGTACCTATACCTGATGCAACGAGTGCCATACTGAGAAGGTGGGGGAGTTCTTCCTCTAAACCGAGTGCCGAACCGATTATCAGTGTCGGGGTAACGATACCGACAAAGCTGGCTAAGATGTGTTGGAAGGCGACGGCCAACGTTTGTCTAAGGGGAGGCTTATCGTCTAGGGCATAAAGCAAATCGCTAGTCTGTTGCATGTACTTTCTCGAAAATGGGCGTGTATTCGATAAAGCAAATTCTTGACCATTTAGTCAAAACTCAAAAAGCATTGCTTAGTGCGAGTATTCAAGTTTAAACATTGAGTCTATTCGTCAATCCTTCGTCGAGGGAAGGGGAGCAGAATTAACACGTTTAGTTCACTTAAAAAGCCTACCCAATAATACCAATCGGCAAAGATAAATGCGCTCTCCCTTTGGGCGCGGCCTTTGAGCTATCTGACTGCGTTACTTCCATTCCCTCTAGTGCCACTAGAGGTTCATGAAAGTGCTTGGACTTCTAGCTCAAATACTCTCGCTGAG
>CAWUJV010000013.1:0-69322 GCA_963922845.1 uncultured Alteromonas sp.
CATGCAGATTGGCATAACCATCAAATCTAACGAAATTATCACAGCATCATTCAGGTCTAGTAAGGCGTTATCCCATGATTGTTTTTAGGATCCTGTATGAAGCTCAGTTATTCTCCTTCGCCTCTTTTATTTAGCCTTGGCCTTTCGCTCTTACTCATTGGTATCGCGATCTTATCCGGCCATATGGGTGGGCTAAATAAAGTCATCATGTTTTTCTTTATGGCAAATAGCGAAAGTGTCGAACGTATTGCCCAGATTGTAGCAATGGTATTTACCGTGCTGGGCGCAATGTCATTTATGGCTATTCGAGTCGAGTCAATACGCAGATGGTTAGGTCTAGCCATCGTAACATTTAGTCTTTTACCGTTGTTGACCTTATTCTCCAGTATCCATTGGATTGACAGTTTAGGTGGATTTCCGGCGATAGGTTCGGGGCAGGGTATTATCAAATATGCCGCACTGCTTGCGCTTGGCCTGACGCTCGTACCGCATTTCTTGTGCGCCAATCAGCTACGCTGGGTCAACTATATCCCAGTTGCACTGGTGTTGCTTTGGATTGGAGGGATGAAATTTACATTACTCGAAGCCAAAGGGGTTGAGGATCTTGTTGCGACGTCTCCTTTCATGTCATGGATGTACACGGTAATGGATGTTCAACAGGCATCCAACTTAATTGGCGTATACGACCTCATTGCGTTGGTGATATTAGGTGTTGGTCTTGTTTATCGCCCTTTACTGTTACCTGGCGTGCTGATGAGCGGCGCAGTCTTCGTTATGACGCAAACCTTCTTAGTCAGTTTTCCCGGTTCGATTGACGGCAGTTCACTCACTAATACCGGTATATTTATAATCAAAGACTTATGGTTCATTGCCAATTTATGGGTTATTTATACCCTTGAAGATGACGATATTGATTGTGAAAGATAGACCTGTTTAGCAGTAAAATGACGATATAAAAGAAGCCACCCTATCGGTGGCTTTGTAGTGTTTATTGGCCGGTCTTAACCTTGTGCTTTAGCGTCTTGTCTGCTTAATCGGTCTTCTCTAGCTTCAAACAAATCGACTGTCGGCTCAGAAGGTGTAGCAACAGAGTCAACTGATATTCCCTTGTCACGAACATTCTTTTGTACAGTAATCGCAGCGAATAAACTCAGTGTATACGCCATGCCAAAAAATCCCTTTTCGCTCAGCATCAGTTCAGCGTTGACTAGTCCTATTACTAATAATGCAATAGCACTCGCTGTCGCCACTATAGACGCAATGAGGTAAGCTTTAGTTGTCGGAATAGATTCCATGCGATCGCGTACTGTCTTTTGCAAAGAAACAACGGAAAACAAACCAAACAACATGACAGTGAAATAGTAGCCTTTCTCGTTCAGAGCCATTGGCGCATTTAGCAAACCAATAAAATAGGCGCCAACACCGACAATCAAGGCTGCAATTGATGCTATAACAAACGCTTTTGTTGGGTTCTGTGAAGTAGTCATATAGCCTCCTAAATCGACTCGATATTGTTTTTACCGCCAAATACCACTATGGACTTAGACAAGTCGTAGGTATCCATAAACTCACCAATGGTGGTGAATGTCGTCGTCACGACTTTGCGTTTGTGGTCTTTTAACGTAATACCGTCATTGAACATACTACCAAGCGTTAACTTAGCTCGACTTACCTTTACCTCTTGAGGATTATAGTAAGCACTTACATTCACTTTGATTCTTTCAAGATCAGTAGTGGAGTACACAGCAGCATTCAACAAATCCAACGTATACTCTGTACAATTCTGGCGCTGGGTGTTAAACGGATTGGCAATCACCGAATATTTGTCATTGTGAAGCAGCTTCGCTTTGTCCTCAGTGTACAGATCAATAAGCGCAGTTTGCATTTGCGCAGTAGGAATGATGATGCCGGCTTCTAGTGCATAGGCGCCCCAGAAAAAATCGACAGGATAATCGGTTATTAGATGGCTCTTGTCTAAATCCGTTGCATCTTGATACAAGTTATGAATCGCATAGCCTTTTGCGATCTCGCCATTGCTTAGCTCGATATTAGAGTAAATCGCAATAGCCGTATGCGTAAAGCGGATACCCTCTGGTAAATCAGAAGCAGGACGGCCCCGTCGTGCAATGATAAACGCTCGCGCGCCTTCACTTGCCGCATAGCGTTCCACTTCTTTGGAAAACGTTGCGATGGCTTCTGGACTAAATTGAGGTTCACTGACTTGTGTACTACCGGCCATAACGTGGCCGGCAAACATCATTGACATTAAAGCTACTACGCGCTTCATATCGCCTCCTTAACGCGTCGTTTGCGTTGTGATTTTTACCTGATTGGGAGCAGGATCGACGGTAATGATTGTCTCGGTAATAACAAGCGGTTCATTGGCGTGCATGGTTTTATGTCGACGTTGGCTGCTCTCAGCACTTTCAGCTAGCGCGTTACCGCTAGCAACCATTACACTGCCTGTAGCAACCACGGGGACCGCTACGACAGCACTGGCCACAGACGCTGTTGTCGCTACACTTCCTGAACTGGCTAACACACTATGCTTACTCGCTTTTCCGCTGTGGGTAACCGAATCATCGGCAATGGCGGTGTGGCAAATTAAGGCACTTAACATCAATGTTACTAAAGTCTTTTTCATGATACTTTCTCCTGAGTTGTGTTGTTACCAACAGTGACTACACTAGACAGAAGAATTAAATTCGTAAACCAATAAAAAGAATGTAGTATATAACTACACCACAAGTATTAAAATTTAATACCATGAGCCAAATAAGTCTGGTTTACGACACCCTCAAACAATGCTTGCGTGAAAAGCAACTCACGTATAAACAACTCGCTAACGCTTTAAATGTCAGTGAAGCCAGTATCAAGCGTAGCTTTTCACTTCACGCATTTAGTCTCGATAAGCTCGAACACATATGTGAGCATGTGGGCTTATCGTTGACGGACCTTTTTTCACTATCACAAAAACAGCAAAGTAAAATTTCGCAGTTGTCGGAGCAGCAAGAGCTTGAACTGCTATCGAACCCCAAACTGCTACTCGCCGCAGTCTGTGTGAGGGATGGTTGGACGTATCAAGAACTTATCCACCACTACGATATTGATGAAATCGAAGGGATAAGGTTGATGACGACCTTGGATAAACTCAAATTGATCGAGCTACTGCCAAACAATCACTACAAACTACTTATTGCTCAGGACTTTCGCTGGATCCCTGGTGGGCCGCTGGAACAGTTTATGGAAAAAGAAGTAATGGTGAAGTTTATGGCCCCAAAAAAGAATGAACCTTGGATGTTTCGTTTTTATTTGAGGGGGCGATACTCGCCCTCGTCCATTGCGATTATTCAGCGTCGTTTGGAACAATTGCGTCAAGAAGCGGCAAAACTGAGCAATGAGGACAATGCGTTGCCGATCGACGAGCGTCAGCACGTGGGCCTTTTGATGGCCATGCGACCATGGGAGCCATCGCTGTTTGAAAATATGCGAAGAGACGGTAAAGCCTAGCGGGGACTTTTATTGAGGCGCTCTGCGCCAATCAATATCTTTTTACAATTTCTGTTCGTCAATCAGTGCACGCACTGTGGTAACCTCGCGTCAGAAAAGTAAGAGTTGAGATCAGCGTGACTATGTTCCAAAAGTCAAAATTTTGGGGATTCCACCTGACGTTTTGGAGTATCGCCTTTGCTATCCTATTGACGTCGGGGCTATCGCAATCTAGCGCGATAGACATCGTTATAGTGAGGAATGTCCTCTACTGTGTGTTGGGTGCACTCGTTTGTCTAGCCTATGTTCCACTTCAGGAAAAAGCGACAACATTGCCCAAAACACTCTCCATTTGTTTGCTGCTGCTTTTTGCATACGGCGTCGGTATCGGGAGCTCAGTATTGATTAATTCCAGTGCTCTGTATTTATTGACAGATCGGATATCAAATGCGCCGCTCTCATACCTATTAAGCGGTTCGTTGAACTTCGCGCTTGTGATATTGGTTTGGTGTGGTTTTTACATGAATCATAAAAATAGCCTGAAATTTATCGATGGTGTAGAAGAACAGAAAACAGCCGATGCCCTACACTCGATGAGTAGCGTAAAACCGTTCCCGCGCTTTCTTGCTCTTGAGAAGCGTCAAAAAATCAGCTTAATCCCCGTTTCAAGTATCTGTGTCATCAAAGCGGCCGGGGATTACATTGAGGTCACAGTCGATGATGGCACCTTTTTGAAAAAGGAATCGATAAGTCATATCGAAACGGTACTCGATCCAAATCAGTTTCAACGGGTACATCGCTCTACCATCATCAACCTCCATTGCATCAAACAACTGGAGTCAAAAGGACGTGGTGACTACACCATCATACTAGAATCTGGTGAACAAATAGCGTGTAGTAGAACCTACATGAGCAACTTCAAAAATCGAGACGATATTGCACTGTAATGAATGAGAACAGTACGCTGGGAAAATTAGCTGCCGAGGGGTCCAGTTTGTCGACACAACGTCCGCCTCACCGAAAAGCGATTGATATCTATAGCAATTTAAAAGAAAACATTTGAGAAATGTGTTTACTTTTAATGTTACTAAGGCTTCATTTAATGGTTTTTACTCGGTTCTTTTTCCTGTTTTTTTTGCTCAATCTGTCGATGCTTGGCAACGCATTATGCGACGTTGACAAGCCACTGACCTTATCCCAAGCGCAGACGACTAACCTCGATATGCTCATCTCTCAAGCGACCCAAAAGCACGGGATCATTGGTCAGTCAGTAGCCATCTTGCACAAGGGTGTGCTAATCTACGTCGCCCACCAGGGGCTGGTTTCGCTAACCACAACCCAACCGGTTACAGACGATACTATTTTTCCTCTCTATTCGGTTTCCAAGCTGTACTTCACGACACTTATCGCCAAGCTTGTCGTAACAAACCAACTTGATGTGACTCAGCCGGTAGGCTTCTATTTAAAAGACTTACCCGAGCATTGGCGTAAAATAAAAGTGCGATCTTTGCTCGCGCACACCTCGGGTTTGCCTGAATTTTTTGATGTAACACAAAAAACCAGTCACGACCCTTTACACATTATATCGAGCTTAAGAGATCGGCCTTTGGTCTTCCCAACCGACTCCCAAGTGCAATACAACCAAACCAATTTCTTATTGCTCAAACTTATCGTCGAAGCGAAGTTTGGCAACACGCTAGAGAGCCTAATCGCAACTCATATATCGGGTCCGCTAGCGCTCGACAAAACTCACTACGGTGGTAAAGAAACGACTATCGCCCAACGTTCCACCCACTATTACACTCGAGATGGCGAGACTGTCACCGACAACGGTGTACCGATCTTTGCACCCACAATGTTCGCTGCGACCGGATTAAACGCCAATCTTCATGATGTTTCAACGTGGTTTAGTGCGTTGGTAAAAGGAGAATTTTTCCCTCAAACCTACCTCACTAAAATGTGGCAACCGTTCTACCTAACTAATGGCCTAAAAGGAGATTACCACCACGGATGGCAATACTTGCGGGAGGGAGAAACCACCGTTGTAGGTCATTATGGGGGAAACATCATCAATATACGGCATTTTTACACAGGCGAAGCGGCTGAGAAAGGCGTCACAATCATCCATCTGACCAATGGAGGATTTGGCCCAGACTTTAATCCGTTTGATTTTTCTTATGCCTTAGCCACCTCGGTACAACCTAGTATTGTGTTGCCCTCCATTGAATTCAAACAACGCATTTTATCGTTAGCTAAACGCCATAAGACAAATAAGATAAGGCCCTTATTTATCGAATTTCAACAACAACAGCGCGCGCAAGGCAACAGTGTAGAAATGCTTGTTAACGAGCTCGGCTACCAACTGCTCTCGGCCTACCCTGAAGCATCAGTGACGTTGTTTGAGCTTAATACTGAATCCTACCCACATTCGGCGAACACGTATGACAGCTATGCCGAAGCCCTTTACACCGTTGGAGAAGTCGAAAAAGCCAGAGCGAATTACTTACGAGCCTATCAACTCAACCCCGGCTTCAGTCATATTCCAGCCATACTCCACGAGCTCAATCAATGACTCGACGCCGTCAGTTGTTTTGCGTCTTTGATGTTAACCGACTTCGCTCGATACTCAATGGCGCCTTCTCTAGCGAGATTGCCAAGTACTCTAGACAATTGACGGACAGAGAGACCCTGCATTGCGCTAATGGACTCTCTGTTGTGTAGTGTCAAATCACTGCCGTGTTGGTGGTACAGATGACTCAGGTAACGACACACCTTTTGTCTAGTGGAATATGACGACGCTGAATGTAATGTGACCGATGCGTAGAGTTTCCGACTCAGTGCATCACACATTAATTTCAAAAATCCCGTATGTCTCAGACCATACTTGAGTTAAAACCAGGACTATTTAAACAGAAGCTTTTTACGCTCTTGTCCTAACGTCTCCCCTATACATAGCAATTGCACTTTCCTGCCAATAACTGTATTTTTATACAGTTATTGGTATTACTTTTCTATCCAATAACTCGAAAGAGGACCACACATTGGATTTACTGCACTATTTATCACAACATTTTTATACGAAATCGCAGTTGCTGGAGCATTTACCGATTGACGCCTGTTTGGTCAGTCAATATCAACGTGAAGGATTAATGCCGCAGCCGTCGTATCGTCTCTCGCTCAACTTGCAATGCGAATCATTCTTTGGGCGTCATGATGACTTTTCTCATACCGAATACTATGCAAAAGGCTATGTCTCTTGGCTTGGGCTGGTTCATGCGTCACCAGACAAAGTCGAGCTTTATACTGAATTCTCAAACCGTTACATCACTACTCTCAATGCATTAAAAGCCGACGGCTTTGCGCCAACTCACCCCAAACTCAATAGCGGCTTGGTCAATCACATCAACGAGGAATGGCAATACTTTATCGATGGAACATATGGCCTGTGCACCGCATCTGGTTTGCCGGAAGATATTGCGGCCAAGGAATATGCGATTGTCATTATTAAGGAGCTGACGGCGTTGACAACACTTTCAGCTGAGCAACGAACGGCGCTCGAACAGGCGGTCAATTTACTGGATTCATCCAGCGCGTTATTCGCGCCCCACGAACGCGAGCGTAGCTCCCGACATCGATTAGTCGACGAAGTCAGAACCTTATATCAATTAGACCGACATATCGTAAGCGAGTGCTAAGTAGCGCTTAACGTCATCATCAATGTCATCGAGCGAATGAAGTTGGATCCGATGTGTACACATGGTGCCAAAAGGACCGGAATCTTCCAAGCGTCCTTGTACTTCAACACCCTTGAGCTTTAAGCCTAAGTCAACCCGAGACTTGGTGGCGGGCTTGATTAACGCAAATTGATACTTGCGAATAACCGATACACTGGTTTTCTTCGGTGTGATGGTAACGTCGCTACCAAACTGAGAAACGATTTGAATAAGGGCGTCGTATACGGGCAACAATACTGTTTTACCTCTATATTGCGTCTCAACCAGATCTACCTGAGGCGCATCTTGTTGCTTGTACAATGTGACTATGGTGTTGGCAAACCCATGGGTCACACCATACTGCGATTTGAGTAATGCAACGCCTTGAGAATGCTTGTCAAATGTATGTTCGCTGAGTACCGAGAACCATTCATTTAAAGCCTTACCCGTTTTCTCGGGCAAATTCGCGATCATGGTTTCCAACGCTTTATCCATTTCGGTTCCTAACAGATGTTAACTACCATTAACTGATATCTTCACTCACATGAATTTCATGTTTGTAAATCACCATCCAACCATCTATGTAAATAGTGTTTGGTCTTCTTGCGCCATAAATACTGCCATCTTCATAGAGCGCATTGATCTCATCAAATGAGAGAAATGCCGTATCGACACGATAAAAATTCCTTAACGTTAGCGCTTTGTCGAATTGAAAATGTTGTCGAGCAGAAACCGGTGTTGAATGAGCAATATTGCCCACTTTAAAGACAATACCTTTGCTTGTTATATCCATTATCCGCATAGGGACATAACGAAAATGATAGTTGGAGGAAGGGTCCAGCGCGAAATAATCAACGAAGAAAAAATCATTTATTTGAGGCTCATTGACGATACTCGCAGTTCTGCGGGCATCATAGTATGAAAAAGCCAATACGCTAATCAGTAGCATTGCGGCAACAACTAGCTCTACGTGCTGCTTCAACTGTAATTTAATCGCTTGAAACCTAGCTCTACTGGGTAGAATAGCGGCAAGCTTTTCCCACATAGCCCAGTGCAAATCAAGTGAATATCCCATTTACCTAACCTCTCATCCTTTTGAAGATATAGATTATCTTTGTCTATTTTTTATACTTTCACAAGTGTTGGCTTCGTTACGCTTGTTCCAAGGCGCGTTTTAGCGGTGCTAGAAACGGTTCAAAATGACGCCATTGATTAAGTCCTGAACGATAAATGGGCTGCCTAACTTGCTGCGCGCTTGGCGTGTTGATCGCCCTCTTGGTCTTGTGAAAATCAATACATGTAGGTTCAAAAGGCACACCGATAAAAGCCAGCAGTCGTTTGACCTGCCCTTCCAAATCATCAACCACGTCCTCGTGATTAACCCGTAATACGTGTCCAGGTAGCACCTTATCCCAATGCGCCATCATACGCTCATAATCTCGGTAGTATTGACCCAACGCCGACAGGTCGTAGCTAAACGCCTGGCCTTCGGCAAACAACTGTTTGTATCCACTGAAACAACACGCCATGGGATCGCGCCGAGCATCGATGATTTTAGCGTTAGGCAGTATTAACTTGATCAGACCAATGTGCATGAAGTTATTGGGCATTTTATCTATAAAAAATCGACCCGTACCACGGTATTGACGAGTTTGTTCCAGATACTGCGCACCAAAACGCGCGAAATATTCTGGGTCCAGTGTTGTCAGCATATCTGGGTAAGTTAGGCCTTGACTGCTGCCTTGGCTTAACCGAGCGGCTAACGCTAGGATATTTTGCAGTTCCATCGTGCCATCAATGTTTGAGTGGCTCGCCAGAATCTGTTCGATCAGCGTCGATCCAGCTCTTGGTAAACCCACCACAAAGATTGGGTCGCCTGAATCATCACCCACACCTTGCATTGACGCAAACCGTTCTGCACTGAAAAACCGACAATGGTCATCAACCGCTTTAGACGTCATATCAGGACGATACTGACTAACCTTATATTGCCGAGCGTTTCCGCGCTGATAGTAGTTGAATGCCGTTTCGTAGTCCTTTTTATCTTCATATGTTTTCGCAATGGCAAAACAAAAATGAACATAGTCTTCATCAACGAGCCCTGTCGTATCGAGTATGCGTACCGCGCTGTCGAGTTCATCCTCAGAAAGTGAATAGGTTTTGGTATTGGTCAAGCTCCAATAGGCATCACCATAGTGCGGCCGATGCGTGTAGGCAGTTTGATAAGCAATAATGGCAGCTTCAATATCACCAATGTTTTTATACGCATGCCCCAGTTGCAACCATACGGACGCCCGCTGTGGTTCCGCTTCAACAACCTGATTTAAACAATCGATTCCGTCTTGGTAATCCCCGATACCAACATTTGAAAGCCCGAGCAACACCTGAAAATTTAAGTTATCAGGTTGTCGTGCTAACAACATTGACGCATTTTCTTTCGCCTTTTGGTATTTGCCTAAACGATTTAACAGCATGCCATATTCGTAACGACAGCGAAGATGCGCTGGATTGATACTCAAAGCACTTTCTAAAACAAACTCGGCTTCTATGTATTGCCCCATTTTGACGCCGATAAGACCGAGTAAATACAATCCATCTGGATGGTGTTTGTGTTGTTGTAAAAAGCGTCTGCATACCCTATCTGCTTGCGAGGACTTCCCGTCAAATAGCAACTGTGCACTACCTAACAAGGGCGGCGGTAAACTGCGCCAAAAGGTCAAATTGTCTTTGGCAAAGGCAATGCTTTTCTCGTCTCCAATGACACTGTAAACAGACTGAAGCTGCTGCCAGCTGGCCACCAAAGCGGGATTGAGGGTAGTCGCGTCAAAAAACGCCTTAGCCGCATCACCTTGCTTGCCCAAGCTCAGGTAACAATAGCCACACTCTTGTAATGCCCGAGCGTGCTCCGGACACTCACCGAGAAGACGGTGGAGTAGCCCAAGCGCCTGTTGTGGCGCCTTGTTGTAACGCTTAGCAACCGCGCACAGATACAAGGCTTCAACTTGCTCAGATGAAGCCAAGTTGGAGGTATACGGATGTAACAAAGAATAAGCGCCGTCAAAATCGGCGCGTTTGAGGCGTTCAGTTGCGTCTTTAAGCACAACATCAATGTCACTGGGAGTCATTTATACGATTCTATTCAACTAAAAAGGGGAAGCGTGGCTTCCCCTTAACCTTTCAGACTGCGAGAACTACCTTACAAGAAGTCGTAAGAGAATCGCAAGCCTACTGTTCTTGGGCGGTTAGTGATAACCTTCGGTGTAAACTGCTGCGTGTCTATATGCAGTGTTGCACTCTCATCAAATACGTTATCGATATACAACTCGGCCTTCCACTCATCGTTTGTCAAACCGAAGACCAAATTGGCGATGGCGTAATCACCCGCAACATAACGTCCTCCCTCAAACGCATTGCCGTTGCGGTCTACGTAGTTAACCCCTGCATAGTCTGCCGCTGACAATTCTCGCTCTATCTCAAGGCCCGTACCCCGGCCGTAGATCAGATGACTCGCATCTTCAAACACATACGCATCAGCCGTCATGTTCATCAAGCGATCACCGGTATAACTAATGGATGCATTTACAAATCCGGTTAAGCCGTTTTCCAGTTCGTAGAAATAACGTGCCCGAATATTGCCACTGAATTCAGCTGAATAGGGTAGTCGACTACCAACTGGTGGCGCTATGCCTTCTAATTCAGGGTTTAAACTCACTAGCTCAGTATCCAGCCAGCTAAACGCGGCATCAATAATCAAATCATCGGTGGCTAACCAAGTAATATCGGCATCCAAACCGCGAATTTCGGCGTCACCCACATTGTCTGTAAAAACTAAGAAACTGATGTTGGTTGGATCAAAGCGAGAGGTCTGAAGATCTGTTATTTCAGAATAAAACGCCGTGGCATTAACGCGTAAAATCCCGTCGAGGAAATCCCCTTTCAAGCCTAGTTCATAGTTATCCAACGTATCAGTAAGCGAGTAAACAGGAATGCGATAATCAGCAAACGCACCTTCGGTCGATGTCGCTGCATTACCACCCACTCGGTTAGTCACTGGTGGGCGGAAGCCCTCAGAGTAATTGGTAAATAGCAAGATATCTTCTGTTACTTTCCAGTCGAGACCAAATTTAAAGATGGTATCGTCGACAGTGAGTACACCATCGCTATCAAGTAATGACACATCCAATTGACCTGCGTTGATGGCATCAACGTAGTCTTGGCCCAAACCAGGGAAGTTCAAAATTGCTTGTTCGCCCGAGCCAAATGCACGTAAGCGACCGCTGACATCAGCCGTTGTCGTCGCGCCCTTGTATTCGTCTTCTATTTCATACCAACGAGCCCCAAAGCTAGCCGTCAACGAATCCGTGATATCAAAATCAAGTTGTCCAAATACCGCAATTTGTTCAATGGTATGGGTCACATCATTGACAAAGCTCACTTCGGGTGCAAACGGCCCACCATTCGAATTGATGCCCTCTGTTCCGGCCAACACTGCGCCATTGTCTCTGAAGCCCTCGATGTCTAAGCTACCTAGTTGGAATTGTCCCACTGACGCCACTTCTTGGTCGTCGTAAAACACACCAGCAGTGATACGCCATCTTTCATCCGCGTCTGTGTTGACGCGAAGTTCGTGAGTTAAGCGTGTCGTCGATGTCTCTTCTTTATAAAAGCCCGTTGGGTCGAAACACGCTTGCTCTTCTGCGGGTAGACCCGAATACAAACACGTATAGAAAGCAGAAAACGACCCACCATTGGTGTAACCGGTATAGTCAATTGTCGAGTTAATTTCTCGATCTAAATAGCCTCCCGTATACACCACGTCTAGCTTCTTCAATCGCCCTTCCAACGTCCACGTCGTCAGGCCAAACTCATCCACATTGTCCTCTGGTACAAAGCGATTAGTTGAAGATTCGCCGTCAAGATTAGGGTCGTAAGCAAAAACGCCCTCGGTATCAAGAGATTGTTCGGTATGCTGAACGAGTAAATGCCACTCGTCATTGATGTGATATGACGCACCAATTCGCGCACCCGTGTAGGTGGCATCGTTGAAATCGTCTTCGACTAATTCATCATTGGTCGGGGCAGAAATCGCTGTAGTGGCAGGCTCTAATACGCCTGGGCTATTGGCGTAGCCAGATACGCGACGAATAACTTCTACGCTGCCACCGTACCCACCATTGGCAGGATCATTGAGTACATTGTCGATCCAGCCACCCTGTCGGTCGTTGTACATCGCTACCCGGACCGCTAAGTCATCCGTCACGGTAAAATTAAAATAGGCCTCAAGCGTGTTACTCATTTCACCGCCTTTGGTGAAGCCTACGTCAGTATCAATGCCTGCTGAGAAGCCACTGTGATCGGGTTTATTCGTGATCAGACGAACCGTTCCCGATTGAGAGCTCGCACCAAACAATGTGCCTTGAGGACCGGGTAAAACCTCTATACGCTGGATGTCAGTGGCAAAGATATCGAGGTTGCGACCTTGCATCGATACCGGCTGTTCGTCCAGATAAAAAGCAACGGCGGGCTGAATAGCCTGTACAGACGATACCGCAATAGACGTTTGTGTCGTTGCAGCACCGCGTATATAGATTTCATTTTGCCCGGGGCCGGTTCCCTGAAACACGACGTTGGGCAAAAATTCAACATAATCCTGAAAGTTATCTACGCCTAGATTTTCTAGCGCTTCACCATTCAATGCCGTTACAGCAACAGGAATGTCTTGAATAGATTCTGACCGTTTGGTTGCAGTGACCTCTATCGTTTCAATTTTGGCCTTCGCATCCGAGTCTTGCGCGCTCGCTGACATTGATGTCAGGGCAGCAAGAACCGCACAACTCAATTTTTTCTTGTGCATTTTTGTGTGTTTTCCCAGAGTAATTGTTATGAGTAGAATAATTTGAACTCTACTTATATTAGCGAAGAAGCCACAAAGATCAAAGTCCTTCATATCTTCGAAAAATGACTAAAGTATGCTTTAATGACAGGAATTTACAGAGCATGCTAATCAAAGCGGTTTAATTTGTTTCACCAGAAATAAATAGTAAAGAACTAGAATTGTGAAAATTTAAACAGCAACTAACACCAACTCTTCTAATTTGAAGTATTGCATTCAGGAGTTTTTTTCGGTGGTCAAAAAACATCTCAATCACGTCAATTTACCTGTTTTCGTCTCCGCGTCATTGATTATTTTGGGGCTGTTACTGTTTGCATTAGTCGCCCCCGAATTTGCGAATACGACCTTTGGTAGCTTGCAGAGTGGTCTAATTGACAACGCGGGCTGGTTTTACGTTCTGAGTGTTGCCATTGTATTGGTCGTGACCTTGTATCTTGGTATTTCCCGTTTTGGCGAGATAAGACTGGGGCCTGATCACGCACAACCGGCTTATTCATTGCCTACCTGGCTTGCCATGCTGTTTTCGGCGGGAATGGGTATTGGTTTGATGTTCTTTGGTGTCGCCGAACCGCTTATGCACTATTTGGCCCCGCCAACCGCCACACCTGACACAATACAAGCCGTGAAAGAAGCGATGAAAATGTCATTCTTCCACTGGGGTCTCCACGGCTGGGCCATTTATGCCATGGTCGCGTTGATTTTGGCCTATTTTAGTTTTCGTCATAACCTGCCATTAACACTGCGATCGGCACTGTACCCGTTTATCGGCGATAAAATTTACGGTTGGCGGGGCCATCTTGTCGACGTCTTTGCCGTTGCAGGCACCATTTTTGGTGTCGCCACATCATTGGGATTTGGCTCTGCCCAAGTCAATGCTGGCCTCGCTTACCTATTTGGTTTAGACACCTCGACAACGGCACAAATCATTATCATGTTTGCCATTACGTTGTGCGCGTTAATCTCAGTCTCGACGGGATTGGACAAAGGCATTCGCCGACTGTCTGAAGCCAATATGATCCTCGCTGTCCTGTTATTGCTCTTTGTGTTGGTGTTAGGCCCTTCCGTTTTCTTATTGAAAGCGTTTGTACAAAACAGTGGAGACTATGTCGCCGATATCGTAAGAAATACCTTTAACTTGTTCGCCTATGAAAAAACCGATTGGATTGGGGGTTGGACATTATTTTATTGGGGATGGTGGTTAGCGTGGGCGCCTTTTGTCGGCTTGTTTATCGCCCGAATATCTAAAGGGCGTACCATTCGAGAGTTTGTACTAGGTGTGCTATTTGTACCGACGTTATTCACCATGCTTTGGATGACGGTCTTTGGTAATTCTGCTATTCATTTCGTTAGTGATTTAGGGGTAAACCAACTGGCCGAAATGGTAAATGCCGATGCGTCTGTTGGTATCTTCGTGTTTCTAGAACAATTTCCCTTTACTCAACTACTTTCTACACTCGCCGTTATTATGGTCGTGATCTTTTTTGTCACCTCCTGTGACTCTGGTGCCATGGTGGTAGATATGCTCTGTTCATTCGGCAATAACGATACGCCGCTTTGGCAACGTGCGTATTGGGTACTGATGATTGGCTTTGTCTCCATGATTTTATTGTTTGCTGGCGGCTTGTCTGCGCTTCAAACTCTCACCATTGCCTCCGCGTTCCCGTTCGCCATAATATTATTGATGTCTATGACAGGGTTGATGAAATCACTTCGCATTGATCTATTTAAAAAGGAGAGTCTGCAATTTACTGCCTCACCTGTTGTTGCACCGACGAAAACAGAAAGCTGGCAAGAACGTTTGAAGAATATTGTCGACTTCCCCAGTAAGTCCAAAGTGAACCAATTTATCGATATGGAAATCAAAAGTGCTATGGCAAATGTGGTCGATGAACTCAGCAAGTTACAAATTGATGCGAATATAGAAGACCTTGAAAACGGCTTGAAGCTAGTGGTGCAACATGGCAATGAAGAAGACTTTGTCTACAGCGTTGTTCGCCGGAAGCATCAACAACCTGAATTTGCGCAGGAAAATATAGACACTGATGACGAACAATCCTATTATCGCGCCGAGGTTCACTTGCGTGAAGGTGGCCAAGACTACGATGTAATGGGCTGGTCGAAACACGCGGTGATTAACGATATTATTGATCAGTACCACAAGCATCAGCATTTTCTGCATTTGATGCGTTAGGCTTGATATCAAAGGCCTAGTTGGGGAGTTTTGTTTATGCAAAGAGATGAAGAACTGTTAGTTGCTCTACGCCGAGTGATTCGCGCCATTGATATGCGGTCTAAACGCTTGAGCAGAGAGGTGGGGCTTACTGGCCCGCAACTGCTCGTCATGCAGAATATAGGTAAATTTCCCGGTATCATGGTTCGCCAAATTGCAGAAAACATAAACCTCAGCCCTGCCACAGTGACGTCAATTCTCGACCGCCTAGAAGCTAAGGAATTGGTCAATCGCATTCGCAGTACCGAAGACAAACGCCGAGTCGGCGTCTTTCTCACAGATAGCGGTTTGGCAATACTCGAAGACGCGCCGCTCCCGCTACAAGAACACTTTGTAAATCGGTTCGCTAAACTGGAAGACTGGGAACAAAGCCAAATGGTGGCGACGATGCAACGTATCGCCACTATGATGGACGCCGAGCAAATTGACGCGTCGCCCGTACTCGAGGTCGGCAGTATCGCCGAAACAAAATAGGGCGTACAAAATTACGCCATTCAATCCTTCGATACGCGCAATTCCGATGACAAAAATAGGGTTTATGCGTTACCCTATAACTATTGATTTTCAGTACGTTACAGTTAGGTGACAAGTGGCGGAAGCGCTAGAGACGAAATTTGCTCAAAGTCAGTTGCAAGAACTGAACGACTCGCTATTGAGTGGGCGCTTTGTCTCTGTACGTAAACTACTTCACGAGCTACCACCGAGTGACGTTGCACTCATCCTCGAATCAAGCCCTTCTAAAACCCGTAATGAGCTTTGGGAGCTGCTCGATGCAGATTTTCACGGCGACGTACTAGAAGAACTGTCAGAGGATGTGCGTAACGGCATCATCAGTAAAATGATGCCAGCTAGTGTTGTCGATGCCCTTGAAGAAATGGACACCGATGACTTAGCTGAAACGCTGAGTACCCTGCCGGATCAAGTCCTTCAAGACATCCTTGAGTCGATGGATGCCCAAGATAGACATCGAGCGGAAACCGCACTGTCATACGGCGAAGATACGGCCGGCTTTATCATGAACACCGATACCATCACCTTGCGACCCGATGTTACGGTGGACGTGGTTTTGCGTTACTTGCGACTAAAAGGTGACTTACCCGAAAACTCAGATACGTTTTATGTCGTCAATCGAACGGACAACCTCGTTGGCTTAGTACCGGTTCCTCGACTATTAACGGCAGACCCTGACTCACGGGTTGAAGAAGTGATGGATGAGGATGCCGAGGCGATACCTGCGGATATGCCCGAACGGGAAGTTGCTAGTCTATTCGAACGATACAATTGGTTATCTGCCCCTGTTGTGGATGACAAACAGAGATTGGTTGGTCGTATCACTATCGATGACGTCGTTGATATTATTCGTGAAGAAGCCGAGCACTCCATGATGAGTATGGCGGGTCTAGACGACGAAGAAGATACCTTTGCCCCTGTATTACAAAGTACGAAACGCCGTTCTATCTGGTTAGGTGTCAACTTATTTACCGCTTTAATGGCCGCTGCCGTCAGTGATTTGTTTGAACACACATTGAGTCAAATGGCGGTACTAGCGATTTTAAATACCATTGTTCCCAGTATGGGCGGCGTAGCAGGCAACCAAACACTCACACTTGTTATCCGCGGTATGGCGCTTGGTCACGTTAGTCCAAGTAACAGTCGTTGGCTAATCAACAAAGAACTTGCGATTGGTTTCTTAAACGGGATTATCTGGGCCGTGTTGATTGCATCGGTTATTGCAATTTGGAAGCAAGACTTTATGTTAGGCGTCATCATCGCCTTTGCAATGCTCATCAATATGATAGCAGCGGCGTTGTCGGGAGCTACCTTACCGATCATTATGAAAAAGCTAAAAATCGACCCAGCTTTAGCTGGTAGCGTGATTTTGACGACTATCACTGATGTAGTAGGTATCTTTGCCTTCCTTGGCACCGCGACACTATTCTTACTTTAAGATTGAATAGGCAAGGTCAGACTAAACGCGGTTCCTTCGCCCAACTGGCTCTCAACGCTCAATTCACCATTGAGTAATAAACTCAATTTTTTACAAATTGCCAAACCTAAGCCCGCGTGAAGTGCATTGTCAGCTTGTCGGTTACTCGCTTGGTAACGAGCATCAAATATGTATGCCAACTCGTGTTCGCTGATCCCTACCCCATTATCGGTAACGAATAGGGTAACATCGCCGTGGGACTGTTGCAGTGACAGGGATACTTGCCCACCATCAGCAGTATGGCGTATGGCATTGTCAACGAGATTAGACAAAACGCGTTCTAGCTTTTCGACATCTGTCACCACAAAAAACTCGCTATCCAAAGGTTCGACTTTTAGCGTGATACGCTTTTTCTCAGCTTTCATTTCGAACTTGTGCGCGATGTCGAATAACAATTCTGTGACCGGAATGGCTTCTTCCGTCAACGTGACTTGACCACCTTCCAAATAAGCGAGTTCAAACAATTGGTCGATCAGTTTTTTTAAGTTTTTGGCATTTTTCAACGATGTCGCCATATAGTCTTCACAGACTTCTCGACTGAGATCATTGTGTTTTAAGCTCAAGGTTTCCAAATACCCCAGAAGGTTGGCTAGCGGCGTGCGTAAATCATGGGATAAATCAGCTAACAACATTCTGCGCTCGCGGTGCCAGCGCTCTTGTTCAGCAAACTGTCCACTGATGTGGTTCAACATATCATTAAACGCATTACCTAGTCTTGCCACCTCATTGCGGCTTTGACGCGGTCTGGGTGGTTGCTGATGATCAGCGAGGTTTTTGAATCCCGTCTCACACACCGCTTCCATATCGTCACTGAGTGATTTAAGCGGCATTGTGAAGAACTTAAACAACACCAATAAACAAACCATTAATATGCCTAATCCCGCGAGCAGAATTAACCCCAATTGTTGTAATTCATGATCTTGTTTGAGCTGTAACATGATTGACTCGTATTTTTGCGCGCCAATAATCACGTAAAGGTAACCTTGTAAGCCATTGCTGCTGTGTACCTCGGCCACGGAAAAGACCTTTTCACCGGTATAGTCTCTCGGGTCATCGCCCAGCAGTGGTAACTGTCTATCTGCACTCAGCATTTGGTTGATTGGTGTTAGGTCAACAGACTCCCTTACTACTTCACCGGGTTTAGCAGAGTAAGTAATCAGATTGCCTGCGGTATCGAGCAAATAAAACTCAAAGTTTGGCCCAAGTACCATCAGGGTGTGAAATAGATTTTCCAAGCCGGCGTAGTCGTAAACGCCTTCTGACAATATCGGATTATCGTGTACGAGATGCTCTGCCAGATCGATATGAAGCTGCTGTTGTGCTTGGTTGTTGACCTGCGTTTGCCACTTTGCCGTGACCAATAAGCTACCCAGTAAAATCAGTACAAACACTATTGCTATACTGATACTCAGTCGCTGATAAAAACACAATTTATGCAAGAACACTGCGGGCTCCATCTGGATTAAATTTATACCCTACTCCCCAAACCGTCTGAACCATTGCTGGATTGGTAGCATCACGCTCTATCTTCGAGCGCAATCGATTGATATGGGAATTGACCGTATGCTCATACCCGCTGTGCTGATAGCCCCACACGGCATTAAGCAATTGGCTGCGGCTGAACACTTGGTTGGGATGATGGGCAAGGTAAGACAGCAAAGAAAACTCGATTGACGTGAGAATGATTTCTTCATTACCCCTGAAGACTTGGTGTTGGGTGGTATCGATACTCAAGTCACCGTGTTGAACACGGTTATCTTGTGGCGCATCGTGTGATGCCAAAGCCTTGAGAACTTCTACGCGCCGAAGCTGACTGCGCACACGCGCTTGTAGCTCTCGGATACTAAACGGTTTCGTTAAGTAATCATCTGCGCCGAGCTCTAAACCCAAAACCCGATCTGTCTCAGAATTTTTCGCCGTCAGCATGACAATAATTTGTTCTGGCTTTTGCATTCGCACTTGCCGGCAAATATCAAATCCATTGACTTTAGGTAAGGTGAGATCCAGTACAATCAGATCAAAATCGCGAGACAGTGCCAGGCTTAATCCTTGTTCTCCACAGTTTGCAACTTCGACTTCAACACCGATTTCAGCCATATTTACGCGCAATAATTCAGAGAGGTCTTTATCATCTTCAACAACGAGTATCATCATATCTCCAGACTCCCCAAAAAAATTGCCTTGCCTCAGCAAAGCACAGAATAGTGGCGGGGAGAGGCCAATGTTATTACGGTATGACCGGGCTCACCGAAGGGGATGGTGAACCCAATCAAAAATATGACCGCCTCGCACCCGAATTAATTGCAAGTAAAAAGCACAAGAAGTGGTCGAACCAATACGAATAGCTCAACCCATGAGAACAGTGTGGCAGGGATCTATCCCAAAAGTATCACGAAGAGTTAAGAATTAAGTCACAAATCCACGGGCCTGACAAAACACGAGAATCTTGTTAAAACGCGCTAATCGCGGTAAACGTGTTCTTTCATTTCCTGACACATTTTCACATCGGCACAAAACTCTGCTGTTGGTCTTGCCAGCAATCTCGGGATACCAATGGGCTCACCAGTTTCTAAACAATATCCATATTCACCAAGTCGAATTCGTTCGAGTGATTGTTGAATTTTAGGTAACAGTTTTTGCTCTCTATCTACAATACGCATTAGGATGGCACATTGCTCTTCCCAGCTCGCTCTATCACTTAAATCGCTTAAATCCGGCGGACTTAACATTTGCTCTTTTGCGTCTCTAATTCGCTCTCGTGTTGCGTCGTGCAGTTTGACGAGTAGTTCTCGAAAAAACACCAACTGGTCTGTATCCATATAGTCGGCGTCTGGCGCATTGATTAAACGTTGTTCTTCCGGTGAATACTGTTTTCTCAGTTTGGTATGCATTGTTGTCTCCGTTTCCTCACCTTAACATACGTTATAACATAACATTAAGAAAATAGATCATTACAATATGTTCCCGTGTTAATCGTTCATGCCAAAGATGATGACCGAGTCATGTTCAATGAAGCGGAGACGCTGTATGAAGAGTTAACAAAACTCGATAGAGCGGTCACCTTCAAAGTATACCCAAGTGGCGGGCATAGCCTGAGAGACGCGCCAAAAGGTGAAGTAAACCGGCTCATTGGAGCATTCTTTAAACAGGCATTAACGGTAACAGCAACCCAATAAAAAAAGAGGCCTGAGCCTCTTTTTTTACTTAATCACTTTAAGCGTTGGTTTGCCTTTCGGTGGCGGCTTTGGTGCGTCTTTTTCAGTATCAGGCGTTGATGCCTCAATGTTTGTTTCTGCTGGTTCACCTTGCGGCTCTTCATCATAAGCAAACACGGTGCCCGCACCATTCTCACGAGCATAAATTGCCAAGACTGCATTACAAGGCATACTCAAGCGACGGGGCTGCCCACCAAATCTCGCTTGAAACGCGATGCCATCCTTATCGAGATAAAAATTAACACAGGCCGACGGTGATATGTTTAATACAATTTGACCGTCTTTGACGTGTTCTTGAGGCACTTCAACCATAGTGTTGGTAGCATCAACAACAATATAAGGTGTTAAATCGTTATCCACGATCCAATCGTAAAAAGCCCTAAGCATATAGGGCTGATTAGACGTCATACCCGTCATAGTGGGTTGTGAATCTCACGTTCTTGGTCAGTCAAAGAGGCTTTGAATGACGCGCGAGAGAAAATACGATTCATGTACGCATTCACTTCTTTGCTTCCTGCGCCCGTTAACGTAATGCCTAGAGCAGGCAAACGCCATAGTAACGGTGCAAGGTAACAATCCACCAAGCTGAACTCTTCGCTCATGAAGTAAGGCATTTCAGCGAATAAAGGCGCTAGTGCCAATAACGCTTCACGCAATTCGTTGCGGGCCGCTTCTACGTCACCTTCTCCGCGGAAGATTTTCGCAGCGAGCGAGTACCAATCACTTTCAATGCGGTGCATCATCAAACGGCTTTGACCACGAGAGACTGGGTAAACCGGCATCAACGGAGGATGCGGGAAACGCTCGTCGAGGTATTCCATGATGATGTGGGATTTGTACAGTACAAGTTCACGGTCGACCAACGTAGGAACTGTACCGTAGGGGTTCAGATCAATAAGATCCTCAGGCAAGTTACTCGGATCGGTATAGCTGATCTCAACACCCACGCCTTTTTCAGCTAACACAATACGTACCTGATGACTGTAAATATCAATCGAGTCTGAGAACAACGTCATAATCGAACGTTTATTCGCGGCTACGGCCATTCATTTTCCTCCGTTTAGAGACTAGTTTAACTGAGTTCTCTACCCTGAAAATCAGTTATACAACAAAAGCTAAAAAAGGGGGCGAGACGCCCCCTTTGAACATTATACATAATTTAAGCGGTAATTAGTGAAGTTCTCGCCAGTAATCTTTCTTCAATAAGTAAACAAAGAAGAACAAGACAACAATAAACACCAAGACCCACTTACCAATTTTTTCTGAGCTAAGACGCGATGGTTCACCGGTGTAAACCAGGAAGTTTACAAGGTCAAGTACCGCTTTGTCGTACTCTTCAGGTGACAATGCACCGTCACCATCGGCTTTGATGCCGACTGGACGCTGTACGGTTTCACCGTCAACTAACGCTTCTTCATACGCTTCACGAGGCGTGCCTTGCAATGGCTGAAGAACATGCGGCATTCCGACTTCTGGGAATACCTTATTGTTCACACCAAACGGACGGCTTTCGTCAACATAGAAAGTGCGTAGGTAGGTATACAACCAGTCTTTACCACGTACACGAGATACCAGCGTTAGATCTGGCGGCGCTGCACCAAACCATGTTGCCGCGGCTTCACCGGGCATAGAACGCTCGATGTAGTCAGAGACTTTCTCACCCGTGAACTGTAAATAAGCTTCACCCAGCTCGTCTGGTACACCAATATCTTGGAACGTGCGTTGGTAGCGCTGATATTGCATACCGTGACAACCAAGACAGTAGTTCATGAAGATTTTCGCGCCGTTTTGCAAAGACGCGTTATCTTTCAAATCAATTTTTGCTTCATCTAACGGGTAACCACTACCTGCAGCAACGGCCAGTCCCGGAATCAGAAAAGCTAACGCTAATACGATCTTTCTCATTTAGGGATCCTCGTTGGTACAGGTTTAGTTGTTTCGTTTTTGCTGTACAAGAACAACAACACAAAGAAGCCGAAGTACATAATCGTTGCGATTTGTGATGCAACAATTTTCCAGTTCTCTTGTGGTGTACCACCCAAGTAGCCCAAGAAGATAAACACAATAGCGAACACAATTAAGTTAACTTTGTGCAGACCACTGCGGTAACGCCATGATTTAACGCGTCCACGGTCGACCCAAGGAAGCGCAAACAACGCTGCAATCGCACCAAACATAGCGAGTACACCAAATAGCTTATCCGGAACCGCTTTCAAGATGGCGTAGAACGGCGTGAAGTACCATACAGGGAAAATATGCTCAGGCGTCTTCAACGGGTTCGCAATTTCAAAGTTTGGATGCTCCAAGAACTTGCCACCCATTTCTGGGGCAAAGAACATGATGTAACAGAATGCGAACAAGAATACACAGAACGCGACCAAATCTTTCAACACAATATGTGGGAAGAACGGCACGACATCATCAGCGATGTCATACTTGGCAGTGTAGTATTCGTGGATTTCAAAATCGGTTTTGTCTTCTTCAGACAATGAGCCTTTCTTGTGTTTAATCGCAACACCATCTGGGTTGTTTGAACCCACTTCGTGAAGCGCAATAATGTGCAAGAACACAAGGATAACAATAACCAGTGGCAAGGCTATCACGTGCAGAGCAAAGAAACGGTTCAAGGTTGCACCAGAGATAACGTAGTCACCTTGAATCCAGATTACTAGGTCAGGACCAATCACCGGAATCGCACCAAATAGCGAAACGATTACCTGTGCGCCCCAATAAGACATTTGTCCCCAAGGCAGTACGTAACCCATAAAGGCTTCAGCCATAAGTGCTAGGTAAATCAACATACCAAACACCCAAAGCAATTCACGTGGTTTCTGATATGACCCGTAAATCATACCGCGGAACATGTGCATATAAACCACGATAAAGAACGCAGATGCACCCGTACTGTGCATGTAGCGGATAATCCAACCGTAGTCGATTTCACGCATGATGTACTCAACTGATGCGAACGCGCGCTCAGATGAAGGTTCGAAGTTCATGGTCAGCCAAATACCTGTAACGATTTGGTTGACTAGTACGATAGTCGCCAGGAAACCGAACACATACCAAAAGTTCATGTTTCGTGGTGCAGGATACTGAATGGCGTGCATGTTCGCCACGCGCATCATCGGGATGCGCTCTTCAATCCAATTCAAAAACGCATTCATATTACGCAACCTCCGCTTCAGAACCGATGATAAGCGTATTGTCATCAACGAACTGATAAGGTGGAACCACCAAGTTCAACGGTGCAGGTACGTTTTCGAATACACGCCCAGCCATATCGAACTTAGAACCGTGACATGGGCAGAAGAAGCCTTCTGGCACGCCTTCGACGTATTGCTCGAATGCGCCGTCTTTAAGATGCTGTGGTGAACAACCAAGGTGAGTACAAATACCCACAAGCACCAAGTACTCTTCTTTGTAAGAACGGTATTGGTTTTGCGCGAACGCAGGTTGTTGCTCGGTCTCAGATGCAGGATCTTTGAGTTGGTCTTCATGCTCAGCAAGGGCTCTCAAAGTCTCAGGCGTGCGTCGAACGATCCACACTGGTTTGCTTCGCCACATAACGCGAATCAATTGACCAGGTGCAATACCACTGATGTCCACTTCAACGTCGGCGCCTGCAGCCTTCGCTTTAGCACTAGGGTTCCAGGACGCTACAAAAGGAACAGCCGCACCAGCAACACCAACAGCACCCACGACAGACGTCGCAACCGTCAAAAATCGACGACGAGGATTGTCCTTTGGCTTATCGTTGTTGAGCGCAGACTCATTTGCATCTACAGATACATTGCTCATCCACTTTTCTCCAGGTTTGGAAGGTTATGGCTCTGTGCGCGAGATTAACGGTCTTTAACACAGTCCATTTTTTATCTTGTCATATCATACG
The DNA here is from genome assembly GCA_963922845.1 of uncultured Alteromonas sp. Classification (GTDB taxonomy): domain Bacteria; phylum Pseudomonadota; class Gammaproteobacteria; order Enterobacterales; family Alteromonadaceae; genus Alteromonas. The sequence goes on from CAWUJV010000013.1 coordinate 24,420, forward strand.
TATATTCACGCGGAGTAGATTTACGTAGTGGTATGAAAGTTTATTAAATTTATGACCGAGAATGATAAAAGAAAACCCCTTAAAAACACAAGGTTTTGGGGACATTTAAGCGAGAAATAATGCAGAATTTGTGGGATTTCTTGATGCAACGCATCGAAACAAAAAAAAACCCGGCAAAAGCCGGGTTTTTTGAAAGTAAAACGTACGATTAACGTTTTGAGAATTGTGGACGCTTACGCGCTTTGTGTAGACCCACTTTCTTACGTTCAACGCGACGTGCATCACGAGTAACGAAACCTGCTTTACGTAGAGCAGGACGTAGCGCTTCATCATACTCCATAAGAGCACGAGTGATGCCGTGACGGATAGCGCCTGCTTGACCGCTGATACCACCACCAGAAACAGTGATGTATAGGTCAAACTTTTCAGTCATTTCTACAAGCTCTAGTGGCTGACGAACAACCATGCGAGCAGTTTCACGACCAAAGAACTCGTCTAGAGGACGCTTGTTAACGGTGATCGCACCAGTACCTGGACGCAAGAATACGCGAGCAGTAGAACTTTTGCGACGGCCAGTGCCGTAATATTGAGTATCTGCCATGTCAAACGCTCCTTAAATGTCCAATACTTGTGGTTGTTGAGCAGCGTGCTTGTGCTCAGCACCTGCGTAAACTTTCATTTTACGGAACATTGCACGGCCCAAAGGACCTTTTGGCAACATGCCTTTAACTGCTTTTTCGATAACCATTTCTGGCTTCGCAGCAATTAGCTTTTCGAAAGTTGTTTCTTTCAAACCACCTGGGTAACCAGAGTGAGCGTAGTACATTTTGCCCTTCGCTTTGTTACCTGTAACAGTCACTTTCTCAGCATTGATGATGACAATGTAGTCACCAGTATCAACGTGAGGAGTGTACTCTGGCTTGTGCTTACCACGTAGGCGTAGAGCAACCTCAGCTGCTAAACGACCCAATGTTTTGTCTGTGGCGTCAACCACGTACCAGTCACGTTTTACCGTCTCTGGCTTTGCAACAAAAGTTTTCATTTTTAAAATTACCCGAAAAAATCGTCGTTACTAGATTTCTGTTAGTCCCAGAAATCGCCAAAAATCAATTATATGACCCCTTCGAGCCAACTGATTCTTCCACTATCCCACTAGTGGGTGTAACTGGGCAGGGCGCGAATTATACAGGATTTGAATAAAAAGCGAACCCCTAATTACTAAAATGTAGGAGTTTTTTCTATTTGCTGGCTTTGGCTGTTTGCCACAAGACTTCCATCTCATCGAGGGTCATTTGCGTTAAAGGCGTGGCCTGTTGTGCTGCTAGTTGCTCGACTAGCCTAAAACGCTTGGAAAATTTGTGACTAGCATTGCGAAGGGCAGTATCGGCATCGACATCACAATGCCGAGCTAAGTTAACCACTGCGAACAACAAATCGCCGATTTCTTCTTCTACTGCTTGTTGGTTAATTCGCTCTTGGATCAGTTCATCGCGAACTTCGTTTATCTCTTCAATGACTTTATCGATAACCGGGAATGCATCATGCCAATCGAACCCAACCTTGGCACATTGTTTTTGGAGCTTTTGCGCCAGCATAAGCGCTGGCAACCCCGAGGGCACTTTATCGAGAATACTCTCATCCGATTGACCTTTTGAGGCTTTCTCTTGTGCTTTGATCGCTTCCCATTGCGCGCCTAGATCATCCACAGCGGTAGATTGTGACGCGAATACATGGGGATGGCGCCTCACTAGTTTATCGGATATCGCTTTAGCAATATCGTCAAAATCGAAGTCGCCGTGTTCAGTAGCGATCTGAGCGTAAAACACAACTTGGAACAACAAATCGCCCAACTCGTCTTTTATCTCCCCCATATCTCCAGACTCAATGGCGTCGGCCACTTCGTAGGCTTCTTCAATGGTATAGCGCGTCAAGGATGCCATGGTTTGCTCTACGTCCCATGGGCAACCTGACTCTGGGTCCCGTAACTGACGCATAATATCGAGCAAAGCTTGCGTTTGTTGTAGTGTGCTAGCCTTTTTTGCGTTTGACATCTACCACGCCTTTTAACTGCCTCAATCTCGACATCACTTTTGTCAGTGTTGGCAAATCGTTGACTTCAATCGCAATCGTGATCATTGCTGTATGATGGGTTTTGTCACTCAAACTGTTAACGCCTAGAAGTGCGACACCCTCGTTGGCCAATACGGTCGTAATATCGCGCAACAAGCCATTGCGGTCGGAACAGAATATGTCCACTTTGGCTTCAAACCCAACATTAATCGAGCTTGACCAATTGACTTCGATTTCACGCTCTGGATGTTGTTCAAGTAGATGGGCTAATTGTACACATCCTTCTTTGTGCACACTGACACCCCGGCCCTGAGTGATATAGCCGACAATAGGCTCTCCGGGAACTGGGTTACAGCAATTCGCCAGTTGGCTCATGAGATGGCCAACCCCTTGCACAACAACAGAATCTTTCTTGCCTTTTGACTTGGCTTCTTTTTTCACCCGTACTTTAGGGCTAATTTCGTCTGCTACCTCGACTTGGGGCTCGCGCAGTTGTTGTATATGCTTAATCACTGACATCAAACGCACATCACCCGCGCCTATCGCAGCATGCAAATCTTCAAGTGATGTTACGTTGAACTTACTCAACACCTCAGGTTCGATTTTAGTGCCGAGCTGGGCTCTTGCGAGTTCCCGCTCAAACAGTTCTTTACCCGCTAAGCTGTTTTTCTCTTTGTCTTGCTTCTTAAAATAAGAATGTATCGTCGCACGGGCCCGTGACGAGTGCACGTAGCCAAGTCCTGGGTGCATCCAATCACGACTGGGGTTTAGCTCTTTACCCGTAAGGATTTCGACCTGATCACCACTTTGCAAATTATAGGTAAAAGGCACAATACGGTTATTGACCTTCGCACCGATACAACGATGGCCAACATTGCTGTGAATGTAATAGGCAAAGTCCAGCGGCGTTGACCCTTGAGGCAGGTCTACAACATCCCCTCTTGGCGTAAACACATAGACGCGATCGTCAAATACCTGGCTGCGTAGTTCTTCGACTATATCACCAGATTCAGCAACCTCTTCTTGCCACGCCAGAATACGTCTCAGCCAGTTTATTCGCTCGTCATACCCCGACGATTTACCCGTTGATCCCTCTTTGTACTTCCAGTGTGCGGCGACGCCGAGCTCGGCGTCTTGATGCATTTTTTGCGTTCTGATTTGAATTTCTACAGGTTTGCCTTCAGGTCCCACTATAACGGTGTGAATAGATTGATAACCATTGGCTTTCGGTGTGGCGATATAGTCATCAAACTCATTGGGAATGTGTTTGTAATTAGCGTGCACTGTGCCCAGTGCTGCATAGCAGTCTTGCATTCTCTCGGCGATAATACGCACGGCTCGAATGTCAAATAACTGTTCAAACGACAAATGCTTTTTCTGCATCTTCTTCCAAATACTAAAAATGTGCTTAGGTCGCCCGTAAACTTCTGCTCGAATACCTTCTTGGTTTACCAGCCCCTGCAGATCATTGACAATATTGTCGATGTAGTCAGCTCGTGCTTGCCGCTTGCCATCAAGTTGCTTCGCAATCTGCATGTAAGTATCTGGATGAAGATAGCGAAAGGCGAGATCCTCTAACTCCCACTTTAATTGACCAATGCCTAATCGGTTAGCCAGTGGTGCGTATATGGCGGCACACTCTCGAGCGACCATCACCTTGGTCTCTTCATCTGCTTTTTTAACTTGCTGCAAAGCGCAAATTCGCTCGGCCATTTTAATCACAACGGCCCGCACGTCTTCGACCATGGCAAGCAACATGCGCCGTATACTGTCGATGTGTTGTTCGTCGTGTGACGGCAAGTTGGTCGCGCGACGGGCGTGTAACGACTTGATAGCATCCATCCGTCTCACGCCTACGATCAACTGCTCAATCTCGTTGCCGAAGGTTTCTTTGACATCCTCGTCTGTCAACGCGTGCTGCTGACAATAGGGGTAAACCAACGCGGCTTGTAGGGTCGCGTCGTCCATATTCAACTGAGTTAAAATCTCGACCATTTCTTGGCCGACAAGAAGTTGTTCCGGCATGTGCGAAATAGCTTTTAACTTGGCCTTTGTGGCATCGCTAATCGCTAGGCTTTCCAACCAGTCAATAAAAGCTGGCCTATCTGGCTCGTGTACTTTTCTTGTCGTTACCATAATTAATCAGCTCACTTCCTGCTTTTTGCTGGTCCGCCAAACAATGCCATCACTTCTAGATGACGAGTGTACGGGAACATCTCTACTAACCCTACTTTTTCCATTGTGTAGCCCGCATCCAGTAAAATCTGTGCATCACGTGCAAACGTTGTAGGGTTGCAAGAAACATACAAGACTTTATCAACTGCCTTTTCACTGATGGCTTCACAAACCTGAAGTGCGCCCTCTCGCGATGGGTCTAGCAGTATTTTATTGACGTTGTTATCGATACACTGAGCAACGCTATCGCGCTGGCTCAAATCCAAATGTTGCCATTGTACATGTTTAATGCCCTGTTGCAGTGCATTGGTCTTTGCATCCTGCACCATACTCTCGACGCCCTCTGCTGCAACGACAGTAGCACCAGTTTTTGCCAATGGCAGGGTAAAATTGCCTAAGCCACAAAATAAATCAGCAAGCGTGTCGTTCTCCGTTGGCACTAACCACGCCATCGCTTGCTCTATCATTTTAGAATTAACCACACCGTTCACTTGAACGAAGTGATGGGGCTGTGGGACAAGTTTCAGATTATCAAGGGTCCCACATTCAAGGATAGATGCGCGATGAATGAATTCAAAGTGACTTTGCTGGCTTTCCACTACGACATTCGTATGGTGTTTTTCACCAAAGTCACGCAATCGGTTTTTATCGCCCGTTGAGACTGACTTGGATACTCTAATCGCACATTGAGTGACGTTGTCACCGGCCAGTAAACTAATATGGCCGACCTTATCCGCACTTTGTAATGAGGCGATGAGCGCTTTTAACGGTTCGAGGAGTGCTTGTAAACGCAAGTCCAACACCTGACATTGCTGAATATCAACAACGCGGTTGGTTTGTGCAGACTTATACCCTATTTTGGGCCTACTACGATCTCTCACATCAACAGCTAAACGCGCTTTGCGTCGATACCCTTTACCTTCAAAAGACAAAGGCGCGACCCAAGGAATATGAGAGAGACCAAATCGTCGCTTCCAATCGTTGTCAAGCGCCTGCTGACGCATCTGCACGCCTGCTTCTTGCTTGACATGCTGCAATTGGCAACCGCCACAGGTCTCAACATGAGGACAAAAAGGTAATTGTCGACTATCACTTTGTACCTGAATTGTTTTTGCAACAGCTTGCCAGTGATGCTTTTTTTTGTCAGTGATATCCGCCAACACGGTTTCACCTTCAAGTGCACCATGAACAAAGACCACTGGCTGATGGGATTTCGCTACGCCTTTGCCATGAATGTCTACCGTGTCAATCGTCAATGTGACACTCTCTCCACTGCGCGGCTTGGCCTTGCTTTTCTGGCCGTTGCGCTTTGCGGGTTTATAAAAACTAACCATGAATTCGTTCGACTTCCCTAGGATTCCAGCACAACAGTGGCTACAGCATAAGACTGCTCATCTGCGATGGACACAAAAGCGTGTTTCACCCCCTTTGTTTCGCATAGACGAGCGAATTCATCCGTGAACCGAATTTGCGGTGCGCCTGCGTCATTGTTTGACACGTGAATGTGCTGGAAACTAACGCCGCGACCGATTCCTGTTCCCAATGCTTTTACCGCTGCTTCTTTGACAGCAAATCGCTTGGCCAAGAAACGATGGGGTTGAGGTAATTTTGACGCGATAGCTTGCTCCTCCTCGGTCAAGATGCGCTTCATTAACTTACGCATTACGCCCTCATTAGCGGCGAGCCTCGCAATTTCAACAATATCAGTACCTATGCCAACGATCGCCACAATTAGATCCCTAAACGCGCTTCCAGCATCAATTTCCTCATGTCCGCTACAGCCGTATGTAATCCATCAAACGCTGCCCTCGCGATGATGGCATGGCCGATATTGAGCTCGATAAGTTGTTTAATGGCAGCAATGGGTTTTACGTTGTGGTAGTGAAGTCCGTGACCTGCGTTAACCTTGAGTCCCAAACTGTCAGCATATTCAATGCCGGCGATTAGGCGTGCCAATTCAGACTCCTGCTCTGCTTCAGTTTTCGCCTCGGCGTACTGTCCCGTGTGTATCTCAATGTAAGGCGCGTTAGCTGCAACTGCAGCGTCAATTTGTGTTTTATCTGCATCAATGAACAGCGAAACTTGTGTACCAACAGCGGCGAGTCTCTCACAAGCGCGTGTTATTACTGGCAAGTTTCCGGCGACATCTAAGCCCCCTTCAGTTGTCAGTTCCTCGCGCTTTTCCGGCACCAGGCAACAAAAGGCAGGTTTCACCTCTTCTGCTATGCTAAGCATCTCTTCGGTCACCGCCATTTCTAGGTTCATTCTGGTATTGAGTGTTTGCGCGAGCAAATACACGTCTCTGTCTTTTATGTGACGACGATCTTCACGCAAGTGAATTGTAATACCATCGGCTCCCGCTCGTTCTGCAATACTCGCGGCATGAACCGGGTCGGGATAATCCGTTCCGCGAGCATTTCTCAAAGTAGCAATGTGGTCAATGTTAACGCCAAGCAAAATATCTTTCATAACAGCTATATCTAAACCTTTGAATACAGTGATTGTAACAAATCCACCCGCACTAAAGGAGTGAATTCATAGAAAACCCAAGTTATACCCATCCGCACAGATAAACGATCGACCCAAAAAGCGCCTCGGTCTGTAGATAAACGCAAAGCGTTGCCGTAATGCTAAGTGCTACGCCCCCATCAACTCCGCAAAGGTCAAGGCTTATACCCGCTCATTTGAGGCATGGCCGTCGAACTTACTAAGGGTGTAACTTTCATTACATTTAGTACCACTAAAGCAAAGTGGAAGTGCCTTGCCATTTAGCTCGAAGACTCACGCTGGGGTTTCTTTATCTGTGCGCATGGCGTTTATTACGATATAGCTCAATAAGATGATCTACCAACAACACAAAAACCCATTTGCCGCTATGCGTTGGTTTAAGGACGAGAAGCGAGAAAAAGTTCTCTACTTTTTAGCGGTTTGTCACCCAACAAAGGGGCTAACAGTTGGCGACAAAGACGCTTTGCCAAGCGCGTTACGTCGTCGTTCCATTGGTCATTAACGAGTTGCAACAAGTGTTGACCGAGGATGGCGCCTGTGGTGGCGCGTGCGACCGGAATCAAACCAGAATCCCCGGCCAATTGATACCATAGATCCGGGTCGACAATATCACCTGTATGACTGTCAGACGTGAGATCAGGCATGACACCCAGTTCTTCCAACAGCGAAAACTCGAAACGACGCAATGCCAGTTCGATATTCACCTCGTTTTGCAGTGCCATTAACGTAGAGACATAGACATCATATAATCCCTCTGCGGGAATATGCTGAGGTAACACACGGGTCAGTAACTCGTTGACGTACATGGCGCAAAATAAGTTTTGACCGGTCAGTTGATAGGCGTTTTCGGACGCTTCGATATGACGTAGATTTTTTAATTCGCCTTTTCCGAACAACTGCACCCGCAGTTTTTGTAATGGTTGCAACAAACTCCGTCGGTCAGACTTTTTCCCTCTTGCTCCCTTAGCAATAATCCGAATCGAGCCTAGTTCTTGACAAAAAAGATCAACTAAATAACTCGTTTCGCGATACGGGCGACGATGAACGACAAAACACTCGTACCATTTTGTATCCATCTTTAGGCCTGTTTTATCCTAACCACTTTCATGGTTTCAAACTCGATACCCGCGACCTCTTCAACATGACGATAGTACGTAAGATTCACCCGAGCCCCAGTCAGCGAGCGATAATGTTGTTTTCGTTTAAACACGAATGGCACATCATAGCCATCTAACATGATCGTTTGCCTCACCCAGTCACCCTCATCCCGTTGCACGTGGGAAACCACTTTTTGTGCGTCGAGATGATTGAGCTCGGCGTGTTTCTCTAGTAAGTGTTTACTATCGCTTTTCATTCTTTTCTATATGACTTACGAGTAACTGTACTGATTCTTGTCCACGGAACACATTAACGTCCAATTGATAAACAGCACGTATGGTTTTGACACTATTATCAGGCCACTGGGCCAAATCGATGTTAAACATAATGCCATCTATTTCTTCATTGTCACTTGACCGTAAAACCAGTTTCAAGTGGTTCTGGCCAACAATGCGTTGAGTAACAATAGTAAAGTCGCCATCAAACTGCGGCGGTTCAAAGCCCTGACCAAATGGACCAGCTGTGCGTAACAGCTTTGCCGTAGATAAGGACAATTCGTCACGGCATAGCTCTCCATCGGTATAAATAACACTGTGCTCACCCAAGCGTGCTAGATGAGTTTTCGCGATGTGCTCAAAGGCCTGCTGAAACCGCGTTAAATTTACCTCCGACAGTGTAAGCCCTGCTGCCATTGCATGCCCCCCAAACTTCTTAATAACACCGGGGTGCTGCGTATTGATTTCCTCTAATACATCGCGAATGTGAATACCTTCAATCGACCTCGCCGACCCTTTAAGGTCGCCGTTGTCATCTTTGGCGAACGCAATAGTGGGGCGGTGATACTGCTCTTTGATGCGTCCAGCGACAATACCAATGACACCTTGGTGGAAATCTTCTCGATATACCACTAAGCCACTGGGTGTGTGTGTGTTCTCAAACACCAAGTTTTCAACAATTTGCTGTGCTTGAGCCTTCATGTCTGCTTCGATGGCTTTACGCTGATGGTTGAGACTATCAAGCTCAGTCGCAATTTCCCGTGCAACATTGGGAGAATCGGTAATCAAGCATTCAATGCCCATTGACATATCTTCTAATCGACCAGCCGCGTTCAGTCTCGGCCCGATGACGAAACCAAGGTCCGTTGAGGTAAGTCTGTGTCCCTCGCGATTAGCCACTTCAAGCAGGGCTAAAATTCCTGGTCGGCATTTACCACTGCGAATACGCTGAAGACCCTGATGAACCAAAATTCGATTATTTTTATCCAAGGGCACGACATCAGCAACCGTTCCAATCGCGACAATATCGAGTAAAGATGCAAGATTGGGTGGCGCAATGCGTTGCTGTTCAAACCACCCCAAAGTTTGCAAATGGGCACGACAGGCTAACATGATGTAAAACGCAACCCCTACGCCAGCGAGATTTTTGGACGGAAACGAACAATCCGGCTGGTTTGGATTAACAATAGCGTCGGCATCTGGCAACGTATCCGCAGGTAAATGGTGATCGGTAATGATCACTTTGATGCCAAGTGCTTTGGCCCGGTTTACACCATCAAAACAAGCGATGCCATTGTCTACCGTCATAATAACCTTGGCGCCTTTCTCATGGGCCAGTTCGACGATACCTGGGCTCAAGCCATAACCAAAATCAAAGCGATTGGGCACCAGATAATCGAGGTGTTTCATACCCATTTGCGATAGTGCAAGTAGGCTCAACGCTGTACTTGTTGCGCCATCGGCATCAAAGTCACCGACTATCATCACTAATTCATCGGCGCGCATGGCATTGGCTAGCACCTCTACAGCGTGATCGATACCGTGTAATTGGTTGTAATGACACAGCCCATTGGCTGTGGTTTCAAGTTCGTCAACATTGGTGATTTTTCGACCGCGATATATGCGGTCTAAAATGGCGGGAAGTGACGTATCGAGAGAGTCAGACGAAAGCGGCCGACGTTGGATTGAGAACACCAAAAACACCTAGCAAGAAATCAAACATTGGTGACTAGTGTAACGGAAAACAATCAGGAAAGAAGCCCTGAGCAGAAGCTCAGGGCACGTAGTCGTATAATGGATGGAGCAGCGTCGCTTAAATGCCTAAAGCTTGTGCAATAGCCGAAGCAGGTTGGTAACCCGGCACCATAGAGCCGTCTGGTAAAACGATATTTGGCGTTCCACTCACACCGACTTGTTGGCCAAATTGATACTGAGCCGCGACCTGATTGTCACATTGTTGGGATAACACAGAGCTACCTGCTTTAGCATTGGTCAATGCCGCTTCCGGATCTTTGGCACACCAAACTGACACCATGTCATTGTAGTTCTTGCTGTTTAGACCCTGACGCGGAAAAGCCAAATAACGAACAGTTATCCCCATATCATTGAATTCGCCAATTTCGTTGTGCAGCTTTCGGCAATAGCCACAGGTAATGTCAGTAAAAACGGTAATGACACTTTTTTCGTTTTTCGCCTTAAATTCAATAGCTGAATCCTGAAACGATTTAATGCCGTCTAAACGCAAGCTGCTCAGGGCTGCTTCGGTCTCGTTCTTCATGCCTTCATTAAGGTTGAACACGCGCGCTTGTAGCAGGAAATTGCCATCTTCACTGACATAGAAGAGCCCGCGGTTTGTGTTAACTTGTAATAAGCCGGTGACAGGTGCATCACCAATTGACAGCACATCAAGTCCAATCGTTGTAGACAATTTCGACTTTAGGGCATCGTGAGCATCAGTATCAGACTGAGCGATCGTTGCCGTCGAGGCAAATAACATAGCAACGGACGTAATTAGAAGACGTTTTAACACTACTGAACTCCAAAAAATCTTAGGTGTTTGTTGGGTTTGAGTAACCCGCATCATTTTGTCACCGAGTATAACAATATATAAGAACGGAAAGCCGCAATTTAAATTCGATTCAAAGCAAAATTTCGTTATCTGAACGATTGTTCATGAATTTCGAACGCAATGTAGGCCAACCGTTGTCATCTGCCCGGTTTTATCCTCTAGGATGATGGGCAGTAATGACTTTTTGCAACCTTTCTTTTGCAACATGGGTATAAATTTGTGTTGTTGACAGGTCGCTGTGACCCATCAACATCTGTACCACTCGCAAGTCTGCGCCATGATTTAATAAATGCGTTGCGAAAGCATGGCGTAGCGTATGCGGAGATAGGTGTTGGTCTATTCCCGCCCGAGTGGCGTAGGCCTTAATTCGATGCCAAAACGTTTGTCTTGTCATTTGTGCACCTCGCAAACTCAAAAACAAGGTATCAGTGGGGTGCTTGAGCAATTGTGGACGCGCCGCTTTGCAATAGTGCACGACCCAATCGACGGCATCTTCCCCCAACGGCACTAAGCGTTCTTTGTCTCCTTTTCCGGTGATTCTCACTACGCCCTGTTGAGTGCTGAGTTGGTCCATACGCAAGCTGACCAACTCGGTTACCCGTAACCCAGTGGCATACAACACTTCTAGCATGCACCGATCGCGACACTCTACAGGATCGTCGGTATCTGGGGCGGCGAGCAAATCATCCACCTGTTGTTCACTCAAAGAGGCAGGTAAGGCTTTAGTTGCTTTCGGCGAGGCTAAATTCGTAACCGGATTGTCATGCCGCAATTGTTGATTGAGTAAATACAAGAAAAAAGCGCGCATAGCACTCATCAAGCGCTGCGTGCTGCGTGCCGAAAAGTTCGCCTGCTGCCGGTAAGCAAGATAATCTTGAATATCCTCAGTCAACACGTCACACAACGATGGGTGTTGTTGTTGGCTGAACAACGCCAATTTAGTCAAATCCGTACGATAGCTTTGTTGCGTGTGTTCACTTAACCCTTTTTCAAGCCACAACATATCGATAAAACTATCGATTAGCTGCGTGTTGTCTGTACTTAGTGTGTCGGCCGCAGCCATGTCACAGCCCTCTTTGCTGCTTCACTAGCTCGTATGCCGCTTGTATGTCTTGCGCTTTTGACTTGGCGATGTCGAGCGCTTGTTTGGGCAAACCTTTGGAGATCAGTTTGTCAGGATGGTGTTCAGACATTCGTTTGCGATAGGCTCGCTTTATCGCCTTATCATCGTCAGAGGGATTGACACCTAGAATTCGATAAGCGTCAGCAAGAGATTGTTCTTGGCTATATGACGATTGCTGTTGAGACTTTCCTTGCTGACGTTGATGACGACGCTGCCGAAAACGCAATTCTGCCTCGAAAGCACCGATGAGAAATGCCAAGTGTTTTCGGTTGAACCCGAGTGCTTTCGCAACCCGCTCTAGTACTCGGTGTTCCTGACTGGACAATTGCCCATCAGCGAAAGACGCCTGAATTAAAATCTCGAGAAACACTTGCAGTATATCTTTTCGACCGTGACACGCGTCTTTCAAACTGCGTAGGGTTTCCTCGATGGGATAGTCCGCCTCTTTGCCCTCACGAAATGCCTGTTGCGCTTCTTGCCGAGCCTCTCCAGTAAGCTGCATGTCATCCATCAATGCGGTGGCCACTTGAATTTCTTCCCTCGTAACCTTGCCGTCCGACTTTGCAAGATGACCCAGCGCCGCAAACAAGCTATGAAAAAAGACGGCCTGTTGCTTCATATTATCCGGATCGCTAAAGAATCGTCCAAACCCACCCATTTGGGAGAAGTCTTGGGAATAACCTTTATCAAATAAATGCCCCACAAAGAGTCCGAGTAACGCACCGGGTATCTTGCCAAACATAAAACCGAACAAAAAACCCAGAACTTTTCCCCAAATGGGCATAGTGCTAATCCTCGTGCTATAAATTTACGAACAACAGTGCTCGCTAAATGAACTTAATGGCGCCAAACGCATCCATACTTTATCGATTGTTGAATGACTTACCACTTTACCGTGCTAAAACGGAAAATAAAGGGACCAATCGGCAGAAAAATCGCGCTTTATGCGTCTTAACGCTTGGTAAAAAGCAAATAAGTGCTTAGAATTGTCGGCTCGCTCACCTTTAGGGACTATAAATGGGGTGAGTTTGTTCCTTTGCAACGGTAAAAATAAAATGGATGAGAACCATGCGAGCAAGGAACATCGCAAATAATTTAGCTCGAACAATCAGTGCGTTTTTGCCAACGACTCAGATGGTTATTCGAGATACTCGCAAGCACACGAAAATAGTACGGGCCAAACACTCTAGCATGAAAAAAAGCTGCGCAACCATCGCTGTATTAGCTGTTAGCTTTCAAAGCGCGAATGCCCAAGAAGCCACGTCAGCCGTTCCACCTCTACAATTGGAATTATGTTCAGTCCCGCCTACCCAATTTAAAAGCGACGGTTTGATGCCACCCGACAATGTCAAGGTGCAGGCCAACGAAGCTCGAATTACGCAAAACAAGGTCGCAACCTTTACCGGGAATGTCGATATCACTAGCGATGCGGCGAGAATACAAGCACAACGTGCAGAGGTGAAGAACGACGGTAAAGACGTTAAAGCTGAAGGTAGCGTGTCTTACCAAGACCAAAACATGCTAGTAAACAGCGATTCTGTTGTCCTTGATTCGGAATCAGAGTCGTTCGTCATGGACAACACTCAGTATCAATTGACCGGATTCGTTGGCCACGGCGCAGCAGATAATATCGAAGTCTCTAAATCCGATGGAATCGTGCTCAATGACGTAAGCTTTACCACCTGCCCGATGGGCCAAGAAGACTGGCAGCTCAGAGCAAGCGAGATCAGTATCGACAATGATGCGCGTTTAGGTGAAGCGAAAAATACGCGATTTTATGTCGGCGGTGTGCCGGTATTCTATTTGCCTTACTTTGCTTTTCCTGTCAGTAACGAGCGTCAAAGCGGCCTGCTCTTTCCAAAAATCAGTAGTTCATCGCCAACGGGCCTTGATTACGAGCAACCTTACTACTGGAATATTGCACCAAACTACGACATGACCATTGCCCCTAGGCTCATGAGTAATCGCGGCACCCAACTGAAGACCGAGTTCCGTTATTTAACTGAATCGCAATATGGGCAGTTTAATATTGAGTATCTGCCAAGCGACGATGAACTCAGTCAAGACAGTACGCGTTATTTCTATCGTTGGTACCACAAAGGCAACCTCAATGACAATTGGCAGATCAGTGCGGATGTCAATGGCCTGAGTGATGACAACTACATCGTTGATTTAGGGTCGGATTTTTATAACAGAGCGGATACTCACCTGTTCAGAACGTTTGGCTTGAACTACTACTCTCAAGACTTGGATTTCAGTGTATTTTTCCGCGATTTCGAAATTATAGGTGACCATCCAGATACCTATCGCGCACTGCCCGAAGCCCAATTAACTTGGACGCAGGATCTAACCAACTTTGCTCAGTTCCGTATCGATTCAGAATTGGCCTATTTTGATAACGAAGCCAATGATCGTCCAACGGCACTGCGTTTTCACGTGGCCCCTACCCTCACAGTGCCTTATATCAGGCCTTGGGGCGAGGTTACTGCGGAAGCAACCCTGTACAATACATATTACCGCCAAGACAATGTCGAAGGTACGACACTAGAAGAAGAGGTTAACCGCACCATCGCTCAAGGTCGAATATTTGGTAATTTGCGATTTGAGCGAGATTATCAGTGGCTGGGGCAAGATGCGACTATGACGCTAGAGCCGACCGCGCAATACTTATATACCTCATTTGAAGACCAATCGAACATCGGTTTGTATGATGCAACGGCGCTACTAATCGACTACGATGGCTTGTTCCGTGGCCGTGAATTTACTGGTCTCGACCGATTTAGCGATAACAACCAGATAACCCTTGGTGTCACGTCTCGCATTATTGATGCAAATAACCGGGAACAATTGGTCGCTAGCATAGGTCAGATATTCTATCTCGAAGACAGTAAAATCTTCCAAGATACCCGAACCGACGACCGTTCAGCGCTTGCCGCTGAACTGGACTGGCGAATATCAGATACCTGGTTTGTCCACACTGATATCCAGATTACGACAGAAACAGACAAAGTTGAGCGAAGCAGTTTTGCATTGGAATACCGCCAAGACGAAAGCCGTTTGGTTCAATTCAGTCATCGGTTCGTAAGAAACCTATCTGGTGAGACGATTGACCAGCTTGGTATATCCGCCAGCTGGCCTATTGCAAAAAATTGGCAATGGGTGGGTCGCAATTTCCGTGACCTCGAAAGAGATCGCAGTATCGAAACGTACTTTGGGTTACAATACGATTCATGTTGTTGGGCCGTGCGCTTCATTGCTCAACGTAACCTGACAAATCGCTTCGACGCAACGGGATTACAAAGCGTAAACGAATATGATTCAGGCGTGTCTCTGCAATTTATATTCAAGGGCATCAGTAGCAGCAACTCTCAACGTTCAATGCTACGCGATGGCATGTTTGGCTATCGCCGCCCCTATGTATTAAATTAAGCGGTTCAAAACCGCAACTATAACGAAAACGAAAGAGTGTTTATGAAGTACTTAATCCGTGGTCTCGTGCTCAGTATTGCTATGCTGGCCAATGCAAACGCCCAACAAACCATGTTGGACAGCGTTGCTGTTATTGTTGATTCAGGCGTTGTGCTTGAAAGTGAAGTACAGAAATTGGTAGATGAAGTTAAGCGTAATGCGTTGGCAAATAACCAGTCTCTGCCATCCGATCGCGCGCTCAGAACACAAGCCGTCGAGCGACTGATCATGAAAAGCCTACAGATGCAGCGCGCAGAGCGTATGGGTATTCAAATCAGTGACCCTCAGCTTGATCAAACCATTGTAAATATTGCACAAAACCAAGGTGCAACGCTTGATATGCTGCGTGCGCAGATAGCCCAAGAAGGCATTGCATACGAAGACTATCGCGAAACCGTAAGAGAAGAACTCATTATCGGTGAAGTACGCCGCGCTAACGTGAGACGCCGTATCTATATTACCGACCAAGAAATTGACTCGCTAATGAGCCTTATCGATCAGCAAGGTGCAGAGCAGGCGGAATATCGTCTCGGTCATATCCTAATTGCTTTCCCGCCAGATCCGACAGACCAAGATATCGAAGACGCGAGAGAGCGAGCGGGTAAAGTCATCAATTTGCTTGAAGGCGGTTCGGACTTTGCCAAGATTGCCATTGCTTCATCGTCTGGCTCAGAAGCTTTAGAGGGCGGTGATATGGGCTGGATGAACATCAATGCTATGCCTACATTGTTTGCAGAAGCCGTACAGAACAAAGGTAAAGAAGAGCTGATTGGTCCAATTCGCAGTGGTGCTGGTTTGCATATTTTGAAAGTACTCGACACCCGAGGGATTGAAATTGTCACGGTTGAGGAAGTCAACGCACGTCATATACTGATTCAACCTTCTATCATTCTGAGTGAAGACAAAGCGCAGTCGATGCTGACGGAATTTCGTGAGCAGTTAATTGCCGGTGACGCTGATTTTGCAGACCTCGCGAAAGAACATTCTGCGGATCCAGGGTCTGCACTACGCGGCGGTGAACTAGGTTGGGCAGACCCCAATATGTATGTACCAGCATTTAAAGATGCCCTTGCCGAACTTCAACCTGATGAATTCAGCGGCCCAGTGCGTTCCGTTCACGGTTGGCACCTAATCCAACTGATCGACAGACGAATTGACGATGCCACTGAAAAACGTAAAAAAGACAAGGCATACCAACTGCTATTCAATCGTAAATTCAGTGAAGAAACGGAAACTTGGATGCGTGAAATGCGTGACCAAGCCCACATCGATGTACTCAACGATGGGAACTCGTAAGGCGAATCTATGGGCATAACACGTATTGCTGTCACGCCAGGGGAACCCGCTGGTATCGGACCGGATCTTATCATCGCACTGGCTCAAGAAAGCTGGGATGCGCAACTGGTCGTTTTTGCTGATACTGACATGTTAAACGAGCGAGCCAAATTAATTGGCTTGCCGTTGACATTAACGCCCTATGATTCATCAATCGACAGAGTCCAACAACCCGGTGAACTGTTTGTTCAGCACATAGATATTGCCAAAACGGCAATAGCAGGCGAACTGGACAGTGAAAATGGTCACTATGTTGTTGAAACCCTGCGCCAAGCGTGCGAAGCCAACATGCAAGGTGACTTTGCCGCTGTGGTAACAGGCCCAGTACACAAAGGCATTATCAACAAAGCTGGTGTATCATTCAGTGGTCACACGGAGTATTTTGCGCACCAATCAAACACCGTTGATGTGGTCATGTTATTGTCTACCGAAGGCCTCAATGTCGCGTTGGCGACCACGCATATTCCGTTGGAGTATGTATCGAAAGCCATTACACGGGACCGACTCCATAAAGTCATTCACATTATTAATACCGACCTAAAATTAAAATTCGGTATCACGCATCCCAAGATTTACGTGTGTGGTCTCAATCCTCACGCAGGGGAAGACGGGCATATTGGTAAAGAAGAAATCATGGTCATTACGCCCGCGCTTAACGAGTTGCGTGAAGAAGGCTTAGCCATCACAGGACCACTCCCCGCGGATACGATTTTTCAACAAAAATACTTAGATGATGCGGATGTTGTGCTAGCGATGTATCACGACCAAGGCCTACCCGTACTCAAATACAAGGGTTTTGGCGAAGCCGTTAACATAACGCTAGGCCTGCCTTTTATAAGAACGTCTGTTGACCATGGTACTGCGGTTGAACTCGCGGGTACGGGCAAAGCAGATACCGGTAGTTTCCGTAAAGCTTTAGAAAAAGCCATTACGCTTGCAAGTCATAAACAATGAATAAAACACACTTAGGCCACACTGCGCGCAAGCGTTTTGGCCAGAACTTTCTGCACGATGATTACGTCATTGACCGCATCGTTTCTGCTATCAATCCTCAAGACGGTGAAAACCTTGTCGAGATTGGTCCAGGTTTGGGGGCAATCACCGAACCTGTGTGCGAAAGAATTAATAAACTGACTGTTATCGAGTTAGACAGAGACCTTGCCAAGCGTTTGCGTCATCACCCGTTTCACAGCAGTAAGCTCAATGTGGTAGAGCAAGACGCGTTAAAAATGGATTTCGTTGAGCTACAAAAGACGTTCGACAACCCTGCTCAACCGTTGAGAGTGTTTGGTAACCTCCCTTATAATATTTCAACGCCCTTGATGTTCCATTTGTTTTCACATACGGGACTCATCCAAGATATGCACTTCATGCTACAAAAAGAAGTGGTCAATCGTCTTGCCGCTGGCCCCGGACACAAAAACTATGGCCGCCTGTCGGTAATGGCTCAATATTATTGCCAAGTTATTCCCGTATTGGACGTTCCGCCCGGTGCATTCACACCACCACCGAAAGTGGATTCAGCTGTCGTTAGGCTTGTTCCACATGCCACGCCAACCGTAGACGTCGCGTCAGTTTCTGCACTTGAGACCGTCTGTGCAGCGGCATTTAATCAACGTCGAAAAACCATCAGAAATAGTCTAAAGTCTGTGTTAGAAGAACAGCAAATCAGTGATTTAGGTATTAATCCTGGCGTTCGAGCAGAGGCATTGTCGCTAGAGGATTTTGCTAAATTAGCAAATGCTATCGCCCCTACGGAATGAGGTTTAGGTATGACGACACCCACTATGATTATCCATGCTCGGACACGTCACCTACCGGAACATTTACCCAGTGACTCAGACAAATATGCATTTGCATACAAGATGTCGATCACCAATCCCAATGCGTTTCCGGTTACGTTGAAGACGCGCTATTGGCTGATTACTGATGCCAATGGCAAAACCTCGGAAGTTCAGGGCGATGGGGTCATTGGCGAGCAGCCTGAAATTGCCCCCGGTGACACCTTTCAATACACCAGCGGTGCGGTGGTCGATACGCCAGTGGCAAGCATGCAAGGCTACTACGAGCTGGAAACAACGGCAGGCGAACGGTTCAAAGCCAATATTGATGTGTTTCGACTAGCTGTACCGAATATTATTAATTGATTCTATGGCAAGACACTACAGACAAACGCTGGTAGTTGGTGATATTCAAGGATGTTTTAATGGGCTGATGCGCCTGCTCAAAAAAGCCGAATTTGATCCCAACAAAGACAAACTGTGCGCCGTAGGTGATTTGGTTGCACGTGGAGAGGATTCTCTTGCCACGGTTGAGTTCTTGATGTCACTGGGAAAACACTTCACCACCGTACTTGGCAACCACGACCTGCACTTACTCGCCGTGACACAAGGTATCCGCAAGTCAAAACGCTCGGATAACTTGGATAACCTATTGGCTTCAAAGCGGTTACCGGAAATTGTCGACTGGCTGAGGCAATTTCCATTGGCACAACAACTCAACAACAATACATTACTGGTTCACGCAGGGCTCTATCCCAAATGGTCATTTAAAAAAGTCGTTAAGCTAAGCAATGAGGTATCCAGTGAGCTTAAGGGCAAACACTGGCGGCGCCTACTAGAAAATATGTACGGCAGTGAACCTACGCAATGGCAAGGCAGTCATGAGGGCTATGACCGGTTGCGCTTTATCATCAATGCGTGTACCCGTATGCGTTTTTTGTATCACAGTGATTTATCACTTGAGTTTGCGACGAAAACCGCTGTCAATGATGCACCAACTGATCTGACCCCTTGGTTTAGCGTTGAAAACTCGCACATCAAGTCTGACCACATGGTATTATTTGGCCATTGGGCTGCATTGTCCGGACAAACCAACCAACCACACCTACAAGGGTTGGATACAGGGTATGTTTGGGGGCAGTCAATGACAGGATATCGTCTAGAAGATGGGAAACGCATTAGCGTCTCACACAACTAACCCCGTCAACGCGACCATCACATGGAAAATCGGTTCAAGAAATTCATTTTTGAGTCGATGTAGTACAACAGAGCGATCTAAAGATAACCAACTGTTTAGGCGTCGTTTTTGTCCTCAATACGTCAAGCAGTGCTGCACATCAACTGTATGTGACTGGGTTAACATAGATCAACGAATCGACAGAAAAGACGTCGTCGAGTATTAGATTGCACTAAAGTTTAAATTTTAAAAGGTGCAGTTTGGTCTTTTTTTTGTCACACTGGTTTACAAAAGATGTTGAAGTTTATTGACTTTAGCGCTTGACTATAACAACAACGCAGATACATCAGGAGTCCCGATGAATATCACTGTTGCGAGACGTATTATTGGTGGATTTCTTTCCATCGTACTATTACTCGTTTTGGTAGGCATTTTCTCGTACACCAACCTGAGCAAAATAGGTAGTGCGACGGAAGAGGTAAACCAACTTGCCATTCCTACTTTGTCAGGGAGCAGCGCGCTAAAAGCGTCATTTTTGAATATGGGCCGACTGACGTTCGAAGCCTATATTGAAGAAACACTTGGCGGTTTGGCGACTAAACAAGAAAGTTTCAATTCGAGCAAATCTACCTTCGAATCCGAATATGCATCGTTGGCTAAGACAGTTGCAGACGAGAAGGCGCTGAAAGGGACGCTCAGCCGAGTAAAAACGTTGTACGATGACTACGCAGGAAACGTAGACAGTTTGTACCAAAGCCGAAAGGCGGCGATGGATATTCGCAACGCCATTGCGGATACGATTTCAGATGCCGAAGACAACGCGGATGACGCGGCGACTTATGTCTTGGATTTTGCCGACATGGACGAAGTGCAACGAAATCGCAAATTGCGCCGCGCGGCTGAACTTGGTGGCAACCTAGAAAGCAGCTTATTGACGCTCCTTACTACGTCCTCTGAATACGTAAAAACGGAAACCATCGTTCGAGCACAAACGCTGGGCAATGAAGTTGAGCTGGTTGTCAGTCAGGTACAAGGTCATTTAGACGCAATGCTTGAAGCTGCCGACGGTGCTGACAGCTCAGGTACGCTTGATGAAATCTCTGATATGGTTGAAGCCGCACTTGATGCCGTGCGTGGCGACAGTGGTATCTTGAAGCTACACGTTGAGCGCTTGAATCATTTGACTGACTCACAAGCTGCATTGACGCGTTCAGATGAAAACATCAAACAAGCTATAGTCGAACTTGAAGACCTTCTTAACCTTGCCAACAAAAAAGCCAAGGACATTGAGGTTCAAGTGAATGACAAGGTGACTGGTGGTACGGTACAAGTTATTGTTGCTGTTGTTATCTCAGCAGGTGTTGCCTTTGGTATTGGTATTTGGATTGTGAATTCTATTACCAAGCCACTCAATCGGGTAAACGAGCTACTTACTATTGCGTCGTCAGGTGATCTAACCCATCGCCTAGATGATTCCGCCAGTGATGAATTTGGTGAGCTTGCCCGTAACTGTAACAAGCTCATTGCCAGCCTGAAATCACTTATTGCAGGTATCAACGACCGTGCAGAGCAGTTAGCGGCTGCATCGGAACAAACTTCTGCAGTGACCGCGCAAACCACCAGCTCGATCCAAGAGCAGAAGTCGCAAATTGCCCAAGTGGCAACCGCGACGACGGAAATGCACTCAACGTCGCAGCTTGTTAGTCAAAATGCGGAAGACACGCTGGGGCAAATCCGCCATGCAGATAGTGAAGCGGAAAAAGTCCGTAAGATTTCTGTCGAGAACAAAACAACCATCGAAGTACTGGCTAAAGATGTTGAAGAAGCGGCAAACGTTATCAACAAGCTTCACCAAGACAGTGCCAGTATTGGTGGCATCCTTGACGTTATCCGTGGTGTCGCAGACCAAACCAATCTGTTGGCATTGAACGCGGCGATTGAAGCGGCCCGAGCAGGCGAACAAGGTCGAGGCTTTGCGGTAGTTGCTGATGAAGTTAGAACGCTTGCAAGCCGGACTCAAGAATCAACGCAAGAAATTAACTCTATGATCGAGGTGTTACAAGCTGGCGCAGAAAAAGCGGTAGCGGTGATGAACCAAGGTAAAGAGCAAACCGGCGTTTGCGTACAGCAAACAGAGAATGCAACTAAAGCGCTGGACCTCATCTCTGATGCGGTTCACAAGGCATTTGATGTCAGTACTCAAATCGAACAGTCGGCTCGCGAGCAAAACGTTGTATCTCAAGAAATCAGTGAAAAGCTTGAAGGCATTGTTAACATTGCTGAAGAGACGACGATTGGTGCACAACAAACGTCAGATTCTAGCCACGAAGTCGCTAGACTCGCCGAAGAGTTACAACAGTCAATCCGACAGTTCAAAGTGTAACTTACAGCATGCGTAAAAAAGGGGCGTATGCCCCTTTTTTATTGCTCGCACACACCCTGTTACAACAAATGTCATATCAACAGGGTAAACTTTAGAATAAAATTCCACCGTCGAGATTGCATTTTTAGCGATCAGTACCGAAAATTACGCTATCCCTTGTGGTTTGAGAGGCTAATGAAAGTCGTACGTATTGTTTTTCGTTTTTTATTCCTGTCATGCGCTTTGTTTATTAGTGCGCTCAGTCATGGGCAACAACAATCGGCAACACTGGTTTTTACTGCCGACTTACCCGTCATTAATAGTTCTGAACACGGCGACTATGCGCAGTTAGCGCGCTTAATTGAAACCATGCGGCAAGAGGACCCGTCGACGTTCTTCTTGTTCGGTGGTGGTAGCCTAGCCCCCAGTCATCTGTCCTCGTTTGACCGAGGCGCTCACATTATCGATATCCTCAACAGTATCGAACCCGATGCGATGTCTGTGACCAAACGTGAATTCAGTTATTTTGAAGATGAGTTTTCATTGCGCGCTTATGAAGCGGCTTTTCCAATGGTGTTAAGCAATGCGTTCGATCCCTTCACACAAGGGAATGTCGATGGCGCTAATGACAGTGTACTGATCGAAAAAGGAGGGATCACTATCGGCATTTTGTCGGTCATTCACGAATCAGTGATTGAAGAATATTTGCTACAGCGATTGCAAATCACCGACCCTTACCGAGCGATCAAAACCGAAGCTGCAAAATTGCGAGAGCAAGGTGCACAGCTGGTTGTACTAATGTATTCCAGTTCTTATCCCTTCATAGATTCGCTGTTGTCAGATAGCACCATCAATGTCGCTCTGAGAACCGACCCTCATTACGAGCTGTCAGCAGCAAAAGAGTCAACAGCACACCCGAATCGTATCTTGGTCAACCAAGCCGGCGTTGCCGCTATTCTCGATTTAACCTGGCCCACTGACAAACCGAACGAATTGTCGATTTCATGGCGCAACCAAGTATTGGAAACCGTCCCCAAAGACCCGGTGATCAATCATCAAATCCGCAGCTACACCCAACGCATCGAACGACTGCTGAATGAAGAGCTAGCGACGACCTCACAAAGCTTCGACACGCTGCGCCCTTCTGTGAGAACGCAAGAGAGTGCATTTGGTAATTTAGTTACAGATGCGTTAAGAGAAGCCGCGCAAACGGATATCGCCATCATCAACGGTGGCGCTATAAGAGGTGAAAAACAATATCAATCTGATGCAGTTATCACCCGTCGAGACATTGCTGAGGAGTTGCCGTTTCGCAGTCGTATTATGGTGGTAGAAGTCACGGGCACGCAATTATTACTCGCACTGGAAAATGGTCTAAGCCAAATTGAAGGCGTGAAAGGACGTTTTTTACAAATGTCAGGCGTAGAGGTTGTTTTCGATGGTTCGAAGCCGATTGGAAGTCGATTACTGTCAGCCACAGTTGCAGGGAAACGAGTCAAGCCAGATGAAAAGTATACGGTGGCGATGTCAGATTATCTTGCAAAAGGCGGGGATGGCTTTGCTATGTTTAGCAATGCAAAACGCCTCGGTTTTAGTCAGCAGGTTACGCCGCTTATTTCTGATATTGTGATCAGTTATTTCAGGAAAAAACAGTCATTAACGGCTATGATTGAAGGACGCATAAGAAGAACTGACACCCCTGGGGCGGGTCAATGACCGACGATAATAAGAATAACAAACAGGTTCGAAACAAAACCCGCCGATACTCGTTGACCAAAATCATCAACAGCGGCCTTTTTGTCATCGTAAGCTTGGTGATTATCCTCGCGCTTTCCACTTATTATCGACTCAGTGAATTCAACGATACGCTAAATGACGTATCCGAAAAATCCCTCACTACCGTCATCAGCTCTGGCGAAATATTCATTCAAGTGAACAATCTTGCCCGTGTCAGCGAGCGCCTTGTCAATGCGAATAGTGATCCACACCGGCGTATAAGCTATGGCCAAATCAACGATCAGCTCGCCGTGCTGACCGGCATTGCTGAGCGGCAAAAAGAAAATGCGTATATGCTGCTGCAACTGTATACCATTTCCAAAGAACTAAGTGATTTGAATCAGCTAGTCATTCGCAAGCTGACTATCCACGATAAAATGTTAGAGCAACAAACGCGCATGTACGACATTTACGAGGCGTTAATGCGAACGCCCGATGACAGCGCCAGTGCCAACCCTCGTTGGAAACAAAACATAGCTGAGATCGTCACCCATACCGGTGAAATCCTGATTATTGACAGGCTTAATGTTGTACGAGAAAAAAAGCAAAGCATGACAGACCTGTTTGACGGATTGAAGCAAGACATCAAAGACGGTAATTACGTGCTTCCAGCAGAATCGTCACAACTCATAAGCCAACTCGAACACGCGATCACCGACAACATAGAAGGTATCTTCTCGCTGCGCCAAGAGCAATTGAAAGTAATGGGACGCTCCAGAGGCAGAGCGAACATGGTGAACAACCTGATTCTAGACTATGCTCGGCTGACTGAGTTCGAATCGTATCAGCTCAACTCCCGCATTTTAGAAGACGCGCGAAACGCGTCGGGCACCATCAGCGCGCAAATCCAAAACATCAATTTAGTCTTCTTGTTTATTGTGCTCGTCATTGTTGGTTTTAGTGCTTTCGTTCATCGATTAGTTGTGGCTCGTCTATTACGTCTTCGTACTCAAATTCAGCAACGCCTAGAGGGCGTAGAACAAGACATCGCATTATTTGGCAATGACGAGATATCTGATCTTGCCGAAACCTTTGATTCTTTTGCTAAAACCATTGAGAATCAAAAACAAACGCTATCAGAGATGAGTTTGGTTGACGCATTGACCAGCGTCGCCAATCGACGGGCGCTTGATGAGCGTTTTGAACAGGAGATTGGCATCGCCATTCGACGCAAGTGGCCTATTACAGTGATGCTGCTTGATATCGACTTTTTCAAACAGTACAACGACAACTATGGTCACGGCAAAGGTGATGATTGCTTGCGCCAAGTCGCCCATATCCTTTTGACTTGTTTGCCGCGTAAAACGGATTTCGTCGCACGCTACGGCGGTGAAGAGTTTGCTATCATCCTGCCAGACACACACGTGACGGGTGCGATAAAAGTTGCCGAGCACATCATCGATAGCATGGCACGGGCCCGTATCGAACATGAGTACAGTCGAGCGGCTGATTTTGTTACCCTCAGCCTTGGCATAGCGTCAACAGAAGATATCAGCGCTGATGAAGGTGAACTGCTATTAGAACAAGCTGATAAAGCGTTGTATAAGGCAAAACGAAAAGGTCGTAATCGATACGAGTATTTTGATTCGGGTATATTAGATAGCCCAGTCGTTGTTGATTTGAAACCAGTAAAATAAGCCCCCTACAAGCTTGCAGAGGGCTTTAAAGTCTATTCAAACAATTCTGCGTGTAATTGCTTCACAATGTTCGAACTGTCTGCTTCATTGACCAAGAAGGACAAGTTGTGAGGGTTAGCGCCAAAACATATCATTCTCAAGTTGTAGTCAGCGACAGCTGCTAATATCTTGCTCGATACGCCGACTTTTGAGTGCATGTCATTACCCACCACTGTCACGAGATCAAAGCCCTGCTCTACCTTCACGTCACAGATTGTTTCTAACTCTTCAATCGTTTGCTTATTCAATCGCTCGGCGACAGAATTGGCTGGATTGTCGAGTGTAAACGAAACCGATATTTCTGATGTTGTGACCAAATCAACACTCAGTTTATGCTTGGCAATAATCGCAAAGACTTGTTGCAAAAAGCCTTGCGCATACATCATCTTCGGCGTTTTAACCGTTACCATGACTTGCTCTTTACGGCGCGTAATAGCGCGGTATGGCGGCTCATGTTCACAGTCTTTGACGATCCAAGTACCACCCTTTTCAGGCTCTTTGCTTGACCCGACAAACACCTTAATATTCTTACGAAGCGCCGGTTCCATTGTTGCAGGATGCAGAACTTTAGCGCCGAAAGTTGCCATCTCAGCCGCCTCTTCAAAGCTGAGTTCGGGTAGAGGACGCGCGGCCTCTGTTATGCGAGGGTCAGTGGTGTAGACGCCAATTACATCGGTCCAGATTTCACACGCTTTTGCGTCCAATGCTTCAGCAAGGAGTGCAGCTGTGAAATCCGATCCTCCGCGGCCTAACGTGGTGGTTTTCCCTTGTTCGGTTGCCCCCACAAACCCCTGAGTAATGACGACAGAATCTTTGATCTCAGGGCGCAGTAAAGACCCAGCAAGAGACGCAATGTCCTCAATTTGAGGCGTGGCCGCACCGTGCACGTCATCGGTTCTCAATACTTTGCGCACGTCAAAGTTAATCGTGCTCACGCCCTGCTCTGCCAACACTTCACTAAACAACAATGATGACATACGCTCACCCATTGAGAGCAATTGATCTTTTAAATCAACGCGATGCAATATCTCTTCGTGAAACGCCAGAGATTTCAGCTCTTCGAGTAAGTCGTTTAATTTTGTCTCAACCGAGGCGTCGGCATTTAGTTTATTGAGAATCGCAAACTCTATCTTAACGATAGCTTGATACTTGTCTTCAATTTGCTCCTGAGTCATGGCGTTGTGCGCCAAATCGACTAATAAATTGGTCACGCCAGCAGAAGCACTGACGACGACGATACGCGTATTGTGATTATTGGCTACAATCTGCGCGCAGTTTTGCATTGTTTCGTAGGTCGCCACACTGGTGCCGCCAAACTTTGCAATGGTTAAATCAGTTGTCACATTTATCTCCGGTTCCTCAACACTGATGAGGTAAAACGAGCAAAGCCTAAACTTTACTAAGGATTCAAAGTTATCTTATGGCCGACTTTAATATTGTTGTCGGCGAACCACCCTTGGTTCATCTCTAGCGCAAACTGAACCTGTTTGGATGCTGCCACTGACGTGAGGTCATGAGGCTGCAACGGTTTGATATCTGTTATCACGCCATTTCTGTCGATAAAGGCCACATCAAGGGGAATAAACGTATTTTTCATCCACATGCTGGCGCGTTTTGGCTCATCAAAACGAAAGAGCATACCGCAATCTTCACACATGGCTTTTCGATACATCAATCCACGAGCTCGCTGTTCAAACGTTTGAGCGTACTCAACGTTCAGCTTGTTATTGTTTATCTTTATTGTTATTTCATCAAAATCGATATCTTCTTGTGCATTCACGCCGATGAAAGACATTGAAGCGACCGCAAGAAATGCCAAACCAAATAAATTACGCCATGTTTTCATTACTTATTCCTTCATTCATTGGGTTGGATAATGCAGCGGTAGGGCATGCACCAGCAGAAATATCAGCCGCTAATAATGCCATTAACCGCTAGACGCAATCAAACATTAAAAAAGCCGGGGGAACAAGTCACCCGGCTTCGTCATTAAAATGCTACAGCAAGATAACGTCAGGCGACGCTCAACGTTGGAATAATCTTGGCTTTGGCTTCCTCTTCCGCCTGTTTAAATGACGGCATTTTGTCAAAGTTCAGATACTGGAATACCTCACTCGACATAGCGTCAATTTTGCTCGCATACTCCATGTATTCCTCTGCCGTCGGAATGCGTCCCACTATCGCTCCAACCGCAGCGAGTTCTGCTGAGGTAAGGTAGACGTTCGCGCCGTCACCTAATCGATTGGGAAAGTTTCGAGTGGAGGTCGACAACACTGTTGTACCGGCCTCTACCCGTGCTTGGTTACCCATGCAAAGTGAGCAACCGGGCATCTCTGTGCGGACTCCGACTCGCCCGTAGATATTGTAATACCCCTCTTCCATCAACTGGGCTTTATCCATTTTAGTTGGAGGCGAGACCCAAAGGCGTGTTGGAATCGTTTTATTGTATTGTTCCAGTAATTTACCCGCTGCGCGAAAGTGACCGATATTTGTCATGCACGATCCGATGAACACTTCGTCAACATTATCGCCAGCGACATCGGACAACGTCTTCGCGTCATCGGGATCATTGGGACAACACACAATAGGCTCTTTGATATCGGCTAAGTCAATTTCGATGATTTCCTTGTACTGGGCATCATCATCCGCCACCATTAACTCTGGATTGGCCAGCCACGCTTCCATCTTTTGTGCCCGGCGTTCAAGGGTGCGGGGATCACCGTAGCCTTCATTGATCATCCAGCGCAACATAGTGATGTTAGAGCGCAGGTATTCTGATACTGACGCCTCTGACAATTTGATAGTACAACCGGCGGCAGAACGCTCTGCTGACGCATCTGATAGTTCAAATGCCTGCTCTACGGTCAATGATTCCAAACCTTCGATTTCGAGAATACGGCCAGAAAATGCATTCACCTTGCCTTTTTTCTTGACAGTCAGTAACCCTTGTTTAATGGCATATAAAGGAATCGCGTGTACTAAATCGCGTAGCGTAATTCCCGGCTGCATTTCGCCTTTAAATCTCACCAAAATGGACTCTGGCATGTCTAACGGCATGACTCCCGTTGCAGCGGCAAAAGCAACAAGTCCTGATCCCGCGGGAAACGAAATCCCCAAAGGGAAACGAGTGTGTGAGTCACCTCCTGTGCCTACAGTGTCAGGCAGCAACATTCGATTTAACCATGAATGGATGATGCCGTCGCCAGGTCGCAGGCTCACGCCACCGCGATTCATCATAAAATCAGGTAACGTGTGTTGGGTTTCAATATCTACCGGCTTGGGATAGGCCGCCGTATGACAAAAAGACTGCATGGTGAGGTCTGCACTAAATCCGAGACAGGCTAAATCTTTAAGTTCATCGCGCGTCATCGGACCCGTTGTATCTTGAGAGCCGACAGTGGTCATTTTAGGCTCACAGTATGTGCCAGGACGAATCCCTTCCACACCACACGCTTTACCGACCATTTTTTGGGCCAAAGTGAAACCTTTGCCCGTATCTTGCGGTTGCACAGGTTTTCGGAATAAATCCGATGGCGCCAAATCTAATGCTTCACGGGCGCGTTCAGTCAAACCTCGACCAATGATCAAGTTGATACGACCACCCGCTCGGACCTCATCCAATATCACATCAGATTTATAATCGTATTGGGCTAATACTTCCCCCGTTGCTGCTAGTGTTATCTTGCCTTCTAGCGGGTAGATATCGATTACATCACCCATATTCATTTTTTCGACATCGGCTTCAAACACTAGGGCACCGGCGTCTTCCATCGTGTTAAAAAATATCGGTGCCACTTTCGACCCAATACAGACGCCACCACCGCGCTTGTTAGGTACACCTGGTAAATCCTCGCCAAAGAACCACAGTACGGAGTTCGTCGCTGATTTACGTGAGGACCCCGTTCCGACGACATCACCAACAAAGGCGACGGGGTAACCTTTAGATTTGATCGCATCTATTTGATCAAGAGGTCCTGTGACGCCGTGCTCGCTGGGTGAGAGCCCATCGCGTGTCATTTTATACATGGCCTTAGCATGAAGAGGAATGTCGGGCCGTGACCAAGCATCAGGTGCCGGTGACAAATCATCCGTATTGGTTTCACCAGTCACCTTAAACACGCTATAAGTCATTTTTTCTTCTAGTTCTGGGCGAGACGTAAACCACTCCCCTTCAGCCCATGACTCCATCACATCCGCAGCAAAGGGATTACCTGCTTTGCGCTTTTCGTCAACATCGTGAAACGCGTCAAACATCAATAGCGTATGCTTAAGCTCTTCTGCAGCGAGTTCTGCCAAGTCGGGATCTTCTAGCAACTTAACTAAGGTTTCTATGTTGTAGCCTCCGTGCATATTGCCCAATAGTTGCACCGCCGCGTCGCGGCTGATGAGCTCGCAGGTTTCCTGACCTTTTGCGATGGCACTTAAAAATCCAGCTTTGACATAGGCGGCTTCGTCCACACCCGGAGGTACTCTATCCGCTAACAAGTCCAACAAGAAAACCTCTTCTCCCGCTGGTGGGGCTTTGATCAACTCAATCAAACCCGCTACTTGCTCCGCAGTCAGTGGTTTTGGGGGAATTCCTTCAAGTGCACGCTCTTCAACGTGTTTGCGATACTCTTCTAGCACGATAATTTCCTCTTGTATTGACTTGGGTACTGCGTTGATGTCAGCAGTAATCGCTTCAATTAGAACGGCTAAATTATAGCCTTTAGTCTAACAATTTTGAATGAACCACCCATGACTTGAGGCCAATACCCAACATTTACAAAACCTATCAAAGTCACATAATCTTTTTTAAAAAACCGATTAATTCGCGGTTAAAACCTGCCACAGGCAACCTACTCACCCGCATAAGCTATTGATCGACTCGCGGCGCACTTACGCCTTTGGGCGCAGCCATCTAGCTCGAATCCTCTCATTGAGCGACTATTTGTCTAAGCGAATTAGCATTAAATGCATCATTCAACATGATTTATATAGGACTATAGTCCTAGTTAATGCGCCATTATAATGTAATCAAAATGTTAATCCTTTTGATTGTCTGCTAACGTATTGATTCAAAATCTAATGAGGGATTCGGAATGCACGACTTAGTTTTGCCACCAACGGCTACATCTCTACCTGACTACATAGAATCTTGCTTAATAAAATACGCCGACAAACCTGCATACACGGCACTAGGTCAAACCTACTCGTTTGAGCAAATCGACCATGCATCTGCGTCTCTCGCGTCGTATTTCGCCGGAGAGTTAGGTCTGCAGCCCGGTGACCGAATCGCCATTCAACTTCCCAATTTGATTCAAAATCCCATTGCGGTTTACGCCGCCTTGCGCGCAGGGCTTGTCGTCGTCAATACCAACCCGCTCTATACCGAAAGAGAAATGCACCACCAATTCAATGACAGCGGAGCAGTTGCACTTGTTATCCTAGCTGACCTGTTGCCAAAGTATGACGCGATTAAAGCAGATACACCGGTCAAGCATGTGATCGTCACCAGCGCGACTGAACTGTTGGACGCGGGAACAGCTCCCAAAATAGACAATACTATCGCTCTATCTTCTGCTATTTATGCTGGCGAAACCTTGCCCAAAGTAGTGAGGGAGTCGATTGATTTAGACACCTTGTGCATGTTGCAATATACCGGTGGGACTACGGGTGTTTCCAAAGGCGCCGCGCTGAGTCATCGCAATGTGCTCAGTAACAGCACGCAGATGTTCGACAGACTGGGGAAAGGCTTCAAAGAAGGCGAAGAGCTTGTTGTCTGCCCATTACCGCTTTATCACATCTATGCGTTTACTGTTTGTATGATGACCTTTTTCGCAAAAGGTTGCCAGACCTTGCTGATCCCCAATCCAAGAGATATCGATAGTTTTGTTCAAACCCTCAAAGCGCATTCAATGACAACGTTTGCGGGTATCAATACCTTGTTTGTCGGACTGGGTCAGCACCCAGAATTCAAGGCCGTCGATTTTAGTCGCTTACATTTAACGATTTCAGGCGGCACTGCCTTAACCAAGGGCGCAGCAACGCTTTGGGAAGAGGTGACCGGTTGCACCATTACCGAGGGCTACGGCTTGTCTGAAACCGCGCCAGTATTAACATTTAACACACCAGGCGAGGAGGAGTTTGGCTCCGTTGGTCTTCCGCTTTTGGCCACAGAAATCGCACTTTTAGATGACAATGACCAACCCATAACCGATAAGCAGCCAGGCCAAATAGCGGCAAGGGGTCCGCAAGTAATGCTCGGATACTGGAACAGAGATGACGAAACCGCCAAGGTTATGACCGATGACGGGTTCTTCAAAACGGGAGACGTAGGCGTATTTCTAGAAAGTGGGGCAGTAAAAATCGTTGACCGCATTAAAGACATGGTAATTGTCTCAGGTTTCAATGTATATCCCAACGAAGTTGAGGACATCTTGGCGTCTCATCCACAAGTGCTAGAGGCCGCCGTGATAGGAAAACCTGACGACAAAACCGGTGAGCGAGTATGCGCCTACGTTACGGTGTCAGATGAGTTAGACGAAGCCAGTTTAAAAGCCCATTGCCAAGCAAGTCTTACGGCGTACAAAGTACCTAAAGAATTTAATGTTATCGATGAGTTACCCAAGTCAGCCGTAGGCAAAATTCTGCGCAGGAAATTAAGAGATAACAATTAATTCACAACGCACTTTTAATAAACAGGTTACCTTTTGTAACTTCAATAGAAATAAACGAACGTCGTAATCGTTTATTTGAATTTTTGAATATCATATTCCTCCCCCACTTAGGTGGCAGGAGGATTTATGATGAATCGATTAATTACATTTCTAGCGTTATTCACGCTCTCGACTGCCGCCCTTGCTGGGCAATCTGGTTATGCTGTTGATTACCTTCGCGGAGAAGGTTCGGTCAATGGCATAAAACTCGCCTATCAATATCACTTAGGCAACCCACTGAACAATGATTGGCCTATCGAAGTCACACTTGAGTCCAGTGTGAACTTTTGGGAGTACGGCGATCCAAACGAATACGATACAAATTTTGTGCTAGCCGTATCGCCCATCGTTAGATTGCCACTCACACAATGGGGCAACTATCCCATCGAAGGTGAATTTGGTATAGGCGTGGCCCTTTTGGACGATACAAAGTTTGCGGGGAAAGACGTTTCAACGCACTATCAATTTGAAGACCGTCTTGGGATTGGCACGTATTGGGGTAAGAACAAAGAATACCGTTTGTCTTTGCGCTACATTCACTATTCGAATGCGGGATTTAAAAAGCCTAACCCTGGTTTAGACTTTATTTCCCTGTCGTTTAGTCAGCGTTTATAGGCAATGCCGCATCGAGTGGCTATGGCGTTATACGCGAGTCCAAAGGGCGCATCAAGCGCCCTGGGATAACGTGATGAGCCCTAACGATTATCGATTGTAAAACTTGCCTCATGACCTACTACGCGAACAGGTTCACCGTCTTCCAGTTTTGGTGAATACCGCCATGAGTGCAATGAATCAACAATAGATTTGGTAAACGCTACACTGCCCATTGAGCGGTCTGATACTTGAACGTTTTCAATGAACCCTCTTTCATTAATATCGAAATTAACGAAAACGTGTGCATATTTTGGGCTAATTCCCGGGGATGATAACGCACTCGACGCAGTTAAGCCGTCTGTAGACACTTGAATCGTTCTCAAATTTTCACCCAAACGATGACGATTGCCATACAGCAATTGTGGAGCCTTACCTGAATCTAGTAACTTAGCAATCTCAACAACCATACTATCAGCTTGTTTGTGGCGTCCCAACTTATCCAGTGATTTCACCAAGCGAGAACGTGCCGCAAGTGACATTTCACTCAACTTTTGTTCGTCATTGTCTAGCGCTTGTACGACAAAACTGAATTTCTCGGCCGCCTGTTCATGACGTTTTTTGTCCTGAAGCAGTTTAGCGTTGGTAAAGATAGCCTCAACAGTACGACTGTCTTGTTTACCAAACTGGTCAATTAAAGCGGTTTCCGCGTTGCGCGTTATTTTCAATACCTCGTTGAGCTCCATTGGAATCGGACCGGCTGTATTGAAATTATGCATTAACACATAGTGCTGCTCAGCCGCATAAGCGGTATCCTGCTGTGCAATTTTTCGTAAATCAGCTGCTAGATTTAGGGCAGCATTTCTCTGATGCTTAACTTTGTGTGGATCGACGGAATCAGACACAAACTGCGTGATACGATATAGCGACTGGTTTGCTGCAATACGCAGTTTAATCATATCGTCTTGCTGTGTTGACACTGTAACGACGTCTTTTAGCAGCGGCCATGCACTATTGATATCACCGTTATCAATCAGCGTGTCAGACAATGCTAACTTAATTTGTTGGACCGAAAAGGCATTGTCACCGTGCTGCTTGATGGCTCTATTGAGAGACACTCGCATGGATTGCGCTGTGTGGTCCTGAAGCTGTTTTGATTCTTCGATAGCAAGGTGAGTTTGGCCGGCGTTTGTATTGGCCTGCACACTACCTAAAATGGCAACAGAAATTACACAAGAGAGGGCTCTGCGGAAAAACTTGGCTTTCATAACATCATTCCTTCGTTGTTATTAACTTGTTCAAATATAAAGCTAATCCAAGCTGATGATAAGGTCAAGGAAAGTCAAAAAACACAGGTAACCGTCGCACATAAAAAAAGGCGCAACTTATTGCGCCTTGGAAAGACCTTGGACAAACAACACAACAAGGCTTACACACAGAGAAACATCGCGAAAATAGTACAACTGAGTAAATTGCATGGTGCTTTTACTGAGTACTACGCGAGAGGATTCACACCCTCCACTTCATAATATACTACTTTAGTATAAGTTCTAGTGTTATTTTTATACTATCTCGCGTGAATAAATGTACGCTCACCGTGAGTATTCGAGCGAGATGACAAGGCACACTCCTGTACCTTAGAGACCCAAATGAAAGTAACAGCTGAGCCATTCGCCACCTCAAAGGCCAACCCAGAGTCAGCTCGTTGAGACCTTTAATTCTTCTTACAGCTGATACAAAGCAATGTGTAACAATGCCAAGCTGGTCGTTGATATCAAGTCCTTTAGACTCAAGATTAATCCTATATCTATGCGATTGGTTTCATAAGCAAACGCGTATACTCGCGCTTTTTAATCAAAACCTAACATCTCCACGTTCACCGTTAAATAAGACAAAAAAAACCAGCCTCTAGGACTGGTTTTTCGTATTAGCAAATTAAGCTATGAAGATAAGTCCGCCGCAATTCGCTCAGCGGCTTGCTTTTCCCCATTGACAAATTGAAGCCATTGTTTAGCCATACCTCGGCTACTTGAATGTTTCTCTGCTTCTGCCAACTGGTTTAGCGCTAACGCGTACTCTTTCTTATTGAAGTGAGCCATTCCCATCACTAGGTAAACCGTACCAGGATTTCTCAAATCACCTTTTTCAACGGCACGTTGTGCAGCAGCAATCGCGTCATCCCAACGTTCCATGTTTAAAAGAATCTGGGCGACCTGCGCATCCAGTTCACCGTCATCAGCCAACTCAGCAGCAGCCATCAGTGCCGGCACAGCTTTGTCGTTTTCTTTCGCTAACGTCCAGCTTTGCCCTAAGAACTTAAGGTTTCGCAAATTTTTCTCAAGTGTGCCTTCGTCAATCGCTTGTTCCATCAACAATGCCCCTTTGTAGGGTACGCGATGGTAGTAATAGAGCTGCGCGAGATTGAATACGTCAGCACCTTTCTCAACATAGCCTTGCTGATAAGCCGCTTCCATAATGGCCAATTGCTTTTTCTCTTCGCCGAGCTCGCCATACATTCCCGCGAGCTGAATCCAATATTTAGGCTCGTCGTACAACTTGATCATTTTAATCAACACATCTTTCACTTTACGTGGCTGCTTTAGCTCATAAAAGATAGCGCGTTGAAGAATCAACCAACCTTCGTCAGGTAGCATGCCTTCCGCTTCTTGGTTTTCGATAGCCTGAGTGATAAAGGTTTCAGCTTCAGCATATTGCTTGTTCTGATAATACGCCTGTGCTTTGATCACCCAATTTTTTGGCGGTATTTTACCTGTATTGAGTGATTCCCAGCGATTGAGGTATTCGATACTTTCAGCGAAACGGCCTTGCATCAAGTTCAATTGTGCCAAACTGAACAAGGTGCTTAACTCAAAGGACTCGGGAATGGGTTGCTGCTCAACGACCAACGCAAACGAATCCATCGCTTTATCGTATTGCTCGTCGTTGTAATAGATAAATCCATAGAAGTTATACATCATCGCAAGTTCGTAACTGTTCATCGAACCTGATTTATCTTTTACTTCGTCGAGAATGTCGATAGCGCCTGGGATATTGTCAGCATCGGCTTGTGCTTGAGCACGTGCCAGTTGTTCGTATACCTTTGAACGCAACGCTGGTGTGCGGCGGGTCTTTTTCTCACTGGCTTTTTGTTCCTGCGCCTGCACATCCAATGCAATGATCGAAGTCATCACTGATAATGATACAGTCGCAGTAGAAAGAGAAAGCGCAGCGAAGAGATATTTAGAAATCAATGTCTTTTTCATTGGCTTACCCATCAATTTGGAACGTCAAACGGTTTTGCACGCCAGATACTTCTGTCGCTTCACCATTTGCCACGCGAGGTTTGTACTTGAACTTAAGTGCTGCGTCTTTTGCCGCTTGTTCAAATATTCCTGCTGGCTCTGCTTCAATCACGATTGGATCGCGAACCGAACCTTGCTTTGTAACCGTAAACTCAAGGATAACGTACCCTTCGATGCCGCGTTGCAGAGCGCGACGTGGATACACTGGCGCCACTTTTACAATGGGCAGGTACTCACCGTCACCGGATTCTAATGCCAATCCACCATCTAACGAAATATCGTCGCCGACATCGGCAGCAAAGTCTAAGCCACTGCCTTCGGCATTTGGCGTAGGCGAGTCCATCTGCGGCTGATTCATCTGCGGCGGTGGCTCTTTGGGCTTAGGTGGCTTACGTGGCTTGCGGTCCTTTTTCTGAACTTGCTCTTCAGGCTTAACGCGTACGAAGTCTAATACGCTGCCTTTTGGCGGTTCAGTCAAAGCGCTGCCACTCATTTGTATCAGAGACTGCATCAGGAAGAATAACCCCAATGTAATCCCTGCTGACAACAACAATGCGATTAGAAATCGTACCATAATTAAGGCTCTTGAGCTGCGATTGAAACGTCAAATACGCCTGCTGCACGTGATGCATCCATCACTTTGATCAGGGTCTCTGTTGTCGCTTTCTTGTCGGCTTGGATTACCACAGAACCTTGTGGGTTCTCAGCATGTAAACGCTCGATATTGGCCTGAACTGCGCGTTCATCAACACGGCGTTTGTTAATCCAAATCTCACCCTTATCAGAAATAGCAATAAGAATGTTAGCTCGATCTTTTTTGACTGCTGTCGCCGCTTCTGGACGGTTTACATCGATACCTGCCTCTTTGACGAAAGACGCGGTTACGATGAAGAATATCAACATGATAAATACAACGTCCAACATGGGCGTCATATCGATATTCGCTTCTTCCTCATCAACGAGGTTTTGAAAATGCTGCTTCATAATGCTTACCTTACCTTAATGCCCAGGGCATTAACGTTGAACTATTAATGCATCCTCTAGATGCATGCGCTCAGATTTCACTGTTCTGGTTAACCAAGTCGAGGCAAATACCCCAGACAAAGCGCCAACCATTCCCGCCATTGTGGGTATAGTTGCTTTGGACACGCCCGATGCCATAGAACGGGCGTTGCCTGAACCAGAAATTGCCATCACGTCGAAAACTTCGATCATACCGGTCACCGTTCCCATCAAACCTAACAGTGGACACAAGGCCACCAATGATTGAATGATAGGAATGCTACCGTTTAGCTTTAAGCTGATATCAGAAATGACTTTCTGACGAATTTGCTCAGCGTTCCAAGATGACCGGTCTTCTCTGTTTTGCCACATTGTGACGGCTTGACGCACATTGTTTTTGTGCGTCACGAAAACATATAGCGCACGCTCGAGGATCAAAAGCCACATGACGAAGATTAAGAACCCGATGACCAACAATACTTGGCCACCTGTTTCTGTAAAATCGCGTATTGCTTCTAGAAACTCGATCATGATGATTAGCCTCGCTCTGCGCGCTCAGCAATCACACCAGACGCCTGCTCTTGCAAAATATTGACGATGTTTTTGCTTTGTGTATTCAGCAATGCATATAGCAAGGTAGTTGGGATAGCGACAACAAGACCAAGTACCGTCGTAACAAGTGCTTGTGAAATACCGCCTGCCATCAATTTAGGGTCACCAGTACCGAACAAGGTAATGGCTTGGAAAGTATTAATCATACCCGTAACCGTACCCAATAGACCGGCAAGTGGCGCAACTACCGAGATAATCTTGATGACGGTTAGGTTGCGTTGTAGTTTAGGTAGCTCACCCAGAATTGCCTCTGTTAAATGCAGTTCGAGTGCTTCTGTGTCTGCTTTAGGGTAAGCATCACGTACTTTCAGTACACGACCCAATGGGTTGTTATCTTTTACGTCTTTAGACTTAAGCTGGCTATTGACCTTCATGCGCGTCAAAGACAGTGTGATGAATCGCTCTAGTGCCAGTAGAAGACCAATCGCACCTACAACCAAGATGATGTAACCAACAAGACCACCTTGCTCGACACGCTCTTTAAGGTTAGGCGCTTGAACAAGTAGACCAAGAATCGAACCACCAGTTGGATCTAGACCGAATTTAACCAACTCACCGCTTGATGCTTGAAGCGCGGCAGCACTCTCACCGTAACGCTCTGGTGGTTGACGAACTAGCTCTGCTACTGTGCCAGTTACACCGTTGTAATCGAGAAATTGACCGTCAGAAACCAAGGCAAACGGCCCTACGCGAACCACTTCTTTGTTCACTTTCGCACCACCAGCTTCAACGACATCGGTAGTGAAGCGTGTAACTTTGCCTGCTTCGGTCATTTCGCGTTGCAGTTCAAACCACACGCGCTCAATCTCTTCGATAGAAGCTAGCTTAGAGCTAGAGCCCATTGATTGTGCCATGTCATCAAGGAATTGCGAACGACCTGGGATTTGCGCCGATACGACAGAGTTATAGAACTTGTTCTTAGTATCGCCAGCGACTTGTTGAAGCACACCAAATAGCTCTTTCAATGAGCCAAGGCGGTTATCCAACGTGCCGTTCAAATCGGCAATTTTGAATTCATTTTCTTCAAACTGTGTTTCAAGACGCTCTGACTCTTTAAGCATGTTATCGCGAAGCTGAGCCGTTTCGCGCAAGATGCGGTCTTGCTCAGAACGCATAGAGATAAACTCTTGCTCACGTGCTTTATTTTGTTCAGTTTGAGCAAACTTACCTTCTTCTAGCTGCTTGAGCAACGCGTCAAGGTCAAGGGCGCGATCATTAGCCGAAGCACCGAAGCTCAGAGTTGCAGCAGTAAGACCAGCAGCAACGAATTTTAACGATTTCAACATTGTCATGTACCCCTTAGTCCGTAATCGCTACTGGTAGTGTTAGCAAGTCTGGCGCAAGCTGTTTCTTCGCCATACGAAGGCCTTTAGTTACCTGTGTACGGTAGCTGCTATCTAGCTCTTCCCACTGACGCGTTTGTTTGTTCCAAACACCTTGTTGACTCGCATCGCGAGTTTGATATATCAATGCAGTACGGCCGACGCGAAGGAATTCTACGTCACGCTCTTGACCGCCGATTGAATGAATTCCAGTGTACGCTTCCATTGTGCGGCCGTAGTCCATTTCAACTTGGTACGCTTCCATTACACGACGGAATTTTTCAGAAGAAGCGACATCTGCTCTATCCATCATCGCTTTTAGGTCTGCAATA
This sequence comes from uncultured Alteromonas sp., assembly GCA_963922845.1. GTDB lineage: Bacteria > Pseudomonadota > Gammaproteobacteria > Enterobacterales > Alteromonadaceae > Alteromonas. The sequence continues at coordinate 63,672 of CAWUJV010000013.1, forward strand.
CGGTCTGCTCGCTCTTGAGCAAGAAAAGGGACATCCAATGCAATAAACTGCTCTAGGCCATCAATCATGCGAAGCATTAATGGAGTGATCTGGCGCTCAATGACTGACACTTCATCAATCGCTGAGTTAAGGTCTACCATTTCTTGGTTTTGATTGGCAATTTGCTTGCGAAGTTGGTTGTTGTAAACCTCCAAGCCTTCGATTTCTTTGCTCAGTGTTTTGAACTGCTGCAATTTACTATCAATTTGATCAGTAATGCCGTCAATTGTCTGTTGTGATGCCGCCGCAGACTCATTAATTTCAGTGGCTGTTTTTACCGCTGGTTTTAAGACGTCGTCTTCTTGAGCTAAGGCGGAAGATGCCATGACGGCAGACGCCACGAGCAAAGTGTTGAAAAGCTTCATACATTCAAACCTTAAAGTTAAAAAAAATCGGATGTATCCGACCCTAAAAATTCTGCGCGTAGCATAGGGGCTTTCCATGACAGTTTTATTACATATCCGTCATATTTGAAGTAACCCAAACACGCTTAAATCATTATTATTCGTTTAAAATCAATAAAATAACATCTCATTCAATGTGTCATATAAATTCGCATGACAAATCAGTCGATGGTTTATTCGACTCGTATCCACTGCAATAAGTAGAGGAAGTCTATGAATTTAATTCACAAAATCATTGTGAACGCGTTTTATGACAATGTTGTTAAAGAAAACGCTTTACCATCAATTCAACGGTTTATAACCAATTAGGCGTAGTAATAAAAAAAGGCCGCAAAGCGGCCTTTTTTTGCAACACAGACAGTTTAGAAATCGTAAGAAAAACGAATGTCGAAAGTCGTTCCGACAGTTTCGTTCCAAATGGCGATGCCTTCCTGTTCAATTTGCTTCTCTTCATCCAATACATTGCGCGCTCTGAAGCGAATCGTCGTATTGAAGTCAGGGTAGTAGGTATAAACCAAATCCAACGAATGGAACGGTTGCTCTTCACCATCTTCGAAGCCATTAGCACCTGGGATAATGATACGCGGACCGAATACGTTGTATACCAAAGACGCACTGTGCTCACCGTTGTCCGAGTCATAACCTAATTGTAGGTTAGCAACCCATTCAGAGTGGCCCACCAAGCGACGCTTGTCGTTTGTTGGCGCGTTAGTGATTTGGAACGCTTCGAATGCTTCGTCAGACGTATTGTCAGACACCGCAAAGAAGACTTGTTCGAAGAACAAACTATCGCGATTTTGAACACCCAAGGTCACTTCAGAATCAGAGAACGTAAAGTTACCTGATGTATAGAAAGCATTACCCCAGTCACCCAAGAACGCTAAGTCTTGTAGGAACTCAATCTCAATACCATACAACTCACCGGTTTCACCGTTTGCGGTAAGAAGTTGCTGCGCCCCTTCTGTCGCTGATGGAAGTTCGATAAGTTCAATTGGCGAATCGATATCCTTGTAGAAAAGTGCAACTGACAAGTTATTGCCATTTTCACGGTACCATTCCCAACGGAAGTCGATATTGGTCAAGTCTGAACTTTGTAGTCGCGTAGAACCACGAACAAGTAAGTCTGTTAACGGGTCAATATAGAAGCTGGTCGATAAGTCACGCAAATCAGGGCGAATTGTCGTCTCACTAACGTTTAGTCGTAGTTGGTGACCACCGTCCATTTGATACGTGACCGCAAGCGATGGATAGAAACTATCTTCTGATACCGCAAGCTCGGCCAATTCTTCTGAAGTCGCGTCGAATACCCCGATATGTGGTAAGTTCGGAATGGAGATTTGTTTAAAATCTTCATAACGAACACCACCCGTGATACGCCACTCTCCAAAAATAGCATCAGCTAAAAAGTAGTACGCATCAATATCTTGAGCTGCAACGTATTTGTCACCGCCTATGGTATTGTCTTCAAATTCAACATCAAATAGTGGGTCGGCAAGGACGTCATCGCTGAAGATTTGACTGTAGTCACCACCCGCGAGGAAATCACGTGGTACGCTTCGTGTTAGCAAGTCTACTGTGACATTGTCACCAGCACGGGCTTTCTCAAAGAAGTCGGCGCCCACTTTAAATTCAAGCTCGTAACCACTACCAAAAACAGGAAGTGAGGCATTCCAGCCATAGCTCTTCGCTTCATCTTGAAGCGTTTGCCATGTGTATTCAACACCACTCACCTGACTTAAGTTGGTTGTCACTTCGCCCGTATTCTCGTCGATCTCTTGGAAGAACAAGGCTTCGAAACCACCTGGTGCTTCACGGCTTGCTTCTGACTCAGAGTAATACCAATCTGCGCCAATATTCCAGTAGTCTGGGAAGTTGTGAATCCCTTTTAACTGGTGAGAAATCATTTCACGTTCTTCGTAGATAACGTCTACAACACGTTGTTGTTCAAAAGGTTCAGCAATCGTGTTAGTGGACTCTCTTAAACGGTCACGTAAACGATCACGCGCATCGTGAAGAATCATATTGTTAAATTCAAAACGGTGGTTGCTGTTGTATTTGAATCCAACGTTAAACATCCCACTCCATTTAACCGAGTGTTCTGTCGATTCACCGTCCTCGAATTCGTTGATACCAATGGTACCGTCACCCGTTCGGGCTAGATTGTATACGTTGCGCTCTTCACTGGCCTGCCAACTGTTTGAGTAACTGGCTGCCGCTAAGAAACCAAGACGCATATCATCGCCAAGGTCTAAGTAATCACCAAAATTCGCGCCAAACGAGTAGTTTGGATCGAGAGACTCTGGCGTCGCAGAAATATCGCGATTCAACTCAGACAAGATGGCAATATTCTCTTCACGCGATAAATCACTTAGGTTGAAGTTACTTGCCACTTGGTCAATGGTACTAGACGAGGCTTTAACAAGGTTGGCACGCAGTAAACTTGAAATTCCACGCGTACCATCATCAGATCCCCATACATCGTCACCGCCACCAGCGTACCACGCAGAGTCGTCGCTATTTTCAGTGTTGGCACCTAGTTGAGCACGGAAACCTAGTACGCGCTCAGTTGGAATCGACTTGGTGCGAATGTCAACATTACCACCACCAAAATGCGCAGGCATATCCGGTGAGAATGACTTTTGAACACTCAAACTTTCAATGATTGACGAGGGGAATAAGTCCAGCGGAATAACCGAGCGAGTCGGATCCGGGCTAGGAACGTTCATCGAGTTTAGTTCAGTACTTGAGTAACGCTCACCCAAGCCGCGAACATAAATGAACTTTCCGTCAACCAATGTCAAACCAGTAACACGACGTAGCGCCGAAGCCGCATCGCTGTCACCTGTTCTAGAAATTTGTTCGGCTCCGAGAATATCAGCTACGAATGCTTGGTTTTGACGTTCTTGAAGTACAGCAGATGCCGTGCCCTTGAGACGCGTTCCTGTTGCAACAACTTCTTCAATAACTTGGTCTTCACTTTGCTGCGCCAGCGCACTCGAAGAAACCGACAGTAATGCAACTTGAACCGCCAGGGTCAATTTGCTTTTTACATTCTTCATGTATTTTTCAGATTTCATGTGTGAAAACTCCATAAATCAAAACAGTGTTCTTTTAGCAGCAAAGTTAAGGCGCTTTCACGCCTTAACTTTTATTTACTACTAACGTTTTATGGAGTCGTAATTAGTCGTTAAGACCAACAGTTACCCAACCAGCAGTCCAATCAGTTGTACCGAAAGCACCGATGTAGTCAGTTGTATCAAACCAGCTATCGTTTGCAGACATGTCAGTTCCCGCACCAAGTAGAGGTGAAGATGACTGAGGCATGTAGCCGTTTGATGCTAGTGCTAGTACAGATGAAGTACCTGCTACGTTACCTGTTTGAGCTAGGAACCACTGCTCAACAGTTTGGTCGCCCGCATCGCCTTTGAAGTTCTCGTCATTGTCACAAGCAATGTATGAGTAAGTCACAGTCAATGTACCGTCAACAGCATTGTCTTGCGTAGACTGGAAGCCATCAAGTTCCAAACACTCACCCATTCCAGCAGGACCAGTAACCATTAGGTTAGCGATAGCACCGCGTGTGCCGTGGCGAAGTAGTACACCTTCAGAGTCGTCATCACCATCAAAGTTTGAACCAATGATCGAGATGTTAGCGACTGTTGGGTTAGATACCGGCATCGCTAGAGGACGGTCTTCTGAGTTATCAGATTCGAAGCCACGGTTAGCCATAGATTCGTTGTGCTTAATCACTACGTGTTGTGCACGACCATCCCAACCAAATGCCCAGTCAAGGCTGTCATCGCCGTTACCAGTAAGAACAACGTGACGAACATTGACAGAACCACCGAAGAACTCGACACCATCATCTAGGTTTTCGTGAACTTGGATGTAATCTACGAATGTTGATGAACCAACACCTGCAAACGTAATACCGTTAAGTTCGTCGCCCGTACCCACTTCGTTACCAGCGTGCTTAACAACTACGTATTTCAGTGAACCAGAATCATCTTGAGAATCCGCACCGCCGTAAAGACCAGCATTACCTTCAGCAGATACACCACATGATGCAGCTTCTTCATCAGATACAGCGTCATCACCATTTGCATCACACAAGTTAACTGGTGCGTTACCTAGCATTACCAGACCGCCCCATTGGCCAATGCCTGTTGTGCCGCCGGTTACATCTTGAATAGATGTCATGATGATAGGCGCTGCTGCTGTACCTAGTGCTTCAATCTTAGAACCACGACGTGATACCAAGAAGTCGTCACCAGTTTGACCGATGATAGTCGTACCCGCTTCGATATAAAGCGTCGCGTTATCAGCGTTGTCGTTACCTACAGCGGTACGGCCGTTTAACACCCAGTGTGCGTCATTAGTTAGCGCTGCGTCAGCGGTAAACGTTGTCGTCGCACCAAGAAGATATACTGGCTTATCCGTAATCTCTGGGAAGTCAGCTGACGCGTCAGTTGCCAAGCCTTGCTCAAATGCATTTTGAACGTCAGAAGGGAAGTCGCCATTTACGCCAACTGTCCAGCCTGCAGTCCAATCATTTTCGCCGTCAAATGCACCGATGTAATCCGTAGAGAAGAACCAACCATCAACAGAAGACGCGTCGATACCTGCGCCTAGTAGAGGCGAACCGACTTCTGGCTGATAGTTATTCGCAGCAAGTAAAAGCGGACCTGAAGTATCGAATGCCATGTTACCTGTTTGACCAAGGAACCATGCTTCAACTGTTTGAGAGCCAGCATCACCTTTGAAGTTTTCGCCGTTGTCACACGCTACTGCTGAGTGAGTGATAATTAGGCTGTCATCAGTAGTGTTTTCTTGCGTAGTTGGGAAACTATCGACTTCTAGACACTCACCCATACCTTCTGGACCAGTGATCACAAAGTTATGTAGGCGCGCTTCTGTACCGTGGCGAAGTAATACGCCTTCAGAATCATCGTCACCGTCAAAGTTAGAACCAACAACCGTTACGTTAGACACCATTGGGTTAGACACTGGTGTTGCAGCAGGACGGTCTTCTGAGTTATCAGATTCAAAACCACGGTTAGCCATAGTTTCGTTGTGTTGGATGTAAACGAACTGTGCACGACCAGACCAGCCAAATGCCCAGTCAAGGCTATCGTCGCCGTTGCCAGTCAAAACAACGTGGCGCACGTCAACCGTACCACCGAAGAATTCAACACCGTCATCTAGGTT
>CAWUJV010000014.1:0-68685 GCA_963922845.1 uncultured Alteromonas sp.
AAAAGGACCTAAGGATGGGTAGGAGGACGATGGATTCGTCCTCCCTTTTACTCTTCAATTTCTTTACGCGCACTTCCTTTTCATCACACGCTTTTCCGTATGTCATTGATAGACAATCTTCTACCATTCACAGAAGCTATGTTGATGGCATGTCCTCTCTGTAATAGTGTAACAGCCAATATGGGCGATAGTGTCCATTGCATAACAACAACAGGGTTCTCTCTATGCGACAGATGAAATTAGCGCTTAGTGCGCTAGCAGTCATGTCTTGTTCTGCTGTGGCAGATAAGAAGGATGACTGGTTCTTACACAGCAGTATTTCTCCTGATGGAAAAACCATCGCATTTTCATATAAAGGTGACATTTACACTGTACCTGCAGATGGCGGCACTGCTCGTGCGTTAACGATTCACAATGACTGGGATGGTCATCCTATTTGGTCTCGTGATGGTAAAAATATCGCGTTTGCGAGTGATCGCAGCGGTAATTTAGACGTTTACGTAATGCCTGCTGATGGCGGTGTAGCGAAAAGACTAACGTATTATTCTGGTTCGGATATTCCGCAAGACTTCTCTCGCAATGGCAAGGAAGTGCTGTTTACCAGTGCGAGAGTAGACTCTGCATCGTCGACTTTTTATCCGACAACGCGATTGACAGAAACCTACTCTGTCTCGATTGACGGCGGCACACCTGAAATGGTCTCGACCGTACCAGCATCAGAACTACAGTATTCTTCTGATGGCAAAAAAATTCTGTATCGCGATGAAAAAGCTTACGAAAACCAGTTCCGTAAACACGATATGTCGGCGTTTGCCAGAGACATTTGGCTACATGACATAAAATCGGGTGAACATACGCAGTTAACAACCTTTGCGGGTGGTGATCACAACCCCGTGTGGAAAGACAAAAACTCGTTTTACTACACGTCAGAAGACGGAACAGGTGCGTTCAACGTATGGCAGTCTGACCTCGATGGTGACAATAAAAAGCAACTAACGACATTTAAAGAACATCCTGTTCGTAGCTTATCGGTTAGTGACAAAGGAAAGCTGGCGTTTGTGCACCACGGTAGCTTGTACACACTTGACGGCAGAAGGCCCAAATATGTAAAAGTCGACATTGCTAATGATACGCAAGAGGATGCGTTACTGCCTACTATGTTAGGCGGAAAGATCACTGAGTTTGCCGTATCACCAGACGGAAAAGAAGTGGCGTTTGTTGCGCGTGGTGAAGTTTTCGTTGCAAGTACTGAATTCAAAACTACGCGTGTTATCACCAATACGCCAGAGCAAGAGCGCTCAGTATCATTCCACAAAGATGGTCGTACACTCTTGTATGCGGCAGAGCGTGATGGTCGTTGGGGTCTTTACGAAACGTCTATCGTCGACGAGGACGAACCGTATTTCTTTGCCGCGACAACACTTGATGAAAAAGCGATTCATGTGGCAGACACTGATAGCTTCCAACCTGTCTATTCTCCAGACGGCAAAAAGATCGCGTTTTTGTCGGCTCGTGATGAAATCCAAGTGTTCGATCGTGAATCAAAGAAAGCCAATGTTGCTTTGGGTAAACAATATAATTACTCCTATGCAGACGGCGACATCAGTTTTAGTTGGGCACCTGATAGTTATTGGATGAGTGCGAGTTTCGCGCCTCGAAACCGTCTGTTTATCACCAATGTTGGTGTTTTCCCGTCGGATGGTTCATCCGCACCGGTTGATATCAGTTTGTCAGGGTATTCTGATGGTGGTCCAAGCTGGGCGCCAAGCGGTGATACAGTGATTTGGGCCAGCACGCGCTATGGTCAACGTGACCACGGCAGCTGGGGTAGAGAAGCGGACGTGATGGCGGCATTTCTAACGCAAGATGCTTATGACAAGTTCCGTTTGTCTAAAGAAGAATATGCGTTGAACAAAACGCTTGAGAAGAAAAAAGACAAAGCTAAGTCCGAAGAAAAGGACGACGATAAGAAAAAAGAGGAAAAAACGGATGATGTCACGCCACTTGATATTGAGTGGGATGATATCGACAACCGTACAGTACGTTTGACCATGCATGCGTCTGATTTAGGCGGCGCCTTCTTAACCAAAGATGCTGGTGAGTTGTATTACCTCGCTCGATTTGAGAAAGGCTATGATCTTTGGCGCCACACTTTGCGTGAAAAGAAAACCGAATTGGTCGCCAAATTGAATGCACGACGCGCATCAATGACAGTCAGTGACGATGGTAAAACCCTCTATGTTCTAGCAGATGGGCGTCTAAAACAGGGTAAATTAGGTAAAAAGGTCAGCTTGAAACCTATCTCTGTTCAACCGGTTATGGATCTTCAAAAAGCTGAAGAGCGTGACTTTATGTTTGATCACAGTTGGCGGGTTATCAAAGACAAGTTCTATCGCGATGATTACCATGGAATCGACTGGGATGAGATGGGCGAGTCATATCGCGCTAAGCTTTCTTCGATCGGGCACAATCGTGATTTTGCTAATTTGTTTGCTGAGATGACAGGTGAGTTAAACGCCTCTCATATCGGGTCGTCGTATCGTCCACCTAACAACCCCATGAATGATTCAACAGGCGCGTTGGGATTGTTCTTCGATTTTTCTGACACATCGGGGGCGTTAGACGTTGTTGAAGTGATGGACAGAGGGCCGTTTGATACCGCGGACTCTCAAGTTAAAGCCGGTGTTAAACTGGTTGCGGTAGATGGGGTTGAGTTGAACGGAAAGCAAAATGTATACAAATTGCTTAATCGTAAAGCGGGCAAACGCGTGCGCTTCACCTTCAAAAATGCCGACGGTGATAGCTTCGATGAAGTCATCAAACCTATTTCATTGCGTGCTCAGGCCGGCTTGCTCTATGACCGCTGGGTAGCGAATCGCGAAGCGTTGGTCGAAAAGCTGTCTAATGGTCGATTGGCCTATGTACATGTTCGCGGAATGAATGATCCTAGCTTCCGTGCGGTTTATTCATCGCTATTGGGTAAACACTTCGACAAAGAAGCCGTCGTCGTTGATACGCGATTTAACGGTGGTGGTTGGCTGCACAATGATTTAGCGAAGTTACTGACTGGAAACGAGTATTTTACAATGCATGTTCGCGGTCGTCAGTATCACGGTGATCCTTTAGATCAGTGGAACAAGCCTTCTGTTTTGGTCATCAATGAGGGGAACTATAGTGATGCCCATGCCTTCGCCTACACCTACGATCAACTTGATATTGGTGAAATGGTTGGTATGCCAGTACCGGGAACGATGACCGCAGTTTGGTGGGAAACGGGTATTTCTGGAGATTTCCGAGCGGGTGTGCCGCAAGTTGGTATGAAAAATACCAAAGGAGAGTATCTAGAAAATAATCAAACCGAGCCTGATCACAAAGTGAAAAACGATCCTCAGTCGTCGGCTAACGGCCAAGACAAGCAAATCGAGAAGGCGGTCAGTGTACTACTTAATCAATTAGATACGGCTAAATAGCCTGTTTAAGTAGAGTGTGTTGCTCATTGTTGCAGATTGCATGCAATGAGCCGTCTTACAATAAAAAAGGCCTCATTTTTGAGGCCTTTTTTATACCTGAAATCTTTGTCTGGATAACAGGCAATTGACTTGTTGTATTTTTATTCGGTCAGGTATTGGATCATCTGGTGTAAACTCTTTAGAATAGCGCGCCTTGGGCATGCTCCATGAGGCATGTATCGTATTTACCGATTTGTTTTCGCTGTTTTATGTCTAATTTATCTACCGAAAAATTGAGCGTTCCGTCTGGTCTGAACCAGGCTATTGCCTTGTTAAAAGCTGGCCAGTGCGTAGCGTTACCAACGGAAACCGTCTATGGTCTGGCCGCGGACGCGAGCCAACCTGAGGCCGTCGCGAAGATATTTGCAGCGAAACAACGTCCCACCAATCATCCACTTATCGTGCATATTGCCAGCGCCGCAAACATGACGGACTGGGCGGTAGATATTCCCGATTTAGCATACACGTTAGCCAATGCCTTTTGGCCAGGGCCATTGTCATTGCTGTTGAACAAAGCACCTCACGTACCTGATTGTACGACTGGGGGAAAGGATTCGATTGTATTAAGAGCGCCTGCTCATCCTGTTTTTCATGAAGTGCTGGAACGCACGGGTATGGGATTAGCGGCACCCTCTGCTAACTTATACAAAACGATCAGCCCAACGTCAGCAGATCACGTGCTGCGTTCGTTAGGAGGGCGTATCCCTGCGGTAGTCGATGGCGGTGATTCGAACAAAGGTATTGAATCAACAATCATCGATATCAGAGACGACAACATTACCCTTTTACGTCCAGGTCCTATCTCGGCGAAAGACATCGAGTTAATGACAGGTTTACGGGTAAATGTACCCGAAGGAACCAATATCGCTGTACCGGGTAACGTCAAGCAACACTACCAACCAGAGACACCGGCATCGCTGACATCCTCTGAAGCCATTAAAGCCGCGCTAGTTGATACGAGAGATATTGGGGTCATCGCCTATTCTCAAGAAGTGCGAGAAACAGTTAAGAACACGCCATTTCACGTTATTTTGCCCGGAGACCATGAAGGGTATGCAAAGGGGCTTTACGCAGCGTTACACAGCCTTGATATGTCAAACTGTCGCGAGATTTGGATAGAAGCCATACCACAACAGGCAGATTGGTTGGCTGTAAACGATCGATTGACTCGAGCCGTCGCCAAATAAAATTGAAGGTGTGAAATTAAGCCGTGCTTCGACGCTGGTTATGATTTCAAAAAGACGACAATAATAACGGCGACAACCGCTAGCGTGCCAATTACGTTGGATTCTGTGTACCAAGTAGGTTGAGGCTCGGCCGATCGTTTCTTTTGGGTCATCAAAAACTGTCTGTCTTGTTGACTCAAAGTCATATTCCATTGTTGCTTGTTTTTGATCAGCGCCTCTATTTTAATGTCTACGACAAACTTAGCAGACTCTTTGGCTAGTGCCGCCTTGGCGTGTAAATGGCTCAGTTTTGCCTCGACATTGTCTTTTGTAACGGGCTCGCCTCTTGTCTTATTCACTGATATCTCAGGGGCTGTGCGCAAAATCGATAGTGATGATTCACGATTTTCTAAAAGACGCAGCACCTGCTTTTCAGCCTCGTAAACATTGGGAATGCAAAAAAATCCATATTCTTTGGTTTGCTCGTCATTATCAGAATCCAAGTAGACTTCCTTATACAAAATAAGATCACCGGATCCATCGTCTCGTATTGTCTTATCAATGTTTCTGATCTTGCTAATGTCGATGTGGGTTAATGTAATCGCGCTCACGTATTCAATGGTAAAAAGACGCTTATTGGTCACAATATAGAGTGTTCGCGTTGCCCTAAACCACTCAAAAATGGGCAAACCCATGCCCAACAGTCCCACCAATACGGCGAAAAGCTCAGCTATTTTAACGTCGTTTTGATTGAGATATGTCGACACAGACGTGTAAGACGTAATACATAGCCAAGGTATAGCAAAAACCCAAACGCCTACGAATTTCTTAAATCGGGCTTTGGGAAGCGGTTGTTGTAGCCATTTAAGTCTTTCACCCGGGTGCAATGTTTGGGTGATAAATTCATCGAGGTGAGGGGCAAGCCCAATATCCACTTTGGCTTTCAGATGCTCTTTCATGATTGGCAGTATGGTTATAGAAACGCCAATAAAAAGCAAGTATCAATGTTGGGACATCCGGTCAGTGATTGAGCTGAGCTGCAGCACTTTCCTCAGGAAGATATCGATAATGGCCCGTAATCGGGTAATCAAACAACATGTCTTCTAACACTGGGCCGCGCCCAATGTTGTGGGACACTAAATAGTGCGACGACGTTGCTGACACTTGATCGGTTATTATCCCAATATGTGGCAGATTACCGGGCAGCATCCACGTCACTATATCGCCGGGTTGGTAGTCACTTATATCGAGACTCGTGGGCAACATTTGTCCATGACGAGAAAAAAAGACTTGTAAATTAGGCACGCGTCTATGGTCGATATTTGAGTCAGGACGAGAGAGTCCCCATATGCGACGAGAAGGATAGTGGTCAAAATGGTCTTGCATATCTTCGTGAACCAACACTTGAAGGTCGGTGCCAATGGCGCGGAAACTCCGAATCACAACGTCAGTGCAAACACCGATATGAGCGGGCACATCGCCATTGGGATAATCAATCGCTCTGTAGGCCCCATCATAATGAACGCGATGTGTGGTTCTCTCAATCGCTGCCTCGACGAGTGCTGCTGCATTCTCGGCATTGCTGTTAAACCCTGAGCACATCATTGCAACGAGGTATATGTACGATGTGAGTTTCATACTGCCTTGGGAAAATTGATGAATGTCATTCAGGTATAACCTGTGTGGACCAATATCGCAAATACTGAGAGTAGTCTTTATTTAGTCGTTTTCTTAACCGGCAAGGCTATGGATTGCAAACCGGGCAATACGTTGGATTGCCTGTATTTTCGATACGGGCGTCTTTGCAGGTAAAGTGACAGTGATCACACACCGATATCTCGGTTTTTATTTGTGACGTAGGTGTATGACAAACTGAGCACGCCAATCCTTTTTCGACCTGTTTGACAACAAAGTTTGGTGCATCGCACTGAGGACATGTGGATGTTAAGCGACGCGCGAGATCTGAAGCAGCGTTGCGAATCATCAACTGACGTTCTGGGCAATACATAGCTCTAAGGTCTGGCATAACGTCGAACGGAAAAGAGAGGCGGTATTGGTCCCGAGCAGCCAAAACCGCAGAGCTATCCAAACCTTTTAACACCTTTTCTTCGACTTGGAGTAACCATCGTTGGTTGGGAAAGGTCAGAGACAATGCCGTCACATCACTTTCGTTTTCTATCGTTATGGGCTCCAATGACGTCGGCCCTTCAGCAAACGCATAGAAGGCTTGGTCGGTTTGACTGTCGTACCAGCATAGAAGCTCGTGATTCCAATTGACGAAGCCGGGGTAAGGCCCCCCACCAAAGGACCCCTCGCTACCCAATCCGTAGCGACTTTCAGTTAACATCGTCGCCTGCTTCGCTTTGCATAAAGCGGCTTCATTGGGTGTCAAGGTTCTCGGTTTTTCACCGCTAAAGGTACCCAGTGTATCGGTATCAAAGTCTTGGCACTCTTCGACGTGATAACCCAGCTGACGGAGAGGCTCGGCCACCAGTTTGCCTTTTTGGTGTTTTGTACAGAAGAATACAGACGGCATAGTGTGAATGTCTAAACAACGTGAGCATGAGCATAACCGATTTGATGACTCTCATACTAGGGGGATGACCATTGCTGTGTGTCATTACAGCGATATTTACGTCTTTTAAGCAAGGGAAGACGTTGGCCGTGCGGTCGCTTACTTCAATGAGTGCTGGGGCAAAAATGCAAAAATGATAAAGCTGCACAGGCCTAACGCTTAATCCATACAAACCTCATACGGTGTCATTCGCCGGTCATTTGGCGTATCCAAACGACACGCTAAGGCTGCGCCGGATTGCGTTACCTGTCGTAGACCAAGCATGACTGATTTCCCATGCCAGTGTCACAGTGAAATGCAGTCATGCCGAATACAACCCGTTACTAACAAGCCTACCCGAAGGTCAGACACCCATTTTGTCGAGGGTTTCTCTACGCAGTTGCAATTTGGAAGCGGCAAAAGCTTTGGAAGGCAACATTTTGAGTTGCTCGGCGTAGCCCATTGCGGTGGCGAGTACCTTTTCTTGTGGCACGGCTTCGTCGAGGAAACCCGCTTTGACGGCTTCAGCGCCTTGGTAAATGCGAGAAAACAGCAAGGATTCAGTCTGACAAGCGAGTGACAAGCGCACTTTGGCTAGCTCCATCCCAAATGGTGGCAACACCATCCCAATTGCCGTTTCATTCAGACCATATTTAGTCTCACCATCCTTGCCAATGCGAAGATCCGCTGCCATTAAAAAGATGGCGCCCAGCGCAATACTGTGGCCTTCAGCTGCGATAATAACGGGTTTTGGGAAGCTGTATAAACGCTTGACGAGTTTCGCCCCCAAATTAACCAGCTTGTGCTGATTGTCTTTGTCATCACCTTTCATGACCGTTAAGTCAAATCCACCACAAAATTTGCCTTCGCCGCCGTACATTACAAGCGCGTTAGCATCCTTTTCGACCTTGTCTAATGCTTGGTTAAAAGCGTCGATCAAGTCAAAGCCAACGGCGTTGACTTTACCATCATCAAACTTGATTAAGGCAATATCGTTTTCAATCGTTAACTCGAGTGACATAGTGTTTCCTACTGGTCAGATTTGTTATGGACACAGTGTGGAAAGAGACAGACGAATAAGCAAATCATATTTTGTGATTGGCATTAGTTTGTAAAGCGAATGACGCATTTGTTAATTGGTGAGTAGTCTAGAGTTAAAAGTTGTAACTTTTTAATTTTTATAAAGAAAATATTATCTATGTAACAAGATAAAGCGAGCGAATAAACAAAAATTCAGTATAATAAAGCAGCAAATGGTTGTGTGTAGTTTTGCTGCTATTTTGTCCATATTTTCGACAACCTGCATTAATGTAAACCATCCTAGCGTTGATAGAGAATAGTCACGGTCAATGTAGAACGGGATGCACTACCAAGACTTATTATTGTTTACGCTGCTCAGATCAGGTTATGTTCCCATGAAAAAAGATATCATCGTTTTAAACTGTGGTAGTTCATCCATTAAATTCGCGATTATTGACGCGGTGACAGGGGATACCTCTCTGTCGGGTCTCGCTGAAAATTTGGGCAATGACAATGCCGTATTATCCTTTAAGGTTAAGGGCGAAAAAACGGAACAGGCGTTAACCAAAGGTGCGTTGCACAAAGACGCATTAGCAGACATTCAACACGTTATCGCAGCGCAACCCGTGGCGCCGATTGCAGTCGGGCACCGAGTAGTACACGGCGGTGAAACCTTCAAAGACGCTGTTCTAATTGATAATGCCGTGAAACAAGCGATTGCTGACTATGCAGTAATGGCACCACTACATAATCCCGCCAATTTGGCCGGGATAGAGTCGGCTCAACAGGCTTTCCCCGAATTGCCACATGTAGCCGTTTTCGATACTGCGTTTTTCCAGACCATGCCACAACATGCATATTTGTATGCGCTGCCCAAAAAGCTTTATGAAGAACATGGCATTCGTCGATATGGTTTTCATGGCTCTAGTCATCAATTTGTATCTGCACGCGCCGCCGAAATGCTGCACAAACCCCTAGAACAGACTAATCTCATTACTGCCCATCTCGGCAATGGCTGTAGTGTTGCCGCTATCAAACAAGGTAAGGCGGTAGACACCAGCCTTGGCTTCACGCCATTAGAGGGATTGGTTATGGGCACTCGTTGCGGCGATATTGATCCAAGCCTTCCGGGGATTTTGAGCCAACTGCTTGATAAACCGATGACGGAAATTGACAGTATCTTGAATAAGTCATCGGGATTGTTGGGCTTGTCAGGGTTGAGTAACGATTGCCGAACGCTAGAAGAAGCGGCGCAAAAAGGGGATGAAAACGCTCAATTAGCATTAACGATATTTTGTTACCGATTGGCTAAATACATCGGTGCCTATTTGGTTGTTACGGGTCCGCTCGATGCACTTGTGTTTACCGGCGGGATTGGGGAGAACTCATCATTCATTCGCGAAACCACATTATCGATGCTCGCACATATGGGCTTCTCAATGGATGCCGATAAAAATATGGCCGCCAGATTTGGGCAATCCGGCAATATTGCGCAACAAGGGGTGCCCATTTTGGTCGTCCCAACCAATGAAGAGTGGGTCATTGCCAAAGCGGCTCATCAGTTCAGTAACAAGGCGTAGAGGAGTATTATGTCTAGTCGTATTATGCTAATCCCTGTTGGTACCAGCGTTGGTTTGACGTCTGTGAGTTTGGGGTTAGTTCGCGCTTTGGAGCAACAAGGTGTAAAAGTCCAATTTCACAAGCCTATCTCTCAGCCCAGAAAAGGGGATACTGGGCCTGAAAAGTCGACCACTATTGTGCGTCAGTACAGTAATATTGAGCCGCCCACGCCTATCGATACGATTCGAGCAGAGGCGATGATTGGCAGTGATAACCTCGACGGATTGTTAGAAGAGATCGTTGCACAGTTTCAAAAACAGCACGATCCAGAAGCCGTCACCATTATTGAGGGCTTAGTTTCAACACGCAGGCATCCTTATGCCGAGCGACTCAACTATGCAATGGCCCGTGCATTGGATGCAAAAATGGTCTTTGTTTGTACACCTGGTGTCGATGATTTTGAACAACTCAATCACAAGTTAGAAATTGTCGTCGATACTTACGGCGGCCACAAAAGCAAACGAGTGCTGGGATGTATCTTCAATAAAGTCAATGCGCCCATAGATTCAAATGGCCGCTTCTTAACCCACACTGATATTAACGACCAGGTTGTAGACACCGAACACCAAGTTGCAGCGTTAAAAACACTGCGTATTTTCAAAAAGTCTTTTGCATTTCTCGGGGCTATCACGTGGGATCTCGAGTTGGTTGCTCCCCGTGTGGCTGACATTGCCTTGCACATGAATGCTGAATACCTCAACGAGGGGGATGCAGAGTTCAGACGAGTGCGTAACGTGTCATTTTGTGCCCGAGAAATCCATAATATGACCCACGCGCTGCAGCCCGGTACGCTATTGGTCATGTCTGGCGACAGAAGTGATGTGCTGGTTGCAAGCTGTTTGGCGGCACTAAATGGTACAAAGATCGGTGGTATATTACTGACGGGTGGCTACCGACCAGAGCCCAATGTGATGGCTTTGTGCCATCAGGCTTTAGAAAGTGGCTTGCCGATGATGATTGTTAAGGAAAATACTTGGCAAACATCACAAAACTTATACACGTTCAATCAGGAAGTGCCAACCGACGATCAGCAGCGTATCGATAAAGTGATGGGGCATATTTCTGATTCTCTCGATACCGATTGGCTCAAAAGCCTGGCAAGTGGTGTCAGACGACAAAATAAGTTGTCGCCGTCGGCATTTCGTTATTCGTTGTCAGAAAAAGCTAAAGCGGCCAATAAACGTATCGTGTTACCAGAGGGAACGGAGCCGCGCACGATAAAAGCGGCTTCTATTTGTGCTGAACGCGGTTTGGCACACCCCGTTTTACTGGGTAATCGAGATGAAATTTTACGCATAGCGGAGCAACAAGGGATTGAGTTAAGTGAGCATATTGAGATTGTATCGCCCGATGAGGTGAGGCAAGACTATGTTGCGCCGTTGGTTAAGCTAAGAGAACACAAAGGGATGACGCGGGTACTGGCTGAGGAAGTACTTCGTGACGATACCACGCTTGCAACGATGATGTTGCAACAGGATAAAGTCGATGGCTTGGTATCAGGTGCGGTTAACACAACTGCCAATACCATAAGACCAGCACTGCAATTGATCAAAACCGCGCCAGATGCGTCCTTGGTATCATCCGTGTTTTTTATGTTATTGCCAGACCAAGTATTGGTTTATGGTGATTGCGCGATTAATCCAGATCCCACCGCAGACGAATTAGCGGATATTGCCATTCAGTCGGCAGAGTCCGCTGCTATGTTTGGTATTGAACCTCGAGTCGCGATGATAAGCTATAGCACTGGTACGTCAGGCACGGGTAACGATGTTGAAAAAGTAAGACAAGCGACGGAAATCGCGCAACAACGTCGCCCCGATCTTTTGATTGATGGGCCTTTGCAATACGATGCTGCTGTGATTGATAGCGTTGCTAAAAAGAAAGCGCCAAACAGTAAGGTGGCGGGCCAAGCGACGGTGTTTATATTTCCTGACTTAAACACAGGGAATACGACCTACAAGGCCGTGCAACGCAGCTTTGACCTGATTTGTATCGGACCTATGCTGCAAGGCATGCGAAAACCCGTCAATGACCTCAGCCGTGGTGCTTTGGTTGATGATATCGTCTTTACTATCGCATTGACCGCCATTCAAGCAACACAGTAACGTGACCTTGTTTGTGTCACTGAAAAACAAAAAAAGCGCACTACGTGCGCTTTTTATCATTTACATCAGGCTGTATTAGTCGTCTTGTTTGCTATCCATGTAATCTTGCCAAGCAGTAGTCATTGCCAATTTGGCATCTGCGTTTACGGCTAACCACTGGTGATGCTCTTGTGTTTCTGTTGTATTTAAATCAAATACAAACCGTTCGATATCCATAACCACCTCTTTGCTGCTATTGATAATTAGATAAAATTAGACGTCGCTAATCGCGTCAGTTTACTACATATTGTGACATTTGTTGAATTTTCAACCGCTTTTCGCTACATCGCTATTTTGCCAAGAAACTCCTGATGACTAGGCAATTGATTTAACTGTTGTTTCACTTGATCTCTCAGACCTTGCATAAACCGGTTAAATTCTTCTTGCGACATTTCATCTGCAATTCTATGGTGTTGCTCAGGTATTAATCGCTGTCCCAACATCACTTGGGTCCACGAATCAACGCGGAAAATATCACCATCATCTAAGAAAACACGGCCAGTTTGTTTGAACAAAGCCAACTTATGTTGCAATGAATCGGGCACAACCATGGTTTTACAATGACGCCAAAATTCGCTGTCTTGACGCTCTGTCACCTTGTAGTGCATTGCGATAAAGTCGAGAATACACTGCATTTCACTGTCAAATTTAGTGTTGTATTCATTCATTGCGGAGTCGGTGACACCATCGAACGGGAACAAGCGCATCAATCGCACGATACCCGTCATGATCAAGTGAATGCTGGTGGATTCCAATGGTTCGATAAACCCAGATGCCAAGCCCAAGGCAACGCAGTTTTTGTTCCACCCCATACGGCGCTTACCTGGCGTAAATTTGATAACGCGTGGTTCATTTATAGCGTTGCCTTCAATGGAATCGAGCAAGCGTTGCTTGGCAGCATCATCATCGAGGTAACGACTACAATAAACCAGGCCATTGCCCATCCTGTGTTGTAGCGGGATTTGCCAACGCCAGCCAGCGTCGTGCGCAACCGAACGGGTATAAGGAGACGGCGCCTTGTGTAGGTCAGTCTGAACAGCAATGGCGCTGTCGCAAGGTAAGAAATGTGACCAATCTTCGTAGCCGGTATGAAGGGCTTGTTCAATCAGTAACCCTTTAAAGCCGGTACAATCAATGAAGAAATCACCATCGATCTGTTGGCCGTTGTCGAGTTCTAGCGATGCAATAAACCCGGTTTGCTGATCTTTATTTACCCGGGCAATTTTGCCTTCAATTCGCGTGACTCCAGCTTGCTTGGCCATGTTACCCAGGAACTGGCTGTATTTGCCTGCGTCCAAATGATAGGCGAAGTTAAGCGGTGCGTGTTGAGAAAGTCCGAACTTCCCAGCGAGTGCGGCCTCGTGTTCTATACAATACTCGCCAAAGCCATGGGTATCGCCTTCTTGTTGGGACCTAAGCCAAAAATGGTGAAATTCACCAGCCCAGCATTCTCTTCCTGTGATGCCAAACGAGTGCACGTAACTGTCGCCGTCACGTCCCCAGTTTTCAAACTGGATCCCAAGTTTAAAGGTTGCATTGGTGTCATGAATAAATTGTCTTTCATCAATACCCAAGAGTTTGTGAAGCGTTCGAATAGGTGGAATAGTGGCTTCACCAACACCGACAGTACCTATGTCGTCTGATTCAACAAGTGTAATCGATAGACTTTTGCCCAGCAGTTTAGAGAGTGACGCAGCAGCCATCCAACCAGCAGTACCTCCGCCGGCGATGACGACATGTTTTACTGGCTTCATGCCGAGTTCCTCTGTTGTGCTATGTGTTGTCGTAATGCATCTAAGTAACCGCGATTGGAAGGCAAGGCGGCTAGCAGTTTTTGTTGATGTTGTTGTAAATCGGCGTGGAGTTTGTGCGCCCGCTTTTGCGTATTGGGTGGTGTCGCGCTAGACGTGAACTGCGTTTCAAACCCCATACCGTAAAGAACAAATTGGTAGCTAGTGGAAGAAAACACTTCCTCATTTTCGATAAAATCGTGTCTTGAGGGCGCTTGATATCGCCAGAGATCCAGCCATTCTTGTAATTGCTCAGGAATCGTCTCGGGCGCACGCTGCGCAAGCCAGTAGGGATCGGATCGATCGCTCAATACATAGTGCAATTTGACGAAGTCGATCACGCGTGCCCACCGGTAACGGAATCGCTTATTAAAGCGCTTGGCGACAATAGCCATGTGTTGACGGTTTTGCGGAAACTCTTCGTTTAACATCGACAGGCTCAGTTCCACCATCGCCAGCGCTGATGCCTCGAGAGGCTCGATAAAACCTGAAGACATACCAATCGCTAGACAGTTTTTGTGCCAGAACTCTTGGCGATAACCGGGGGCAAATGATAGGTGGCGCATGGTGACGTCTTTTGTTGATGCACCGGTACGTTCGATGTGTTGCGCTAATGTATCTTCAGCATCTTGTTTGTCTAGAAAACGACTTGAATAACTCAAACCGATCCCTCGTCTGTGATACAGACCGATATCCCATGTCCATCCAGCGTGTTGGGCCGTAGCAACGGTAGTCGATTGTATCGGCGCGTCTGGATCCTGGTAGGGTACTTGTGATGCGACCGCTGAATCATTAAGTAATACGCGGTCCACGCTCTGCCACGGAACCTGATAATGGCCATTGATTAGCAATCCTTTCATGCCACTGCAATCGATGAAGAGGTCGCCTTCTATCGACCCTGAACACTTTGTGTCGAGGGCTTGTATATCGCCATTATTGTGGCTTTGAATGGCCACAACATCATCGACAATGTGGCGAATACCCAGTTTAGTTGTGCCGTGTTCGGTTAGCATGGTAGTGAGCTTGCCCGCGTCAAAGTGATAACCGTAATTGGTTACGTACGCATAATCTGGTGTGGCTAACTGCTTTGGCGCGAGATGGTTGTCACACACACTTGGTTGCGGACAAAATGCGTAATCATATGGTGTAGAGGCGTAGTGTTGCTGCCAGTGCGCGGCGATGTTGAGTTCTGTGTAGCCGCTTGGCACCATAAACGGATGGTAATAACTGTCTTGACCATCACGCCAGCCGACGAATTTGGAGCCTTGTTTAAATGAGGCGTTACAGACTGATAAAAATTGTGCTTCAGGAATACCAATGGTGTTGAGTGTGTTGCGCATGGAAGGCCATGTGCCTTCGCCGACACCTAATGTAGGTATATTGGGCGATTCAATCAAGGTAACTTTGGTGTTTTCACGGCTCTGCGATGCTGCGATAAAGCATGCTGATAACCAGCCTGCACTGCCACCGCCTACTACTACAATATGTCGCGTATTCTCTGACATGGGTGTGCCTTTTGTATTGCTATATCAATAGGTTGCTTAGCTTGTGATGGTCTAATCAACACACTATTGATTATCAGTCGTTAGCTCCTAGTGTATACCGTTGAGAATAAGGACGTCTATCACAGGTTAAACCCTGTGATAGACGTGGAGTGACAGCGATAATTAGAATCGATATCTCGCGCCAAGTGCGTAACGCGCACCTAATTGCTCTAGTCGCCATAACATCGCGCTGGTTCTACCGTGGCGACGACTGTTCTCTTCGGTAATATTGATACCCTCAACAAATACCGTTAGATCTTCAGTCACGTCATAAGACACATTGAAATCAATTTGAGAAAGGGATTCAGTGAAGCCCGGCTCATTGATATATTGCGACGTTGTGTCTAAGAACTTATCACGCCAGTTGTACGCGATTCTTGCCTGTAGGCCTTCTTTTTCATACATCAAGATGACGTTAGCCGTATCACTTAAACCCACAAGTGCAAATTGTGTCACTGATGGATTGGCGTTTACGTCAAATGAAACGTCGCCATTAACCGTAGTGTAGTTGGCCATTACACCAAAGCCCGATTCGCCAAAGAAGTGCTGTGCCGCAACTTCAAAACCATAGATATTGGCGCTTCTATTGTTTACTGGCTTGGAGTTAATGAACGTCAGCAAGGGATCGTCTGATTGAGGCAACACATCATATGCCGCTTCAAACTGTTCGTCAGTTAGCGAGAAGTAATCAACGCCATTTTCCATTGCCGCGACCATATTGAACAAGGTAGTGTCGCTTAGCGGGATACCTAAACGCTCAAGCTCCGCTGCCGCTGCCTGTGCTCGTGGGCCGGCTGTTGCGTCACGTAAACCAAACACGCTTTCTTCAACTTGCTCGTTACCGATAAAGTTTCTTACGCGCTTGTCGTAGAAGCCAATCGATACGTAACTGGTATCGTCGAAATAATACTCGAAAGATAGATCCAAGTTATCTGATTCCAGTGGCACAAGTGCAGGGTTACCTGAACTCGCAGTCGCTGTTGGACCGTCAGTTAATAGTGTTGGGCCGCTTGGTGGTGAAACTGATGCAGCTGCACTTAAGTTGTTGTATGTTGGCCGCGCGATAGTTTTGCTGTAACTAAAACGACCGATCATGTTTTCAGCGAACTCGATGTCAAAATCAAGTGCCGGCAAAATGTGGTCATAACTTGACTCCACAGAGACATCTTCCATATCGCTGCCGAATCTTACGTTAAAGTCATTGTTACCTTCCCAAGCGATACCGCTTGGTAAACTGATGTTCGCAATCGACGTGGTATCGGTATTTTCGTAACGTACACCGGCCAGTAAGTTGTATGGCATACCGCCAAGCTCGCCACCTAAATCGAACTCGAAGTAAACGGCTGTAATGTCTTCTTCGATGGTGCGATTAGTTGCAAATGGGTTAGTTGTAGCAAACTGGAATCCGTAGGCTTGAGCGGCAAACGCTCCAAGTTCAGCTACGTTGCCAGTAAATCCTTGTGAGAACATACCCGTCGTATTGTAGTCTTCAAATTCTGAGACCAAATCAAGTGGTGTCAAAGACCCCGCGGGTAATTCACCTGGGTTTTCAATACCCCAGTTACCCATAGTGTGACGAGTAAGAGACTGAAGTGATGTACTTTCCATCGAACGAGACTCAACACCAAAATTGATGCTGCCCTCGTCTAGCTCGTATGTACCATCCAAACGTGCTTGCGTGATCTCAGTATCTTGAGAGTTGAAATTCATATCTAGGATTGATGTACCAACATCATCCTGATCCAACATACCATTGGGGTTGAGGTTGCCGCGCGCTTCGTCATCAAAGTCTACCAACATGATTGGGAATTCACCGCTAAAGTCAACGCCTTGACCACGCACAACATTTGCGCCTAGACCAAAGTTGACCCAAGTTCCATACGGCGCATCTGGACGGCCCTCTGCGCTGGAATGGTGAGCATCAAATACCAGTTGTAGATCATCGTTCACCTGGAATTCTAAATTAAGACCAAATGACTTGTTCTCGTTAACTTGGTTGAGTTGCTGCAAAGCCAAACCTAGGTCACGAGGAAGCAAATCACGACGCTCTTGTGAGATTTGAATAGGCGTTTTTACTGTTTCATTATCAAATGTTAGCTCAGCAAAATAACGGTCATCCATCCAGATAGATTGCTCTGCACGAGCTTCAAATAAGTCTTGCTTGGAATAGGTGTAATCCAATGTCGCTACGATGCGATCGCTTGGCGCGAACTGAGCTGTTATCTGTGCATTGGTTCTTTCACGCTCACGGTCGGCAACAAAATATCGAAGGTCTGATGGGATAGCAAATAACTGCCCCAATGCTGGTGCATTGTTTAACACAACTGGAGCACCGCTATCTGGGTTAGCTGGATCGGGTGACTGAGGCACGGTGCCGTCAAAAGGATTGACACGCCACTGGTTAACAAATGCGCCTACTGCTGCACTGTCACGTTGTTGGAATGAACCACTGAAAGATAGACCAAAAGTCGAGTCATCGTTTAGGTAGTTAACGAATGTTGACACTTCAGGCGTGATATCGTCACCGACTCGATTGGTGGTATCGTGTAGCGCTTTTGCACCGACCGTGGCCGTCAAGCCTGTCTCGCTAGCGTCGAACGGGCGGGCAGTGCGGATATTAACTGTTGCACCAATACCGCCTGTGGCAATACTCGCTTTACCCGTTTTGTAGACTTCTACTGCGCGTATACCTTCAGAGGCTAAATCAGAAAAGTCAAAGGCGCGAGAGTTTGGCGTGCCACCACCGCCAGGCAGTGCTGAACCGGGCATAGTACGGCCGTTGAGTGTTACCATGTTGAAGTCAGGACCAAAGCCACGTGCCGTAACCTGATTACCCTCACCATTGTTTCGGCTAATGGAAATACCTGTGATACGTTGCAAAGATTCTGCAAGGTTAGTATCGGGGAACTTACCAATGTCTTCTGCTGAGATAGCATCGACGACACCCGATGAGTCACGTTTGATACCCATGGATTCCTGGATACTGCTGCGGATGCCTTTGACCTGAATTACTTCTACATCGTCCGGTTCTTGAGCAATAGCTGGATTGATAAAGCTACTGCCGAGAATCAGAGATAAGCTTGTTGCTAATCGAGTTTTGCTGAACGTTGTGCTTTTCACTGTTTTTCTCTCTTTCGGTGTTGTCTGTCCATTCTAAGAAAGGGCTTTCTCGAAAAGTTGTGATTTTTTTGCGTTCTTCGAGAAAGCGCTTTCTCAAGTTATGTCACATTGTTTAAAAGATCAACATTTATTTTACATATATTTTACACTAATGGGTGTAAGTATATGAAATTTATTGTTATTTATTTTGTTTTTTAGATTGAGGAATTGACGGATTTAGCTGCATTTTGGCAAAGACGTCAGCGGTTTTATAACCCAAATTTTTATCTCCATCGATCGCTTCTATCGGGGTCGATCCAACAAAATGCTCGCGAGAACCTTGTCCGTCAGCATCACAGTACGCCAGCATAAAACCAAATACGTGTTGCGCAGTGAGGGGGATGGGGGTTGTCGTGTTGTCTTCGTTGTAAAAACCAATGCGGGCTTCCCACGTGATGGCGTAGGGAGGTTGTGCGTCTCGCTGCCACGCATTTTTTACGTGATGGTCAAACAAGATAAAGGTTTCAGGTGCCAAATCAATATCGACGGCGTGCCCATCCAAGGCGAGGTGATAAGCAAATGCCGAGTGATTGTATTGATGATCGCCACCAGAGGCATCAGGGTCGAGAAATATCTCTAAACAATCATCATCCCAATACTTTTCGGTCGGGTTAGGGTGTGTATCCGACAAGACATCGTCTGTGATTTCTGCCAGTAAATACAAATATTGCTCATCCCACGTTAGTTTGAATCGCCCAGAAAAATCGCTGGCACTTGGTGCTTCGCCTAAGATAACAAAGTCTAGCGCTCGCCAGTTGTAGTCGCGCCATAGGGGATCAACGGCGCCGTCAATCTGTGGTGGGTGGGGGGCCTTGTAGATTTGTTCTGGCGTGTCATCAGCTGATGCCCCAGAGGCTAGGATCAAACCAGCTGTAGCGCTAATACCAAACATTTTGATTGGGTTGATTGTCATTGTGTCAGTTATCCATTAATACATTGAGTACCGCGAGACTTGCGTTCATTTGTTCTTGTGTTGATTTGGCACCATCTACTTCTACGCAGTCCGCTTCATCCCTCGGTATTTCTAGTGTGGCGAACTGACTGTCTAGGAGACTGGCCGATGCGAAGTGCCCTTCACGGTGTTGTAATCGCTCTATGATCAACGACTTTGTTGTATTAAGCCAGATAAAATGGCACTGGTAGGATTGGTCGCGAAAACGGTCGCGATAGTCCTTTTTCAATACAGAACAAGATAGTACTGCTGCGGAGTGATGATCCAATGTTTCTTGGCTCACTTGATTGAGTTTTTGTAGCCAAGGAATTCGCTCACCCTCTGATAATCCCATCCCTTTGGACATGATAAACTTTGCGTGATCAGTGTGATAGTCGTCCGCTTCAATCATTGGTGCGTTGAAATGTTGCGCTAGCTGTTGAGCGAGGGTCGACTTACCGCAACCCGTTACACCCATCACCACAATAAGATGTTTGTTCTTAGTCAATTATGGTGTTTCCTTAGGCAAGGTAACGTCGATGAAAAGCTGCTCAGGTAATCCATCGAGTATAAGTCGATTACCCTTGAGTCGCTCTCCATTGACGCTAATTTCGGTACTTTTATGATCGTCTCCACGCTGGACACTTAGCTTAATGTTGTGGCCTCTAAATCGACGAGTGAGGTCAAAAGAGGGCCATAGTGCAGGTAGTTGCGGTTTGATAATTAGTCCGGAGGGACATCCTTTTAATCCGCCTATTTCCTCGACAATCGTACGCAATAACCATGCAACGGTGCCAGTATTGAACAACCGACTTGAGCGCCCTATCTCGTCAGGGTAGTGGGAAGCGGCACCGCGGTAATAATTTGGAACATAATTAGGCAATTGTCCCCGTTGTACACAGGACTCTGGATCGGGGATGAGTCGTAATAATAAAGAGAGTGTATAATCGATTTGCTGATACTGAGTCAAGGCGTAGATGTAAAACGCCGCAGCATGACAATACACCGCACCATTTTCCGCTACCCCGGGAAATTTTTGCGTTAAGCGACCGATGTCCTCGTGCATGTGTGTATAGGCCGGAGAAAGCATTTCTGGTCCATACGGCGTCATGAGATGGCTTTCTACGGCTTGTTGTACGCTACCTAGTTTATTACTGTCGATAGCCCCGCAAAGCATTGCCCAACTTTGTGGATTGAGAAAAATTCGACCTTCGGTGTCGGTTTGGGTGCCAAACGTTCTTCCTAAATCAGTGATCCCACGTGCATACCATTGGTCTCGCCAAAAGTGTTGGTTGATATCAGAATTGAGCTTCAAGGCAAGTTGTTGCCAATAATCTGCAGCGTGATTGTGGTGACACTGCTGACAGATAATACTCCACTGTTGAAAGCTCCATGATGTTGCCATCGTCAACCAGCTGGACACACCCTTTCCTCGGTGACCTACCATATTCATTGGATCGCACCAATCTCCCTGGTTGATCAGGCTAAGTCCACGCTCGTCTAAATTGTTTTGCAAACACACCATCGCGCGTTCAATGTGTTCCCATACCGTAGTCTCTTGCTGGTTATCAGCAAAGGGTAGTACTTCTTTTAAGATGTCGTAGTCATCGGTTTCGTCTAGGTAGACTTTCAAACATATCGGCAACCATACGGCGTGATCAGTGTGGGGAACCTGATTGATGTATTTTAACTGGGCGTCAGGATGCAGTAGCACACCGTCTGGGATATCGCCAAGACTAGCCTGCTGCGACAGCGTAGTAAGAATAGCTTGCCTCATCACAGCCGGGTCGAGAAAACACATTCCCATTCCATCTTGCAAATAGTTACGGGTTTGAGGATCCGTCGTCAAACGGTGTGTTTGTCCATGGTAATAGACCTGCCGAGTTAGCCAATGATTGACAAAGTGGTTCAATGGTTTATTCGGTGTTTGTATCTCAAACAATGGATTCCAGGGGGTTGAGCGTTCGGTTGATGGATTGTCAATCTGCGGGGATTGAAGTATTGGTTTTACTTGTTCAATGTCAGCGTTAGTCTGTGCTGCGCCAAATAAAAACTGAAAACTTTTGGTCTCACCAGATACAAATGTGTCACTAAAGGCCATGGCGGCGACAGGAGACGTATATATTGCTTTGGTTTCGTTCAGTTCATCTTGTTCAATACCCGCTGGCAAGCGCCAATCGCCTTCACCAAGAAAGTCGGCTAGCGACGCTGTCCAACTATTGGGAACACGATCACACAGTAAAAACGTTTTTTCTTTAAAGTGACGTTGGCGCAGATAGTCTGCAGTTTTTTGATAAGGCGTGACTTTATCTGCCACTATGCCGTTAAGAGCGTTGTCAAAGTCTGCGGATTGGTTCATCCATGATTGATTGCCGATGTTAAAACATGGCCACATCGTCAGCGACTGTGTTTGTTCTCCCGTGTTTGTAACCTCTACCGTCCATCGCTCGATAACCTGATTTTCAACAAGTGATACCGTGAGTTTTATTTGCCATTGCCCTTGGGTGATTAGCCACATTAATGCATCGTTTTTGACAACAAATTCAAACTTATCAAGCGCCGCTTTTATCGGCGCATAAGGCGCAGAAAAGTAGCGCGACTCCGCGTGGTCCTTGAAGTAAAAGAAACGCCCTGGATGACCGGGATAATATTGATGCTCCGGTTGTAAAAACGTTTTCGCTTCAAGCGCTGGTCCTGCTGTATATGATGCTGGTTCCGGCTGCATAAAATGAACGTTGGCATAGCCTTGGCAGCTGATATTTAACAGCATGTGTTTGTTCCACAGGTAGCCCGTTGCATGAGGCAGTCGCGTTGGGCCGTGAAGACGAATCGTCTCGTCTTTATCATCGAGTGTGTAGATGGGGTCCATTTCCATTATTAGTTGCTCCTGCTCGCGAGGTCTTGATGTATGGTGTCGAGCTGCGATTGGCTTAAAGAGTAGTAACGAGCAACAACGACAGATAGCCCGGCAAAGAAGGCTGGAATGATAGTCATCAATACAATGATACCTGTCTCAGAGGCATCACTTTGTACTTGATTTGCCACATACCCCATACTTGCGAGTACCCAACCTATCGTCGCACCAGCGACAGCACCACCGAGCTTTTGTGCAAACGCTGCGGCAGAGAAAATCATGGCAGTAGCACGACGGCCAAGTTTCCATTCGCCAAAGTCAGCGGTATCTGCATACATCGAAAACACGAGAGGTGACTTCGGCCCCAAACACAATCCTATCAATGCTTGAAGTACAAAAATCACCAGTAGTTGATCGGCTGGAACGAAATAAAGTAGTACCGAGAACGCGGTAACCAGCGCCATAAGCCACATCAATAAGCGACGCTTTTCTACAAACTTGCACAAGATAGGCGTTATCGCCGCGCCAACGGCAAGTGATATCATATAGACCATACTAAATAGCCCAATGAGATCTTCTCGGTCGACATAGTACTTAAGGTAAAAGGTACCGGCACTGCCGCGTAAGCTGATTGTCACCATGATGATCAGCGCTAACATAAAGAGAATTTGCCATGGCCGATTTTTGCCTAAATCACTGATGTCTTGCCAGACGCTCGATTGTTGTGATGCTGGTGGAGCAATACGCTCTTTAGTAGTAAAAAACGTAATGACAAATAATCCAATAGCGACTAGACCATATATTGACATGGTTAGCTGCCAACCGCGTAGTTCGTCCCCTGCACCCAAAAGACTGACTAGTTCTGGTGTAAGGTAGGCGACTAATGTTCCGCCACTAAAAGCCGCAATGAATCTAAAGGAGGTAAGCTGCGTACGAGCTTGTGTTTCACCCGTCATGACACCCATCAAAGCCCCATAGGGAACGTTGATGAAGGTGTACGCTAACATCATAAAAATGTAAGTGGCATAAGCCCAGATGAGCTTACCGTCATCGCCGACATCTGGCACGGTGAACGTCAGCACGCCAGCAACACTCAGCGGGATCACGCCCCATAACAAATAGGGTCGGAATTTACCGAATCTTGTCTTGGTTCGGTCGGCCATGGCGCCCATCAGCGGATCTGAAATCGCATCAATCAAGCGAGTGACTAGCATCATTGTGCCAACAGCGCCAGCTGAAAGACCAAACACGTCCGTGTAAAAAATAAATAAGAAAAGGTCGAAAACACGCCAGTAAAAGTTGGATGCCATATCACCTAAGGCATATCCGACTTTTTCTTTCCACTTTAACCTACTGCTTGAAAACATGATTTATTCAGCCGTTATTGTTGTGCAGGCATCTGATGGTGCATCAGGGGTAAAATCAAATACGACGCGACTTAAGCTCAAATCTACCTTGCCTTTCGTCTGAATCGAAAACGGAACGACGGTGTTTTGGAATTCCATTCCTTTGTCTGCAAAGCAATGAAGCGGCATGGAGACTGTGTACCATTGGCCTTTCGTTAATGTCTCAACATCAAGTGCGATGTGCGCGCCACACGCCTCTTTCGAGTCACTGTCACACCGCATGCCTACGTTGACCTCATCACTTGGCAGCGTATTCAGGCGAATACTAAATGTCAGTTTTCCGTTGGCTAGGACATCATTGCGTAAGTCCTCCCTGAAACTACTTTTGCTATTAAATAACAGGGCTTGCGAATCTGTGCCTTCAAAATTGAGTCGCATGGCATCTTCTTGAATAAATCGGTCTGACGTACGGTAGCTTAAACCACCCAGACTCGCGGTATTGCTGGTCACTTCTTGCGTCGATTGATTTGCAGCTAAACGGATGTGCCAAGGGCGGTGCATTTTGCCATCAAACAACACCTTCTCAGTGTTATTAGCGACTGGTTGTTCGACGAATTCATTGAGTGCGAGTGAGAGCGTGTCTTGTTCGCCATAACTGAGGCCATAGTCATAGGCAAATAGCACGGGTTGTCCGTCACCATGGTTGGCTTGGACGTATGGAGAATCCGGCCAAGAGAAGCTCAGTTTTCCGCTAATCGGGTAGGGAGTGTGGCCATCGGTATCGGTAAACAAGACATCGGCGACACCTGCGCCTTCACTGCCAGGTAACCAAGCAGCAACAAATGCATCTGATGCATTGAGTTCAGGGTTTACCCACATTGGGCGACCTGATAAGAATACCGATACAACGGGGATGCCACGATTTTTGAGTTTTGTTAATAATGCGAGATCATGCTTATCTCCGGGTTGATATTCGACATCTGCTCGGTCGCCATGGCCTTCCGCATAGGGGTCCTCGCCAAATACCACGATAGCAACATCGACGTCCTCACCAGTCTCGCCGTCTATCGCAAAGGTTAGGTTACCTCCGGCGCTATTCACATGTTCGCGTATGCCGTCGAGTATAGAATCCGCATTGGGAAAATCACTATTTTGGTTGTTTGTCCCTTGCCATGTTAGTGTCCACCCTCCAGATTGCTTAGTGATATTGTCAGCGCCATCACCAGCTACCAAAACATTGAGAGAAGGATCCAAAGGCAGCACATTATTGTGATTTTTAAGTAATACCAAAGACTTGCGAACCGCTGATCTTGCTACTTCTCGATGGTCTTTTGCTCCCAACAAACTAGTGTCACCAGCGTAATGTCGTTCGCTGGGTCTGGCTTGTTCAAATAGGCCGAATCTCGCTTTTACTCTGAGAATTCGAGTCACGGCATCGTCGATACGTGACATGGGGATCTCTCCCGCTTTGACTTGCGCGATGGTGTTTTGTAACAAGGGTTTCCAGTCTTGTGTCGGTGCCATAAACATATCCAGCCCCGCGTTGATAGCTTGCGGGCAACTGACATTGGTACAACCTGCTACTTGACCATGGCCGGCCCAATCACCTACCACGAATCCATCGAACCCCATTTGGTCTTTAAGCACGTCAGTAAGCAAGTATTTGGATCCGTGCACTTTATCGCCATGCCAACTGTTAAAAGAAGCCATGACAATTTGTGCGCCAGCGCCCAATCCGCTGATATAACCTTGAGCATGGATAGCTAACAAATCTTGCTCACTATCACGGTTATCGCCTTGATCATCGCCTAGGTATGTACCGCCGTCACCAACGAAGTGTTTTACACTACTAATGACGTGGTTTTGATTGAGAAATGTGTCTCCGGGGCGGCCTTGAATGCCATAGACCACTGCTTTAGCGTAGTCCTTTACCAATTGTGGAGACTCTGAATAGCTCTCATAAGTACGACCCCAGCGGTCATCTCTCGCGGTAGCTACGGTGGGGGCGAAAGCCCAGTCTATGCCTGATGCTCTGACTTCTTTTGCCGTGGCTTTGGCTATTTCTTCAATGAGAGCGGGATCGCGCATCGCACCTAAGCCGATATTGTGAGGGAATAGCGTGGCGCCCACCAAGTTGTTGTGACCGTGTACGGCGTCTGTTCCCCACATTGTTGGTATCGTAGAACCATCAATGCTGTCATCGATACTGGCCATGTACATGTCATCAGCAAGTTCTACCCAAGCGCTTAACGGTGCATTTTTATCTCCTTTAGGAAATGAGCCTCCGCCATTGAGATAAGAGCCAAAACCATACTTACGCATGTCTTCTACTGTGATATCGCGAATTTCAGGTTGCATCATTTGCGCAACCTTTTGTTCAAGGGTCATCGATGCCAAGGTTTTTGCGATAAACGTTTCAATCGCCGAATCCGCTTTCACTTCGCTGTTTACGTTGGGCCATATCACTTTTGAAGAAGGCGTTGTGATATCGCTCTTAGGTGAGTCAGTGGGTTGACAACCGACTAACACACTTGCAGCAGTAAATAGCGCCAGTTTAACTTTCGACATAGCTCAAAACCTCAGTATCTTTTCGAATTTCGACTTAAAACAGTATGTAGCTTTCTTTTCTGTTAATTTTGTTTTATAAATTGAGAAAGCGCTTTCTCAAAGCCAAGATTACATGGTATAAACATAAATTCAACAATTTTTATTCATTTCGTCAGGCTAGGCATTGCTGGTCTGTCGAGTTTAAAAGCAAGACAAGGGCATTTGCATGACTTCAATTAAGTTGGCCGACAATTCTCCGTTGCTGGACAAACGATTCCTCTTCGGTACAGCCACCTCTTCGTTTCAGATAGAGGGAGACGCAGAAAATAGACTCCCTTCTATATGGGACACGTTCTGCGCTACCCCCGGCAAAATTGCAGATAGTACGGATGGCCTTGTTGCATGTGAGCATGTGAAACGGTGGCGTGACGATGTTGAACTGATCGCATCACTTGGCGTAGATGCTTATCGTTTGTCTATCTCGTGGCCGAGAGTGATCAAGCAAGACGGCGAACTCAATCAGCAAGGCGTGGCGTTTTATACCCAACTACTCGATGGGCTGAAAAGCAAAGGGATTAAAACATTCGTTACGCTTTATCACTGGGATCTACCTCAACACATAGAAGATGAAGGTGGGTGGCTAAATCGTGAAACGGCTTATTTATACGCTGATTATGTGAGTAAAATTGTGCCTGCACTTGGTGATAGAGTAGATTCATATGCGACCTTCAATGAACCTTTTTGTTCAGCGTTTTTAGGATATGAAATCGGCGTTCATGCGCCGGGTAAGCTGGGTAGAAAGCAGGGACGACAAGCTGCGCATCATATTTTATTGGCACACGGTCTAGGTATGCAGCAACTCCGCGCATTGAGTCCAGCGACGCTAAATGGGATTGTACTCAATTTCACGCCTTGTTATCCGGTATCGAATTTAGATGACGACCTCGCCGCGTGTGAGCGAGCGGATGAGTATATCAATCAGTGGTACATCAAGCCTTTGATGGATGGAAAATACCCAGATGTTATCGATTTACTTGGTGAGGATGCGCCTGATATTCGCGATGGTGACTTCGCTATTATGCAGCAACCATTGGATTTTCTCGGCATTAATTTTTATACCCGCTTGCGCTATGCCGCACCAACTACTGAAGGCGAGCTTTATACTGAATTGGCGCATCAAGCACCTAAAACCGACATCGGTTGGGAAATCTACCCCAGTGCTCTGACCGATTTACTCGTATCTTTGGATGAGCGCTACGCTTTGCCTCCTATTTATATCACTGAAAACGGTGCAGCAATGGCTGATAAGATGGTGGATGGTGCGGTGGTTGACCAAGATAGAGTTGACTATTACGAAGCTCACCTCAATGCTTTGTCTGCTGCGATGGAGCAAGGCGTCAATATTCACGGTTATTTTGCGTGGAGTTTGATGGATAACTTTGAATGGGCGGAAGGCTATGCTAAACGCTTTGGACTCGTTTATGTTGATTTTGAAACGCAAAAACGAACACTCAAGCACAGTGCATTAGCTATTAAAGCATTATTGGCTAGTCGAAAATAATCAATGTCATAAGGCGTAATGTGAACACGTTATCTGTTGTAGAAAAAGTCGGTTATGGCATGGGGGATGCGGCTGCCAACTTGGTATGGCGCGGGGCTTTGGCTTATCTAGCCGTATTTTACACCGACACTTTTGGATTAGCGGCTGCGGCGACGGCAATGCTCTTCTTGGTTGTCCGCTTATCCGACGGGGTCACGGACATTATCATGGGCATGGTGGCTGACCGAACGCAATCCCGAATGGGGCGCTTTCGCCCTTGGATATTATGGTCTTCGCCTGTACTTGGATTGTTTATGGTGTTGTGTTTCACGACCCCAGACTTTAGTCATTCGGGTAAACTCTTGTTTGCGTATTTTACCTACATCGGGTTGACCTTGGCCTACACGATGAACAACGTTCCGTATTCAGCATTAATGGGGGTCATGACGCCTGATGACAATGAGCGAACGGCTTTGTCTGGTTTTCGTTTTGCTGGCGCCTTTCTCGGCGGCTTATTTGTGATGGGGTTCTTACCTTATCTGGTCGATAGGTTGGGCGAAGGAGATCAAAGTCAGGGCTATCAATATGCGATGTTTATTTATGCGGTTTTACTCGTTGCCATGATGCTCGTTACGGTTTTTACTACAAAAGAGCGAGTGGATGCTCAGCAAAACAACACCATCAGCTTAAAACAAGAACTTCTTTCTTTAACCAAACAGCTGCCTTTTATCGTTGTTCCTTTGGCTTCAATGAGCGCGTTCTTCTACTTTCGAAACTGGTTAAGCGGGCTTATATTTGGACTTGTTGTTATCAGTATTATTGGTGGTATTCGCTATCTAAAGCGGCAAAGTGCCAAAGAGCAAAACGGTGCACAACAAGATATCTTAGACCTTTTGTCCAATACACCATGGTTAATATTGCTGGGTATCGGTTTCTTAACCATGATGTTTAATGGAATAAAAATTGGTGCAGTAGCCTATTACTTCAAGTATTACGTGGGCGATGAGTTGCTCGCAGGCCAATACTTTATCGGCTTACTCGTGGTGTCTGTTGTTGGGGCCTTGAGCACCTCGTCTATGGCTCGTTGGCTTGGAAGGAAGCGACTCTTTATTGTAGCGTTAATTGCGTCTAGCCTGCTGACCATTGGTGTATATTGGGTGCCCTCAGATAATCTGGTTTTGATTTTTGGTTTGGGCATGGGGGCAGAATTTTTTGCCGCCATTATGCCAACATTATTCTTTTCGATGTTGGGGGATGCCGCTGACTACAGCGAGTGGAAAACAGGACGACGGGCTACGGGATTGGTTTACTCTGCAGGCACGTTTGTTCAAAAAACCGGAGGCGGGTTTGCGGGCGCTTTAATGCTGTTGGTTCTTGGACATTATGGGTACGATGGCACAGATTTAACCACAGTGAATAACAGTATCCCTGGCATGATCTTACTCATGAGTTTCATCCCTGCAGGCTTTGGTATTGCTGCGGCGATATTGATGAGTTTCTATCCGCTGAACAATCGAATGCAGCAGTCAATCACCCAAGACTTACACGTCAGACGTAGTCAGGGATAAATCCTATGGCATAATAGCGATGAGCAACTGAGTTTGATGTGAAGGGGTCCTCAAAGGCAATACTGCTTCGCAAGCTCAAACACAAAGGGAAGAACAATGGCAACAATTTACGAAGTCGCTGAACAGGCTGGTGTATCGTTATCAACGGTATCCAGGGTGCTTAATGGTCGTAAGACAGTTAACCCCAAAATGCGGGAAAAAGTCGAAGCGGCGATGCGTGAATTGAATTACCGTCCCAGCTCGGTGGCTCGCTCCCTTGCAACGAACCGTTCAGATAGCATTGGTGTTTTGGTTTCAGAACTCGACACGCCGTTTTTCGGTGAGATGATGCAGGCGATCGAGGCCACACTGAGAGAAGCAAACAAGCACGTTATTATTACCGTAGGGCATAACGATCAGCAACAAGAAGTCGACGCCGTCGAGTTTTTGATCAGTCGAAATTGTGACGCACTCATAATGCATTCTGAAGGTATGACCGACGAGCAACTCCTCGCGGTAAATCGCGATAAATTACCGATAGCGGTAATTAACCGCGACGTACAAGGGTTGGAGAACGGTTGTTTTTGTTTAGACAATGAACAAGGCGGCTATATCGCGACGCAACACCTTATTAAAAAAGGGCACAAGAAGATTGCCTATATTTCTGGACCAAGCCGTAAAACCGATGCGATGGAGCGACTTGCCGGTCATAAAAGAGCCTTAGCGGACGCGTCGATTGCCATAGACGAGACCTTGATTTTCGAAGGGAACTATAAAGAAGAAGATGGCAAACAAGGATTATTGGCACTGCGCGCCATTCATCCAGATATTACCGCACTAGTGTGTGCCAACGACTGGATGGCGTCGGGTGCCATGAGTTGCGCACGAGATTTGGGCTTGCAGTTGCCTGATGATTTATCCATTGTCGGATTCGATGATGTCGTCTTTGCACATCATGTTTATCCGAAGTTAACAACCGTCAGTAACCCTGTATATAAAATGGGGGAAATGGCGGCAAAAAGCATTTTGTCTCGGGTTTATGACCAAAAGCATACACTACGACTGATGTACGATGCGGAATTAATCGAGAGAGACTCTGTCGCTGATTTGCGTTAAAAATCGCAAAAAATCAAGCAAACTAGTTTAAACCTTCGGCTAAATTTGTCATTCCAATATTGTAACCAAATGTAAGAATCTATATCCTGAGCACGAATGTGGTTATTCGTTGCATATGGAACACAACCACTAATGGAACCGCAATTAAAAGGAATGTTGCATGAAGTGGATTCTTATCCCCTTGCTGGTCTTTGCCAGCATTACCTCAATCGCACAAGAGCTTCCCGTTAGAGATTTTGTTCGTCATGGCGACTATCTCGATATGAAACTATCGCCAGATGGCAAGCACATCGCTGCCCGTGTTCGCGTCGACAACCGTGTCATGATGGCTATTTTCGAAACTGCGACAATGAAGCCTGTTGGTGGTTTGAAACCCGCCAATAACGACATCATTCATACGGTGAGCTGGATCAGTAACGAGCGTCTTGTTTTTGAATACGCAGAGAAACAAGGCAATTTTGACGCGCCTGTTGCAACGGGTGAACTGTACGCAACCAATATCGATAACGGCAAACGCCTAATGATATATGGGTATCGTGCGGGTGATGACACGACGGGTAGTCGTATATCTAATCGCGAAGATAACTACGCATCACAAGAAGTGATCAGTTTACTCGAAGGCGATGATAAACATATTTTGATTATTGAACACCCTTGGACGAAAGAATCAAACGTATGGTATGACTCGCGTAAGAAGCAACCAATCATCAGTAAACTCAACGTCTACAATGGTAAAAAGCGCAAAGTAGAAGTGTTGCCTTACGACGGAGCCTCGGTGCTTGCTAACAAAAGTGGCAGTATCAATTACATGCGTTGGCGAGATAAAACCGGCGAGTTTCACTCTGCCTATCGAAAATCAGAGGACGATGACTGGGAAACACTTGTTGTCGAATCTGCAGACGGACACGAACTGTTCCCACGCGGCCTCAGTGAAGACGAAAAATATGTTTACCTGTCTGGTGGTAGAGGTGATGACTCGGTTTATACTCTCTATGCGTTAGAGCTTGCTACGGGCGAAGTCACAGAAATTTTCGAAGCGCACGCTACCGATATTGAAGACTATATCAATGACGACAATGGAATGCCGGCTGTCGGTGTGACCTACCCGGGCAAATCAGAATATGTGTACGCTCAAACTAAAAGTCGCACAGCAAAAATTCACAAAATGTTAGTCGATGCATTTGGTGGTCAGACTGTCGTTATTGCGAGTCGAACGCAAGACGGTAAAACCTTACTTGTTCATGTCAGCAGCGACGTTAACCCCGGTGAATATTTCTTGTTTGACCGCGATACGTTGAGTGCTCAGTTTCTTTGGGCTAACAACTCTTGGATCGACCCACGTCAATTGGCTCCCGTTAAGCCATTTACATTTACGACCAAGGATGACGTTCAATTAAACGGATATTTAACGCTTCCCAAGCAAAAATCCGAAACTAAACCTCCTATGGTTGTAATGATTCATGGCGGTCCGCATCAATCTGGTACAAGGGATTTTTGGCGATATGATTCTGAGGTGCAGTTGCTTGCAAATAGAGGTTATGCCGTTATGCAAGTCAACTTCAGAGGCAGTGACGGATATGGCTCGACATTCAAAAAAATGGGTTATCGCCAATGGGGCGGTAAAATGATTGATGATATTACCGAGTCGGCTCAGTGGGCTATTGAACAGGGCTATGTTGACGGTGATAGGGTCTGTGTTTACGGGGCTAGCTATGGAGGCTATGCCGCACTAATGTCGGCAGTAAAGGCGCCTGATTTGTATGCTTGTACGGTTGGGTATGTTGGTATCTACGATCTTGAATACATGTTTACAGAAAGTGATATTCCCAATAACTGGGGAGGTAAAGAATATCTTCGTCGCGTACTGGGGACGGACAAAGACGAGTTAAAAGCGTATTCACCGATTTACCATGCAGATAAAATCAAGGCTAACGTTATGCTGATCCACGGTTCACAAGATCGCCGCGTGCCAGAGATCAATTCTGAGGTGCTATATAAAAAGCTAGAAGAATTAGGCAAACCTCCTGTATACCTCAAGTATAAACAAGCAGGGCATGGTGTGTACAATGAAGACAGCCGAGCTGATTTGTACGAAGGATTAATTGAGTTTCTCGATCGAAACTTAAAAAAAGCGTAATTGAATAGCGTGATAAAAGCGGCCAATTGGTCGCTTTTTTATTGTCTATCGTTTGTCTTAGCTAAATGACTGTCTTCTCGATATTGTGCCCTAACTTACAGAGAAAAATACGAGCAGTGGAAAACGTTATTGATGCACCCGCTGACAAT
The DNA here is from genome assembly GCA_963922845.1 of uncultured Alteromonas sp. Taxonomy (GTDB): domain Bacteria; phylum Pseudomonadota; class Gammaproteobacteria; order Enterobacterales; family Alteromonadaceae; genus Alteromonas. The sequence continues at coordinate 32,674 of CAWUJV010000014.1, forward strand.
GAGCGCCAGAAATCCTCGTTTATCATGATGAAGGTAAAGAGGTCCATAGAGGCGTTGGTCTTTTCGCGCTCGGTAAGGGAAAGTTGGCGGATGTGTGGCAGAGTACGGAATACAACGCTAACGGTTAATTGTCTTTATCACCTGGGATGCTGATAACGAACTCTGTTCCTTTTCCTAACTCACTGTTCACTTTAATCTGGCCATTTAGCTTAGTGGTGACAATGGTGTAGACGATATTAAGCCCTAATCCTGTTCCCCCTTCGTTGCGCTTAGTCGTGTAGAAGGGATCGAAGATACGCTGAACGACGTCAGACTCCATGCCTATACCATTGTCCTTGAATCTCACCAGACTAACCGAGTCACTTACATCTATCGCAATCGATATCTGTTTGTCTCTTTGGTCTTCAAATGCGTGATTAACTGCGTTAGTGCACAAATTGTTGATTACCTGACTGAGTAGGCCGGGGTCGACATTGTGCTCAGGGTTGTCGCCAGTGATCTTCCATTTAACCTGATGCTGTTTGAGATATGCCGACATGGTGTTCATGATGCTTTCACAATAGTCATTGAGTTTAATTTGTCGACTTTGCTCTACAATTTGGTCAGCCGATACTTGTTTGAAGCTTTCTACCAACCGGTGACAGCGCTGCAGGTTCCCAACGATGAGGCTATCGAGTTCATCAAGTTTATCCGCAAATTTAATGGCTTCTGATTTTTTGAGTTGTCCATTTTCAATTAATTGCTTAAACGCTCTTGAATCTGCGCCAAGGGTGCTAATAGCGGTTAAAGAAATACCGATTGGTGTATTGATTTCATGGGCAACGCCTGTCACTAAGCTTCCCAATGAGGCCATTTTTTCCGCTTCAACTAACTGCTCTTTCGCTTTGGTTAACGTATCTATCGCTGTTTCTAACTGCTCTTTGATCCGTTTGTTTTTCAAAAATAAGTGAGTGATAAGCACAGCTGCGCCCAAAGCAACCACAACCACGACAAGTACAACGTAGATAATATCGCGTTGTTTATCGATAAGCTCCGACTGATATTTAACCTCAGTTTGTGCTTCGTTTAATTGGTCCTCTTGGTTTGCTAACAAGGTTTTGTTCGCCTCGACCTCTGCATTCAACGCGTTGAGAACTTCGATCTGTTGCGCAACACTCAACTCATAATCTTGCTGGGTTTTTTCAGCGGCTTTTAACTCTTGCTCTTTTAATTCGACTTGGGCTAATGCTGTAGAATACTGGCTTTCTACATTTTGGATTTGGTCAACAAGTTCAGACAGCTTTTTTTGGTTATCGATAATGCTTTTTTCTTTTTCATCGATCACTGATTCCAGAGTTTTTTGGCGCGTTTGCAAGGCTTGATATTCGACTTCTTGGCGCTCATAGGCGCGCTGTTGCTCGGCTATTTTGTCGAAATAGGTTTGGTTTTCTTGTCGGAGCAACTGAATCGCCGTCTCAGTTTGGTGGTATAGCTCGGCAACATCAATTTCTGTCCCGCCAAATAAAACAAGTTCAGGTTTTATCGTGATATTTTCAAACGCGATGTTGGGACGGTTTATTTGGAAACTGATCGTAGAGCCCGATGAGTCTCGTTGGGTTTGCAGCAAATTGATCATGACATTGTGCAATGTTGGGCTCTGTTCAGTCACGATAAGCACACCTTGCCCGCGAAGGCTAAATGTCAGATTACTCAAGTCTTCTAGATAGCGCTGGGGAACATACACGAGCTCGGCACTGCCCAATTGTGCCATCTCTGTAGCGGTGAAGACCCGAAGAGGCAGGTCGCGAACTGAAATTTGGTTGATGGGAGTAAACGCCTGGCTTAGGTCTGCATCTTGCCAAATTGCGATATCGATTGACGATAAGGCGCCCTCATCAGCCCATTGGAGGTTTCGGACCATTTGAACCAGCAATGCGGCTTTGACCTCATTGACGGTGTAGTCTTGAGCATTAGCGATTGAACAAGTTGCTAATCCGAACCACAGCCCAAATGCGCTCAACGTGAGACACTTCAAAAACGCGAATGACTGACTACTATTACTACGCATATCGATTGTTATTTGTCTTCACTATTTTCAACTACCACAGCGTCAATACTTGCGGTACGTTATCAAACCGATTTGTCGGCAAGTTAGCCAACCACTGGCGACACAGAGTTGTTTTAAAACCTTTGTGTCAAAATAGTTTCCGTACTTCGATGCCTCTCACCATTCCGTGGAGACTCAATTGATATGTCATTTGAGTGTAGACATTCTTTTATCCTTGGTTAGTAGTTATTCAAACTAAGGATAGATTCACCATGTTTAACAGAAGTTACCGCCCTTGTGAATAGGATTTAATCACAGCGGACCATTGTCTAGAGCAAAAAGCCGGTAATATGCATCACCGGCTTCTTGTTTAGCTTACGTCACTATTGCGATGATTCGCAGTACGCTTTCATCAGCTTGTTGTACTCGGTGGCGAACGCTACTTTTTGCTTTCGTGCAATCTTGTCTTCTGGGGAGCGAAGGACATCCCCCGTTCCTGTCAAAAATTGATGCCCACACTTTGCAAGTAATTGGCTATCTGCTTGTTCGTCAAGACCGGGATACGTCGTTCGCCGGCCTTGGGTTGCATAAAAGCGAAAATCAGATTGGCTAACAGCTTGTTCAACCTGAATTTGAGCCTCTGTTTTTGCGCTATCCGTCACATTTGCTCCATCATTTGAATAACATGCCGTCAAACCTAAGCTCACCAGAAGTAAAAGCCATCTCATGATTTCACTCTCCTTGAAAAGGCAAGTACGCCTGCTAGTACCCAGAACCAGCCCAAGCTACCACCACCGCCACCACCTGACGAACTTGGTGGAGGCGTTGCCGCGTTAACCTGAACGTTAATATTGGCCGATGCCGTTTCTCCATTACCGTCATTAATTTGGTAAGAAATGGTCTCTGTACCAGTGAAACCGTCTGCAGGAGTATAGCTCACCGCGCTTGCACTGAAGGTTACCGTACCATTTCCAGAGTAAGTGACCTCAGCGACAGTTAGGCTATCCCCATCCACATCTGAGTCGTTATTCAACACCGACACAGAACGTGCTGTCGACCCAGCTGTGAGGGTTAAGTTGTCGTCAACGGCAACAGGCGCATCGTTGACTGGGGTAACATTGACCGTCGCGTTGAACGCTGGGCTGGTAAAGCTCCCTTTGGTTGCGGTAATCGTGACTGCCAGTGCGCCATTGAAGTTTTCCGCAGGGGTCACTGTGAGACCGTCGACCGTGTAGTTTTCCCCATCGACGATACTGATGCTATCAACATCCAAATCGTCCTGATATGAGAAAGAACTAGTGGATAACGTCAGACTGTTGTCTTCAGCGACAGTGAGCGCTGTTTGACCGACAATGACCGGCGGTACGTTATCTGGGTTACCATCACTGTTGACACTGAAATTACCCGAGTTAACAGCGAAAAATACATTGTCGGTACACGCTATTTTAACTCTAGCTGACGTTGACGAAGCGACAGGTACCGTTATCGTCTCTTGACCATCATTCGCGGTTGCCGATGCGAGGGTTTGGTTGAATGTCGCACCGCCGTCTGTACTCATTAAAATGTCGACTTGAGAACAGGAGATAGGCGCACTGTTCGTGCCGGCGACATCCCAAGTAACAGTTTGTCGAGCGAAAGGCCAATCGGTTTGTGCGGTAGGCGTAGTGACGCTAAAGCCGTCACTATTTGCCACTGTTACCACCATAGCATCGTCATCCAAACCACCGTTGCCATCTCTGACAACTAAGCGGAAGTTCATTTCACGGGCTTGGTCAGGTAACTTTTCACCAAATGTTTGGTTCCCACTCAATACATCAGATAATTGAGGGAACGTGCGCTCTCCAGTCGTTTGAGGGGCGAATACGCGAAATAGCGGACCAATTGCGGTATTGTCCAAGTCACTGTAGTCAGCCAGGTCAAACTGTTCCCAACTGTAGGTGAGATTGTCACCATCGGCATCGCTGGCACTGCCGGTTAAAGCAAACGGCGTGTTCGCTGGAATAGTGAAGTCACTACCCGCGTTTGCAACAGGTTCTGCATTAGACTGAGTTACGACGGTTCCGCAACTAGGTACAGTGTTTGATAGAAAATCCGTCATTTCATCAATCGAACGGATGTGGAAGTTATCATGTGCAGCACTTTGGATATCTTGCGCACCACAAAGACTGGCGTATCCCATGATGGTACTGCCGCTGCCGACCTCATAAGCGCTGTCGAGCGCAACAGTACCAGAGCTACAGCTTCCCGAGTTGGCACTAAAGGTATGACTAGCACGCAATTGATGGCCTAGTTCGTGAGAAACAAAATCTATCCAGAAAAAGTCGTTAACAGGGTTGCTAGAACCCGTTACCCCTTCAGCTTTGAAGCTGTCATTACACGCAGAGCCAAACGCGGCAAGACCACCACCGGCAGTATTCACGATATGACCAATATCGTAGTTGGCCGACCCTATGGCGTCATCTACGACTTCTTGGTTTCTATCAATATCATCGTCGGTATTAATAAATGGGTCGGTGGCGGCATCGGTAAAGATAATATCATCGTTATTGTCAACGAGTTGGAACTCGATATTCATGTCCGTTGTGTAGACTTGGTTGATGCGATTCACCATAGTGACAATCGCTTCCAATGCTGACGCTTTGGTTCCCCCATGAAATGCGGTGTATTCTCCACTTGCAGACACCGCTAGGCGATATCGTTTTCTTTGTGGAAGCGCTTTTGCCGTGTTGGACTGAGCCAATACCGGGTTGAAATTAAGTTTTTCGACAGGGGCACTTTGTGCGATGGCCTCCGTCAGTGGTTGGGCATCGCGCTTGAAGTACGTCACGTAATCGTCAGACGACTGTTTCGACGCGGGGTCAACCATGACTAACTCATTACCAAATTTGAACATACCGTGAAAACCAGAAGACGTCAGGTCAAAGCGACCTCGATTGTTCGGGTTATTGATGTCAACCCCTTCAAAGGTTCTGATGTGTGGATACTTCTGTGCCAGTGCCGGGCTCATAACACTGGTCGTTTGCAACTTAAACGTGACAAACTCTCCAGTGGGTAACGGGAGTGTGACGAGCGCAGCGTCCTTTGAAAGGGTGTCACTCAGTTGTGTCATTGACGTTGAAAACTGCCCAAATGACTGGGCTTTAAAGTTGCTCGCGACGTCTTGTGAGCTAACGTGGTTAATGGCTTTCCATTGCGTTGCATCAATAGATTGGTTGGCCGATGCTTGTCCTGCGATGGCGAGTATGGACAAACTCAACAGCGTGCGGCGTAACCTCATAATGTTCTCCTACAGTTAACAACATTCTCGTTGTCGAAGTATCAATGTGTGACTGGTCTAGTAAAGTAGACCTGTAGACGCACCATTAAGTTGCATCTGTATATTGCGCACACAGTACGACAAATGAGATTAGACGTACAAGCTTTATCTACGACAATGTTATTTGGGCGCATACATAAAATGACCACCAAGCAAAGGCCAACTCATGTGTCTTCGTTTACTTGGCTATTGCACTTGATTCGAGTTTATCTAATCTCGCTGAATAGAAGGTTAACAGCAGAGCGGCGAATGCGATTATCGCGCCAATCCACGTAGTATCATTTAGCGATAGGTGAGAGACAATACTGCCGCCTATGACAGAGCCTAAGGCGATACCAATATTAAACGCTGCTATGTTTAAGCCCGATGCCACATCAACGGCATTAGGGGTGTGTTTTTCTGCGAGTTGTACAACATAGACTTGTAGTGGTGGAACATTACCAAAAGCAAAAGCCCCCCATACGAGAATGGTTAACACCGCGGCAATTTTTACTGACATGGTAAACGTGAACACGAGCAAGACCAGAATCAATCCGGAAAAAATGAGCTTGAGTGCGGAGGTTGGCCCGTGTTGATCGGCAAGTTTACCTCCCCAAATATTACCCAGTGCAACGGATACCCCGTATACCAGCATAAGCAGACCGATAGTTGAGGAATCAAACCCAGTCTCTTGCTCTAAGATAGGAGCAAGATAGGTAAAGGCCGTAAACGTGCCACCATATCCCAGTGCAGTCATAAAATAGACAAGAACCAACCTAGGGTGGCGAAGAACTTGGATTTGTTCATTTATTGTCGCCGCGGAGGACTGTTTAATACGTTTGGGAATAAGAGCTGCACTGCCAATAAGAGCGATTAATCCGAGTAACGATACGACTAAAAATGTGGCTCGCCATCCAAAGGTTTGTCCAACCCATGTGCCCAAAGGAACGCCGGTTACAAGTGCAACCGTCAAGCCTGTAAACATAATTGCAATGGCGCTTGCTTCTTTTTCTTTGGGTACCAAAGACGTGGCAATCGTCGAGCCTATGGAAAAAAACACACCGTGGGCAAGGCCTGTTAATACTCTTGCCGCAATTAATGTTTCATAGCTGGGGGCAAGCCAAGCGAGCAGATTGCCAACGACGAATAATGCGATCATCGAGAGCAGGACCGTTTTTCGATTCCATCCACTGGTAGCCGCTGTCAGGATAGGTGCTCCAACAGCAACACCCAAAGCATATAGGCTCACGAGTAGTCCGGCTGATGGGAGGGTCACATTCAGGTCATGGGCAATGGTCGGAATGAGTCCAACAATGACAAATTCGGTTGTACCTATCGCAAAGGCACTGAGTGTTAACGCAATTAATGCGAGTGGCATAATCATCTCCTTAAAGTAATTTGCGCGGAGTATTACGCTTTTCAATTTTTCTAAAAACAGTAATAATGACAAAATATATTTGTAGTAATTGCAAAAATAAGTCATGACAAAAACGGATGATCTACAACATTTTGTGGCTGTAGCTGATACCGGAAGTTTCTCTGGGGCAGCGGCATTGCTTGATGTTCAAGTGGCGAGAGTGTCGCGTTCTGTGTCTCGCTTAGAAGAACAGTTACAGGTGACCTTATTCAATCGAACGACTCGGCGTGTTGAACTAACACAAGAAGGGCGTATTTATCTTTCTCATATCCGTGAAGGATTGAATATGATTGCGCTGGGTGAGGAAAGTCTCAAGCAACTGCATACCACGCCATCAGGCCTGCTGCGAGTGGATGCCGCCAGCCCATTTATTTTTCATCAGATCGCGCCCCACGTTGGCGAGTTTTTGTCACACTATCCGAATATCACATTAGATATTACGTCCCACGAGGGTATTATTGACCTATTAGAGCACCGCACAGACGTGGCGATTCGCATTGGCGAATTGCAAGACTCAAATTTGTACTATCAAACGTTAGGACAAAGCAGACTGAAGTTGGTGGCGAGTCCTGACTATTTAAATGAACACCCACCCATAACCACTATTGCGGACTTGTCAGCTCACAAACTGATCGGTTTCAGTGGAAATACCACTCTCAATCGATGGCCGTTGAAGCAGAACACAACCTTGTCGTTTTCCCTATTCGCTAGTAGTGGTGAGACGATTAGGCAGTTGTGTTTGGCTGGGCAAGGGATAGCGCTGTTGTCCACATTTATGTGCCAAAAAGATATTACATCGGGCGCACTCACTGCGCTTTTACCCGAGGCAATAGTCAGCCCCAATCGGCGAGAAACAGTCAATGCGGTCTATTACAAAAACAGTGTCGTCTCATCGCGAGTTAGTGTGTTTTTAGATTTTTTAAAACCGAGACTAACTCTGTAGGCGTTCGCGATATTGTTTGGGGGATAGACCTAATTCTTTTTTAAATGCTTTAGAAAAGTGTGAAAGGCTGCTGAAACCGGTTTGGAAAGCAATGTCAGCTAGAGACATGGTTGAATTGACTAATAACAGCCTTGTTCGGTTGATTTTCTTTTTTAAAATGAACTGCTGCGCGGGCATACCCGTGCTATTGGCAAATGCTCGAGAAAAGTGCGAACGACTTAAGCCTGTTAGATTGCCTAAATCATTGACTTTAATGGAATGAGAGATATGACGTTCGATGTAGCTGCCTATCATGCTGAGTTGCGCTGGACTCAATGTTTCCTTGGTAGTGATTTGATTATTTGAGTTTGCGTTAGTAAATCGCAGCAATCGGTTTACTATGCACTTGTTTAAAGCCGTTAAATAGTGGGTGGGGTCAAGGGTTTGGTTAAGTAACTCTCGGCGAATTTCGCCAAATATGGTGTTCAGCCCAACGTCGTTCAGGTTCAAATAGTCAGGTTTGTCGGCAAGACTGGTAGGCAAGTCGTGATTGTCTAACGCAACAATCAGATACTCAATGTGATCGTGAATGGTTTGGATTTCAACCGTCGCGCTTGCGGGGACGTAGTGGGTAGTGCGAGGCCCTTTTGCATTGAGTAGAGGTGGTTCCCCATTAATCAGAATTGTCCCATCACCCGTGTTATACGTATGAAGTATCATAGGAGTGGTTAAGCGGAACAGACTGTGATGCGCTACTGGCGGATAAAGCCGATATTCAAAATTATCTTCGATTGTAGATAGCCCCCATTTGGGGAGTTGCCCAGCGATTGTTTGCGAGTTGTTGTAACGCCGAGACGATGTCACCGAATTCATGAGTACCTAAAGAAAAAACTTCCACGTTATTATTACATCAGCTAAGACTCAACAAAGCCAGAATCAAACGGATTATAGGTAGGCCGCTCTCATTTTTGTATGAAAAGCAAACAAAAAAGCAATGGCTATGAGCGATTGGTATTATTCAACGCATTGATTCTGATTACAGTTTGAGTTGTTTCGTCGAGATCACTAGAATAGAACCACTTTAATAGGAAACCACAGCTTGTCTCTGGTGAGTGCGATAACTATCTGTCGGGAGTCATGAATGAATCGTAATCGGCCTAAAAACTTAGACCTCTCCACAATTAAACTGCCTGTTATGGGCTTGGCATCTATTCTGCACAGAATCAGTGCTATGGTAATTTGGGTTGGTTTGTTTTATTTCTTACCCAACTTATATGTTTCTTTAAGTAGCCCAGAAGGCTTCTCTAATGTGCAATCGATGCTAGCGGGGAACGTTATTGCCCAGTTTTTTGCGTGGGGCTTTTTGACGGCATTAGGTTATTACGTTATGGGTGGGATTAAACATATAATCCAGGAAATGGGACATTTCGAGACGCTAGAAGGTGGGCGCCTGATTTCTCAAGTTGCGCTTGGTCTTGGTATTGCGCTTAGTGTTCTTAGTGGTTTGTGGGTGTGGGGATAGGATTATGGCTAATCGAAACGGTGTAAAAGAGTGGATTTTTCAGCGTGTTAGTAATGTTCTGACATTCGTATTTGCGGCGGTTTACGTGGGATTAATTCTCAACATGGAAACGGTCGATTTTGCCGCTTGGTCAGCATTACACAGTGCGACTTGGTTCAAAGTGTTTGCAAGCGTGACGTTAGTTGTCTTGATGCTCAACTCGCTACTAGCAGGCTGGCAGATTGGCACAGACTATACCCAAAAAGTCCCGATCCCTGGTTTCAACGTTATGTTTCATACCTTCTACACCATAGTATCTATCGGCTTCTTAGTGTTCGGTATTTATATACTCTGGTTGATGTAGACATTTGTTCTTAGAAAAAGCAGGCTGAGGCCTGCTTTTTTTTGCAATCTGTTACTACGACCGGGCCCGTCGGCACACTGATACGACAGCCAATGCCATGGCGAGTAGAGCAATTCCACTTGGTGCTGGGACTGCCGTCGTACCAAATGAAGCGAAGGCCGTGCCACTTGGTTTGACGATATCCCGAACTATAGTGTGATTGTCGCTTTCAAAATTACTGCCGTAAAATTTGATTGAGACGATTTCATCCATGTTTCCATCGGCGAACAAATTGACAAAAGCGAAGGGTTCCCATTTAACGTCAAACTGAGCGGGCGAAGCGGGATTTCCCCAAGAAGGGTTGCCATAGTGTGCCGCCGTCAGAGCAGGGGAGTTTAGGATATCACTGGTTGTAAATTCCACGACTTGTGAACGCGTAGTGACACTGAGTCGGTTACGCGCGTCACCCGCACTCCACCAGAATCCGAAATAGCCTACAGGTTGACGAAAATCTAATGACACTTCATTTCCGCCGCCTGGGATAAACAAGTAATTTCCTGAGCCCCCGGAACCGCCCCAACGATTTGCTTTGTTGATTTTTCCTTTGCCTTTAGTCGCGGTGTACGTACCAAAGCTATTGGTGTATGACCCGCGAAAATTACCTCGTTGCCAGCTTTCAAACGTCTCGACTACGGTTGGCTTATTGGTATTTGCGAATTCCTCCTCGGGGTCTGATAGGGTAAAAATAAGTGCTCCTTGTGCATTAGCCGAAACTAATACAGCAAATACAGCGGAAGTAAAACATTTTGCAAGCGTCATATGAGCACTCCTTAATATTAAAATTAAGATTTTGCTAACTTTGTGCCAATTTTTAAGTTATTGAAATTATTGTTTTTAATGGTTTTAACGTAACAGTTTTTCGCATCGTGCAATGCGATTTGCAGAAAGTAAGGGGTGACATTACTGAAATTGCACAAGTTTTCATTATTGCTTACACATTGTTTGAAAATTTCTCGCATACGGTGTCTATGTGATACTTAAGCGGAAGAGAGTCCATGAATATTTACAATAGTTGGTTGGCTAACACTCGAGCGGGCATGGTCGCGCTATCGGTATTGTCACTTGTGGCGTGTGGCGGAGGAAGTTCGGATGAATCTGATACGGTGACGTCAGCGCCCGATGCGTTAAATAGTGCTCCGGTGGTTTCTCTTTCCGGGCCATCTCAAGCCGCGGTAGGAGACACGTTAACTGTGAGCGCAACGATAGTTGACGATGGGCCATATTCTATTACGTGGCAACAAACTCAAGGGGCATCTGTCGAGCTTGGCGATTCAACAGCGGATTCCATCACATTTGTCGTTCCCGAACCAGCTGATGGGGAAACACTTTCGTTTCAAGTATCTGTGGACGACGGGGTAAATGACATTGTTTCGGCGGCGATCTCCATCGAGATTAGTACAGCTGGTGAGACGGGTAATAACGCTAATCAGACAGTCTGGGTTATCAATACGACAGGCGAACGCGCTAGTCATATATTAGATTCAAACACAGGTCTAGGGGTTGAAGTTGACGTACAGTCTGTGTCTGAAGCTGAAGTTAATGGCAAGGACTTTGTGGTTGTCAACTCCCAAGGTATTCCTAAATATGATGTGGTGATGACCCAGCAGATCCTCGATGAATTAACAATGCGACCCAAAGCAGGAACCGACTTTGTCGTAGGGCAACCCAGTGTTGGGGTAGGCGAGGTGGTTAAATTTGGTCAGGATATCGGCTATCAAAGCAATCGAAATTGCACCGATGACTATGGGTATGGCTATTGGCCTCCGGGACCAGAGTGTCCAACTCAAGATGCGCGAGAGGTTTTTCTACCTGCAGAGCCAACACCTACACAAAGTGTGTGTGAGAGTGGGCTAGGTAAAGTCGGCATTATGGTCAATGGATCGTCGATTTATAATTGGAGTGATGGCTTTACGTATAACCAACAAGGAGACTGGTCAAATTTAGCGCCTGAAGCAGAACGTTATGATGTGGATATATGTGGTGGGCATGCAGCAATGTCCGATTATCACCATCATTTCTATACTTCGTGTTTAGCGGACTTACTTGATGACGATGGCTCAGACCATTCCCCTATCTATGGCTACGCCGCAGATGGTTATCCGATTTACGGTCCCTGGGAAGCCGATGGTGTGCTAGCGGTGAGCGCTTGGAGAACTCGTGACTATGACGACGATAATATCGGCTGTTCCGATGGTCAAAGATCGTGCGTGCTAGTTGACCAATATGACGTATCGTTGGGAACACAGCTTGCTTCCTCAGGTCCTGGCTTTGATCAGACAGTAACATCCTTATCAGGTAATGAATTTGTCGCTGAGAACGGATTTTACTACGAAGATTATTATTGGGACGCCAGCCTTACTGCGCTCGGTGGCGAATACCTCGACCAATATAATGCTCACAGTGACGAACAGCGTGGCTATCACTACCACATTACCATTGTGATGGATGATGAGGGCAATATCTCTCCAGCATTTCCCTACATAATAGGCACACGGTTTGCGGGCCAACTGGAAGATAACGCCGTGGCACGTTGCAGCACTGGACAAATGGGGCCGCCATAGAACATTTAAAAAAACACAATTTATCTTTGTTCGACAGCATGTGGTTAAGACCGATTTAGTTAAAAAAGGCATTTGAAATGAAATCACTGATTTTTTTGATACTGGCAAGCAGTGCGGTTTTCTCTTTGGGGGCGACAACCCAAATTCATGAGCACAAATCGAAAGATATTGGTGAGGGAACGCCTGTTCCCAAAATTGAAATTCATGTCGTAAAGGACCCCATTGACGGCGTGAATGTTCATGTCAGTGTTCAAAACTACACCCTAAATGCGCCCTCTAGTGGCGAGGTAGAGACGGATGATGACGGGATTTTACAGGGGCATGCACATGTGTTTGTCAATGCTCAAAAGCGTCGGCGTTTATACGGAACGGATATTCATATCCCACAAGCATGGTTACAAGATGGGGTGAACCAGATCGCTATTTCGTTAAATAGCCACAATCATGAAAATTGGGTATCAGAAGGCCACAATATTATGAGTTCGGTGTTTTTTGATTTATCTAAAACCCCTATCGTATTGCATGATTTTTCGTCTCAACCATTAGATAACACGCTACATGCACATCATTAAAAAAAGCGCCATTGGCGCTTTTTTAGTTTTCTTGTCTTTCTTCTTGCCGTCTCTTGCGTTTGTGATTATTAGGTACCGCAATGAGTTGCTCGTGCATGAGTCGACAGGTCGCTTCTAACGTTTCTCCTCTGGGCGTCTCAAACGATACCACCGTACCTTCTTCTTGGTCGGCACAAGCTTCGATGGCTTCGGGTGGAGGACCTTTGTCCTGCCTATGCTGAGGGTTGGCTAGAGCATTTGTTGTCGCTAGCAGCAACAACATGGGTAGGGTCATTTTGATCATTGTTGTTCTCACTATGTATCAATTCGCGTGGATGTATGGTGTCGAGTATCACTCAATACCTATCCTAGCCAATGAGTGTGCAATAAAGATGGAAATAGCGAAAAGACTATGTAAATGGCTAGTGCTGGTGGCACTAGCCATGTTACTCGGGCAAGTTTATCTTTGCAGAACGCCTCAGTGTTAGGCAGATAAAAACTCGCGGTAGGTATCAAGTAATCTAGGTTGCTCCCAGTGTAGGAAATGGCCTACTTCGGGTATCAACTTGAATACGCAGTTTGGAATACGATCTGATACTGCTCGAATTTGCTCGTGATCTAGAATCATATCGAATTCCCCATTCATGATTAACGTTTTTGCCGTAATCTTTGACAGGTCGATATGCTGTTCAAGATCTTCCGTTTGTTCGACGAACATACAGTGCGCATAGAAGCTAAGGAATTCCTCGTGGCTCATCGTACTGAACTGGTCTACGATTTGGCGCTTTTGAGATTCTGGGATGAACTGACCAAAACTTTGAATCATCAACGGCGCAATATCTTCAGTTCTACCCTCTTCGAATAGGGTTTTCCCTGCGTGAATAACGCCTAAAATTTCTCTGTTAGGTTTAACGCCAAAACTGCCTAGCATAAGCTTATCAACGAGTTCTGGGTGCGTTGCCGCAACCGCTGCTGATACTATCGTTCCCCAAGACGCCGCGGCGATAGTGACCTTACCGTTGCGGTTCGTCTGTTCAATTACTTTGAGTAACACGTCTTGTTGCTCATCAAATCCAATGGCCGGATCGCCAGAGAGTACCTTCGCACGGCCCTGTCCCGGTAAATCAAATACAACAATTGAATAGTGCTCAACAAATTTACTGACAAAGCTTCTCCATGCCGCCATGGTTTGTTTTGCACCGCTGACGCAGATAATGGTTTCGGGTGCTTCGCCATAAATTCGATATGGCACCTCAAAACGGCTTACATTTACGGTTCCTTTTACTACTTTCATCGACTGTTGGAGCCCTTTGTTTTTTATTGTTCTAATTTCGTTGAGCGAGGTGCGCAATATTCGTCACCATTTTTTTTCGGTCCACCACGGCGTGTTCACCAAACCAAATGGACCAAAGTAAACGGGACAATAGCGGGCTTGTAACCTCACCAACCACTTCGTCATGATAAATGGACTGCAAACGTCCGTCTGGCAACCAACGTAAAACAAACAAGTCATTGCGTTTTACGTCTTGGTTAATTTGTTGTTTAAACTCGGCCAGTGCTTCACTGACCTGATCAAATTCATCGCCGACGCAGTTTTTATTTACGCCTTTTGTCAGTGTCTTTTGTACTTTTTCTGCATCGAGATCGCGGTCAAATACAATGGAAATTTGCTTAGGCCCATCGGCTGACAAGATAGCGTCATACAAATCGCCATCCGGTGCAATGATGTTCTGCGGTGCAACGTAGTGTGCAACTGAATAGATGGGAAAGAACATAATTTTGCGTTTAGCGTGGCCAGTGAGCTTTAACGTAAAAGTCTGCGCTTCGTGCTCGACATGCAGGCTGTCGTTAAACAGGATGTCGTCGACTTTGGCGAACGCGGGAGTCGCGGTTCCCAACAGCACTAGCCATGTAAATAGCCCTGCCCAATGTGATTTGCGAAATACTGTCGATTCTAAAATCATAATCGCGTACTGGTTACTGTTAGGTGACCGCTCAACGGATACTATGTACAAAATATCGCACAACTCAATACGATAAACTAGCCTTTAATGACGATATTTACGCTCCATTTGAACAAACAGATTGATTTATCGGTCATGTGATTGAACGGGCTCTAACTTTTGACCGCGCCAAACTTTTCCAAGTAACACCAATAGTCCGATATTGGTCAATATAATGATAAACATTGCCGGTAAACCGCCGAGATTCGACATCATTTTTACGCCATCAATACTTGCAAAACTAACCATTATCCATGCGATGATGCCGATGCTAGCTCCCCAAATATATTTGAGAAAGACGGGTGTTGTGACAGTATTGCTGTGCTCTGCAGTGCTGCAAAGTTGGCTGATGACATCAGTATTGGAGTCTGCGGCAGTTACAAAAGAGATAAAAGTGATGACAATAAAAATACTGGCGACAACACTGGCAAAAGGTAACGCGTCGATAACACCAAAAATAACGGATTCAGGCCCATGTGATTGTAAACTTTGATACAAACTACCGTTTAGTCGTTTATCAATATGGAGCGTTGCACCGGAAAACGCACTGACCCAAACAATGGCGGCAGACGCTGGTAGTACTAAGTTGATATGAATGAAATTGCGAACGGTGTAGCCCTTAGATATTTTGCCGAGAAACAACGCTGTCACTGGCGCCCAAGCATACCAATTGGCCCAATAAAACACGGTCCAATCTTTTGACCAACTATCGTCTTCATCAATGTAAATATCCACGCTTCTAGCAAAGAAGGTATCGATATAGCCGACTATCCCATCGACTCCTGTCACGATCATGGATTGGGTTGGACCAAATGTGAAAACAAAGATAAACAGTGCCACAAAAACTTGCGCATTGAGATTGGATAATCGGGCAATACCTTTGTGAAGGCCACTGACGGCAGATATTACGAAAGTCATGACGATGGCTAACGCAATAACAGCCATTAATGTGACAGAGTTATCCAGTGAAGTGAGTGAAGCGATCCCTCCCCCAAGTATCAATATGCCGGTACCCAGTGAAGCGGCCATACCCGCGACCAGCGCAAACAACGCAATGCCATCGATGGCTTGCCCTCGTTTACCCAATACCTTGTTACCTAGCACTAGGCTTACGGATGCACTGATAGAAAAGGGTTTACCTAAGTTGTAAAAACACAAAGCAAAGGTAAGGGCGGGCACGCAATATATTGCATAAGGGGTGAATGACCAGTGCATGAACATGGTCGCCATCGCAAACTGTTTAGCGTCATGGCTAGTCGGGACGATATCAAGAGACGTAGGGGGGGAGTACACATGAAAAAGCGGCTCCGCGGATGACCAAAACAAGATCCCTGTTGCGATCGTAGTGCACAGTGTGATGGAAAACCAACGCCACTTTGTTAATAACGGCTTAGCTGCGCTTCCGCCAATGCGAACGTTACCTAAAGGTGATAGATAAACGATACCTAGTGTAGCCAGCAAGCCAAATGTGGAGTAGCTAAACAGCCAAGAAAAAGAGTTGAGTATCCACTGGTTAATTGAGGTTGTGATCGACAGATAGCCTGATAAATCGACGAAGCTGTAGAGCATCGCGACGAGTAACAACAAAAATGGGGGCCAAAACACCCATGGGCGAACCCTTGATATGGCGTTGAAATTAGGGATAAAACGACTCAATACATAACGTTTGTTTTACTCACCCTATCATTATTCGGAGTGATTCCCAATTATCCTCTTGGGAATTATTTCGTCATAAGATTGTCATTATTACATGTTCATCTGAACGCTTAGTGCAGATTGTACTGACCAATGGTGTATATCATTATCGCGGCTTATGTTTACCGTTTAGTTATTGGCAATAACATGGAGAAACCAGTAAGCACGCCCTAATTCGTACTGAGAAGTTTAATGTCTGATCGTTTTGTTGCTGAGCCGTACTTGCGAGAGAATCCACGAATATCCTATGTTGAACCCAATGATCCTTGGCTGACAAAAGCACTGGTTTTTGCTGTCGAGTTAGCAATGGGGCGAAGGAAGCTGGAGACATTTTATCAACAACTCAAGTCTCAACCGTTCTCATTGGAATACTTTTTTTCTTCTGCGTTAGATTTGGCTAACATAAAGCGAAAATTCGATCTGGCACAGTTGAGAAAAATTCCTTCATCGGGACCTCTGGTTTTCGTGGCGAATCATCCTTTCGGGGTCGTCGATGGTTTGATGCTATGTGAGATTGCTGTTAGAACTCGGGGAAACTTTCGTATTCTTCTCAACTCATTACTCTGTCAGGATAAAGATCTCGCCCCCTACTTTTTGCCCATCGATTTTGCAAATACTCGACAGGCGGTAAAAACTAACATCCAATCCAAGCGCGTTGCCAAAGCGTGTATAGAAAAAGATATTCCGGTACTTATTTTTCCTTCGGGTATGGTATCGACTGCTGATAAGTTTGGTCTAGGAAATGTTAGCGATGCACCATGGAGCACCTTTGCCGCGAAGCTAATAACTGACGCGAAAGCGACGGTTGTACCCGTACATTTTCATGGCCAAAACAGCCGAAAGTTCCACATAGCTTCTCACATCGCTATGCCTCTCAGAATGGCACTACTGGCAAACGAAGCGCTTAATAAGTTCAATCAAACCCTCGCCATTGATATTGGCGACCCGATAGAGTGGTCTCAGATGGCGTCGATTGAAGGGCGTCAAGCACTTACTCATTTCCTTTACGACCAGGTTCAAGTAACAGGCCATCAAAAAAAATAACAAAACTTGTCACACATTGTGGCTGGCATGTGACTTGGGTAAGACATCATTACTCAAGGGCTTTAATAATGCGTTTTGTTATTCGACTACTTTTTTTATCAAGTGTGTTACTACCTACCAGCGTGATGGCGCAATGGCAATCTGACTATATCGCGATAGAAGTAGTGGGGGATGGCGCGCCAGTGTTTCTTATTCCGGGGTTTTTATCTGATCAGCGGGTCTGGGATGATACGGCACAGCGTTTATCCGAGCATTATCAGGTTCATCGCGTCAGTATCAAAGGGTTTGGCTCCACCCCTGCCGCCATGTCGCCATCATTACATGCGGTTAAGCAGGCATTGATTGACTACATTAATACGCAAGACATGGACGCACCTGTGGTGATCGGTCACAGTCTGGGCGGCTTTATGGGCTATTGGCTTGCCGTGTCTGAGCACGTTGAACTCAGCGGTATCATTGCAGTTGACGGTCTGCCCTTTATTGGACCGGTGTTCAGTCGTGATCCCACTATCTCGGCTGATACATTGGCACCGCAAGCCAATATGATGAAGCAGTACTATGGAGGGCTTGATGCCGAGGGCATGAAACGGACGACAATGCAGGGGTTAACGGTTCAAGCCTCCAGTG
Source organism: uncultured Alteromonas sp. (assembly GCA_963922845.1). Classification (GTDB taxonomy): domain Bacteria; phylum Pseudomonadota; class Gammaproteobacteria; order Enterobacterales; family Alteromonadaceae; genus Alteromonas. Next base: position 50,719 of record CAWUJV010000014.1, read on the forward strand.
AACAACATCAAGCATTGATACTGAAGATGGCTGAAATCTCTGATCCAACCACTGCCGGTGACGCCATGTACACGCTAATGACGACTGATTTGCGAGGACCTATTCAATCAGTGCAGATCCCCGTACTCTTGTTGGGCGCATCCGGCGGATTTGCGGATAAGGTATCTCAAGACATGGCCAAACAGGCTTATCTAGCACAATTCGGTAAGTTGACTGGTGTTCAGGTAAAAATGAATACTCAATCACGTCATTTTATTATGTTCGACCAACCGAAATGGTTGCATACTGAGATTTTGGGTTTTTTACAGGAGGTATTGTAGCAATGGTATCTGCAGCAGATGTGCAAGCAGCACAGAGCGGTAGTCATGATGCATTTGGCCGCCTGATCACACAGACGAAAAACGTCACTACCTCTATTGCTTTGTCCATTGTTAGAGACTTGGACGCCAGTGAGGATGTTGCTCAACAGGTCTATATCAAAGTGTGGCAACAGTTAAGTCAACTACAAAACCCACAGAGTTTTTTGCCGTGGTTGCGGCAGATTACACGGTACACAGCGGCCAATTACCTGCGTGACAATAAAGTCGCCAATAAGCTTTCGGCTGATGACAATGAGACGTTACTTGCAAAAGTGGAAAGTCAGGATGACGATGCGTTATCGCTTTTAGATAAGCATCAAACCAATCAAATGCTTACTGCTTTTATCGATGCACTACCCAACGAACACAGAGAGCTGGTCTTACTGTATTACCGCGAAGAGCAATCGTCGAAACAAGTTGCGCAATTGCTTGATATCAGTGAATCAAATGTACGACAACGGCTTTCCCGCGTCCGGCAGTCGCTAAAACAGGATTGGATGGCAAAATACGGGAAGGTAGCCTTCTCTACTGCCCCCAGTGCGGGCTTTAGCATCTTTATTCTCAATGCGTTGAGTACGTCTGCTCCGGCTGCTGCCGCGTCCTTGGCTACAACATCGAGTGTGGCTAAGTCGGGTACTTTAGCCAATGTTTTAGTACTGATTGGTGGCAGTTTTATCGGTGCATTATTCGCTATTGCTGGTGTGATAATTGGCAACAAGTTGTTGTTAAACAATATTAAAGATACGTCTTTCGTGCCAATGCTTAAACGTTACCGAAATTGGATGATCGCGTGGATAGCCTTTACAGGAGTACTGTTGACAATAAGTTATGAGTTGACGTCAGGTTGGTGGGCTCCGGTATTGAGTTATACTGTGTTTGCTATCGGGCTGGTGCGTTTAATTGAAGTCACGCAAATGATAGCCATGCAAGCTGGGCTGAAAAAGTCGGGTCGATTCTGCATGAACACTGAGGCAAGGCGTCCTTACCTAAAAATCATCAACTGGGTTGGGCCCTTGTTGGGTGGAGTTGCAATGCTAATCGGATTATATAATTCGGGACGGTTTATGCTGTAAGCGATGGCCACTGCGCAGTCAGTGGCCGATGTTTTTACGGCAACAGGTGATTAAGCGAGTACAATCCACGCTTTTCATCCGCTTTGCGTTTTACTTCTTCCATCGCTACGGCCTCACTCGCATCAAACAACGAATTAATCAAACGATGGAAATGTTGGTGCATAGCGCTTCTGGCAAGACGAGAGTCGCGTTGTTGCAACGCATTGTATATGTCTCTGTGTTCTTGCAAACGATCTTTGTCACTCGAATCGCAAACTCGCTTGTATTCGCTTCTGATAGACGCATTGGAGTCGCGTAATGCCCACAAATTTTCGACCACCATCATGACGGCGTGGTTTCGAGTTGCTTTTGAGATAATTTTGTGAAAATTCTGGTCGGCTAATTCGGGGTTATTGCCCTGTTCCATGTCTATGAGCGTTTGCTCTAATTGCGCAAGCTCTTCATCCGAAATAGCGTTTGCCGCTAGCGCAGCGCTTTCGCCTTCAACAAGTGCTCTGGCTTGCGTTAGTTCGTATGCCGTGACATCTGATGCTTTGTCTTGATTAGTTTCCAATACGTAAACACCAGAACTCAATTTTACTTCAACACGGTCTCTCGCTTCCAACGCGATGATGGCTTCTCTTACGGTGGGCCTGCTGACCCCAAACGTTTCTGAAAGTTCTCGTTCAGAGGGTAGGCGACTGCCGGGTTGGTATTGACCTGACTCAATAAGCAGTTCAATTTGCTCCACGACTTGCCAATACATTCTACGACTTTTCATAGTTGTTTCTGTCATTTGTTCCTTACCAATTCTATAACTGTACCCCAAACTTGCCTGCTATGAAATAAATGTGCTGTTAAAAGAGGAGATTTGGTCGTGGTAAATTATCAATTTGTATAATTGGTAAGCTTATTGTTTTTATATTGTTTGACAATTTTGTGTATTTTGGTTTATTTTTGGTTCGTGGATGGTAATTTGATCAATAAATCCAAACGCTAACGTTGCTGTACGTAGTTTCTGTGTTTGGAGAGGTTAGCCTTAAGCACATATCCATCTGTAAAAATAGGTGAAAGGTCGTCGAACGTTTCACTCTCTTGTCTCCCATTTGTATAACAGAAGCGATAACAATGAACTCCATAGACTCGATTTTTTCGACTCAAAAAATATTACCAATTATTCAAGCCGATACGGTTGAGCAAGGCGTACATGTAGCCAAGGCTATGCAAAGTGCGGGCATGTCTGTTGTGGAAGTGGTATTGAGAAATGATACGGCTCTCGATTTGGCCTACGAGCTCAAAGCCGCTTTACCGGAGCTGACAGTCGGTATCGGTACGGTTTACAACATAGATTTGCTGAGCAAAGCATTGGATACGGGCGCCGATTTTATCGTGACGCCTGCGACATCTGCTTCACTGACTCAAGCATTGATAGCGTCAGGCAAACCATTTTTACCGGGCGTTTCCAGTTTGGCTGATGTTGTTCAGTTGCTCGAGCATGGTATTACGCGAATGAAGCTGTTCCCCGCAGAAGTAGTCGGGGGGCAAGCTATGCTCAAAGCAATTAGTGCTGTGTTTGCCGATGTTAAGTTTTGCCCTACTGGTGGTGTGAACGCAAAAAACTTGTCTGAATACTTGGCACTACCTAATGTTTTTGCTGCAGGAGGGACGTGGATGGTACCGAAAAAAGCAGTATTGGAGGGCAATTGGCCGTCGATTCGCAGCGCGTGTGAAGAAGCATTGGCACTGTCCAACTGCTAGCGCTAACACCATACAAAAAGCCACCCAAGAGGGTGGCTTTTTTACATCTGCTTTTAGGTTTTCAAGTTGTCATCACTTCACGACATTATCAACTACGATGGCGGTTGATGGGCCACCTGTAAAGGTTTCTGTTACCACAGGTAAATCAGTATCGATGAGGGTATTGCGCACCAGTCTCGTCTGAGGCTCTCCAACAGTGTGCTCAATAATGATAGGTTTTGAGTTGTTAAAGGCGTTGCCCTCAATATGGGTGTCTTGCACACCATGTAAAAACAGACCTGCACGATATTTGTTGCGTTTACTGCCCCCGGTGTTGATGACTTCATTATTGTTGAAAGTAAGGTGGGGGCCAAAGGTACTCTCGTCAGTGCCACCGCGATAAATTTTTGCGATAGCACCGCCTATATTAGTGAATCGAGATCTCTCAATCACCACATATTCGGCGTTGTAGATACCAAGATCATCTTGTTCTTTATCTAGTCGTAAAATATCACCCGTTATATCGCTAAATTCACTGTCGATAATCCTTATTTCATCAGCCATCGAGCGATATCCAGCATCAAAGACGTGGGCTGAATGGTTGACGTTTAAGTGTCTAACGTTAACTGAAATTAACTCAAATGCGTAGTTAGCGAGTGTCGGCAATCGAGTGTTACGCACTAGCACATTGCCTGCCGAGTCAGGTGCTTGGCTACCATCAATAGTGAGATTGCTTATCTGTAAACTTCCTCCATCTGCGATTTCCGCCATGATGGCCCGCTGAGGATAGAGTATGGTGTTGCTTCGTGATTCACCTTTGAGTGTCACCCTATGCGAAATAATGAGTGGTTTTTCGAGTGAATAGCGGCCCTCGCTCAATAGAATAACGTCCCCGGGTTGGGTTTGGGGCAGGACACGTAAGAGTGATTCACTATCGTTAACCTTGTGTGTTTTACCACTCGAAAAAGCCAGTTTTTCATCTGGTTTTGGGTACCAAGCCACGCCAGTTTGCGATTTTTCAATAGGCGTTAAATCGCTTGCCCCTCTTTTACTTTGCTGGCGCGCTAATCCACTAGCGGTTCTGGTCAAGCCAGAATCGTCAACGGTAAAACCAGCGGAGAGCAATACCGGTACAGGGTGGTTAGACTGGTTATTTTCAAATGAGATGCCCGAAACATCGTCAAAAAGTTTGAAAGGTTGACGCGCAGAATGGATCACAAGGTTGTGTTTAAATGTCGTATTTTGTGGTGTTGCGGATCGCTCTTTGTCACTGCCTGCCGCAAGGTTAATGTTATCGACGTCTATCAAGGTATTGTTTTCAATGACCGTATCTTTTACTTGATGATATCGATTGATCGGTGAATTGGGTACGCCATTCATCACCACAAAACCGCCGCCAAAACGAATGCCTGTGAGACCTTCAAGATAGTTGTTCGAAATCGTTTGATTGGCATTGATGACTCGAATTCCACCAGTATGGTCTTGGCCATTACCCAAAAACACGTTGTTTTTAATGGTATTGTCGTTGCCATGTCGCAACGTCAGCGTACCTCTTGATTCAAAAAACACGTTTCCTTCAAATGTATTACCACCGGACTTATTGGAGATGATCTCGACCTCACCGTTTGCGCGGTCGAAATAGTTATTGATGACACTGGTGTAGGAGTTTGTAAGTGAATACTTACTAGTTCCTATTCTAAGTGTTTCACCGCCATTTGACCCCAGTATTTGTCTTGGGCCGAAATAGTTATGGTCGATTTGATGGTAGTTTTGTTGGCTAGCTTTGGTATTGAGCCTGACGGCCATAGTAACGCCAGCGTTGCGTTTGCCCTCAAGGTGGTTGTGATCAAATCGATTGTGGCGACCATGCATTGCCACCCAATAATCAGTATCGAATTTGTCTGGTTTATTGAAATGGTCAATAACCGTGCGTGTCACTCTTGAATGATTTGCCAAGGTATTTTTATGGCGAAATGAAATAACACTTTTCGTTGGGCTGTAACCGTTGGTGAACACGAGATCAGAAACAATCAAATAATCGCCGGCCAATGATAAATTCGATTCGCCAGAGAGCACGACTTTTCCGGGGGTTGTTGCCGCGACACAAATGGGGGCATCGACGGTCCCACTAGTATTGATTACAAGTTCAGTGTTCTGCCAAATACCGTCAGCGAGCAGAATAGTCGCTCCTGGGACGGCATTTGCAATGGCCTGATTGAATTCTGCTGAGTTAGTAACAGTGGTTATATTTTGAGTCGCACACACCGCGGGCCTTGCCGCTGGTGAGTGACTGGATAAGAGTGCGAGTACTGCACAGATTGCAATGAATTGAATCGATAAAGACGCGTATCGCTTGAGATGAGTATTCATAATAATTCTTTTGGGTAATACGGGGCTACGAGAAAACGAGCCCACCATTGATATCTATATTAGTGCCCGTCATATATGACGATTCATCACTGGCCAGAAAACCGACGAGTTTCGCGACCTCTTCTGAAGTACCTTCGCGTTTTATCAAGGTAGCAGCTGCTACGTTTTTCCGCACTTGGTCATTGGTAAAGGTGTCGTGAAATGTTGTACTGATCATGCCCGGACAGACACTATTTACTCTAACTTTCGGCCCTAATTCTTTGGCGAGGCCACGTGTAAACGTCATGACGGCGCCTTTTGAGGTTGCATAGGGAATAGCGCCGGGACCACCGCCGTCTCTGGCTGCTTGAGAAGCAAATGTCACTATACTACTGCCTTCTGACAGATGCGGGATGACGGCTTGGGTCATCAAAAACAAGGACGTTAGGTTAACATTGAGCACGTGTTGCCAGTGCGCTAAGTCCATATCTTCGATACGTTTTCGCTCAATCAAGCCGCCACTCACGTGCACAAGACAATCAATTTTACCAAAGTGATGCAGTGTCGATTCAATACAACGATTGACGTCGTCTTGATTGGTTAGGTCCGCTTGGCAAGCTTGGGCTTCACCACCGGCGTTGCGAATTGATTGGACGACGTGATTCGCGCCTTCAGCGCTGGCATGATAGGTGACGATTACCTTTGCACCTCGTTGGGCTAATTCAAGTGCACAGGCTGCACCTATGTCTCTTCCGCCGCCAGCAACGATGGCTACTTTATTGGTTAGTGACATGGACTTGCTCCATAGTGGATTGGTTTTTAACTCAGCACCGAAGTGCAATAACGAAAACGGCAAGGTGAGCCCTTGCCGTTGTTGGTTCTTCGCTTAATAGCGGTATTGCACGCCGGCAAACACCCTTGGTCCATAGACGTTAATTTCTGCGAAATTATCTCTTGTTGGGTTGTACTGACGTCTAGGCTCATCAAACAAATTGATGGCTTCGAGAGAGAATTTCCAATTGCGATTGTAGCGATAAGATACTCTAGCTTCGAACACTTCGGTGTCGCCAATAAAACGCAAGTTACCCGGTGTGGAGATAAACTGCTGGAAATATTCACTGCGGTACTTGTAGTTCAACGACGCGCTAAAACCTTCGTGCTGATAATACAATTGGCTTGATAATACGTGTTCTGAGAAGCCAAAAATATCGGCTGGGTCGACAATTCCAACACGGTCGACAAGCTCTTCGCCACTGAATACTTGTGAGGCGCCAAATTGCGCATCCTCAAATTCAAAATCCGAGTCAGCATAGTTGTAACTCAGTTTGAAACCGAAACCACTCAACCAACTATCAAGGTAGCTGAAAGAGTGTGAAGCGGTTAGCTCTAGACCAACAATAGTACTGGTATCATCGACGACTTGTTGTGTTGTGACCACCGTATCAATGGGTTGGCCATCAACGACAAAGGTTTCAATTTGGCTGGCATTCTCAAACCCGCCTTCGAACCGTTTGTAATAAGCACCAAGTGCTAAAATTGTGTCTTCATTCGGGTACCATTCAACCGCAATATCCGCATTCCACGATGTCATGGGTTGTAGGAAAGGGTTACCATTTGCGACAGCCAAACCAATAGCGTCATCAAGGGTTTCACTGGTATTGGTGCCACTTAGGCCAGCAAAAGAGCGACCATAACCAAGATCAGATGGGTCAGGACGTGAAAGCGCACGATACAGTGCTCCTCTCAATAAGACGTCATCCGTCAAGTCAACCACAAGGTTAAAACTTGGTAACCACTCATCGTAATCGCTACCGCCTTCAACGGGTTGCAATTCACCTTGTTCAACAATATTCGACAAGCTGCCATCTGGGTCGAACACAGCCGTCAGCTCGCCACGAAGTGACTTGGATGTTACGTCAGTACGCACATACCGCACGCCAAAGTTACCTCTTACAGGGTAGTCTCCAAGCATAGTGTCGTAGTCGACTTGAACATAAGCGGCGACAGTTTCTTCTTCCACATCAATGTTTGATATGGTTTCAGCAGGCTCTGGAATGCTGATGGCCGAACCAGTAAATGCCTCTGCTAAACAGATAGGATCGAATGTCGCCCAGCTGTTTCCCGTTCCTGCGGGGATGACATTACCATTAGCATCGACGTTTGTAATAAGTGGAGCGCCACCGGTTACGCCCGAAAGAAACCCTGATTCAGGGAACACGTTGTTACGACACGCTTCACTTACTGCAGCAATCGCACTGTCGTCGAAAGTAAACTCATCTCTCACACGCGGAACGCTATCAAATTCGAGTCTTGAGAAACGCACACCGGTTTTGATCATAGTAATTTCTTCGATATCCGGAATGTACTCAGCATCCGTACGAAATGCGGTGATTTTGTTGTTTCTAAACTGGTTGAGGTCGACACGAGTTCGAGCCGCATCGGCAAACAAGTCGTGATTGTTTACATCAAAATTTTGCACTGTCATCACAGGTACGAGCGAACCGTTTTGCATGATGTCGGTTCGCGTTTCTACTCGGCCATTATTTTCTGCACCTGGTACCGCATTACCATAGATATCAACGGGTTCAGATTGGAGGCGAGTTTGAATGATATTTTCACGACGCTCTGTTTTAGATACTGACAGATCCGCGCTAATTTTGAGATCTTCACTTACATCGTAAGCAAATGAAATACCGCCGCCTTTATATTCTTCTAGACGCTCTTGAAACTGACTATTGGTTTCAATTCTTTGCTCATTAGTGAAAGATTGAACCGCGCCGGTACTACTGACGATCAAGCTGCCGGGTAGGCGGTCTTCTGGCGAGACATTGGGCGAGTCAATTCGACGATTCTCAGCAAATACGAGGTCATTTCGAATCTCAGTGAATACACGGTCAGAGTATTCTCCGTCGATGTTGATTTCCATCCTGCTGGTAGGGCGCCACTGAATAGCAGCAAAAACCGATTCGCGATCGTCATCCGTAATATTTTGACGATATGAGCGCGAGCTAGGCGCAAAAACATAAGGCGCATTGGCATCGGGTGCTACGCCAGTATCAGGATCGACTTCGAGTGTTAAGTCACCATCACCAGAATCACAGTTGCCGCTGGCATAAACGCCCGCCGATACGCTGGGGTCATTGCGACAATCGCGCCAACCACTCGTCGAGCGAGCTTCTTGCTCGGGATTGGTCGCGAGATTCTTTTGAACACCGACAGATAAACCAATTTCGCCCAGTGTGTCGGAGTTGAATTGATCTATAAAGCTGGCGGTTAAACGCGAGCCTAAATCTCTTTCTGGATCTTCCAAATTGCTGTTGTCTGGATTCCAGTTACCTTTGTATTCAACCTGGAATCGACGTTTTCCAAAATCCAGTGGCTTGACGGTTTCCAAGTGAATTTGTCCCGACACGCCACCTTCAATCAAGCTCGCTTCTTGGGTTTTATAAATCGCTATTTTGTTGAACAGCTCAGAAGGAAATTGGGAGAAATTGACAGAACGGTCACCACTGCCGTTTGCGGCCTCTCTCCCATTAAAAACGGTACTGCCCAAGAACGGACCTAATCCTCGAATCGAAATCTCAGTCGCACCACCTTGTTCGCGATGAGAAGATGCGCCAGTTAAGGTCTCTAGTGCTTCACCAATTGACAATGCAGGAATGTCGCCGATATCTGTAGCCGATAGGCCATCAACGATCGACGTGGATTCTCTTTTAATTGAGATTGAATCTTGAATGGTTTGGCGAATACCTTTTACTTCGATTACCTCAGCGATGTCCTCTTGTGCCTGAGGTGTCTCTTCTTGTGCAATGGCTGTTTGTGACATCAAGGCTGTCGTGCCACAAAGTGCGCCCAACATCATAGGGCGCCATGCCGATTGCCGCATCGCTTGCAGTATTTTGTTGTGTCTAGGCTGTATTGTCATTGTCGTGTCCGTAGGGCAGTTTTTATTTAGTATGCGTAACTATATAACCAATTGCTTTGTCATCTGTCAACATTTTATTAACCAATTAATTTACATTTAATTACCAATGTTGAAAAGATGTAATACCAATATTATGCTTGCTGCAACATTGGCAACAAGTGGTAAAGGTTATGACGCGCAAACGATCTTTTTGGACCGTAGTCGAACAAATAGAGACATTCATTGAGTCTGAACGGTACACCAAAGGAACGCGATTACCCGCTGAACGCGACTTGGCTGCTCGATTTGGCGTCAGTCGGCCGACGATAAGAGAGGCAATTATTGCACTTGAGGTCAGAGGCCGGGTAGAGGTCAAAAGTAATGCGGGCGTGTATGTCTGTGAAAATCCCACGTCGAGTTTGGTTAGCCAACAGGTTAGTGCATTTGAGTTGACGCAAGCCAGAGCACTTGTCGAAGGAGAGGCTGCGGCATTGGCTGCCAAATCAATCACCGAGGAGGAATTGGTCGTTTTAGCTGACACCCTTAAAGCCATGGAAAATGAAAGTGACGCATCGAGTGCGGACCGGCAGTTTCATCTGACGATAGCTAAGGCGACGCGTAATGAAGCGATTGTCAGAACCGTATCCTATCTGTGGGATATAAGAGATAGACAACCTCATATTGTCGAAGCTTATCAGTCGGTTTGCTGCACAGGGTCGGTACATCGTATCGATGAGCACAACGCTATTTACGAAGCGCTCGTTAAAGGTAACGATGCACACGCGAGACTCGCTATGCACAATCACTTCGAGCGTCTGATATCGGCGTTGTTCGATATCAGTGAGCGGCTTGCGCTTGACGAAGTTAAACGAAAAGCGCAGGAAGATCGCGGGCGCTTTTCCATCCCTCATCTTGCGACCACTGGCCACCCCCATTCATAAGTCATCTCACCTGGAGTCTATATGCACTTGTTTAATACTATTTTTATTGGTGCTGCGCTGCTGCACTGTTGCGCCGCTGCTAATCCTCACGCTTCACTCGAGCAAGGGGTATTGTTGGGGGATGTAACTAACCTAAACCCGGCGTTACCTCCGGGTAAAAATTTCGATTTGCTCGATTGGCACTTAACCCTTCCTGTCGATACTAATGACGATGGAAAAGCCGATACCATACCTGAAGCCTTTTTAGATAAAGGGTTTCAAATCGAACCACTTTTTTACACTAATCAAGCTGGTGGAATGGTGTTCATTAGCCCGAACTACGGCGCCAAAACGTCAAAAAATACTAAATACGTTCGAACTGAACTTCGAGAAATGCTGCGGCGAGGAAACACACGTGTTCGCCCTCAAGGGGTCAATAAAAACAACTGGGTGTTTGGTTCAATGCATTACTCAGGACAAAAACGCGCGGGTGGCGTCGATGGTTCTCTCGAAGCAACACTATCGGTCGACAGAGTATCAACGACAGGCGATATGAAAAAAGTGGGTCGGGTCATTGTTGGGCAAATTCACGCTATTAAAGATGAACCGATCCGCCTCTACTATCGCAAGTTGCCTGAGAATGACAAAGGCTCATTGTACTTTGCCCATGAAATCAATGGCGGAGACGACCAATGGACGTATTTAGTGGGTACACGCTCTCACACACTGCCCAACCCCGAGGATGGTATCGCACTTGGCGAGAAGTTTAGTTACAAGATCACCGTTGAAAAAGACCAGCTTTACGTAACGCTGATTCGAACAGGTAAGCCAAATATTACCAAGCAAGTTGACATGAGTGAAAGCGGCTACCACCTGTCTAATCAGTATATGTATTTTAAAGCAGGCGTTTACAACCAAAACAATACGGGCGATGAGAATGACTATGTGCAAGCGACGTTTTATCACTTAAACAATACTCACAAAGGCTACAGCCCACATTAAAAAAGCTGTCTTTTAGATGTGATTGTTAATTTTTTGTTTTATTTCTGGTAAGTCAATCTTCTTTGTGTTTACATTACCAATATATTGAGTTTGGTAAATTATTGGTAATGTGTTGCCGTCAGTTTGGTAATGTTTTGGTTGGCGGCACTAAAAAGATAAACAACAATAAAGGTAACCCTATGAAACAATTCCATTATTTATCGTTAGGTGCCATCTGTTTGGCAATGACGGGATGTGGTAGCGACGAGGCGGCCAATCAACTCGGCTCTGTTTCCGTAACTGGTACGGCGAAAGAAGGCGAAACGTTAACCGCTACGGTGTCTGATCCCGATGGTGTTGAGCAAAGCACCCTGCGATATCAGTGGGTCGTTGATGGCGCAGCAATTGACGGCGCGACATCGTCAACCTATACGCTTACGGTCAATGAAGCTAATGAACGTGTTTACGTTTCAGTGGTATATACCGATAGTCGCGGCTTTCAGGAGTCTCATACCTCAGATCTAACCGATGTTGTTGAAGCACTGCCGATTAATTTTCCCGGTACCTTAACCATTGCGGGTGCTGCAACGGTGAATGAAACTCTAGAATCGGTTATTGTCGATGACAATGGCGTAATGGGGGCCGTGACTTACCAATGGATGGCAGATGGTGTGGCCATTGATGGTGCAACTTCAAGCACCTATGCGCTGACTAATGCGAATCTGGGTCAAGCTATATCGGTAAGCGCGAGTTACACGGACGATGAAGGATTTGCAGAATCTTTAGTCTCGGACGCGACGGCTGCCGTGCAAAGCGACGCTGTCAATACGGTCGCAACCTTGACCATAGACAATTCAGATACACTGGTTGTGGGTGATGTCATTACGGCCAATTTGGTTGACCCCAATGGAACGTCAAACGCCGTGTTTGTGTGGACCGCAGACGGTAGTGTCATTGATGGACAAAGTACTGCAAGTTTTACCTTGGACGCCTCACATGTCGGTTTAACCTTGGCAGTATCGACAGACTACACCGATGATAATGGATACGAAGAGTCGGTATCCGCAGAAGCCTCAGGGGTAGTGCATTCTGCTGTTGTAAATAGCTTAGCTGAACTCGCGACCGCGTCGGCGAGCTTAGAGGCTGGTGCTGTTGTCGGCCTAAATGCGGGTGACTATGACAGTTCTGATGTGGCAACCAACGAAATTAATATCGCAGCGGACAATGTTCGTTTGGTCAAAGTTAACGACGCCGACGTTGTTTTTTCTGGCAACCTTTGTATTCAAGTATCTGGTAGTGGCTCAACAATCAGTGGTTTTGCGTTTGAAGATATCAACCTGTTAACCGACTCTGCCTGTGCCGGAAATGGTCCAAGCGCAATCTATCTTTCTGGCGATAATATCACTTTCTCAGAGAATACTATTACAAATGAAGCGGCAAGCCATGGCTTAGACGATTTTTCTTGGATCGGTGTGAAAGGGCTCAACAATACGATAACGCGAAATGCATTTACTGATGCAACGGGTCAAAAAGTGGTGACTAAAGGTGGTGTGATTACCATCTACAACAATAGCACGGCAGATGACCAAGAAGGTCACACTATTAGCTATAACCTATTCAAAGACTTTGGGCCTGGGAGCGAAAATGATAGCCGTAATAGCAGCGCCTACATGATACAAGTCGGCCGTTCGACCGGTTCATCTTCCCAAGAAGACGGATTGAACACAATCGAGTTTAACCTCTTTACTAACGTGAATCTCGACCGTCGCTACATGCGGGTGCAGTCTGGCGAAAATACTATTCGCAACAACACCTTCTTGGATGGCTCAGGTATGATTGCGCTAGAAGATGGCAATAATAACACCGTGACCAACAATATCTTCATCAATACGATTGGAGATAACCCTGATGATGGCGGTGTCAGTTATGGTCCTTATGGACACACTATAACCAACAATTACATTGCAGGTTTACGCACGACTTCTGGCGATCGCGGTGGACTTTATGCAAATAGCGATGTGTTGGATAATTCGGGTAATAGTTCTGGTACTCCAGCAGTGGTGACCGTTGCAAATAATACGATTTTGAACAGCCGAGAGGCGATTGAGTTTGCTTCAAAAGAATGTCAAGACGCAGATAACCCAGTCGCGTTTCTCGTCGACTTCGATAATAACCTTGTGGCTAACGGCGAAACGGGCGCACTTACTGGTAACGAGAGCAATGGTGCAGGTAGAGAAGCAATCCAAGACGATTGTGCAATCGATCCAAGCTCTGATTTCGATGGTAATCACATCTACTCTGCGGTGTTGACCAATTCAGGTGGCGCTTTCTTCGAGTTATATACTGGGGCAGCGGATAATGTCGTCGGCGCAGAAGCGGGAGCGGATATCGTCGCTGATACCAATGGTCTGTGGATGGGACAAAACGCAGACGCGGGTAAAGGTGCAGATACATCTCAACTGATTTTATTGACCGAAGCTGATGTTGGCCCCGGATCAGGTGAGTAAATCATGAATATGAAGCTAAAGGGCTTGCTACGGCAAGCCTTTTTTTTCCCACTCGTTGTTATTGTCGGTTGTGGTGGTGGCGGGAATGAATCGGTGCAGTTACCTGTTACGCCGCAGCCTACCCCGACACCAACGCCTGAACCGATGGAATGCGATGCTCATTATGTTATTGCACCTATTGAACTACTATCCAGTGGCGGTGACGTGCCTGGCAGTGCAGCTGTTCTAGCATATGATAACGTTATTAGTAGTGAGTCACGATGGGAGTCAGCATCACCACAAGCAAGTTTGACGCTGCGGCTTGGAAAGTCGTATCAAATAAACAGTATTCGTATTGCTTGGGTCGATGGTGCCACGTTGCAACACCAGTTTTCGCTAGCCACGTCGCTAGACGATGACTCATTTACTATTGTTGGAGAGCCAAGGTTAACCTCTGGACGAACATCCCAGTTTGAACACTATGAATTGGGTGGCACAGTGGCAACGGCGCTGCGGATCGCGACAAATTTAAGTGGCGCTAACAATGGCGCCATTAGTGAAGTATTGATTCAAGGTTGCGCGCTAGATAATTCGCCTAACTTGGTTAGCAGCGATGTATCGGTCGCGTCATTTGGGCTGGATCCGCAGAAAGCGCCAGGTGAACAGTTTGATCTATTGACTTGGGCTTTGGATACACCAGCCGATTTAGACAACAACGAACGGGCCGACCGCACATCAGAAACAGCGCTGCGCGCAGGGTTTCAAGACGACTTTTTCTACACAGGTGCAGACGGCGGTATGGTGTTAAAATCGACCATCGAAGGCGCTAAAACCTCTGCGAATACCAGCTATACGCGGTCTGAACTGAGAGAAATGTTACGACGCGGTAATACCAGCATTAGTACCCGTGGGATAAGCGTAAACAATTGGTTGTTGGGGTATCAGCCGGACATTCAAATTGCAACCGGAGGTAGAGGCGGCCATTTGTCGACAACAATGGCGGTGAATCGCGTTACTGAAACTGGTGAAGATTTTCAAGTTGGACGTATCATCATTGGTCAAATCCATGCCCAAGATGATGAACCAATACGCTTGTACTACCGCAAATTTCCAGATCATGATGTAGGCTATTTCTATTACGCCCATGAACGCCGCGGTGGTGAGGACGTGTATCAATTAATAACGAGTGCACAAGGCGATATCGTCAGCAGCCAGCCAGTACTGACTGACTTGCCGATAGAAGGCGTTGCATTGAATGAGATCTTCACTTACGACATTATTCAGCACGGTGCCTTTATCGACGTCATACTTCGCAAAGGCTCGAGTGAAGGACCTATCATTGGCCATCAAACTATCGATATGGAAAGTTTAAACAGTGGTTATGATACACCTGATGAATGGATGTATTTTAAAGCCGGAGCCTATTCTCAAAACAATACCGGCGTAAGCAGTGAGTTTGACCAAGTGACCATTTACCGGTTAAGTAACGAACACTAGCGCCATGATTTATTAATACGTATTCGCGAAAAAAATGTGACTCTTTTGGTCATTTAGCTTCAGACTACAACTAAGGTTAAATGGCTGCGTGAAATGGTCAATGAAAAAAGCGTTAGGTATAGCGGTTTTAGGCGTTATTGTCGCCGTATCGGTGTGGTTGTTAGATGTACGTGTCGTAGGCATGACGTTACTCAATGCGACGCTAAAACTGACGGATGCCGTCGACGTGACAAAAAATATTCGGTACGGCAACGACTCTTGGCAACAACTCGACGTGTATCCCGCAGCATCTAAAGAAGCGAAGGCCCCCGTGGTTGTCTTTATTCATGGCGGCGCATGGTATTGGGGTAACAAAGACCTTTATTACTTTGCTGCTGATGCGTTTGTTCGCTTGGGTTATGTCGTTGTGGTGCCCGACTATGTAAAGTACCCTGATGGGCGCTTTCCCACCTTTATCGAAGATGGGGCCAAAGCGCTCGCATGGACAAAATCCAACATTTCTCAATTCGGTGGTGATGCCAATCGCATTTTTCTCTCTGGCCATTCTGCAGGCGCGCATACAGGGGCCCTGCTGGCTACAGATGCGACCTATCTAGCGCAAGTGGGTTTGACACCGAAAGATATCAAGGCGTTTGCCGGTATTGCGGGCCCTTATAATTTCACGCCGAAATGGCATCAATATATCGAGACCTTTGGCAGTGATAATTTTGAAAGGATGAAAGCTTCATCTCATGTCAGCGGTGATGAACCCCCGATTGTGCTAATTCACGCCAGAGGCGATACCGCAGTAGGCCAGTTTAATCAAGATACCTTGTTTGAGGATCTCAGCGCACGTCAGCAAGTCGTGCAGAAAATTCTATATGGTGAGGAAGTCGGCCATATCTCGATAATGATGAAGCTCCATCCATGGTTCGCGGATGACGTTGACGTGTCGCATGATATTAATGCTTTCTTTCAATCGAATATGTAATCAAATTCAGGAGTAATAAGTATGGCGGTAACACGCTTAACGAGACAAGGCAATGTAGCAATTCTTACCATGGTTAACGGAGAGAATCGTCACAACCCTGCATTTGCAAAGGAAATGTTGGAAAGGTTGGAAGCAATTAAAGCTGATGAGACATTCAAGGCCTTGGTGATCGCGTCTGACGACGAAAAGTGCTGGAGTTTAGGTATTGATACCCAATGGCTGATGCCAGCCATGCAGCAACAACAGTTCGAAGATGTGAAAGCCTTTATGTATGACATGGATGCCGTGTTCAAGTCTTTGTTGTTGTATCCCATGCCAGTCATTGCGGCTATCAGTGGTCATGCTTTTGGCAATGGCGCCATCATGTCTTGCGCTTGTGATTTCAGATTTATGCGATCAGACAAAGGTTTTTTCTGTTTCCCTGAAGTCGATTTGTCGATCCCTTTCTTGCCTGGGCAGATTGCATTCATCAAAAAAGCGATACCGTATTTTCGCTTTAATGAAATGAAACTCAGTGGACGTCGCGTCGCCGGCAAAGAACTTGAGAGAGATCATGTCGTTGAAGCCGCCGTTGAGGGAAGTGAAGCGCTTCTTGCCACGGCAATTAGCTATGCTGAGAACTTTGACAAAAAACGCGGGATTTTTGCTGAACACAAAAGGCGATTACACCAATCGATGATTGATGTTATCGACCATGAGAATCCGCCACTTATTGACGCGGTGAGCCTGATGGTGTGACAAGCACCGTCAGAATTAAAAAAGCCAGCGACGACCGCTGGCTTCTTCATAGATGACCCATAACAAAAAAGCCCCAACCGAAGTTGAGGCTTTTCGTTTATTCTTTACGAATAATTATACGCGCTTAACGGCTACGTCTGCCTCGAATTTTGGCTTAACAGCCAAATCTTCGGAAGGTGGAGCAAACTTAGTTAGGTCAATGCCTTCAACTGCTGCTTTGTATTCTTCAACAGTTGGGAAGCGACCCAATACCGTTGAAAGTACCACTAGCGGCGTTGAACCAAGTAGTGATTCACCTTTTTTCTCTTCAGAGTCAGCAACAACACGGCCTTGGAACAAACGAGTTGATGTCGCGATAACAGTATCGCCAGGCTCAGCTTTCTCTTGGTTACCCATACATAGGTTACACCCTGGACGCTCTAGATAAAGGATGTTGTCGTACTTAGTACGAGCAGCTTCTTTTGGCTTGTCGTCATCAAACTGGAAGCCAGCGTATTTAGCCAACACTTCCCAATCACCCTCTGCTTTGAGCTCGTCAACGATGTTGTATGTCGGCGGCGCAACAACCAATGGTGCTTTAAATTCAACGCTGCCGTTGAGCTTTTCAAGGTTGCGAAGCATTTGTGCGATGATTTGCATGTCACCTTTGTGAACCATACACGAGCCAACGAAGCCCAAATCAACTGGCTTACCGTCGTAGTATGATACCGGACGAATAACATCGTGAGTGTATCGCTTAGATACATCTTCGTTGTTTACGTCTGGGTCGGCAATCATTGGTTCTTCAATTTGGTCTAGATCAACAACCAATTCTGCGTAGTAGTTAGCATTGTTGTCTGGTGCAAGCGCTGGTGTCTCACCAGACTTGATGCCTGCAATACGCTCATCAGCAAGAGCGATTAGGCCTTGAAGCATGTTTGCTTCGTTGTCCATACCCTTGTCGATCATGATTTGGATACGGCTCTTAGCAAGTT
>CAWUJV010000015.1:0-68137 GCA_963922845.1 uncultured Alteromonas sp.
CAGAAATGAAATAGCTTTTGATGAACGTAAATCTTTAGAGCGTAACCGCCTTGCGGCAATGTATCTCGTTCTAGACGTTGACCAGAGATTGTAGTTCAATTGTTTATCAAAGCTTCCTTGTGCATATTTAGGAACTCCGTTGGTGATACAAGGCTTACTTGTATTATCATCCGATGATTTATTTACCACATTTCCTCCATAGGGTATAACGCCGCGCTCTGCGAAAATATAGGAGCGCCAGCGAGTAAATTTTTCGTAGCTGCGCCTTGTTATGCAGGGTTCTTTTCCGCAGTAGTTAAAAATACCAATGTGGAAGCCGTCATATGTAGCATATAACCAACAAGATAATCTGGCACAGTCGTTGGGCTTGTTCCTTGGCCGTGGCCACTTAGCTTATTTCGGCCAGTTGGAATACTACTCTCCAGCATGCTTCGCAGCGAACTCAACTGCTGCTGCCAGAATGATGGAACAAGATCATTATCAAAACAGATTTGAATTAACGCTTTTGATGTGGCGTTTGGTTGATACGACCAATTTCGTTTATCACAAATAGCCTTCATGGTACTTTCAAAGGACTTCAAACAATCATTAAGAGCTTCTTTGTTTTTACCATGGCGGTAATGCTCGTAAGCACTTAGGAATTCTTGTTGGGCTCCTTGATAGTTCTTCTCATTAAGTAATCGCAATGCTGGCTTAACTGCTTCAGAGTGAAGAAGCTCTGAATCTACTCGAACGATTTCGCCTTCAACAAACTGGAAACCTATACCATGCTCCTTGAATCTCGCGTTCAATTCATTTATGGCTGCATCCACACTTTCGGAAGCGTTACGTTTTCTAAGGTAGTCGAATTCTCGTGTAAAACGATCGATGTACCGAAAACTCAACTCGACTATATCTAGCTGCTTTTCAATATCGTCAACTTGCAATAGGTAGTTTGCCAGCTCAGTTATATACATTCTCCCTCGATGCTTTTCTGCCGTAGGGAGTTGAAACATTCCATATTCTCTGCACAGAGTATCTACGATAAATTTATAAGCAGCCTGAACATTCGGTCCACAACCATATTGGTCATAATAGTTTTCATCACTTCCAAGTGCGTCTGTCCAAACATGAACGATCTGCACTCTCAAAGCATTTGGCAAGTTATCGTAGACATAAACATCAGGGACATCGCCTCTTAAAGCTTTTTGTCTTTTCGAAAATAGATCAATGATTGCCATCAATGCTCCTTCTTATTGATTGCATAACAATTTAAAATGGCGCTACTTACGCGTTTTTCTACCGAGCTCCCGCTCTATTTTATTCATCCTGCCATGATCACCAAATTTATGAAAGTCCAGACAACCAGTGGTTGAAAGAAAGTAAAGCCATTTAATTCGGGGACCCAAACGAGCAATCGGGTCGTTTTCTTGAATACAGGGGAAAGATTACTACAACTGTAGATGTACAGATTTGATACAAAATCATGAAAACAAGATCTCCTCTATTAAATCACATAAGTGACTAAATGCTGCTACAGCATTATTCCCCAAGAACTTTCTCTACTATTTAAAGTGGATTTCAGCATTTATTCACTATCATAGTAAACGCCATCCTTCATCAATGGGTGATACCGAAGTAGAACAATATCTCGAACATTTGGCTTTGGATGTCATGTATCGCCGCGCACACAAGCTTCTGCATTAAACTCGATTTCGTTTCTTTACAAACACGTTATCAAGAATGAACTGTCTTTTCGTTTAAATTTTGCTCGACGTAAGCGGCAACCCATTTATTACAGTCCGGCGCGGATATCCGAACGGTTCAGGCACAATTGGGGCATTCCGATGTAAAAACTACTCAAATATACACTCATGTGCTTCAGCAAGGCGCAAGCGGAGTGGTAAGCCCTTTGAGTCGATTATTTTGATGGTGTATCAGTACTATTGGCCGCTTTGACACCTAAACTCCTAGCCAATTCATAGAGAACCTGCTTCCATTTTTCGTTCAACGATGTAATTAAATATTTAATGGGTGAACGGCGCTATACGCCCAAAGCAAACCCTCGACCGAGTATTCGCTTCAAACTGCAAATGGCATGTATAGCGCTGTCAGGTTAGATTTAGTTCGGAGAATCAAACCTGAAAGATGAAGTTTAGACTCAGTCAACTAAGGCATAATGAGCCAACGAAACAGCGTGTGTGTGCTTAGGCTTCTACCTCTTTAGGCTTTTTCTTAAACAAGCCTAGCAATTTATCTTTTAAGCCGACTTTCTCTTCTGATGGTGTGTTTACCTCAGCTTGTGGTTCAGTTTCCGCCTTTGGATTAGCTGCGCGCTTGCGTTTCCATAATACCAATCCAACAACAATTCCGCCGACTACAATAATGCTACCGTTGGCGATCACTGCAATCATAATCAACTGTTCATCAGATAAACCGTCGTCTTCTGGCGGCGCCATCATGTCACCATCCATTGTGTCTGATTGTCCATCCATTGTATTGGCGTCCATCACGTCATTGCCGCCGTCCATATCAGCCATGGCCGCATCTATTTCTGGCTCTGGCTCGCTTGATTCGGCAAGGAATTGATACTCAGGAACATCAAGAATGAAGTCTCGACCATTGATGGTTTTACCGTAGGCGGTCAACTTGACGCGAAATATACCATCTTCAAAATTTATGACTAAGTGTTCGCGTATGTCATCACTGGGCTCAGTCAATGAGAAGTTTTGAATATCGCCATTGGGGAAGCGAATTTTGCCATCGAGGAGCAACGAGCGGATGTCAACTAAATCGCGATTCGCGTCAATAAGCACTTTGTGATACCCCTCGCCGCCGCCATCTAGCTCAGCACTGATTTCGATGGGGTTGGGATACAATCGCAATGCGGGGTCAATTTGTTCGCGTGTGAACATTGGCGTGATGACACGAAACACGGGCTGCCATTCTCCTGGCGGTACGGTGAGGTTAAATTGCCCTGTAAAAATACCATCAAGGGGGCGCTCATCCATTCCCCGACCATTGTCTTCGAACGTGGCGATAACTTGATTATCGGCGCCAAAGTTGTCGTAGTTTGGGTTATTGGTACTGCCTAACTCAATCGACAAATTCACAACGTCGCGAAACTCGCTGTAATCAATCGGTTCATCACCGTTGGTTAAATAGGCGGTTTGTTTGAGAATTTCACCAGAAAAAATAATGGGCGGTAACGGGTCGGCGTGCAATTTAATATCGGACAACACCATCACACGACTGCCTTCAAGAATTCGTCCTACCGCTTGCCAAGGTCCAGGTACCGGATTCTTAATACTGATCATGTCGTAAGTATCGGCGTCGTACCAGAAGATATCTTTCCCTTCGACTTGGCTTTGGAAGATTTTCGAACCATCAGGTCTAACGAGTACGACTGGCGCAGAACCGAATTCTCGGAAAAACACCATCGTCACCTCGGTAACATTGTAATCTATTCGAAATCGGTTCTGTAAAAGCTTGATACCATTGTGATAATCCGTGCCGAGGCGCTCGATGGGCGAATCTTCAGGCATCGTTTCTTTCGCTTCCATGCTTTGGGTATCTTGCATTGCCAATGCAAGCTGTCCCAATTGCAAATAGCATAAAACAAACGCGACTTTACTGAGGAATTTCACCATCGACCTTTATCATCCAACCTTTGAGATTATTGACGCCACATACATTTGCCACCCGCCTTCTCAACAATATCAAGACGCGCTTCGTGTTGTTCTAATTCATCGGCAGAGGCTTTAACGACCTTTAATTTATTTCCATTTCGTTGGATTCGGCGAATCGCTTCCGCACCACCAGCTTGTTCCGAAGAGGATTTACCCGCGAGGTTCAAACTTGTTTGCCCCCCCGTCATCATTAAATAGACGTCAGCTAGGATTTCCGCATCAAGCAATGCCCCGTGTAACTCACGATGGCTGTTATCAATACCATATCGGCGACACAAGGCATCTAGGTTGTTTTTCTGACCAGGGTGCATTTGTCTGGCTAATACTAACGTATCTAACACACCACACATTTGGTCAGTCACTGTGCCCCGAGTGGTTGGTTCCAAGTTAAACTCGTGATCCATAAAGCCTACGTCAAACGGGGCGTTGTGTATGACCAGCTGCGCGCCTCGAATGAAGTCAATAAAGTCTTTCGCTACATCCCTAAACTTGGGCTTATCGGCAAGAAACTCATTGGTAATGCCGTGCACTTCGATCGCTTCTTGCTCGACAATACGCTCTGGGTTGATATAGACGTGGAAATGGTTGCCGGTCAATTTTCGATTTATGACTTCAACACAACCAATTTCAATAATTCTGTGACCCTCTTTGGGCTCAATACCTGTGGTTTCGGTATCGAGAACGATTTGACGACCTGCCATAGGGGACGCATACCTTTTTACTAAACAACAATGTTGTTTATCTTACTGCATCACGTCCTGTAAATCACAGAGAGACGTGAATATTTCTGCAAACATCACCTCACAGTGCCATGCCGCGTCCCCTGTGGCGCAAGACATGAGCACGTAGCGCCAACTTGGTCTGCTCCGCTTAATTGACAACTGCCATTGTCATCGATGTCATTATACCAAACACAGGTATAACCCACCTCAATACGCTCAATACCCTCGGTTAAATCTACCCCGCTGTCACGGTTTTGGTGTCTATCTGTGTGGATGACGATACATCCAGATAGTGCCATTGTAGTGATCAACAAGACGAATAGCGGTTTACTGAATCGTTTCATGGTGCTCTCTTTTGCAAGGTAAGTTGCAAATTTTATATCACGAGGACACGGATGGACGTAGTTTTATTATGTAAAAAGATGTGCATACCAAGAGGATTTAGTACCATTGGCGCCGACCATTCTTTTTAATTTCGATGGGAAGTACTTTGACAACCAAAAAGCGAGTCCAAATTTATACAGACGGTTCCTGCTTAGGCAACCCTGGGCCTGGAGGATATGGCGCTATTCTGATCTACGGGCAACACCGAAAAGAATTGAGCGACGGTTACGCGATGACGACCAATAATCGCATGGAGTTGATGGCGCCAATTGCGGCATTAAAAGAATTGAAACAACCTTGTCTGGTCGATTTGACTACCGACAGCCAGTACGTCAAAAACGGTATTAATCAATGGATTAAAAACTGGCGTAAAAATGGCTGGCGCACAGCAGACAAAAAACCGGTTAAAAATGCCGATTTATGGCAAGCCTTTGATAAAGCGGTAAGCCAACACGAGATTGACTGGCACTGGGTAAAAGGTCATTCAGGCCACCCCGAAAACGAACGATGTGATGACTTGGCCAGAGAAGCCGCAGAAGCCAAGCCAACACAATTGGACAAAGGATACGTTAGTTAACTAACACTGGGATTCGTATATCGGTTATCGCTTCGTGTGCAGGCACGTCTGGATAAAATCGAATACGCTCAAGTAATGGTGGGGCTGAGGCTATGGTATAGCCTTGGTCAACCGCATAATCATTAATAAGATACGCCACTATCGCACCGATTGAACTTTCGATACCTTGCCAACGCACGCGTAAGTATTCGCCATTGGCAACTGAAGCCTCTTGCATTCCGTCATCTAAGGTGACCGACTTACTCATCTCTGCCGCTAGACCGAAACGCCATTGTTCTGGGTCCGTGGTGTTGGGATCGTCGAATAAGATATTGAACGTGCGACTTCGATTGGGCCCCATTCCCACACTTTTACGCCAACTGATAAATTTCCCAAGTGATTGTGGTAAGCGTTGTGGAGGGCCTTTATGCTCCAGAAGTGCAACATTAATCGTATCTAACCATTCCAATTCGACGTCCAACTCAGTCAGCCATTGTGGCGGCGTAGTCGCCTCGTCGACATAAGGTACATCAGCGTTGTCTGCAAATCGCGGTGACATTCTAAATTGGCTGGGCGTCACTCCAGTATAGCGCTGAAATGCTCGGCCAAAACCGTCATGAGAGTCGAAACCTACCGTCAGTGCAATGTCCAGTACAGTCATTTCGTTTCGGTACGCCAACATCATCGCGGCTCGGTTTAAACGCAATTCGCGCTGCATTTTCGCCATACTCATCCCATAATAACGATGGAATTGGCGATGCAAGGTAGACGATGACATCGAACACTGTTGTGCAATATCGGCGGCGGAGATAGGCAACGTTTGTTGTTGCTCAATATAGGATTTTACTTCACTTATTTGCATTGTCTTTCCTTTTGACTATTTGCCAAAAGCGTAAACAATGGTGAGACTGCCGTCTCGACCATTTTTTCATGTCCCTATTACTACTCATGACCAGGTTACGATGATTTTGCCCTGGGTGTCATTACGCTCTACCCGTTCATGAGCAACATGAATATCATCAATTGACAGCACGGTATCAATATTAACGCTAAGTTCACCGTGACTGAATTTAGGTAGCCAATCTTGGCTGAATTCGGCTATCAGTTTGGCTTTGTAATCATCGTGCCGGTTTCGCAAGGTACTGCCTATGATAGACGCACGTTTGGCAAGTAACATGGCCATATCTAATTTATCTGCATATCGACCCCCTAGCATGGCCAAATAAACGACGCTTCCATCCAGTGCGAGTAATGACAAATTTCGATTCAAATAATCTGCGCCGACAAAATCAAGTACCATATTTACCGACGCGCCCCATTGTGTTTTGACGATCTCTTTAAAACATTGCTCTTTGTAATTGATTAGCAAACTGGCACCAACATGCTCGCACAACGCCAATTTTTCAGCACTTGATGCGGTTACGGCCACCTCTGCGCCCATTGCCCGCGCAAGCTGGATACTGGCCAACCCCACGCCGCTCGCACCAGCGTGAATCAGTACTCGGTGTCCAGGTGCGACATGTCCCAACCAACACAAACTTTGAAAGGCCGTTAAATAGACTTCGGCAAGACCGGCGGCATGGTGAAGCTGCATCCCGTTGGGCACGGCCATCAGATGGCGCTGATCTACACAAACTTGCTCAGCGTAGCCACCACCGGGGACCAAGCCAAAGACTTTGTCTCCCTCCTGCCACCGCTCAACCTTTGAGCCACACCTCATCACAGTACCAGAGACTTCAAGCCCTAAGATGTCACTTTCACCAGGCGGAGCTGGATACTTACCTTGACGCTGTAGCGTATCGGCCCGATTAACACCGAATGCCGCCACCTGTATCAGCACCTCATTGTCCTTTGGCGAAGGGGCATCGGTGTGCTCAAATCGCAGTGAAACCGCGTCACCGCCACTGTCAAAATCTATGAATCGCATCGTGTTTTTCTCAAAATAGTAGGCAATACCCCATCACTATACCAATTGGACAACACATGTCATTCGCCAAAGTAGCATCGAGGCGCTATACTTCGCGCCCAATGTGATATTTGAGGTTTTTATGGCAGCCACTATTGTTCTTGAACGCGAACGCGAAAAATCGCTAAAACGACGTCATCCATGGATTTTTGCTGGTGCAATCGCCGCAGTGAAAGGACGAGCACGCAAAGGTGATACCGTCGATATAGTCGATGCCAAGGGGCAGTGGTTGGCACGAGGCGCTTATTCGCCTGAATCACAAATCCGTGTGCGCGTGTGGACATTTGATCAAAATGAAAGTATCGATAATGCGTTTTTTTGTCGGCGAATTGAAACGGCCTATCAATTGAGAAAACGAATCGCCGCACAATCCAATACCAACGCTTTTCGATTAATCGCGGCCGAATCTGATGGTCTCCCTGGCGTCACCATTGATGTCTACAACACAGTGGCGGTGTTGCAACTTCTCAGTGCCGGCGCAGATAAGCATCGCGATAAAATCATTTGGGCGCTAAAAAAGGTCATGCCAGACGTAGCCATTTTTGAACGCAGTGATGTCGATGTACGCAAAAAAGAAGGCTTAGAGCCAGTGGTAAACATGGTTCATGGCGAACACCCTGATATCGTTGAGATTGAAGAAAATGGTATCAAAATCAATGTCGATATTAAAAATGGCCACAAGACTGGTTTTTATTTAGATCAACGAGATAACCGCGCCGCTGCCGCTCGCTATGCGCAAGACGCCGACGTACTCAATTGTTTCAGTTACACGGGCACCTTCGCATGCTATGCATTGCGAGGTGGAGCAAAGCACGTTACCAATGTTGACGTGTCAGACCCTGCCCTAGCATTGGCGCAGCAGCACTTATCGCTCAATCAACTGGACAGTGCAAAATGTACGATGCAAAACGCCGATGTATTTCAAGCGCTGCGAGATTATCACGCCCAGAACAAGCAGTTTGATGTCGTGATCCTCGACCCACCCAAATTTGTCGATAGCAAAGCCAGTTTAAACCGTGCATCAAGAGGCTACAAAGACATCAATCTATATGGAATTCACGCGGTCAAATCTGGTGGGATTTTGCTAACGTTCAGTTGCTCAGGATTAATGCCCGCGGACCTTTTCCAAAAGATCGTCGCCGATGCCGCGCTAGATGCGGGGCGAAACATTAAAATCATCGAGCGCTTGACCCAAGCGCCCGACCATCCAGTCAGTGGCAATTACCCTGAGGGCTACTATCTTAAGGGCCTTGTTTGCGAAGTGACTGACTAAACAGCCACCTTCAAAACAAAGAAAGTCGCTCAGTTGAGCGACTTTTTTATTTCATTTCAGAGATTTCTACACCAACAATGCAGCTGTTTTCCGATTCAGGGACACAACGTACCACTTTGGCAACAGCAGCAAGAGACGGAATTTGTGAACTGGTCGAATCTATATTGACACTGACTTCAGTGCCTATTTCAATTGACGGCTCGTCAACTTCTAAAGACATACCCGTTGCACTAATATCTTTGCACACCGCTTGGATGGTGCGGCTTGATTCCTCGTCATTGATTTGTAATTGACAAGGTGAGTTAACCATCATGCGAAAGAAGTTTCTTTTGTCATCATATCCCAGCATTCTTACTTCTCCTGATGTTGATCGGGCAAACACCATGCTCATCCCTAATCAACATGCCGATTCGGTGACCGCTACATTCGTTATAGGGCGATAGTGTAAAGAAGTCAACCGTTGCATTGATGCAAGTGCAAGCAAATCAAATAAACTCTCAGTTTTTCAACCACTTTATAATCTTTGCAGGGATACCCCATTCACGCTTTCACTTCGTCAAGCGCCATCTGAATTCGCTTTGCTGAGATGGGGTATGCTGTCCCTAACTGCTGAGCGAATAACGACACTCGTAATTCTTCAATCATCCACTTTATTTCTGCCAAAGCCGGCGGCATTTTATGGGCTTGATATTGTTTGCACGCTTTCTGGTAGTCGGCCGTGACTTTTTCAATCGTGACTTGCTGCATGCGGTCCTTAGCAGGATCGACAGGTAGTTTTTCTAGTCGCCGTGCCAACCCTTTCAGATAGCGGTTCCAATCCGCTAACCGTGTGGCGCCAATGTCGCTGACAAACCCCGGATACACCAAACTATTTAGGTGAGCCTTAATGTCTCCCAGCGCACTAACCATCGTCAATGGCACATTGCCCTTCATTTGTTTTGCGCATTGGTGGGCAAGTGTTAAACCCGTTTCAACTTGTTGCGCCAATGCTAAAACTTTATCGTTGATTCGGCCACGAATATAATCTGCGGCTGCGTCGAACGTATCTTTGTTGCGAATATCACAATCAAATTCCTGTTTGAATTCTGCTGCCAACGCATCAATACCCGCTAAAATACAATCGTCAATTAGCGCTTTCACCTGACCAAACGGATTAAAATACAAGCCCAACTTAGCCTTGTTGGGTAATTTGTCTTGCAAGTAGCTAAGCGGTGAAGGCATCGCATTTTTGAGCAGTACATTAACCCCTTTTCGATGCAAAGCTGAGGCTTTTTCAGGGTCTTCGACTAATTCAATATCAACGACTTTACCCTTGCTAACGAGTGCAGGATAGGCCTGCATTTCAAAACCGCCATGGCGCTGAACAAACACATCTGGAAGTTGTTCAAAATCCCAAAGTTCTATACCTTTTCGTTCCAATTCCGGCGTCGCCGCTTGCTCGAATGTTTGTTTTACTTGCCCAGATAATTGCTCTTGCAGTGCGACCAAATCATCCCCTTTTTGGATAACCTGTCCCTTTTCATTAGTCACCGCAAAGTGCATCGTAAGATGGGCATCCAAGTTGGCCGCTAGCCAGTCTTCACGATCAACGGTTACACCGGTCATTCGCCTCAACTTATCCGATATCGCATCGACCAGAGACACTGGTCGATTGTGCTTATCGACCGACTGCATATCAGCAATACACGCATCTGCATAATTTGGCGCAGGCACAAAATTCTT
This sequence comes from uncultured Alteromonas sp., assembly GCA_963922845.1. Lineage (GTDB taxonomy): Bacteria > Pseudomonadota > Gammaproteobacteria > Enterobacterales > Alteromonadaceae > Alteromonas. Next base: position 10,292 of record CAWUJV010000015.1, read on the forward strand.
ACGTAACTTTTTGGGAAGGCTTTTGATTAAAGCGACAATCAGCTCGTGTCTCAAACCCGGCACCTGCCAATCAAAGCCAATCGGCGCGACTTGATTGAGCAGTGGCAGAGGAATCAATGCTGTTACACCGTCGTCATCTGAATTAGGCTCAAAATTGTAGCTTAGAGGTAATCTAATGTTGCCTTGTTGCCATGTATCAGGAAACGCATTTTCAACGGCATTGGGTTGTTGCGCAAAGACATCCTCTTCGCTCATTAAGAGTGAAAGCGCACCGCGTTGTCCTTGCCACCACTTTTTAAATGCGGCTTCATTGTTCACCTCTACGGGCAGTTTCTGCGCGTAAAAATCAACCAGAGCCTGTTCTTCAACCATCAAGTCACGGCGGCGCGTTTTTTGTTCCATTTCGTCAGCCAAATCGAGCAACGCTTGATTCTGTTTGAGAAAATCAAAGTTCATGCGGGTATCGCCATTGACCAACGCCTCCCGAATGAATAATTCATGACACACAGCAGGGTCAATCTTGCTATACACGACGGCCCGTTTGGCGACAATCGGTAGCCCAAACAGGGTCACTTTCTCAAACGCCATTACCGCTCCGCGCTTTTTCGACCAATGCGGTTCCGAGTGGCTTACTTTGACCAGATGAGTGGCCAACGGCTCTACCCAACTAGGGTCAATTTTGGCATTAACTCGCGCAAATAACTTTGACGTTTCCACAAGCTCTGCCGACATAACCCATTTCGGACTCGATTTAACAATGCCAGATCCGGGAAACAACATAAATCGCGCATTTCGAGCACCAAGGTATTCTCGGTCTTTATCCTTAAACCCAATGTGAGACAGCAAGCCTGAGCATAACGCCTTGTGTATACTGTCATAATCGGCTTCCGTACTGCTGATCCCAAGCCCAATTTCCGCTACCGATTTTTTTAATTGACTGACAATATCCTGCCACTCTCGCATACGAAGGTAATTGATAAACTGCTGTTTACACCACTTTCTCAGCTGATTGTTCGTCAGGTCATTTTGTTGTTGCTTGAACAGATTCCAGAGGTTCAATAAGCTTATAAAATCCGACGATTTGTCGGCATATTCGCGGTGCTTTTCATCCGCGGCTTGACGCTTCTCTTGTGGACGTTCTCTGGGGTCTTGAATCGATAAACCAGCGGCAATCACGATGACTTCCCGCAAGGCATTTGTACTACCCGCCTCAACCACCATCCTCGCGTAGCGCGGATCAATTGGCAGCCGCGCAATCTTACGTCCCATTGGCGACAGGGTTGGTTTTCCTTTTTTGTGGGCTATCGCACGAATTTCTTCCAGCAATCTAAAACCGTCTGTAATATTGCGGTTGTCTGGAGGCTGGACAAAGCCAAACGACTGAATGTCGCCAAGCCCAAGCGACAGCATTTGCAGAATTACGGATGCCAAGTTAGTACGAAGAATTTCAGGATCGGTAAATTCAGGGCGACCTAAATAGTCCTGCTCAGTGTACAACCGAATACAAATACCTTCTGACACCCGCCCGCATCGCCCTGCCCGCTGGTTCGCGGACGCCTGAGATATTGGCTCAATGGGCAATCGCTGAACCTTGCTCTTTGCACTGTAACGTGAAATTCGCGCGGTGCCCGGGTCAATCACATACTTGATCCCAGGCACCGTCAATGAGGTTTCGGCGACGTTAGTCGCCAATACAATTCGCTGTCCTGAATGTGATTGAAAAATTCTGTTTTGCTCACTGGCCGATAGTCTGGCGTATAAAGGGACGATCTCAGTGTGCCGATACTTTTGTTTTTCTAGTGCATCTTGCGTATCGCGGATATCTCGCTCGCCACTTAAGAACACAAGAATATCGCCGGGTGCCTCTTGCTTTAGTTCATTGACGGCTTCGACGATGGCATCCGTTTGATCCTTGTCTTCCAATTGAGCTTCGGTTCGATAACGCACTTCCACAGGGTATGTTCTGCCACTGACTTCAACAATTGGAGCATCATTGAAATGACGAGAGAATCGCTCTGGGTCGATGGTCGCTGACGTGATAATTAGCTTTAGCTCTGGGCGTTTCGCCAATAGCTGTTTCAAATAACCCAACAAAAAGTCGATGTTGAGACTACGCTCGTGAGCCTCATCAATAATGATAGTGTCATATTGATTAAGAAAACGATCCTGCTGCATTTCAGCGAGTAACATACCGTCAGTCATCAGCTTGACGTACGATTTATCGCTCACTTGATCTGAAAATCGGATTTTGAAGCCCACTTTCTCACCAATCGGTGTGTTGAGCTCTTCTGCAATACGAGTCGCGACACTTCTCGCCGCAAGACGACGAGGCTGAGTGTGAGCAATCATACCGTCGACACCGCGGCCTAATTCCAAACAAATCTTGGGTAACTGAGTCGTTTTTCCCGAACCAGTCTCACCGGCAACGATGACGACTTGATGAGATTCGATTGCCGCTTTGATGTCGTCTTTTTTATCACTAACAGGCAACGGTGGATACGTAATATCGGGGAGGTTTTGCAAGCGTAAACTACGGGCCGTTACTGACGTTTCGATATCGGTAGCAACGTTAAGCCAAAGGTTCTCTACCCCATCAGTCTTGTCAGATAGTTTTCGAGATAATTGCTGCAATCGACGTTTAAATGGAAAACGGTCGACAGACAAGCATGTCTCCAATTGTTCATAGAGAGACTTTATCGATGGTAAAGGTGAAGAGTTTTGCAAAACAGGCTCTCTAAAACGTAATGGGGTCGCCGATCCTAGGTGAAGACGCCTTGAATTTCCAGTCTAACGCGCTTTTCAGTGCGAAGAAGTAGATTAAAGACTGGGACCAACAAAAGAAGCGAGCGTATTTTTACTACGTAAAACACAATTTCTATTAATAAACGTTTAAAACGCTGGTCCTAATGCCTTGTAATCCCGCTTATATTTTGCAGCAACAAAGCAACCACTAAGATCATCAGCCATACATTTCTCTGAGTTCACTGGGTGTTAAGCCCGTCCAGCGTTTCACGCTTCTTCGAAAATTATTAATATCGGAAAAGGCCATAGAGAATGCGCTTTTTTCATTATTGTACTGTTTCACACCCAGAAAATAATACGCCTTTTGCCGACCCACTTCGTCGGCCAAATCGCGAAAACGGTAATGGTGTTCATTGAGTTTACGTTTTAACGTGGCGGCGCTCATATTTAGCGACTGAGCAATTTCACCTAATGTCACTGCCGGATTGCGACATATGTGGTCGCGAACGTAATCTGGGAAACTCGATTTTCTGCCCATTTGACGACATTGATTCAGTGCATACCGCATCATATAGGGACTTGGTGACATACTTTCCTGAAACAACGCTGCTTTGTCGATAATAAGTCTATTCTGCGCACGGCCAAATTGAATACGGTGTCCTAGGTTTTCTTCGTATTCATGAATATGCCGCGGCCGGTTTTGAGTGAATTCAAAACGAAATTTCGCTCTTTTTCCAAGTGTTTGCTTAATTACCGCCACCAAGCAAGTTAACGACACTTCAAGTGCATAGTTAAACCCCCTGTTCGTACCTATTGCATCTTGAAAAACTGCGATATATTGACCCTCATCGTCGAAGATCCGACACGAAATTAATGGTGTCCATAGTGACTGGTAACACTGCAGAATGAGCAGCCCTTGTTCCAGTGTTTTTGAATATTTGAGCGCTTTGAAAACAGGATTTTCTCCATCTAATGCCATACCTCGCCCAATCTGGAAACTACCATCATAACCAGGAATAGCTTGTGCTGCATTCCCTAAGAGTCGCTCTAACTGAAGACAACTAACTTGTTTTTGCTGTCCCAAATCCGCTTCAAAAACCCCTGTACCGCGCAACAATTTATGTGGATTGACACCTCGGCTACTTCCCACATTAAGTAATGGATGCACAATGTAATCTAAACATAAGATTTTGTCTGATTTCGCAAACGTTGTTGGGGTAATCATGCTGCATTGGTGTCCATATCATCCAACCGCTGATTAAGTGCACTCAGTAACCGCTCAACGCCAATACCACCATGAAGGTTGCCCCAGACCGCTCGAGAAGAGTGAAATATAGACGTGGTATCGCTACCCGTTTTAAACGCAAAGTGTTTAATAGACGTTTGAATTTCTTCGGCCACCTGCTGCGCTTGTTCACAACCGACCTCTGGCAACAACAAAATAAAACGATCGCCTGCATAGCGGCTTGCGAGGTCTACCGGCCGAATGTGCATGGCAAGTAATTGCGCTATCTCACGTAAAAAACGGTCTCCTTCAGTATAACCAAAGCGCTCGTTTACCGTGGCAAAGTTGTTGATATCAATTACAACTACATATGCCTGTTGAGCACTATCTTGCAGCGCCTTCGCTCGCTCGCGCCAATAGTCGGCGCGGTAAAGCTGAGTAATAACATCGATTTGTTCGTGCGCTCGGTACCAAAACTCTCTGCGTAACAGTTGCTTATTGAGTGCAACTTGCTCCTGATACCACTGATAGAGCGCAAGCGTCATTACCACCATTCCCACCGCAGCAGGCACAGACTCAACCATAGATAGCCATTTCGCTTCCGCTGGGTAACGAACAAATTCGTCCAGTACGTCCAACAATGCCGAAAACATAAAAAAGTTGAGCCCTAAAACGAGTAAAAAAGTGACTCGACCTGGCGGACGACTTGCGATAGCAGCGATAATCCAAACAATGGTGAGCAATGCAACACTGCCCTCCCCCGTTACGTCAAGCCAAGCGATATCGCCAATGGGTTTAGCGATGCCGTTGTGGAGACTTAACCCTACAGCGAGAAAAAACACCAACAAACTATTCAATATACTGTATTGATGGTGGTGAAGTGGTGTGTTCATGATATTGACCATTAAAGTAATCTTGTGCGCGACCGTATCGCATTGTTTTTGTACTGTCAGGGTCATAATGGCTCAAGCATGTGACAGTTAAATGATTGAGATAAGTGAAAACGGTAGCAGAAGACAATTTTTATCATATTTTTCAAAGATATAAATAGGGGTCAATTTAGCTCAACAAGTAAAAATATAGCAATAAACCACATCCTTTTATGCCGTTTACCATTGGCTCATCACAAAATAGTCACAGAGTTGTCATTTTTCATTTTTAGCGTGTCTCTGCGCTCGAGCACATCCAATATTCAAAACGTCTGTAAGTCGACGGGCTTACCACAACAACAAATGGACCAATGAGAACACTATGAAAACGCGTAAAACCCTAGTCGCTTTAGCCTGCTTATCATCACTCGTTGCACTGCCGACGTTTGCTCAAGAAGCGGGCAGCATGGTAGGCCGATTGACCAACACCGACCAAAACGTCGCCTACGTTGGTGCACAGATTACTCTAGTAGAACTTAATCTAAATGCTGTCAGCACAAGAGATGGCTCGTTTCGCTTCCAGAACGTACCAGCAGGCACGTATACCATGCGTGTTCGTTATCTCGGTGCGGCTACCATAACGCAGACTATCGAGATCAAAGAGGGAGAAGTCTTTACACCCGTTATTGTTATGTCACCGGCACGAGATGACATAGATACAATATTGGTTCGAGGGCAACGTAGCGGACAAGCGAGCGCTATCAACCAACAACGAGTCGCAGATAACATCGCATCAATTGTTTCCAGCGATGCCATCGGACAATTCCCAGATCAAAATGCAGCAGAGGCACTTCAACGTCTTCCGGGCTTAAGTATCGAACGAGACCAAGGCGAAGGTAGGTTTGTAGGAATTCGTGGTATTGACCCAAACTTAAACAATGTCACCATTAATGGCCTGAATATCCCATCGCCCGAAGGCGGTGTGCGTTCTGTAGCACTTGACGTTATTCCATCTGAACTCATTCAGACGTTAGCTGTGTCGAAATCCGTTACACCGGACATGGATGCTGATGCGATTGGCGGTGCCATTGAAGTTCGAAGTGTAAGTGCATTTGATCAACAAGATGACACGGCAAGTCTTACGATACAAGCGAGCCAAAATGACTTGCGAGATGATACAAGCCCTAAAGTCTCTGCGAGTATGACGCACAAATTGACACAAAATTTAGGTATTGCCGCTGCGATTTCCTATTTTGACCGAGACTTCGGCTCAGACAATATAGAGTCCAATGGTGACGACGAACTAGAACAACGCTACTACGATATTAGCCGCGAACGGATAGGTGGTGCGCTGAATATCGACTACCGCCCAGATTTTAATAATCAATATTTTATCCGCACCTTATTTAGCCGTTTCACTGACGACGAATTCCGACTGGCCAATACCTTTGCGTTTGATGGAGAAGATTCGGAGATAGAGCGTGCGTCGAAAGACCGCGAAGAGAGCCAAACAATTTTCACTATCGCGGCAGGTGCTGAGCATCAAAGAAAAGATTGGCTGATTGAATACCAAGTTGGCTATGCCAAATCAGATGAAGATGAACCCGACGCTCTGTACTTTGATTTTGTGACCGAGAACGCCAGTATTAATGCCAACCTTAACACGCGAATTCCGAGTATTACCCAAGATAATGACGCACTTGATTTGAGTAATTATGAACTTGATGAAATTGCATTTGAAGACAACATCACGGAAGACGAAGAAGTCAGCTTAAAGATTGATTTTACCAAAACACTCAATCATAACCGCTTTTCTGGCCTGATTAAATTTGGTGCTAAGTATCGTAATCGAGAGAAATTTGCGACTAGCAATATCGCAATATTTGATGGCGACTTTGATGGCATTGATCCAAGCCAATTCTCGGCAAACTCACCACAATGGGCCATTGGCGATTTTGGGCCTGGGCTTAATCGCAATGGTCTTAGAGATTTCTTCAATAACCAGAGAACAAACCTAGAGCTCGACGATTTAAACTCTGATTTGGAATCGAATGGTGCGTCTTACATCAGCGAAGAAGATATCTTTGCGGCATACGCAATGACCACAATTGACTTCGATAAATTGCGCATTACGGCAGGTTTGCGATATGAACGCACTGATTTTAGCACTCAAGGCAATCGGGTCGAGTTAATAGAAAATGAAGAAACGGATATAGAAGAGGTCGTCAACACGCCCTGGGCAAATGAGCGAGATTATGACCATTTATTCCCCAGTGTTAACCTTCGGTATGAATTTAGTGACAAGTTAATCGCAAGAGCAGCATACACTCAAACGTTATCTAGACCGGGGTTTGAAGATGCGGCGGCGGTTCAAATCATCGAGTCAACCACGGAAGAAGACGATGGTATGTTTGTCACTGAAAGGGAAGCAGAGGTCGGTAATCCTTCACTCGAACCCTATGAAGCCGATAATTTTGACTTAACATTGGAATACTACCCCGGTGACATCGGTGTCTTATCTGCTGGATACTTTTACAAGCAAATCGATAACTTTGTCATCTCTGCGGACGTAGCGAACACACCTGACTGGGAGGGATTCGAGGAAGTCATTCAGCCGATAAATGGTGAAACTGCAGACCTTCATGGCATTGAGCTCGCTTGGGTGAAAAACTTCGACAATGGCCTTATATTAGGAGCGAACGCAACCTTCTCAGATTCCGAGGCTACCACCTTTTTAGATGGTGAGCGCTTCGAAACCAGCCTGCCCAACCAATCAGACACCATCGGTAACCTAATGTTGGGTTATGAAAACAGCAAAGTGAGTCTTCGTCTAACGATGACACACAAAAGCAAAAACCTAGAAGAAATCGATGGCGACTTGATTCGATATGAAGACGAGCATCAGCAAGTCGACTTTACGGCCAAGTATTACCTTAACAATGACATCGTCATTTTCTTCAACGGAATCAATTTGAGCGATGAGCCCTTCTATAACTACTTCGATGAACGCAACACAAATGCACAGTTCGAAGAGTACGGACGCACGTTTGAATTGGGTTTCAGTTGGCAAATCCAATAACAAAGTAACATGCGCCACAGCGAATGTGGCGCGATTTAATAGCGGACACGGAAACCTGTGTCCCGATTTTAGTTTTATATAAACAGTTTCATAATGAAAAATATTATCATCAATATAATCAAAATTTTATCACTGACCCTGATTATTCAAGCCTGTAAAGCGGAATCTCTCGCAAACCTGAAACAACTCCCCCTCATAGCCGATGGGCTCTACCCAATTACCACTGACAAAGGTACCTTTTGGCTAAGTACATCAGAAAAACGACACCTGCAACTCTTAGATTCGAACTTTGAAGAATTGGAACAAGCAGATATCCGTGCAGAAAATCTTGTCTTATCCTCTGAGGCAGATAAGACCGCTGTTTTACTGCAGGATAAAAGGGATAATTCCATTCACACAATACTGATCGATCATGAACAGCCATCGCTATCTAATAAGTTCAGAGAGTCAGTTCCCAAGACAGGCTTCGAAGCGGCGTGTATCTATTTACGAGAAAATACATTGGATAGGTTTGATTTGGATTTCAATGGTATTGCACATCACTACCGTTATCCCAATGTGCGTCAAATGAAACGATTCTCGATAAGACAAATGGCGGTTGGACCCAATCCTAAATCTTGTATTATTAATCCGACGCTCGATGCTATCTATGTTGCAGAAGAAAACGTTGGCGTTTGGCGTTATGCCCTAGATGAAGAAAGCGAGCCCAATCGCGAGCTAGTGTATCTATCTGACAACGCGAGTATTGAGCACCTAAGTCTGATAACACCCCAGCTTCTAGCAATGAGTGGTCCCGATGACAACACGTTAACGCTGTTTGACCCCGTGACAGAATCTGTCAGAGCAACCCTATCGTTTCCCGTTTCACAATTATCATCACCAGATTTTGTATACGCCTATGCTGAAAACGACCAGATCAATGTGCTTGCTCGACAAGACGAGGAAAACACTATTTTGGCGAGTACACTGAAAATCGAGCCGCTCGAATTGCAACATAATGAACCCGCCGACTCAGAGGTAACAACTGTCTTCGCTTTTGGCCAAACAGAGCCTGTTCCTGATTTTGGTGATGCTGCAGATGATCCTGCAATTTGGATCAATACATCGGCTCCTGAACACAGTCGTATTATTGGTACAAACAAGCAACGAGGCATTGAAACCTACGATCTCAATGGCAAAAAGTTACAAACCTTAGATATCGGTAAAGTGAACAACGTCGACGTGAGGTCACTATCTTCAGTCAGTGAGACTTTTCCCTACACAGCAATCGTTACGGCGAGTAATCGAAGTACTCAATCGATCAGTGTAATGGGTATCCACTCTAAAACTCTAACGTTGGACGTATTCAAAGATATCCCTACGCAACTGGATGATGTGTATGGATTGTGTATGTTTAACTACCATAATCAAATGGGCGTAGTGATTAACGATACTAGCGGTCAGTTTGAAATTCATCGGTTTACATCTTTTGAGCCTTTACAAACTGAACGAATTAAGGTTTTCTCCACTCAATCTCAACCCGAAGGGTGTGTGGTGAATGATTCAACGGGTCAATTGTTCTATGGTGAGGAAGAAGTCGGTATTTGGTTGCGGCAATTAGACAACGTAGAAAAACCGCTTTCAATTTTTAAACTAACACCACCAGTAGAAGCCGATATCGAAGGAATGGGGCTTTATCACGTAGGAGCGGCTTCATATCTGCTGGTTTCCAGTCAAGGAAACAACCAATTTGCCATATTCGATGCAGCACCACCATATACATTGCTTGGGACATTCGCAATTAGGGCTAACTCCGCACTCGCCATAGATGGTGTATCGGAAACCGATGGGTTGGCGGTGACATCTTCCCAATTGGGAAATAAATATGAGAAAGGGCTATTAGTAGTACAGGATGGTCACAACGTTATGCCGCAACGTCAACAAAATTTTAAATTAGTAGACGGTAAATTCGTTGCCGATTTGATCGCGCAATGGGAGCGTGAAAACCGTCAGCATTGATGACCGCCCAGAGTACATTACCGCCGTCCAAAAAAAGGGGCACTAGGCCCCTTTTCTAACTTGCAATACTCTGATAGCCATCTCGCAGTTGAACATCAATGGCGTAAAGTACGTTGGTACGGTTGATGGCGCCGACGAGGTAACCGTCGTCGTCCACGACCGGATAAACCTTGGGTTTGTCTTGCATAAATTTTTGTGCCAGTTCAAGCACCGAAGAGTATGGTTTTACTGACAGTACATCAGCTTTCATGATCTCACTTACTAAACACACGCGTTCGCGATAATAGCTCGATTCGATCATGCACTTAATGCAATCTTGTTCGGATAAAAAGCCCACCACTTTACCGACCTTATCCACTACCGGCCCACCAGTTTGCTGGGTCTGCAATAAACGTTCTACTGCCTCAGCTACCGACATATCTTGATTTAACTTTACCGGATGTACATTCATGTAATCACAGACTTTAAGGGATTCCATAGCGCCTCACTTTGCCCAATCACTCACCTCGGGCCATTGCCTTTTTGTCATATTGTTGTTTCTGCGAATAACCAAGCGGTTATAGTATGAGGTTAGTCGCAGATATCTGATCAGGCTAATTTTTTGGCGGTTATTTTACCCAGTCTTGGTAAATACCAACGGCAAGTCGACCATCAAAGGTAATTTTGGCTCGGTACATACCAGGTGTGTTAAATGGCGTAGCAATGTTTCCGTGCTTATCGATAGCAATGACCCCACCGTCACCGCCTGCCTCTTTGAGTACTTTCATCACGACTTCATCCGCTGCCTTATCTATCGACAGCCCCTGATATTTCATTCTGGCGCAAATATCCGCTGCCACATTGTAGCGAATGAAAAATTCACCATGTCCCGTAGCAGATACCGCGCAACTGTCGTTGTTGGCGTAGGTACCTGCCCCAATAATAGGTGAATCGCCTACTCGACCATAACGTTTTGCCGTCATTCCGCCGGTAGACGTACCCGCAACTATGTTGCCCGCTTGGTCAAGCACCACCGCGCCAACCGTACCAAAGCGCTCGTTGCCAATTTGTCCACCGAATCGAGAGGCGGTCTCGGCAATTCTCGTTTTAGCTCGCTCCAGCGCTCTGCGTCGACTTGGCGTGTTAAATATCGAATTGTCGACTGTGGCAATACCAATCGATTGAGCGAAGGCCTCTGCTCCGCGCCCACTCAACAGTACATGAGGGGACTGGTGCATCACAGCCGTTGCTAGTTCTATTGGGTTTTTGACCGTCGTCACACCGGCAATCGCACCCGCGTTTAATGTGCCACCGTGCATTATCGACGCATCCAATTCATGTGTGCCATCAAACGTATAGACCGCACCAATACCCGCGTTAAATAGAGGTGAGTTTTCCAGTACCTTGATCGTTTCGATTACGGCGGTTTCTCCTGGCTCTCCAGCAGCGAGTAAAGCATGACCCGTTTGAACCGCTTGCGTTAAGGTCGCGATATATTGCTTTTCTAACTCTGGCGTCATGTTCGCTTTTAGGATGGTACCAGCACCACCGTGTATGGCGATCGCGACAGGGTGTTTATCATGGGCTTGAATCGCATCGGTAAAAACGGCCAGATAGGCCAGTAAAATAACATTCCACAGCTTTTTCATATTGCCTCTGTATTTTTGGTCAGTTTGTCGTCAGGAATCAGCAGTTTACTTTGGGCTTTCGAGTTAGTGTTGTACACTACTTAGCGCAATTACGTTAATGATGTTTATGAGCAATTACAATGAATAATATGACCTTTCTGTGGCACGACTACGAGACGTTTGGAGTCAGTCCTCAAAAAGACTTACCTTGCCAGTTCGCTGCCATTAGAACCGATATGGACCTTAATATTGTCGGCAAACCCATCAACATCATGGCGCAAATCGCAAACGATTATTTACCCCAACCGCGGGCGTCTCTCGTTACCGGGATCACGCCTCAACAGACACTCAGAGATGGCATGATTGAAGCGGAATTTGCCAAGCAAGTTCAACAAGAAATGTCGGTACCAGGCACGTGTGTTGTGGGATACAACAGTATTCGATTTGACGATGAAGTTTCTCGGTATCTGTTTTATCGCAATTTTTATGACCCCTATGCCAGAGAGTGGCGAAACGGCAATAGTCGGTGGGATGTCATTGATCTCGCTCGGGCATGCTATGCCCTTAGACCAGAAGGGATTGAATGGCCGACTAATGACGATGGACTGCCGTCATTCAAACTAGAGTGGCTAACAGAAGCAAATAATATTGACCATGGCCATGCCCACGATGCGTTGTCGGACGTCTACGCCACCATTGGCCTAGCGAAGCTGATCAAAGAAAAACAACCTAAGTTATTCGACTACGCCTTGTCGCTTCGGGCCAAACAAACGGTCATTAGCCAACTTAACCAGCAAATGGGCAAAGTTTTGCTGCACATCTCGTCAAAAATTCCAGCGTCTCAGGGGTGCTGTACTTGGGTGATGCCAATCGCACAGCATCCCAGCAACCCGAATGCTTATATTGTCGTTGACCTGTCCAAACCTATCACCCCCTTGCTAGACGCAGATGCCGATACGTTGCGCCAATGGTTATATGCATCAAACGAGGACATACCAGAAGGACAAACGCGTCCCGGACTCAAGTTGATTCACGTCAATCGCTCACCGTTTATCACAACCGCCAAAGCAATGACACAAGACAACGCCGAAAGACTTGGGTTAGACCGAGACCAGTGCCTCGCCAATTATCAAGCGCTTTGCAACGTGCCAGATTTAGCCCGCAAGCTAGTTGAGATATACAACGAGCAACGCGACGATGTCGAAGAGGACATTGACCACGCCTTGTATTCGGGCGGATTTATGTCGGATGAAGAAAGGCGATGGTGCAATCAGGTGTTAAGCACTGCACCAGAGAGCTTGAGCGGTTTGGCAGATAAAACACAAAATGCCAAATTGCGCAGTCAATTGTTTCGATATCGTGCGCGTAACTACCCGCAAACATTGACCTATGAAGAAGCGCAAAAGTGGCAACGGCACAGACAAGAGCGTCTGAGTGACCCGTCTTCTCCGACCAGTATTACACTGGAACCGTACCTTGTTCAGCTAGAAGCCTTGTTGGACGAGTACCGCGATGACGCAGTGAAAACCAGAATTCTTAAGGATTTATTCGATTACGCTAAAAACCTTTGACGAATACATTCGGATCAGCTTACATTTAGTATTCAAACATTTTCAAAATAGCCGATAACAATAAAAAATAAGGCTGGAAAAGCAGTGATGAAAGGCGCGATAGTATCGTTTGACGACACCAAAAATTATATAGATTTAACACTGACTCCAGGCGAGTTCGATGGTGAGATGGACAGTGATGCGTTGATTGAAGAAATCACGGCGGGCGAGTTCAATCACCTCTATATTTCCAAGAGTTCCGTCAAAAGCGCCTGTGAAAAAGCCAATCACCACTATAAAACCAGCGATCACTCCACTATTACCGAAAGAATTGGTGAGCGCAGGCATGCCGAAATAGAATTCCGTGTTCCCGAAGACCAAATGTCAGCACAGTTGATCCTAACTGCGCCATATGGGGGCCAATTACCCAATGTGCCCTCCGTACTAAAACTCGCACAAAAGAACAACATTGTTCGGGGCATTGGGGTCAAGCGTATCAAGCGACTTATTCAAAAAGCGAAAAAAGCAGAGCCAGGGCAACTAGTAGAAGACGTCATTGCCAAAGGTTTACCCCCACGTGATGGCTACTCATCTCGTTTCAAACCGCTGGTTCCAAATGCATTAGAACGTGTACTAAAACCGCAAACGGGGGACAATGACCGGGTTGACATGCGCAATTTGGGCGAAGTCATCTGTGTTAAAGCGAACACAGAAGTCCTCAGGCGGTTACCGCCAAGCAAAGGTCGAAGTGGATTTGACGTTCGAGGCGCAAAAATACCCGCCAAAGAAGGTGACTGGATCCCTTTTAAGATGGGTCGTGGCACAGCTGTGCATGACAAAGATGCTAACTTACTGGTGTCCACCGTTGCAGGTATGCCCAAATACCTTGATCTGACGATGAATGTCGATGACACCTTTATTTGTAGTGGCGTTAACGTTGGTACAGGCCACGTCAATTACGATGGTGCGGTGCTGGTCAATGGCGACGTCACTGAAAAAATGGTCATTCGCGCATCAGGTGACGTCACCATCAACGGCTTCGTCGAGTCGGCTCAAATCGAAGCTGGCGGTGACATTATTATCACTGAGGGTGCATTGGGTAAGGTCAACGAAAATGCCACCGAATATAGCTGTCGTCTTCATGCCGCGGGCAGTATCCATGTTCAACACGGCCAAGGTATAGACTTATTTTGTATGGGCAATGTCACAGTCGGTCGCCAACTCGCTTACAGTAAAGTGCATTGCGCTGGGGATGTCATTGTCGGTCAAGTCGATCGCCCTCAAGGCAACATTTTCGCTTGCGAGGTCGTTTGCCAGGGCCAACTTGCCGCAGGCACGCTAGGTGCGGTGTCAGGCAGCACCCTCAAAATCGATTTCAGCCTTGGTTACAATGCATTGATGGAGAAGCGGGAAAACCTCGATGAGCTGATGACGGTGTTGAAACAGAATAACCTCAGACACAAAGAAAAACTGGATTATATCGAGAGCAAGTATGTCCCCAAAGACTTGCAAGACAAGCTGTCTGAAGCGCAAGAGCTCTTGAAAAATGAAGATGCATTGCTTAATTGGATTGAGTCTAAAGCAATGGATTTGAAAGAGGCAAAAGACGCCTATTTAGACAACGCTAAGCTCATTGCCACCAAACGAATGTACGCTGGCGTGTCTGTCAAACTGAACAATCGAGCATGGCGTTCTGAACGTGAATACGACAGGTCAACTGTGGTCTATGAAGGCCACCAGTGGCAATACGAACCGTTAGTGAACGTCTAGCTTGCCACTCTCGCGCAATTGTGCCCATCGCGTTTGGCGGCCGACACCGCGCGATTGGCTCTTTCAAACCAATCGGCAAAGTTCTCGTTATCCGCCAGTGAAGCCATACCAATAGACACAACGGCGTCTTTAACCGCCGCAAAATGGTGTTGGGAAATAGCTAGTAGCAATCTATCACTCAACACTTTGACCGCTTCCACCGGTGTTTGAGGACACAAAATAAGCAGTGACTGTGCACTCCAGCGAGCCGCTACGTCCACCTCGCGGACGGTCGCCAAACAAATGTTTGCAATGTTTTTAAGGGCATCATCAGCCGCTTCAACACCGTACTTGTCACTGAGCTGTTTAATATTGTCAATTTCAACCAAAATAATGCTAGCGGGTGAATTGAAGCGCTGAAAGCGAGACACTTCATCCTCTACCTTGTGCAACATATAGTTTCGGTTGTATAGCCCTGTCAACGCGTCATGAGATGATAAAAACTCTAGCGTACGGTTTTTGTCCAAGAGGACCGATTGCAGTTTTTCAATCTCTTGGTTTTTGCGATCAATATTGGCATAAAATTGCTTCACTACTTTTCTGCGCCACACATTCATCAACACTAATATCACTGAACCACATACAATTAGCAGTGCCAGTGAGTAGTCTGTTGTTTTGTGTACTTTTACATTATGCCAACGCTTAAGTATTTCGACTTTGCTAGATTCGGGTACGTCTCGAATAGCTTTATTTAGCACATCAACAAGGTAAGCATGAGATTTGGCTACACCGAATCCCATGGAGTCGTATGGTTCAGCGTAACCCACAATCGTTAAGTTACTGTAGTTGCGGTTATTAATGATGTTGTTCACTGACAATAGCGACCCCACCATCACATCAAGGTCACCAGCGGCGATAAGCGCCAATCCCTCGGCCTCATTAGCCAAGTACCTTACTTTTACGTCTTGATAATAACGCGCAATGTACTCAGCATGGCGATAGTCTTTCACCACCCCGACAATGCGGTCACCTATACCCGCATAGCCTTGTAAACTGGGGCTATTAGTTCGACCGACAAGTACATTGGGCGCTTCAAAAAACGGGGTAGTAAACGCCAAAAATCGCTGCCGATTGGGACTGGCATTCAACATAGCGATGACCATACATCGGCCAAGTTGAACGTATTCTAAGCTTTGATTCCAGGATTCAGTAGGGACGAGTTCAAAATCAATATCCGCTCTTGAGGCAATAATCGACAGAAAATCGGCACTGATACCAATGTGGCGGTTGTCGCGAATCGCCTCATAAGGCATCCAATCTGGGTCAATACAATAGGTCACCTTTGTTTTTGCAAAGACGTGCGAATGCACTGCAATAGCGAGACTAAGCGCTATTAACACACGATTCAAAAATGACCTCAATTTCAAAAAAACACCTTTTTAATCAACAAGCTGTGCAGCTTTTCAATTTTACTCTAGTCCAGTAATTATTCAAGCGATTGCACTAGGTTACTTGTTGTCTTTGTTGGAACTCGGCAGACAAATATCGCTTTTCGTCCATGATAACTAACAAACGTTGCAGTGCGATGTCTAAATCTGCTTGCGATAAGTAAAGGGGCGTAAAACCAATACGAAGAATAGAGGGTGCTCTGAAATCCGCGATGACGCCCGATGCAATCCATGCTTGGCAGATAGCATAGCTGTGAGAATGCGAAAAGGCGAGTTGGCTACCTCGCTGCGTTGAATCTTGCGGCGAGACTAGCTCAAATTCATTCAATAAACCGAGCACGTCCATGTGCTGCAAAAAATACGTCGACAAACTCGTCGACGCGTGTTCGACAGCTTGCATATCAACATCCAAAAACACATCTAACGCACTATCAAGAATTGACATGCCAATGACCCCGGGCGTACCAGATAAATTTTGTTTAATCGTGTTAGCGCCGATGTATTCCGGTACAAAATCAAATGGTGCAGTGTGCCCCATCCAACCCGTAATCGGCTGTTGATAATGTTCAAGGTGACGCTCAGCGACGTAAATAAAACCTGGCGCGCCCGGCCCGCCATTTAAGTACTTGTACGTACAACCCACGGCAAAGTCGACATTACACGCGTCAAGATGTAACGAGAAAGCGCCCACACTGTGCGCCAAATCCCATATGACTAAAATCCCTTTTTGATGGGCCGCTGTGGTTAGTGCGGCCATATCGAGTTTACGGCCAGTTCGAAAATTAACTTGCGTTAATACGAGTACCGCTACATCGTCGTTTAAGTGTTCAACGATGGCGGATTCGTCCACTAGCTCTACCCGAATATCTTTGTGCTGACTTGCCACACCTTGAATCGTATAGATGTCAGAGGGAAAATTATCGATAGTCGTGACGACTGTTTTTCTAGCAGGCTGGAGCTTCAATGCTGCGCTGAGGACCTTGTACAAATTGACACTAATGGTGTCACAACATATTACTTGCCCCGCTTTCGCACCGACAAGGGTGGCGATCTTATTACCCACCTTCTCGGGTAGATCAATCCACTGGTGCTGATTCCAACTCGTGATCAGGCCGTGGCCCCATTCCGTTTCGATTACACGTTGGCCGCGCGCTTTGGCTTGCTTTGGCAAAGGACCAAGGGAATTTCCGTCTAAATAAATCGTCCCGTCTGGAATACAAAACTGTTCTGGCCGACAAATGGTTTGTGTGGTTATTGGATTATACATATGACGCTAGGGTGTTCTTATTCTGTTAATAAAAGTCTTAAACGCAGCAGTATCCGGATGCAAGTAGTCGAAATGCCCTGCCCCGCCAAGCGTAATGATTTCTGCACTGTCAACGTTAGTATGATTCGCTGGAACTATCTTATCTTCAGTTCCACGCAAAAGGATTACGGGCATACTGTACGTAAAGTTCACTGGATTCGCCTGCGCATATTTATCGGGTTGTTCGTCAGGCATAGCACCGATAAATTTGGGCGTCGCCGACTGACAACTCCCCTCTTGATTTGCGTAAGCAACAATATCGGTAATCGCGGCGAGACCAATGACCTGAGCGATGTCATCTGGTGTCCGCGCGGCGGCCATCAACGCTAAATGCCCACCCGCTGAATGGCCTGCCAAGGTAATGTTGGCGTCGCCAAACGTTGCCTTTACGTGCTGTTTGACTGCCTTTACAGCCGCTTCGATATCCAGCATAGAGCCAGGCCAACCACCGCCTAAATCGCCTACGCGTCGGTATTCCAACGAATACACATTGATGCCCGTTTGACTTATGGCTGATGACATAGCGTCGCTGTGGCTGCGGTCAAACTGGTTTAGCCAACATCCACCATGAATAAACACCAATACATTCGGCTTAGTTTGGGTCTGTTCTGGCATAGCATGCCAAAACGAAACATTCTGTAGCGCTGATTCACCATAGGAGAAGGTCCCAGTGGGCTCGGTTGCTGGTACGGACAAGACATCATTGTATGGCACGTTTAAGGGCATCAACGTATCATCAGCATTGGCAACTACACAGAATAAAAGAGATAAAAATAAAACACGCATAATCTGATTCCATAAAAAAATGGCACGAACTATCGTGCCATTTTTTTCAGTTGAATCAACTATTAAAGCATTTCAACAGCAAGGGCTACGCCCTCTCCACCACCAATACACAGTGACGCAATACCTTTCTTCAAACCCTTTTGATTCAAAGCGTGAAGCAAAGTAACCAAAATACGGGCACCCGACGCACCAATAGGATGGCCTAATGCACATGCCCCACCTTTGATATTGACTTTAGATTCATCTAAGCCAAGTTTTCGCATGGCCAGCATTGTTACCATTGCAAACGCTTCATTAATTTCAAATAAATCAACGTCATCCTTTGACCAACCGGCTTTATCTAGCACTTTTTCCATCGCACCAACGGGTGCAACGGTGAAATCTTCTGGCTTAATTGAATTCGTCGCATGCGCCACGACTTTTGCCAACGGCGTCAAGCCAAGTGCTTGCGCTTTTTCTTCACTCATTACAACCAAGGCCGCCGCCCCGTCAGAAATAGAGCTAGAGTTTGCCGCTGTGACGGTTCCGTCTTTCTTAAACGCTGGACGCAGACTAGGAATTTTTTCAGGACGCGCACTGCCGGGACCTTCATCAGTATCGACAATGATATCGCCTTTGCGAGTCGATATGGTAACCGCAGAAATCTCGTCATTGAATGTGCCGTTAGCAATAGCGTCGTTCGCTTTTGAAAGTGATGCTAATGCAAATTCATCCATTTCTGAGCGCGTGATTTCTTCCGAATCTGCAGTATCTTGAGCGAAGCATCCCATGGCTTTGCCATCATAGGCATTTTCAAGACCGTCAAGCATCATGTGATCAAGTGTTTGACCGTGCCCCATACGGTAACCACCGCGCGCCTTCGGTAGCATATACGGCGCATTACTCATACTTTCCATACCACCAGCAACGACGGCACTGGCAGAGCCTGCTTTGATAAGATCGTGGGCAAGCATAACGGCTTTTAGACCGGAGCCACACACTTTATTAATCGTCGTCACACCAGCTGACAAAGGTAGTTCAGCTTTCAGAGACGCTTGACGCGCCGGAGATTGGCCAAGACCGGCCGGTAACACACACCCCATAATCACTTCATCAATGTGATTAACATCGATATCAGCGCAGGCTGCTTTGATTGCATCTGCACCCAAATCGGTCGCTGGCACACCAGACAGACTACCCATGAATCCACCCATGGGCGTTCTTTTTGCCGCTACAATTACTACTGTTCCTTCACTCATAGTCTTCGTGCCTCTATTACTGGTTCAATTAATTGAGTCGCAAGTGCCGATAAAAACCGTACACAAATGTAAACACTTTGTAGCGCACGATACACACCTGCAACCTTTCACAGGTTGACGTTAAGAAACTGTTACCTTACCTTAACGTTAAGTACAATTTACGTTAACGTAAACCTGAATACTTCGACTGTCAATCCGTCAGCCGAAACCGGGTAACTACTAGGTGTAAACCACAAGGTATTGTGAATGACTACACACAATAATGAACCAACCTATACCATCGGCGAGCTTGCCCGTGATTTTGATATCACTCCACGCTCAATCCGATTCTACGAAGAACAAGAACTGCTAAGCCCAAAGAGAACGGGACAAACCCGAATCTACTGTAACAAAGACCGCGTTAGGTTAAAGCTTATTTTACGTGGTAAGAGGTTGGGCTTCTCATTGGCAGAGGTAAAAACATTATTTGAAATGTATGACACGAACCCCAACTCTGCCGTGCAATTAGAGACTATGATTGCATTGACAGAACAAAAACGTGCCGTACTGCTACAACAATTAGACGATATTCAGATGCTCATGACGGAACTCAACGACGTTGAATCCCGTTGTCGCGAAGAGCTGGAAGAACTTAAACGAGGCAAAATTGCATGAACACTCTCTACCCTACACTTAACTTTGGACTTGGCGAAGACATTGATATGCTTCGCGACCACGTCTATCAGTTCGCGCAAAACGAGATCGCACCGCTGGCGGAATCCGCTGATGAAAACAACCAGTTTCCTAACGCGCTATGGCCGAAACTGGGCGAGATGGGCCTACTAGGCGTCACTGTGTCAGAGCAATACGGTGGTTCGGGAATGGGCTACTTAGCACACACCATCGCCATGGAAGAAGTCAGTCGCGCATCTGCGGGTATTGGTCTCAGTTATGGCGCTCATTCCAACTTATGTGTCAACCAAATATACCGCAACGGCAATGATGCACAGCGCGAAAAGTATTTGCCAAAATTAGTCAGCGGTGAGCATATCGGTGCACTCGCCATGAGTGAACCCAATGCAGGCTCTGATGTGGTCAGCATGAAACTCAAAGCAGAGAAACGTGGCGATGTGTATATTCTCAATGGCAACAAAATGTGGATCACCAATGGTCCAGATGCAGACACCTTTGTGATCTATGCCAAAACAGATACCAATGCTGGTTCTCGAGGCATTACCGCTTTTATCGTCGAGAAAGACTACCCAGGTTTTAGTCGCGCACAAAAGCTAGACAAACTCGGTATGCGTTCTTCGAATACGTGCGAACTTGTTTTTGAAAACTGCGAAGTACCAGCAGAAAATATTTTGGGTAAAGAAGGGGCAGGCGTTGAAGTCTTGATGAGTGGCCTTGACTACGAACGCCTCGTGCTATCTGGCGGTCCGTTGGGCATCATGCAGGCATGTATGGACGTTGTCGTCCCTTATATCCACGACAGACAGCAGTTTGGTCAATCGATTGGGCAATTCCAACTCGTTCAGGGCAAAGTGGCCGACATGTACACTCAAATGAACGCAGCGCGAGCTTACGTATACGCAGTAGCGCAGTCTTGCGATCGCGGGGAAACGACGCGTAAAGACGCCGCGGGTGCCATTCTGTACTCTGCCGAGTTAGCCACAAAAATGGCGCTAGATGCGATTCAGTTGCTAGGCGGCAATGGCTACATCAATGAATATTCAACCGGCCGCCTATTGCGTGATGCCAAACTTTACGAAATTGGCGCAGGCACATCAGAAATAAGACGCATGCTGATTGGTCGTGAATTATTCAACGAAACCAAGTAAGTCACCGCACCTTGATAAACGGGGGCATGTGCCCCCAAACCTAACGACATATAACAATCTGGCAGAGGCCAGATTTTTAGCATTATAGGAGGGTCAACGTGACCGTCATTAAAAGTGCAATCAATACAAAGTCAGATGCGTTCTCCGTTAATCATGATCATATGGTTGAACAAGTTGACGACTTAAAATCGGTTATCGAAACCATCAAGCAAGGCGGCGGCGAGAAAGCGGCAGCCCGTCATCAATCTCGAGGGAAATTACTGCCAAGAGACCGAATCAATGCCCTACTCGATCCTGGCTCGCCATTTTTAGAAATTGGTCAACTCGCAGCGCACGACGTCTACGACGATTACGTGCCATGCGCCGGTGTTGTCGCAGGTATTGGTCGAGTCAACGGACAGGAGTGCATGATCGTCGCTAACGACGCGACGGTAAAAGGCGGTACATATTATCCACTGACGGTGAAAAAACACTTGCGTGCCCAAGCCATTGCCCAAGAAAACCATTTGCCGTGTATTTATCTTGTTGACTCGGGCGGCGCAAACTTACCTCGTCAAGACGAAGTGTTTCCTGACAAAGACCACTTTGGGCGAATCTTTTTCAACCAGGCCAATATGTCAGCACAAAACATTCCTCAGTTAGCAGTCGTCATGGGGTCGTGTACTGCCGGTGGTGCCTATGTACCTGCCATGGCTGATGAAAGCATTATTGTGCGCGATCAAGCGACAATCTTCCTAGGCGGCCCCCCTCTTGTAAAAGCGGCAACCGGTGAGGTCGTGAGCGCTGAAGAACTGGGTGGCGGCGACGTTCACACGCGAATCTCTGGTGTGGCAGACCACCTTGCTAACAACGACCACCACGCACTGAGCATCGCTCGCGATGCCGTTGCGCGCTTAAATCGCAAAAAGACCATCGATATTGATGTTCAACCGCCAACACCACCGCTATATGACAGTGAGGAAATCTACGGCATTATCCCCAAAGATCCTCGTCAGCAGTTCGATGTGCGCGAAATCATCGCGCGAATCGTTGATGGCTCTGAATTTGACGAGTTTAAAGCCCGATACGGCACTACTCTCGTCTGCGGATTTGCCCGCATTTTCGGTTACCCTGTAGGTATCGTCGCAAACAACGGTATCCTGTTTGCCGAATCGGCAATGAAAGGTGCACATTTCATTGAGTTGTGCGCACAACGAAAAATTCCTTTGGTCTTTTTACAAAATATCACTGGCTTCATGGTCGGTAAACAATACGAACACGAAGGCATTGCTAAACACGGCGCCAAAATGGTCACCGCGGTAGCGTGTGCCAAGGTACCCAAATTAACCGTCCTAATCGGCGGTAGTTTCGGTGCAGGTAACTATGGCATGTGCGGACGAGCCTACGACCCCAGATTTCTCTTTATGTGGCCAAACGCTCGTATCTCAGTAATGGGGGGAGAGCAAGCAGCTGGTGTACTCGCTCAGGTCAAACGCGATCAAAAAGAACGCGCTGGCGAGTCTTGGAGTGACGAAGAAGAAGCGGCATTTAAGCAGCCCGTTATCGACACCTACGAGCATCAAGGCCATCCGTATTACGCGTCGGCTCGACTGTGGGATGATGGTGTAATAGACCCGGCAGATACCCGCAGAGTGCTTGGTTTATCGCTCTCTGCAGCCCTAAACAAACCGATTGAAGATACCCAGTTCGGTATCTTTAGAATGTAGTGTTAGGGAGCAAAATAATGACTGACCAATCAACGGTTTTATATGAAGTAGACGATAGAGGTATCGCTACCGTAACGTTAAACAACCCTGACAAACACAACGCGTTCGATGAGCATATTATTGCCTCTCTTACGGAAAGCTTTCAGCGTGCATCGCAAGACCAGAGCGTCCGCGCTTTGGTACTTCAGGCAAACGGCAAAAGTTTTTGTGCCGGTGCCGATTTGGGCTGGATGAAAAAAATGGCAGGCTATTCTGAAGCTCAAAACCTTGACGATGCCGAAAAATTAGCAGCCATGCTGCATGCCCTGTACGCCATGCCTAAACTCACCATCGCGCGAGTCCAAGGCGCAGCTTTTGGCGGCGCCGTTGGTCTAGTTGCATGTTGTGATATTGCGATAGGCAGTAAGCTGAGCAAGTTCTGCTTAAGCGAAGTTAAGCTTGGATTGATCCCCGCGACAATCAGCCCATATGTCGTTGAGGCCATGGGCGCAAGAGTGTGTAAACGCTATTTCCAGACCGCAGAGGTTTTTTCTGCGCGCAGAGCCAGACGTTTAGGCCTACTCAGTGAAGTGGTGGCAGAAGAAGAACTCGACCAGCACATCAACGATATTATCCGACAGGTACTCAATAATGGTCCTCGCGCCGTTACCGCCGCCAAAGCACTCGTTGACCATGTGAAATACCGGCCTATCAATGCCGAATTACGCACACAAACCAGTGACATGATTGCAAAAATTCGAGTTTCAGAAGAAGGCCAAGAAGGGTTGAATGCCTTCTTGTCCAAACGCGCACCTGCATGGCGAGGAATCGACAAATGATAAAAAAAATACTCATTGCAAACCGCGGTGAAATTGCCTGCCGCGTCATTAAAACTGCAAAACAATTAGGTATCGCAACGGTTGCGGTATACTCAGACGCCGATGTGAATGCATTGCATGTCCGCAGTGCTGATGAAGCCGTTAGACTAGGCCCTGCTCCGTCGAAAGACAGTTACCTACAGATCGATAAAATTATTGCGTATGCCAAACAACTCAACGTTGACGCCATTCATCCTGGCTATGGCTTCTTGTCGGAAAATGCCAAATTTGCCAAGGCCTGTGCAGACAATGACATCATTTTTGTTGGACCTCCGCCATCAGCTATCGAAGCAATGGGCTCCAAGTCAGCGGCTAAAGCCATTATGGAAGATGCTGGCGTGCCGTTGGTCCCCGGCTATCACGGTGATGAACAGTCATTTGATGTACTGAAAAAAGCTGCCGATGACATGGGATATCCGGTCTTGCTTAAAGCCGCTGCAGGCGGTGGTGGTAAAGGCATGCGTCAAGTCTGGAAAGAAGCCGATTTTAGTCAAGCGTTGGACGCCGCCAAGCGCGAAGCCATGGCGAGTTTTGGTGATGACATCATGTTGGTTGAAAAATACCTCACTAAACCCAGACATGTGGAATTTCAGGTATTTTGTGATAGCCATGGTAACGGTGTTTATCTTTTTGAGCGTGATTGCTCGGTACAACGTCGTCACCAAAAGGTGATTGAGGAAGCGCCGGCGCCTGGTATGTCTGTCGCGCTGCGAGAGCAAATGGGTGATGCAGCAATTAAAGCTGCGCAAGCTATTAACTATGTTGGCGCCGGTACCGTCGAGTTCCTTTTAGATGGTGATGGCAGCTTCTATTTCATGGAAATGAATACGCGCCTACAAGTCGAGCACCCCGTTACCGAGGCGATAACCGGTGAGGATTTAGTGGCATGGCAATTATCCGTCGCTGACGGTGGTACATTGCCTAAATCACAAGCTGAGCTAACTATTTCAGGCCATGCATTTGAAGCTCGAATTTATGCAGAGGACCCAAGCAATGAGTTCTTGCCTGCCACAGGTAAGCTCAATTTATTGCAACCACCAATTGAATCCGCGCATGTTCGCGTTGATACCGGTGTTGTGCAAGGTGATGACGTTTCTGTTTATTACGACCCTATGATTGCTAAATTAGTGGTGTGGGATGAAGATCGTGAAAAAGCCCGTCAACGACTCTTAGTTGCGCTACGGGACTACTACATCGATGGCGTCACCACTAATATTGATTTTCTATACAATGTGGCAGCGAGTAAGCCCTTTGCAAAAGAAGAGTTGGTCACAACCTTTATTGAAAAGCATTACGACTTACTGTTTCAAACAACATCTATTGACGACAGTGCCATTGTGCCGATTATGGCCTTGTCAGCACTGCTAACTCGTCAATCTGATAATGCGACTGGATCAGAGGACCGCCACTCGCCATGGAACCTCAACGACGATTGGCGTGCCAATGAAACCCATTCTTCTGTATTGGCGCTTGATTACAATGGCAGAGACATATCGGTCTCAGTTGCGGCGCTTGGTGAGCATTGGCAAATTCAATGGGACAGCGGTGAAGCAACGGTCAGTGGCGAGCTAAATGGTCATGACATCATTGCAAGTGTGAATGGGCATAGACAGCACATCACGTTATCTCAACAAAATGACGATTACGTTGTTTTTTGTGCCGAATATGCATGCAAGTTTGCCGTTGTCGAACCAGACCTCGGTCTAAACGACGGCATTGACAACGAAAACAGTTTGACGGCACCAATGAATGGTACTGTTGTTGCTCACCTCGTTGACGCCGGGCAAGCCGTAGAAAAAGGTGCCCCGCTGTTGGTCATGGAAGCGATGAAAATGGAGCATAATATCATTGCTCCCGCCAATGGTGTGGTGAGTGAATATTTCTATCAACCTGGTGACCTGGTCGATGGTGGCGCCGCGTTGTTGGAGTTTACCCAAGATGATGAATAATCTACCGAGTAAGGTCAGTATCGTTGAAGTCGGTCCTCGTGACGGGCTTCAAAACGAATCAGCGACACTGACAACCGCACTTAAGGTCGATTTAATTGAGCGCCTCGCTGATGCGGGCGCAAAGCGCATTGAAGCGGGCAGCTTTGTGTCACCCAAATGGGTCCCCCAAATGGCTGACAGTCAGGCCGTATTTGATGCCATCAATCGCCGTAGTGACGTAACCTACTCTGCATTGACCCCAAACCTAAAAGGGTACCAAGGTGCCATCGCCAGTCGCGCAGATGAAGTCGCAGTTTTTGGCGCCGCCTCAGAGGCGTTTTCACAAAAAAATATCAATTGCTCTATTGATGAAAGCCTTGGTCGTTTTGCAGAAATTTTTGAGCACGCGCAAAAAGACAAGATCAAAGTAAGAGGCTATGTATCCTGCGTATTGGGTTGCCCGTATCAGGGTGATGTATCGCCACATTCCGTCGCCCATGTTGCCAAGGCGTTGTTTGACATGGGATGCCACGAAATTTCATTAGGCGACACCATAGGTACGGGCACACCACTGGCTACCCAGCGTATGCTTGACGCGGTACTTGAAGTTGTACCAATGCATACAGTAGCGGTTCACTTTCACGATACTTACGGCCAAGCACTCAGTAACATTCTGACGTCGCTGCAAATGGGTATTTCCGTTATC
Source organism: uncultured Alteromonas sp. (assembly GCA_963922845.1). Classification (GTDB taxonomy): domain Bacteria; phylum Pseudomonadota; class Gammaproteobacteria; order Enterobacterales; family Alteromonadaceae; genus Alteromonas. The sequence goes on from CAWUJV010000015.1 coordinate 36,906, forward strand.
GACAGTGCTGTCGCGGGCTTGGGCGGGTGCCCTTATGCGAAAGGCGCTAGCGGTAATGTCGCCACAGAAGATGTGGTATACATGCTAAACGGTATGGGTATTGAATCGGGGTTATCGCTACCTAAGCTGGTTGCACTTGGCCAAGACATCAGCCAAGCGCTCAACAAAAAGCCGGCGTCTAAAGTGACACTGGCAATGGCTGGTAAAGTGACCGAATAACATGCCTGTAGCTAGGCAGTACATCTGCCCCCTCAAGCAGTTTGTGCTGCCGTAAGTAAGCATGTAAGCGCGGCAATTGATAAGGCGGCGCTGATGGGACCCAATGGTGCTCGATGTGATAGTTCACGTGATTTGGTGCAACGGTCAATTTTGCCAATACGCCCGCGTACACTGTTCTCGCATGCAGTCTTGGGTCTTTATCCAATAAATCTGGTACTGACGCGTGCTCCGCCGCATTGCGGATACGAGAAAACAGCTGAAACGTAGTGAAATACGCAATCCACCACAGACTGTATGCCCACACAGCTCCAACAACCCAGAGCGCAACAATCAACAACACGTGAAACGCAATCGCAGGCCACAACTCAACCCAGACGTTTTTCAGCGCCTTTCGCCATGACGGACTGGCAGTTTGTTGGGTTTGCTTGTACGCCATATCGTAGGGTAAATAGCCCGAGTGCATTAGCACCAAAAAATACGCATTCTTTAATCCAGTAATGCCGGCGACATCTCGCATAAATTTGCGCAGTAAGCTGCTTCGCTTCACGGGGTAGTGTTGATAGTTAGGGTAATCAGGATCATCCGTCGTTCCCGCCTTTGCATGATGCTGAAGGTGATATTTTCGATATCCCTCAAATTGGGCCAAAATTGGCGCCGCGCATAAATAACGACCAAAGGTATCGTTGAGTTTTGGCTGCTCAAACAAAGCTCGGTGCGCACAATCATGCATTAGTATGCCCAAGCCCAACTGTCGATTGCCGAGCAAAATGACACTGATGAGTAAGGTGACAGGGTGATAACTTAACACTGGCAATGCGAGCGCAAAAACGATGATACCGTAATTGACCACAAGCATGGTTAATGCCTTTCGGTTGCTGCGCCTCAAAAATGGTTTGAGATCATGGTCCCTGAGTACGGCGTGAAATGTTTTCAACTTTTAGACTCCACGATGACTTTTAAGTTTTCCAAACCAGCCTCGAAGTCTGGCCCGATAAAACTGTCCATCATTAATGCAAAGTAACGGTCCATTGGATTGAGCCCGACTTCGCCCGTGTCAGACCAAACGACTCGGGTACCGCGGTCTATCTCGATCAATTGGACTTCGCCCACCGAACCCATCTCAAATTCAGGAAAATACAGGTTATACGTCACCTTTTTATTGTGCTCTAGCGCGGTAATCTTCATTTGACCGTTGCCCTGCGTTTCACTTTGCCATTCGGTTGACATACCAATCGCTCTGTCCGGCCCACCATAAACGATTGCCATGTTGGGGTCGCGTTTAAACCAGACACCCCACTTTGGCCATTGCTTCAAATTGACGACAGACGGGTAAATAGCTTGTGGCGGCGCATCAATGACAATGCTCCGCTCGACACGATAATCAGCAGGCAACAGAAATCCGACGACAATAGCGAATACCAAAATACTCGCAATACCGATAAATACTTTCTTTAATGCTGCCATACTTAATCCTATTCAAATTCAACCCAACGCCAGCTTATAACAAATTTTTAACATTTTATAGTTGAAATTCTTTAAAAATGCCGAAGTTTGCTTATATCTCTCACAATGTAACCGCTTACTGAAGTGAATGAGCATCTATCTGTAACTTGCTGACAGCCCTTGTAAAACGCCGTGCTTCATTAGGCACTAGCAATCTAAGTATTCTTGTGTAAGATGAAACTAAAGTCGAAGAAAATAAGTTGTTAACGACACAGCAGTATCGTGTCCTTTCCTTATGGAGAACAGGAAATATGACGGATAGTAGCGCTCGCTATATCAGTAACCTCACCCGTGATACTTATGCACTCATCTTAGCCGGCGGACGTGGTTCACGACTACATGAACTGACCAACTGGCGAGCTAAACCAGCGCTCTATTTTGGCGGCAAATTTAGAATTATCGATTTCCCGCTGTCTAACTGTATTAATTCTGGTATTCGACGTGTTGGCGTCATAACACAATACAAATCCCACTCTCTTATTCGGCATCTAGTTAGAGGCTGGGGACACTTCAAAAAAGAATTAGGTGAGTCTGTTGAGATCTTGCCCGCGTCGCAGCGATTCTCAGAGCAATGGTATGAGGGTACTGCCGACGCCGTATTCCAAAACATTGACATCATCCGTGACGAACTTCCCAAATACGTAATGATACTGTCAGGTGACCACATCTACCGTATGGATTATGGTGATATGCTGGCTCGCCACGTTGAAACGGGTGCTCAAATGACCGTGAGTTGTATGCGCGTTCCCTGTGAAGAAGCGGCGGGTGCATTCGGTGTAATGGAAGTCGATGAGCGTTATCGAATTCTGGGCTTTGAAGAAAAACCAGAAAACCCAGTTTCCTTGCCAAACGACAATGATCACTGCTTGGCGTCTATGGGGAATTATGTGTTCAATACTGATTTCTTGTTTGAACAACTGAAAAAAGACTCAGAGCGTTCTGGTTCGCAGCGCGATTTTGGTAAAGACATTATCCCTTCAATTATTCAAGATTGTGACGTTTACGCCTTTCCTTTCCAGAGTGGGTCAAGTGATTACGCTTACTGGCGTGATGTGGGCACAATTGATTCGTTTTGGGAAGCAAACATGGAAATGGTTGCCCCAGTACCAGCGCTAAACCTCTACGACCAGAAATGGCCAATCTGGACGTATCAAGAGCAATTGCCACCCGCTAAATTTGTTTGGGAAGATGAAAACCGCCGTGGTGAAGCGATCAATTCAGTGGTGTCCGGAGGCTGTATTGTGTCGGGCTCAACACTGCGCCGCAGTTTGTGTTTCTCTAATGTTCGAGTTCACAGCTATGGCCTGATTGAAGAGGCGGTCATTTTACCAGACGTAGAAATTATGCGTCACGTTAAGATGCGAAAGGTGATTATTGACCGAGGCTGTGTCATCCCAGAGGGTATGGTTATCGGATACAATCACGACGAAGACCGTGCAAGAGGGTTTAGGGTATCAGACAAAGGCGTCGTTCTCGTGACTCGCGAGATGCTTGAAGCGCTAGCCTAACCCCATCATAATTCAAGCTTGTTGAGCACCAATTTGCACGTGTAGTGCAATGCTCAACGAGCTTCGTTTAGTTACCCATTAACGACTAATTTGCCATTGTTCAATGGTTTCTTGAATCGCTCTCGCGGTATCAACAGGCTGTTCTAACGGAAACATGTGCCCTCCCGTCACTTCACAGTGAGACATATTGTTAGCGCGAATAAAGCGGTTGCGCAATCGCGGAATACAAATGTCAGTATGGGAACCAGTAATCACGGTCGCTGGGCATGCTAGCTGCCCCGTGTATCGATGCAAGTCATGTGGAATATTTCTGAAGACTGCTGCTTCAACACGATTATCAAAATGTAGGACTTTTCCATCTTGATGAGAAATGGTGTTTGCATCGACATAGTCTTGCAGACTTTTCTCGTGAAAGTGTTTAAACAGTGCTTTGTTTTTGAAGTAGTCAACGACATCTTCATCGTGATGCCATTGCGTTTTACGCGACTCCGCAAGGTCAGCACGGGTTAGCTTGTCGATCAATGACGACTGCTTTGCCAGTCGTATGATCATCCGGGAAAATCCAGTGACCAAAGGCGGATCAAGCATAATCAAGCCGGCAACCTTATCATTTAGCTGACAAGCCGTCATGTAAGACACGATAGCGCCAAATGAATGTCCCACTAGATAGATGGGATGTTGTGGATTGATATCGTGAGTGATGTATTGCGCCAACTCTTCACGTTGGTTGTGCCAATTACGCGAGATAGGAAAGCGCTGAGAGTGCCCAAATTTGGGTAGCGCATGAATCTGCCAAGATTGTGGCAAGAGTGAAAACAAATAGCGATAACTATCTGCGGGGAAGCCATTGGCGTGGGCAAAATGAAGCGTCACTGGCGATGAAGTCAAAATAGGCACTCCGTGCAAAAACAAAAACTCAACATCACGCTGTCGTGATATTGAGTTAAATCTGGGAAGTTATACTAGGGTGTGTTGACCTTTGCGCAACGCATTTTGTTCATTTTAAGCGAGTCTCGGCCAATCAATGACGCGTGTAGTATGGTAACGCCACATCAGCAACAAGTGACGCCACACTGGGTCGCTTTTCTTACAGCGACGATTTGTCATTTGGACAAACATTTCGCAGCAAGAATAGACTGCACAAATCAACAGTCGCTAGTTTAACGTATCTTGGTTGAAAGCGTCGACCGCTAAACGCTCCTATCAGTGACCTCTGCGTTCCGCTTCCGCCCAATCGCGTTCGATTTGAGTACTCGTCCACATAAAGGTAACGATACTTAACGCATATGGAATTAACAGATACATAAGTGCTTGTCGTAATGCGTCCACCTCACCCATTGAGGGTATTAGCGCTTGACTGATAATCCCTGTTATCGTGGGTCCACCACCCAGTGCAATAATGTTTAGCACGAAGAAGAACAATGCGGTAGACATTGCTCGAACATTCACGGGCGCTAACGTTTGTGCCATGGCAAAACTGGGCCCTAAGTATGAACCACTGGTAAACAGCAATACCGTCATCAAGCCGACAGACACCCACATGTCACCTGCTTGTAACGACAAATACAAGGCTGGGGCACCAATTAACAGCGCGATAGAGGGTAATAGCGCATAGGCTTTCTTGTTGTGCTTGCCCCACTTGTCAGCAAGTACGCCGCCCAACCATACACCTGCCGCGTAAGCCGTACCATTGATGATACCGAACGCGATGAGTAGCTCAGAAATGTTCAAACCAGGGAAACTACGTACGTAATAGTCGATGACCCAAGTCGAAATAGCGTAGTTGCCAAACGATCCAAATGAAATACCTAAGCACATGCCCCACCACGTCGGGATGGTTAGCAATTGCTTAACTGAATCCCATGCCTTGGGCTTAGTGCTATTGTCATCTTCACTGACTTGGGGAGTCGCTTGCTGCCGCATTGGCTCCAATACAGTAAACTTCAACAACAGCGCTAGTGCAATGCCAGGTAGACCAACGCTAATCATGACAATTCGCCAGTCAGCGCTGCCTCCTTTCAAAAAGAACGCAGACGCAAAAAAGGCAAGCATAATCCCGAATGGAATACCCAACGAATAAATGGCTAATGCACCTGCGCGTTTTTCTTTTGGGAAAAGGTCAGAAATGATGCTGTGAGAAGGTGGCGACCCACCTGCCTCACCGATCCCCACGCCAATGCGTGCCAATGCCAATTGCAGATAGTTTGTTGCCAACCCTGACAATGCGGTGAACCCACTCCACAACGTCAAGGACACAGCAATAATATTGACACGGTTATAGCGGTCGGCAAGCCACGCGATTGGAATGCCTACCACGGTATAGAGTAACGCAAAGTAAATTCCCTTTAACCAACCTAACTGCGCATCATCAAGCCCCATATCGGCCTTGATAAATGGCGACAAAATACCGATGATTTGTCTATCGATAAAGTTGAACGCATAAACGAGCGTTAATATCAGCAAGACGTAGTTTCGGTATCGATTCGACACCTGCGAATTATCAGTACTGGCTACAGCTGCATTATCCATTATTTTAGCGCCTTATCAGTTTTTGTTTACTATACGGCGCTGATGAATATTCGCACAACTAATTGTTAATTATTTGTAAACATAAATGAAATGATTGGCGTCGCCTTCATAATGTTCTATTATCACACTAAACTCATCGGACCAGATTACTTATATGCATGTAGATGAACTATTAGATTTGCCTTTAGTAAGTGCAACCAGTGACAACGAGTGGATTCACGAAAACGTCCTTGTACCAGAGGATTGGGCCCAAGGGCGCACGAGTTTCGGTGGCATCTCCGCCGGACTTATATATCAGGCCATCAGCCAACACGTTGCGGATGACCGAGTATTGCGTTCATTTACCACCAACTTTGTTGGCCCGCTCAACGTCGGCACGCCGTTCTCAATTGAAGTAGAGTTACTGCGAACGGGTAAGAATGTGTCTCAATTTATCGGTAAAGCAGTGCAAGATGGCAAGGTAGCCGTGTTCTGCCAAGCGTGCTTTGGTGTTCCTCGCGAGTCATCCATCCGTGTTGACAACAACGAACAACACAATATGACCGTACCAAAGAAAGGTAAATTCATCCCGCAAATACCCAAAGTGACGCCGAAGTTCTTGCGACACTTCGACTTGTCTATCGCCAAAGGTGGCCTGCCCTTTACGCGTCAAAAAGAGGCATTAATACACGGCTGGATGCGCTTTAAACAGCCACCAAAAACCATCAACGACGCTCACATCATTACGCTAATTGACGCTTGGCCTCCTACACTTTTACCCATGCTAAAGTGGCCAGCCCCTGCCAGTACAGTGAGTTGGAATTTAGAATTCATTCACCCTCATCGCGCATTAACTGGTGAAGATTGGTTTGCCTATCAAGCGGATACCCGTCAAGCAGCCGATGGCTACGGTCACACCGAAGCGACTATTTGGGATATGCATGGTGAAGTTATCGCCATCAGCCGACAAACCGTAGCAATATTTGATTAGGGTAGATCAATTGATGGCAAAGAGGCCGTTCACTACGGCCTGTTTTAGGGCATATTAATCGTTTCAATATGCCCTAATTATTTGTTGGTTTAGTACAACATGTAGGCGCTTGGGTTAAATAGCGATATAACACTGATACACTGTAAATTAGTGATATCAAGCGCATCTTCTAAGTCTTCCCGATTGAACGAAAGCCTGTCGTGCATTGTTTCATCCAAATTGTTGTAGCTTGGGTAAATATCAGGATGCACATTGTCCAGCGCGAGCACATAGGACAATTGTAAGATTTGGGCATCCAGATTGTGCTCTGATAGGCGTTTGTTATGAACCTGTCCAATGGGCGCAAAAATCGAAGACGGGATACCCCAGCTTTCAATAATATGGGCAGACAAATCGGCATACGTGAAGCCAAGGATAGCTTGCTGGAGCTGGGCTGGCGTAACTCGGGTATTATAAGCCATGCAACGCTGCGCTGCTTTGGGCGCCATTGCGACAACGACCAACTCGCCAATATTATGTAACAAGCCAGATACGAACAATCGTTCGGATTCTCTTATCCGTTTACTTTCGGCAAAGTATTTAGCCAGCAAACCACAACTTACGCTTTGCTCCCAAAACTTGTCTAAATCAATTATCTTGCTTTCGATTTCACTAAACGTGTTGCTGACACCATAGGCCAACGCAAGGTCGTACGCTGAGCGTGTACCAATCACTTGAACGGCTTTACTGATCGTGTCAATTTTATTTGGAAAGCGATACAGTGCACTGTTCGCCACCTTGAGCATTTGGGCACTCAAACCGGGATCAAACGCAATAATTTCAGCGATATCGTCCATGCTCGCCGCACTGTCGTCCATACATTCTTTCAACCGTGTTACGGCCTCAGGAAGAACAAAGATCTCACTGGCTTTGGTTGCCAAGTCGCGCGCTTTCATAACGGCATAATCTCCACATTGTCACTTCTCTTCCCAGAAGTGCTTACTCATTAAAAACAACTACCTATCCATGAGTAGATCAATAGAGTAATCGAAGTGAAGCGATAAAGCTCTACTTAATAAGTCTATTAAGATATAGCTATAGATACGTATAGCGTCAAATACATACTAACGCCTACAGTATAGATGTTTGATTTTATTACAAATGTGAAAATTCGCGTTTGACGATAGGTATGAATACTACACGCTATAGATGCAACTTACTGCGCAGCTCTAGTCCTGATATACCCTCAACTTGACCAGACTGGGCGTACACGTGTTCCGCATGGTGCACTAAGCTGACAATACGCGATGCCAAAGGACAATCAATACCGGCTTCTTTGCCCTGCTCAGCCAATGCCCCATACAAGAAGTCAACTTCGGTCAGGTGGCCGCTGTGCAAGTCCCACCACATTGAAGTTTTGACCGTTGGGTCAATTTTTAGCATTTTATTCGCTACCAACTTAAACAAAAAAGTCGGAAGCCTCAGTATCTTGGGAATAAGATGCGCAGACACCGACGTCAGTTTCATCAATTTGATATTCTTAGCCTGAGCGACTGTAATGACTTCTTGCATTAACCCTGCGACAACCCAGCGATAGTGTTTGTCTGTCAACATTGTTTTGACAGGGACATTGGCTAATGCGTTCACCGCGTTCCCCATGTTGAGTTGCAACTTAGACCAGACCACTGACGGCATATCATCGCTCAAGATTATGTCCAGAACTGGAGATTTAAAGCGACTGACAAAGTCGATAACCGCTTCTGCGTCTTTGTAATGTTCAACAGTTAAGGGGCCAGGTGTGCCCCGGTGTAAGCGTTCTTCGTCTTCTATCGTGACATTGAATGGAACCATGGCCTTAAGCACTAGATTATCGGGAAAGGCCTCTATGACTCGTTGCTCACTATTCAATCCATTTTGACAGCAAATAATCGTTGTTTGCGGCGTGACATAGTGACGAACCTCGTCAAGTACCGATGCCACAGCGGTGCATTTAACCGTTAGCCAAAGGATGTCAGGTGCATAGTCGTGTGCGGCTTGGGCCACTTCTTCGGCTTTACCGTGAATGACACTCGTTAAGTGCCCATCGAGATCACTCAAGCTCAATCCTTTGTCGATTCTGGAAAGCCAGGTTTGGCGAGCGACCATCAAGGTTTCAACCCCCGCCATTGTTAACGCCATACCCAAGTAGGTTCCAATGAGCCCGCTACCAAAAATCAAGTGATTAGACGACATACACATACCTCATTAATTTAGGTCATGGTAAACTTGCCAATCGTTTGCGTCTACCAAGAAAACCATGAGTGCATTACACCGGATAGCAGTTATCGGCTACGTTTGGCCAGAACCGAACTCTTCAGCCGCTGGTCAAAACATGTTGAACCTACTTCAGTTATTTGTCGAGGCGGGTTATCAAGTCAGCTTTATTTGCGCCGCAAATGACAGTATTCATGCGACAAACCTCGACGCTATGGGCATCGAAGTACACACTACCCAAATCAATGATGATAGCTTCGATGCACTTATCAAAGCCGTCTCGCCAGATGTGGTGATGTTTGACCGGTTCATGATTGAAGAACAGTTTTCTTGGCGGGTAAAAATGGCCTGTCCCAATGCTATGCTCGTTCTAAATACCGAAGACTTACACAGCTTGCGAGCAGCGAGACAAAATGCCGTTAAACAAGGATACGATGCACGTGATGCAAACCTGAATACCGAGATGGCTCATCGCGAGATCGCGTCCATCTTGCGCGCAGATTTAACACTGATCATTTCCAGAGCAGAACTGAGGCTTTTAATCGATGAATATCAAGTCCCTACCGCCCAGTTAATTTACTTCCCGCTCCATGTTGACTCTCCAGAGACAAGTTTGCCGGATTTTAATGACCGACATGGCTTCATGACAATTGGCAATTTTAGGCATGAACCAAACTGGGATGCGGTGCGTTATTTGAGAGAGTCTATTTGGCCAGAGATCCGTCGGGCACTCCCCCATGCACAACTTGCGTTGTATGGCGCGTATCCAGCTAAAAAAGTGACGAATCTGCACAACGAGAAAATTGGTTTTCACGTAAAAGGCTGGGTAGAAAACGCCCATCAAGCTATAGCCAAACACCGCGTCATGCTGGCACCGATGCGATTTGGCGCGGGTGTCAAAGGAAAGCTTGTCAGCGCTATGCTGACTCAGACCCCATCGGTAACTACGTGGGTTGGCGCAGAAGGGTTAGGTGATAGTTCGTCGTGGCCGGGGGCCGTGTGTGATGATCCAGCTGAGTTCGCCGCCCATGCTGTTAACTTGCACAAGCATGCCTCGCAATGGAAGGCCGCGAACGACAAATCCTCAAACATTCTACACCAATATACCGATGAAGGGCGCCATCGTCAGACACTGGTATCAACGGTCAGTACCATTCACGCTGCATTAGCGAATCACCGAAGCGGGCTATTTCTGCAACAGATGATGTGGCATCACTCGGTTCGCAGTGCTCAATTTATGTCGCAATGGATTACGGCTAAGAACCGCTTGATTTAATAGCATCAACAACATGTTTGACGCCATTCCCTCTAGATTCACTGAGGTACTTTTGCATGCCAATACTCAGTAAGTAAGCTTCAAAGTCAAACTCAGCCAGCTCAGCAGTGGGCATGGACTCGGCTTTTTCTATAATGACCGCCAATACGCCTCGAATTATCTTGCTGGGCGAATAGGCTGCGATATTGATATATTTATCCTTAACAATGGTGGAAAGCCACACATCGCTATCACAGCCTTTAATATAATGCTTCTCGTCTCGTTGTGTCTCAGATAGCAAGGATAGTGATTTGCCCGCCAACATAATGTGGCGCAGGGCATTATCCCACCCTCTGGCGGCCTTAATTTGCGATGCGAGATGCAAGTCAGCCATTATTCGCCGCGCTCACTCTCATTCCAGCTTTGCACTAGCGTACCGGCAGACACAATCATATTTTCACTGCCCGATGCAAATGGGAAAGCGACAATGGTCGTTTGATTGTTGTCTAAACCCGGGGCCCACAATGCAATAAAGTCTGCTAAGGAAACAGATACTGTTTCAGCTGTCACATCGTGCTCTTTTTGCCAATGCAGCGCGAAATCTCGATGCGGCCAAACCGGTAAGGTCAACTCCTCCTCTGACTCCATCATAATGAAGCCGTTTTCACCTTGAAGCATCCATATTTCACTTGCGTTTTCACAATACATCACCAACAAATCTAATCGCTCTTCAGCACTGAGATAGCTGGCTTGATTGATGATGGATTCAGTTAATGACTCGGTCACGGTTTTTGGAAACATGGAGATTCTCTAGCTATTTTGCGTTGCGGCGGATTCTAGCGTAGCCAGTGCGCCTTGCCAACGCTAAATTCAGCATCTCACCACTCACTTATTCGTTTGAAATTTCACCAACAATGGTTTACGCTGACGTAAGCGTTCGCTGAGTAAACATTAGAAATAGTAATAAAAACAAGGAAGTTGATGTGACACAGTGGTTGATTACCTATCTTGATCGGTTTCGTCCGTTCCAGGACACAAGTCTAAACAGACTGACCTTCGCCGCCTTTTTGTTGGCCATAGCGGCATCGGCAGGGATAGGCTATACCGGTATCACTTATCTGGGTCCACAATACCAAATCGAACCTCAACTTCCTGCACACATTGATAACATATTGACCAGGATGCGTGTAGGTCATCGTTTATCTGATACTGAATTAAATCAATTATTTAAGTTTTATACGGCACAGTGGGAAGACGCGAAACGCACAACCTTGACCTTGCAAAATAACAAAGAGCGACGCGCTATCACTTATGATATTAAAGTCCGTTGGCAGGGTATTCCAATTGCTTCATTGTTCCCCTATGTAGGCGCCAGCCACGAAACGTTATTTACGATAGCCTCGACAAAAGAGCCTAATATTGCGCCTATTATGTACGCTATCTACCAAAGAGCGGGCTGGTATAACTATGCAGACAAGATGCACGCAATCATGTTAGACGAGCGCTTACACGACCAGACTGCGACAGAAGAGCAAAATCCATAACTCACTAGCAGTCGCAGTGTCACTGCGCAAAATGCTCGAGAATCCGAGACCATCTTGATAGACAATCTGATACACTGCTTCCACCTTTTCAGTGTATGTAGAGTCTCATGAAATTTATTTCTTTTAATATTAATGGTATCCGTGCTCGGCTTCACCAACTCGAAGCCTTAATCGAAAAGCACCAACCCGATGTCATCGGTCTGCAAGAAATCAAAGTTCACAATGAACAGTTCCCTATTGAAGCGGTAGAAGCCATGGGGTATCACGTTTATTTTCACGGCCAAAAAAGTCACTACGGCGTTGCAATGCTGTGTAAACAAGAACCCAAGAACGTGCAATACGGTTTTCCTACCGACGATGAAGATGCGCAAAGACGCATGATCATGACCACCGTTACCATGCCCAATGGCAAAGATGTGACAGTGCTCAATGGCTATTTCCCGCAAGGCGAAAATCAAAGTCATGAAACCAAATACCCAGCAAAACGTAAGTACTATAGTGACCTCATGCAGTATCTTACCCAACACGATGCGGATTCTGACAATGTTATCGTGATGGGAGATGTCAATATTTCCCATACCGACCTGGATATAGGCATCGGAGAAGACAATCGCAAGCGGTGGCTGAGAACAGGAAAATGCAGTTTCTTGCCTGAAGAACGCGAATGGCTCAACACTTTGTTGGACTGGGGATTGAGTGACAGCTTTAGATGTTTACACCCCGAGGCTGATGACAAATTCAGCTGGTTTGATTACCGTTCAAAAGGGTTCAACGACAATCGAGGTCTAAGAATTGACTTGATCCTTGCGACTAAATCGCTGCACGCTTCGTTAGTCGATGCGGGCGTAGATTACGAGCTTCGAGGTATCGAAAAACCTTCTGATCATGCCCCGATTTGGGCTACGTATAACGTGAGTTAGACTTGACGACACTACAACTTAGCGGCGCAGTACTCTACGCCGCACTTTTATTTTTTGTCGGCAAATCCATTGATTGGCCGTCACTTATCAGCGATAAGCGCCAGCAGCACTTGGCGTTTGGCGCCGCATCTGCAGTTTTCGTTCTCTGGATTTTTCGCACTGGTATTTATGATGGTCTGAACGTGCATTTTTTGTGGGCCAGTGCGTTAACCTTGTTACTCGGGTTCAGATGGGCAATCGTTACGGGCTCGTTAGCCCTTATCGGTGTTACACTCGCGGGTATGGAACAATGGGCTTTATTGGGTATCAATGGCCTGCTAGGGGTTGCGCTACCAGTTGGATTAACCTACCTCGTTTATTCTGTTTCATTCCACAAAATCCCACGGCATCTGTTTGTCTATATATTTGTTTGCGCGTTCTTTCCGGGTGCACTCACCATTGCCGTTAAAATGTTAACGCTCGGTGGATATTACGCCCTTGACGACATTCACACATGGACAATTGCAATGGATAACTTTGTTATTCTCATTCCCTTGATGTTGTTTCCGGAGGGGCTATTAAACGGGATGACCATCACATTACTGGTCATTTATAAACCAGAATGGGTGTACACGTTTCACGATAAATTCTACATAGATGGAAAATAGCGAACACAAAAAAAGCCGCATGATGCGGCTTTTCTATAAAGGCACTCGCTCTTCTGCGCTAGAACAAGGTATCCATAACGTTCGCCAACTCGGTTTTGCCTTCGCGAATCTCTTGCTCTGACAAACCGTTAATCTCGTGAGGAAAGACTAACCACTCGTCACTCTCGTTGACGTAGTAATCGGGAACAATCTCTGTTTTGTTGTTTTGTGGCTTGTACCACGGGCATGCAATACGAATGTCTTTCGGTAAGTTCAAACGCATCAACTTGCGTACTTGTTTAATCAGGGCTTCAACACTTCGACCTGAATCAAACACGTCATCAACAATCAGCAACGAATCATCGGCGTTGGCATTTTCTACCAAATAGTGCAAACCGTGTACTCGAATTTCCTTTGATTGTTGGTTAATGCCGTAATAAGACGAAGTGCGCACAGCAATGTGATCAGTCGGTACATTTTTAAATTCAAAGTACTCTTGCACGGCGATACCAATAGGCGCACCACCGCGCCAGATCCCGATGATAAAATTGGGTCTGAATCCGTCTTCAAAGACTTGGGATGCTAGGCGGAATGAATCTTCAAGAAGTGACTGTGAAGTAATGAATTTCTTTTGCATGGGTAAAACACCTGCCGCGCCAATTTAAAAGATCGCGAGTATAGTGAAAAAATGCGGGGTTTGCACTGTAAATTATTCATTCTGCAAGACTTGTGCGGGTTGAACTCGCAGTGCCCGATAGGCTGGATACAAGCTTGCCAAGACACAAAGTGCAAACGCCAGCAATGCCACGAGCGCCACCTGCCCCCATCGCATGTCAATCGGTACGCCCTGTCCATCAGCCGACAATGCCAAGCTAACGCCTATCAAATCCAAAATATTGTTCAATTGCAAAGTCACCAGTATGCCGATCGCCAAGCCAATCAAAGTGCCTTTTAAGCCATTGAACATACCGTTGAACACAAATACCGCCATGATTGCGCGAGCGCTCATTCCCTGCGTTTGTAAAATGGCAATATCGCCCTGCTTCTCAGTAACCACCATGACCAACGCGGACACGATGTTAAATGCCGCCACGGCGATGATCAGTAGCAACATTAAAAACATCATGTTTTTTTCCATCTTTACCGCGTCAAATAAAGGCCCTTGGCGACTGCGCCAGTTATCGACGTTGAACCCATTTGCCGTAAGAGCGTCGTTCAAGGGAGCATATTCGAATGCATCGTCCAAGAAAATCCGACTGCTTGGCACTGCGTTTTTGCGTTGGCGCATCAACCGCGCTAAATCGGCCTCATGCATATAGATGACTTTGTCATCCAATTGGCTGCCCAAACTGAAAACGCCTGCGATTGTCACTAGGCGTTGACTGGGCATGCGTCCAAATGGGGTGTATACACTGGCGCCCCCCGCCATTAATCGCAAGGTATCACCAGGACGAACCTCTAATTGCATAGCCAGTGCTCGTCCCAAAATAACCGAAAACTCACCTTGTACTAGTTGCTCAAAATTCCCCGCTGCCATGTTTTGTGCAACAATGCTCAGTGACTGCATATCCTTGGGTGTAACGCCTTGAATTTGCACTCCCCTAAGACCAGTCCTCGATTGAGCGACACCTTCATTTTCACGGTACGCGGACACAGCAAGCACATTGTCATTGTCTGGTAACACTAGTTCTTTGGGCGATACGTCCTCTACCACAATATGGGGAACTATCCCTAAAATTCGTTGTTTGAGCTGCCCCTCAAAGCCATTCATTACCGACACGACTATAATCAAGGCAGCAAGCCCCAACGCTATTCCCGCAACGGAGAAGCGATTGATGAATGAAACAAAACTGTTTTGTTTGCCAGAGCGCGTATAACGCATAGCAATGTAAGCGGATAGCGGGTGATACATGGTCTGCTTATTATTGTGTGATTATTATAAATTTGCCGATACAAATATAATTTGTCTTGAGTCTTCTCTTGTAGTTGTACCGATCATATTGGTTTGAAAGAACATTTTCTTACGCTTCGACCATAATACGTGTTAGCTTAGGCGCGTACAAGACGAAGGTAGCAGGAGTCCATCATGGATGCATTAACACTAGAAGAAAAAACAGCACAATTTGAAGAATTCTTCATGATTTCGCACGCTGTTAACATCAATGTGACGCTACTGGATACCAATACGACGATTCCCGAAGCTGAGCAGCTGGACAAAGTGATGCCGCCGGCTTTCAAGATGGCGAGTGAGCTTGCTACGATAGAAGCACAAGCGTTGCGACCATTGCGACATTTAAGCGACCATGCTTCTGAGCTAGCCGAATACCTGACACATCAAGCTCGCAAGATTGACCTAATGATGTCTTATATTTTGCAGCAACAAGACGAAGAGAATCAGCGTTTTGAGACGCAGAAATTTGGTGGTGGTGGTGTCATCGTCAAACATCCCACGCCGCTACCCATAGGTGCAAAAGCTGAGCTCAAAATCTTCCTCAGTGAAGAGGCTGCAGCCATTTATTGCTTTGGTGAAGTCATCGCCTGCGAATCCAATGACAATGAATCGCTAGTCTCTTTCTCGTTTAGTTCAATTCGAGAGCAGGACCAAGAATTGCTAGTCAGAGCCAGTTTGCACTTGCAAACTCAACAGCTTCGAAAAAGAGCTCAGAAAAAATCCAATAATGCGGATTGATCTTTTACAATCACGCCACAAGTATTAACCGCCGACGACAACAACAGAAATCAGGTGACATGACAGCCACACTTCTCTCTTTGCCGCTACCCAAAGCAAAATCCGCGGCTAACGTACAAGACCACCAAATTTGGGGCCACTTGCAAGGTAGTAGCCAAGCCTTAGCCGTTGCACAAGCCAGTCAACAACACAGTGGTCCGGTCATACTGATCACCGCAGATACGCCCTCTGCGCTGAAACTTGAAAAAGAATTGGGCTATTTTTTAAATGGCCAACAGCACCATGTCACCCTTTTCCCCGATTGGGAAACACTGCCCTACGACATGTTTTCGCCGCATCAGGATATTGTTTCCCAACGGCTAGAGACCTTGTATCGACTGACACAAAGACAACAAGGCATTTTTATTGTCCCAATCAATACGTTGATGCAGAGGTTGGCACCTGTTGATTATCTCGGTAAATACCTACTGATGTTGGAAACCGGGCAAACTCTCGATCGCGACCAGTTTAGACGACAACTCGAGCAGAGTGGTTATTTGCATGTCAGCCAGGTTATGAGCCACAGTGAGTTCTCCATACGCGGTAGTATTATCGACTTGTTTCCAATGGGCAGCGAGCACCCCTTTCGATTGGATTTATTTGACGATGAAATCGACTCGATTCGCTACTTCGACCCAGAAACACAGCGTTCAACAGACAAAGTAGACAACATTAAATTGCTACCTGCGCGAGAATTCCCTACTGACAAGGCCGCAATTAATCTTTTTCGACAGCAATTTCTCGAAAAATTTGACGCTAACAATAGCCAAGAGTCGGTTTTTTCGCAGGTCTCTAAAGGCACCATGCCAAGTGGTGTTGAGTACTATTTACCCTTGTTTTTTGAACAAACGGCTACTTTGTTCGACTATTTGCATCCAGACGCTATGCTATTGCTTCACGGCGATATTAATGATGCCAGCGAATTCTACTGGGCAGATTTGAGCGAACGGTACGAGCAGCATCGCTACAATTTGGCGCGTCCCTTACTGTCGCCTGCGGACTTGTTCGTCCCAGTCAACGATTTGTTTGCCGCCATAAAACAATGGCCACGGGTGTCTCTGACAGACCAATTGCCCGATGACAAAGCGGGCCGACACAACTTGCAGTGCCCTCGACTCACCGATATCGCGTTTAATCCTCAGAAAAAAGACCCCGCGCTAAAATTGTCGACTACCCTGGCCGATGCCCAAACCCGTGGTGCTAAAGTGCTATTTTGTGCCGAATCTGAGGGAAGAAAAGAGAACTTATTGGAATTACTGGGTAAAGCAAAAATTCATCCCAAAAGCACAGAGAGCTTTGATGCGTTTTTAGCCAGCCATGACACCATCGGTATTTCTGTTGGAATGGTTGAACACAGCTTTACTTGGCAACGATCCGATGGCGAATTGTTGTTCATCACCGAAACCGAGTTGCTTGGGCACAAAATCAGTCAACGTCGACTCCGTGAGAGCCGCTCGAGTATTGACGAAAGTGCCATCATTCGAAACCTAGCAGAATTGGCCACAGGCCAACCTGTGGTCCATCTCGACCACGGTGTGGGGCGCTATTTGGGTCTCCAAACGCTCGACGCAGGCGGCGTTACCACCGAATACCTGACGATAGAGTATGCAAAGCAGGCCAAACTTTATGTTCCGGTTTCCTCGTTGCACTTGATCTCCCGTTACAGCGGTGGTGATCCCGACTCTGCCCAAATTCACAGCTTGGGCTCTGATGCATGGACCAAAGCAAAGCGCAAAGCGGCAGAAAAAGTACGAGACGTCGCAGCGGAACTCCTAGACGTCTACGCCAAACGCGCAGCGAAACCGGGGTTTGCTTACGACATTGAATGGCAAGACTATCAGTCTTTCTCTGATAGTTTCCCGTTTGAAGAAACCGCTGACCAACACCAAGCCATCAACGCGGTAATACAAGATATGGGCAGTCCCCAAGCCATGGACCGTCTGGTGTGTGGTGATGTTGGTTTTGGTAAAACAGAAGTTGCCATGCGAGCAGCCTTTCTTGCCGCTAATCAAGGCAAGCAAGTGGCGATATTGGTACCAACCACCCTACTGGCACAGCAACACTTCGAGAACTTTAAAGACAGGTTTGCCAATTGGCCTTTCAATATTGAAGTCATGTCTCGGTTTGTCAGTGGTAAAGCGCAAAAATCAGCCATTGAAGGCATTGCATCTGGCAATGTCGACATAATTGTTGGTACGCACAAATTACTACAAGACGATATCAAGTTCGCTGATCTAGGTCTTGTTATCATTGATGAAGAACATCGTTTTGGTGTTCGCCAGAAAGAGAAATTCAAAGCCTTGCGCGCAGATGTCGATATCCTGACATTGACCGCCACGCCGATTCCAAGAACGTTGAACATGGCGATGTCGGGTATGCGTGATTTGTCTATCATCGCCACCCCACCAGCGAAGCGTCTATCGATAAAGACATTTGTACAGCAAAGAGATAAAGCCGTTATCCGCGAAGCTATCATGCGGGAAATATTGCGCGGTGGTCAGGTGTATTTCCTCCACAACGAAGTTGACTCTATTGAAAGAACAGCACAAGACATTGCCGAAATCGTCCCGGAAGCGCGAATAGCAGTGGGCCACGGACAAATGCGTGAACGGGAATTAGAGAGCGTGATGAGTGATTTTTATCACCAGCGCTACAACGTATTAGTCTGTACCACCATTATCGAGACAGGTATCGACGTCCCCACTGCCAATACCATTATCATGGATAGGGCCGATCATTTGGGCTTAGCCCAGCTGCATCAACTCCGTGGGCGCGTTGGTCGTTCGCACCACCAAGCGTATGCTTACCTTCTCACGCCTCATCCAAAACGAATGACCAAAGATGCGAAAAAACGCCTCGATGCGATCGCCGAACTAGAAGATTTGGGCGCAGGCTTTGCGCTGGCCACGCACGACCTCGAAATTCGTGGCGCAGGCGAGCTTCTCGGTGACGACCAATCAGGTCAAATCGCGTCTATTGGTTTTACTTTATACATGGAGATGCTTGAACAAGCTGTCACCGCTCTGAAAGAAGGTAAAGAGCCGACGTTAACCGATTCACTCAGCCAACTGACTGAAATTGAGCTTCGCATACCTGCGCTATTGCCCGACGACTACATCGCTGATGTCAATACGCGTCTGTCTCTGTATAAGCAATTGGCGACGTGTAAAACCGAGCGCGATATTGACGAGTTCCAAGTAGAGTGTATTGACCGATTTGGCTTACTGCCAGACGCCGCCAAGAACCTCATCAAAGTGGCCAAGTTAAAACTCGACGCTGAGGCCATTGGTATCTTAAAAGTGGAATTGAGCGCCCAAGGTGGCACCATCGAATTCAAAGACACCACTAAAGTTGACCCAGGCTATATTATTCAATTGGTTCAAACACGACCGACTGAATTTAAATTTGAGGGCAGCCAAAAACTACGCATAACAAAGAAAACCGAGACGGCAAGCGATCGTTTAGGTATGGTAGAGCAACTAATCAGAGATTTGGCCAAGGAGACGCAGAAGTAATGCAGATTAAGGCGTGGCTTTCAGGGGTATTATTAGCCGCCAGTGGCGTGGCTCACTGTGCAGACGACTGGTGGTTTGACGTCGAAGTGATTGCGTTTAAACGCAATGTTGATGTCAATAGCTTGCAAGAAAAGTTCGCCCTATCTCAAGACTTCAGTTCTATCGATACGACGTGGGATATTTTCTCACAAACCTTGTATCCGGATATCGCTTGGGTAAAACAAAACCTCGGTGAATGCGATGCCTCCCCTAGTCCAATATTTTACGATATACCATCACTCGATGACATCAGCGCCATGTATGATTCGTGGCGTCAGTCGTTGACACCAGAAGAACTGGCCGCCCATGATGAGGCGTTAGTTGCTCAAGCCACGGATTTGGATAACGACGCTCAATTCGACGCGCTTGAGTCAGGTATTGTCGATAACACTGCCTCCTCTGCTCTTGTAGTCAATACCGATATGCCAACAAGTCCGCTGTCTGTCGACGGTCTTGCTCCTCAGCTATGGACACCTGGCGATATCGCGGACCAATGGCTGCATTTTTTCCAGCCCCAACGTACAGACTTGGCAACAATCTTTAATCAACGCCTCGATTGCAACACCGTATCTGACTGGCTTGTTTTTGATGGTGCTCAGTGGACCACAACATTCGATGACAATACATTGCCAGATTTGGACAAAACGCCGATTGTACTGAGAGGAAAAGATTGGCCACGCTCTTCGACACCTCACGTGCTAAGCGAGAAACAGCATGAGCTTTCTGAATTGTCAAAACAGATTAGATGGAAAAAGGGGTTAGAACGAATTTTACACGTGGCCTGGCGACAGGAAGTCAAATTTGGACAAGATAACGCCGATACCGTACGTCTGTTTGCTGGCACCAACTTTGGTGATCAATTCACGTTAGCGGGTAAGCCGAGAATAGTCGAATTTCTGGTGGATGATGTGGACGCCCTGACCGCCGATTTAGATAGGGACAACCAAGCGGATATTGATACCGCGGTACCACAGCGCACCATTTTAGACGACATTGAAGACGTCTCGACACAGTTTCAATCGATTCCACTTGATGTGATGTTAGCAAAAGATGATGTGGATTCATCAACGCCAGAAAATGAGGATGAGATTACGCCAATTTGGGAACTTGACGGTGGAATCAAAATATTTTTGAAGTACATCAATCGCGTCCCCTATTTGCACATTGATAGCCAACTAGCATTCAGACAAGCCACCGTCGTTAACGATGCTCTCATTCCTGTATCAGAACAAGATACCGCCTCAAGCTACGAACTCGTATCTGTACCGTTCACCCAAGTCAGGCGTGTGATCAGCAAGCAAGTTCACTATTTTGACCATCCGCTATTTGGTTTTGTGATAGAACTTCGTCGTTACAAGCGCCCTGCCGAAGAAATAGAGGAACCGACCGTTATTCAATAACGGTCTGCAATCGAGATAAGGCACCTTGATACAGGTCACGCGCATTAGCAGGTAGCGCTTGATTAACCAAGCGGTGGCGTCTCGAATTCTGTTGGAAATCGCGGCCTAAACCGTCCAATACTTGAGCCGCGCCCTCTGAGTGATTGCAAACCAAAACCATATCGCAACCTGCCGTCATAGCCGCCTCTGCTCGTTGAACAAAACTGCCAGTCGACACCGCGCCTTCCATGGACAGATCATCGGAAAAAATGACGCCATCAAAGCCAAGATTTTTGCGCAAAATGGTTTGCATCCAAAACGCCGAAAAGCCCGCAGGTTTGTCACACAAACGAGGGTAGATAACGTGCGCAGGCATAATCGCGTCAAGCACATTTTCATCAATTAACTGCTTAAATGGCAGCAAATCGAGGGCGTCAATCGCCGCCATCGACCTATCGTCAATCGGGCTAGCGACGTGTGAATCCGCTTCTACACTACCATGACCAGGAAAGTGTTTCCCTGTCACAGGCATTGCCAAATCATGCATACCTGCAATCAGTTGCCTGGCGAGTTCGATGACCTTGTTCGGATCAGCGCTAAAGCTGCGATCACCAATAATATTGGAGATGCCATCGACATCTAAAACCGGGGCAAAGCTAATATCAATATCCCATTGCTTGAGTTCAAAAGCCATAATTTGACCGCAATCTCTGGCAATCTGCACATCACTATAATTACTGCGACCCAAACGACTGATATCACCCATTGCAGGTAGCGACGTAAACGCGTCTCTAAAACGCTGAACACGTCCTCCTTCATGGTCCACTGCGATAACGATATCGCCTCTTGCCGCATCGCGAACTTGCGAGACCAGATGAGCCAATTGACGCGTGTCATGATAATTGCGACTAAACAAAATGAAACCACCTGTAGTGGGATGACCAATCATCTCCCGTTCTTCAGGCAATAACTCTTCACCTTGGCAATCCAACATTAACGGCCCCATACACTCCCCTTTTTAATTCTTATTTGAAAACAACTTGTTAACATTTCGTTATCAGTGCTTCATTTCAGTACGGTGAGTCGGTAGGATAGAGAAAAAAACGGAGTAACTCACGTGCTAAATTGGATTAAATGGGGATTTGTTGCGCTCATCTCGATAGTGCTTATTGCGGTAACCGGTGGCTTTCTGGCCTTAAAAAGCAGTTTACCTACGCTGGATGGCACACTAACAACAGACGCGGTATCTCAACCTGTTGACATCAGTCGAGACAATCTTGGTCATGCCGTGATTAACGCACAATCATTGAATGATGCGGTGTTTGGCTTAGGCTACGCCCACGGTCAAGACCGTTTTTTCCAAATGGATGCGCAGCGACGCGCGGCTGCGGGTGAATTGTCACAATGGTTAGGCGAAGGACTGCTTGAAATCGACAAACGAGCGCGATTTCATCAATTTAGACTACGTGCACAAACTATCGTTGCTCAGTTGCCACAATGGCAAAAAAACGTATTAGAGGCCTACTCTGCGGGTGTCAATCAGGCGATTGACGATATGGGTGCACCTCCATTTGAATACCTGCTGACGCGTTTTGATATGGCGCCGTGGCAACCAGAAGACTCAGTTTTAGTGGCATTTAGTATGTATATGAGCTTGCAGGCTAGCCAAGTGGACCGCGACTTAGCGCTCTCTGAAATCGTCAGGCATTACGGTGTCGACATGGTCGAGTTCTTAACTCAACCCAGTCAATTCCAGTCGGCATATGATGGCAGTATTGACGTGAAACACCCTGAAATTCCGAGTTTGAATGCTGGCGTTCTCGCTTATCACAATATCGAAGAACCATTAGATATTGGCAGCAATAACTGGGCCGTCACGGGTGCATTAACGTCAACGGGTAGCGCTATGTTGGCAAACGACATGCATTTGGGCCTTCGCGTTCCCATCATCTGGTATCGAGGTCAACTCAATTATCTTGAGGAAGGTAAGGCGATACAAGTAACTGGCGTAACCCTGCCCGGTTTACCCGGTGTTGTTGTCGGGACCAACGACCACATCGCATGGGGCTTTACCAATGCCAACCTAGACAATGTTGATTGGATTATTCTACAAGACAATACACCGACGCGAATTGAAAAAGAAATCATTAAAACCCCTAATGGTGAGGTCGCTTATGACATTGAAATGAGTGACTTCGGACCTGTCAAAACAATTGACGGACAGCGCTACGCGTTGCAGTGGGTCGCACATAAGCCCTATGCCGTAGATTTAGATATTATGGAATTGGCAACCAAAACATCGATCAATGAAGCCTTGCCTGTTGTGCACCGAATTGGCATCCCTGTACAAAACCTCACAATGGTTGATAAAGAGGGTAATGCGTCATGGACGCCCGGCGGTGCGGTCACCGCGCGTAAAGCGCCATCGATGTTTGCCATTGCGCAGTCGGATTTTTCATCGCTATGGGAACAGGATGAAACTGTTCTTCCCGTGAATCTTAACCCAGTTCATGGGCGTATCTGGACAGGCAATGCCCGCGTAATATCGACAGAGGACTTACCCCGTTTTGGTGACGGGGGCTATGCCATGGGCGCCCGGCAACTGCAAATTCGCGATCGTATGTTCGAGTTCGAAGAGTTTGATGAAGCCAGATTTTATGCGATTCAATTGGACAATGAAGCGCGATTTATTAGCCGTTGGCATTCGCGTCTATTAACACTGTTGCAAGCAAGCGAGAAAGACTTCTCAGCCGATATCCAAGCGCTTGAAAACTGGGGCAACTGTGCATGTGCTGAGTCTGTCGGCTACACCCTCGCTCGTCGCTTTAGGACACATGTCACCAACGCACTACTGTCGCCCATTGCTAATCAACTAGAAACAAAAGGGCTTAGCCTATCGCCCGTATTGCGTCATACTGAACCCGCCATTCGCGTTTTGCTCGAACAGCGTCCTGACAATTGGCTGCCATCGAATTACACCAATTGGGATGAATTTTTACTCGCTCAATATGAAGCAAGTAAAAGCGCCCTCATTGCGTCGTTTGGTAACAGTAAAGACCTCTCTACGTTAAATTGGGGCACCGTTAATGCCCTTAAAATTCAACATCCTATTGCCGCTCAAGTGCCTTTGATTGGCAAACACCTCAATATGGCAGAGTATCCAGGTTTTGGAGATAGTTATATGCCGGCGGTACAAGGCCCAGCATTTGGTGCCTCTGAGCGATTATTTGTCCAACCTGGTCACTTAGACAAGGCCATTTTAACCCTTCCGGGCGGACAATCAGGTCACCCGCTATCACCGTATTTCGATGCAGGGTTCGACGACTATGTTGAAGCGCGCCAGACCCCTTTACTTCCTCAAACTATCGAGCATACACTGACGCTAGTACCGAGCAACATACACTAGTAATGACTCCTGCAATTGATTTATTGATGAAGCAAAAGCTGCCACACCAGGTTCTCAAATTCCAACACGAACCTGGTCATGGTAGCTTCGCGCTTGAGGCGGCTGAAAAATTGCATCTCTCCCCTGCCCAAGTATTTAAAACCTTAGTGGTAGAAACCGATGATGGACGCTTAGCAGTCGGTATTGTGCCCGCGGATAAAATGCTAAACCTCAAGCGTTTGGCAAAAGCGCTACGCTGTAAAAAGGCCACCATGGCTCCCCCCCAGAAAGTAGAGCGCTCGACAGGCTATATCATGGGGGGCGTGAGTCCATTCGGCCAAAAAAAGCCCTTGCCGACGGTGCTAGATAGTTCGGCCAATGCATTTGACACAATCTTGGTCAGCGGCGGAAAGCGGGGTTTAGAGTTAGAAGTATCGCCGAGTTTATTTGAAATACTACTCAATGCGTCTTGCTACCCTATCAGTTCAGAATAACGTCTATTGATTAATAATATATGGCTTTACCGCGTGTTGAGCTTTGCTTCAGATTGCTTCTTTGCATGTTTCATGTCATACATCTTCTCGTCAGCAAAATTTAGCCATGGTTGGATGTGACCGGTAGTATCTTCAATCAACACCTCGCCTAAACTGGCATTAATGTTATTTTCGTCGAAGCATTGCTTGAGTCGTGCGACCAGATTATCGAGATCGTCTTGCGACTCACAGGTGCTCAAAATAGCAAATTCATCGCCGCCCATTCTTGCTGCCAGGTCGCTTTCACGAATCGTCATTTTAATTGCTGTAGCAAGCAATTGAATCGCGCGATCGCCCGCTTCATGACCATGTGAATCATTGATTGCTTTAAGACCATCTAAATCAACATATATCAGCCCTAACGGGCACCCCACACGCCGAGCCAATGCCATGCGATGCTCTGCCGCCATCAGGAAACTACGGCGATTCTCAAGACCCGTTAAATCATCGTGATAAGCGATGTCCGACATCACGACAAACTGCTCAACGAGTCGCAAATCACCCTCAACCAAATCCCGTAACTGAACCATTAGTTCAAGGTATTCATCTAGATAGTCTGTTTCGGCGTAGTCCATCACACAAATTGTGCCAAATGCCGTGCCGTCAGGCCAAAATACTGGTAAGCCAAAATAGGAAAGAAAGCCGTCATCCCTCACTTCAGGATTGGTACTCCACTGGTCGTCGTGGCTGGCGTTTTTTACATACAACGCACTGCGTGTTTCGACGATTTTACGGCAGAAAATATTCGTGTCTTTGGGAATAAATGAACCTTCGGGGTACGGGTTACTTTTTTGCTTGCACGATAATACAACTTGATAGCCCAACGAAGTATGTTGGACTAAGAAACCCGCAGGTGCCTTAAACACGCGCGCCATAACAGATATGGTGCGTTGCCATTTATCGAGGGGAATCAGATCCTTTTGCTCGTCTCGTATCCATTTGTCGTATTCAATCATATTCGATACTAAGAGTCGGCGCGTTCACTACAGTCTACCTCTTAGTATCGTCAATATTTTCCAAGCTGCAAGTTATTGCCAAACAAAAAGCAGACAATCACTG
The DNA here is from genome assembly GCA_963922845.1 of uncultured Alteromonas sp. Taxonomy (GTDB): domain Bacteria; phylum Pseudomonadota; class Gammaproteobacteria; order Enterobacterales; family Alteromonadaceae; genus Alteromonas. The sequence goes on from CAWUJV010000015.1 coordinate 62,850, forward strand.
AGGTGTTGGCAGTGCCGCAGAATACCGCTCTATCCACAGCGCTTTTGCTTGATCTAGATGGCCGTTATCGACGATGCCACCTCCCGCCAAGGTCTGTGCCATTTGTTCGATAAGGCTGTCTCGTTTCACCAGCAAGGCTTGCGCTTTTTCAACCAAATCGCCTGCTTCCGGATACTTGACAATCAAGTCATCAATGGGAAGTAATGCTTTGTAACGCTGTTCAAATTCATCGTTAAATAGTGTTCGCTTCGCATTAAATCGCATATAGTCCATGCATTGTTCAGACGCAAGATAAACTAAATCAGCGTCTGAAAGACCGGCCGCTTCGCCAACCTCATAGGCTTGCGCCATCCACTGTTTAAACGCTTGGTCATCGCGGTTTTTCACCGCTGATTTGATGCCTGCTTGTAAATCTGTCGCTTGCAAAATTTGATCGATGGTAAGCAGTGGCGCTTCTGTTGGCGTTTCAGGTACATCGGTCGTTTGAGCCAGATACAATAGTCTACCCGCGATAAGCGTGGCGGCTAGCGCCAAGAATAAAAGAACTTTCTTCATGATATAAGGAATGTTTGTTACGTCAGAAAAACAAAAGACGGAGCATAGCCCCGTCTTTTATAGTGGAACGAATAACAGTATTTGACCAGTGCGATTCATCGCACCTATTGGTTAATTACTCTGTTGGTGGTTTGGAGTTTTCCACTCGGCTCTTCAACTTTTGACCCGGTCTAAATGTAACGACACGGCGAGCCTTGATCGGAATATCTTCACCCGTTTTTGGGTTTCTCCCCGGGCGCTCATTTTTGTCCCGAAGGTCAAAATTGCCAAAGCCCGACAGTTTCACTTGTTCACCGGATTCCAGCGCTTCTTTGATTTCCTCAAAGAACGCCTCTACTAAATCCTTAGCATCACGCTTGTTAATACCCAATTTTTCGAATAAGTGCTCAGCCATCTCGGCTTTGGTTAATGCCATAGTTTACTCTCTTAACGCTGCCCCAAACTCAGATTCTAGGCCCTGAACGATTGTCTCAACTGCCTGTTGAATCTCCGATTCTTCCAATGTTTTGTCAGGATCTTGCAATACAAGTGTTAAAGCCAGGCTCTTGAATCCAGGCTCAATACCCTGTCCTTTATACACGTCGAACAAGTTTAGGCCAACTAGTTGATTTACGCCAATTTTTTCGACAAAAGAAACAATATCGCCAACACATAATTCATCTTTAACTAAAATCGCTATGTCACGGCGGTTCGCAGGGAACTTAGAGATCGCTTTGGCTTGCGGTAAATCGCGTGCCAGTACGTTTTCTAACGTAAGTTCAAACACAAACGGTCTGCCGCTGACACCAAGCGCCTTGTTAAATTGAGGATGCAGCGCACCTAACCACCCGATTTCTTGACCATCCAACAAAATTCGTGCACTCATACCTGGGTGCAATGCACTGTGCTGGGCTGACTCAAAACGAACCGCGTCTTGTTTGCAGGTCAATGCAAGCAAGGCTTCTACATCCGCTTTAGCATCAAAGAAATCCACGGCGTCATCGCCTTGATCCCAATGTTCATCGTGACGACGACCCGCAATTACACCTCCGATAACAGGCTCTTGGCTTACACCGGATGCTTCGTCAGCATTAGGAATAAAACGCAGACCAGTTTCGAATAAACGGATGCGATTCTGTTGACGCTTTTGATTGTATGCACACGAAGCCAATAGGCCCGGCCACGTCGACACGCGCATTACCGACATATCTGACGAAATAGGATGTGGTAATGTCAACCCTTCCATTTCTGGGAATAGCGCACGTTGTGCTTTAGGATCAACGAATGAATAGGTAATAGCTTCGTTATAACCGCGTTGCAGCAATACGTCTTTTACCGAACCCAGTGCTAGCTTGGCTTCCTGTGCAGGAATCATATTAAGCTGAGCAGTCGGTGCGACATTTGGAATATTATTGTAACCGTATACCCTTGCTACCTCTTCAATCAGGTCTTCTTCGATAGCAATATCAAAACGGTAACTAGGCGCGATTGCCTGCCAACCATCTTCGGTCGAAGTCACCGACAAGCCAAGGCGGACTAATATATCTTCTACCTGACCATCATCAACGGTAATACCCAGCACACGCGCTAAGCGTGTTTTACGCAATGTCACGGTGGCTGATTTCGGTAGATGTGCTTCATTGACCGCTTCGACTACAGGGCCAACTTCGCCGCCACAGATTTCAACAATCAATGCCGTTGCTCGTTCCATTGCGGTTGCTTGCAGCGTGTAGTCCACGCCGCGCTCATAGCGATGTGACGCATCAGTATGCAAGCCATACTGGCGGGCACGCCCCATAATGGCATCGCGATTAAAAAAGGCGCTTTCAAGCAAAATATCTTGTGTGTTTGTCGTTACACCTGAATGAAGACCACCAAAAATACCCGCCATTGCCAATGGTTTTTCATCATCGGCAATCACCAATGTATTGGCCTTTAATTCTGCTTCAGTTTCGTCTAGTAGTACCAGTTTTTCACCGTCATTCGCATAGCGAACTTGAATCCCGCCGTTAATCGATGCGAGGTCAAATGCATGCATCGGGTGACCAAGTTCAAGCAGAACATAGTTAGTGACATCCACAATAGGGTCAATACTGCGAACGCCACAACGACGCAACTTTTCAGTAAGCCACAATGGCGATTGAGCACTAACGTTGACGTTTTTGATTACACGACCTAAGTAACGTGGACAACCATCAGGTGCGTTGAGCACGATAGGTAGTTGTGCCTCATTAGTTGGCGCAACGGGTTCGATAGTAGGTTCAGTTACGTCAGCTTGGTTTAATACCCCAACTTCTCTTGCCACACCGCGAAGACCCAAACAGTCGGCGCGGTTTGGTGTCAAATCGATCTCAATTGTACTGTCGTCAAGTCCGAGGTACTGTCTAATGTCTTGGCCAACAGGCGCATCGAGTGGTAATTCGATAATGCCATCGTGGTCATCACTGATACCAAGTTCAGAAAAACTACACAACATACCGAATGACGGTTCGCCACGTAGCTTAGCTTTCTTAATTTTAAAATCACCGGGTAACACAGCGCCAACAACAGCGACTGCAACTTTAAGACCTTGACGGCAATTTGGAGCACCACAGACGATATCAAGTAAGGCGTCTTCACCCACATTGATTTTTGTGACGCGAAGTTTATCTGCATTAGGGTGCTGACCACACTCAACAACTTCACCAACGACTACGCCAGAGAAGTCTCCTGCGACAGCGTCTATACCGTCAACCTCTAGACCAGCCATACTGAGTTGCTCTGCCAATTCAGCAGAGCTTACTGATGGGTTAACCCATTCTCTTAACCAATTTTCACTGAATTTCATTTGCGCTTTGCCTTAATTGAATTGCTTGAGGAAACGAACATCGTTTTCGAAAAATGCGCGCAAGTCATTGACGCCATAGCGCAGCATTGTCAGGCGTTCAACGCCCATTCCAAAAGCAAATCCAGTATATTCTTCAGGGTCAATATTAACGGCACGAAGGACATTAGGGTGAACCATGCCACAACCCAGTACTTCCAGCCACTGACCATTTTTACCCATCACATCTACTTCCGCAGACGGCTCAGTAAATGGGAAGTACGACGGGCGGAAACGCACTTGCAAAGACTCTTCAAAAAAGTTTTGTAAGAAGTCGTGCAAAATACCTTTAAGCTCTGTAAAGCTAACATTCTTATCAACCATCAAGCCTTCCACTTGGTGGAACATAGGCGTGTGAGTCTGGTCGTAATCGTTGCGGTAAACCCGTCCTGGCGAAATAATGCGCAAGGGTGGTTTTTCCGTCTCCATTGTACGAATTTGTACGCCCGACGTTTGCGTGCGTAGCATGACATCCGGATTGAAATAAAACGTGTCGTGATCGGCACGTGCTGGATGATTAGCCGGAATATTAAGTGCGTCGAAGTTGTGAAAACCATCTTCTACTTCAGGGCCCGTTTTCACTGCAAAGCCAAGTTCACCAAAGAAAGACTCGATACGCTGAATCGTGCGGCTTACCGGATGAAGATTGCCTGGCTGCTCGGTACGACCCGGTAGGGTGACGTCAATAGCTTCCGATGCCAGTTTGGCGTTCATCTCAGCTTGACGTAATGCATCGCCTTTTACTGAAATCGCTTGCTGAATCTGCTGCTTCGCTTCATTGATTTTTTGGCCCGCCGCTGGACGTTCTTCAGCGCTAAGCTTGCCCAACCCCTTTAATAGATCGGTAAGCTTCCCTTTTTTACCCATAAACTCAACCCTAACCTGGTCAAGTGTGGCTGCATCTTCGGCAGCGTCAACCAGCGCTTTGGCTTGGTTGATGATAGCTTCAAGCTCCATGATTTCCCCAATTTGGCATCGTTTTCACATTACTGCGTCTGAGTCTTTTTGCTACGGCGCAGTATGCCTAAAATAAAAATGAGTATTCTACACCAGTTGAGCGGCTGAACCACCCTAACAAGCTGATAAATCCCACTTTTACTGCTTTTTTTGCTGTTCATTTTGACCGCAGTATAAAAATCATTCAGATGTGCAAAGCAATCTCTGCTGTACAGTTGCACCCGCCCCTACCAAACGACTACACTGCGGGGGTTAAAATTAAAGAATAGTCGAATGATCAAGCCTTACTACAACAAAACTCACAGCACCACGTTAACGCTTTTTAGTAAAGCGGGATTTGCCGAAGACTGGGAGCTCGAACGATGTAGCGAAACAGAAAGCGTCCAAATGCGTGAGCTTCCTCCGTTTCTTCGCACGTTATTGATTACCGACGGTACCGTAACGAAACACTTAGAAGCCTATTTTTGGGAACCCGTAAATGTCATCCCCATCTCCCAAAGCCTTAACCAGACCGAGAGTGCCATTCCCTGGTTGACATTAGATGCCGCTGAGACAGTACTCACAAGAGAGGTCGAATTGATTGGTGAGCAAAGCCAACATCACTATGCAACGGCGTTTTCTATCGTATGTCCGACATTGATTCCCGCTCCATTTAGACAAGCCCTACTCGATGGCGAGATTGGTATCGGCAAACTAATCAGAGAATCGGGAATGGAGTCTTATCGCGAAGTACTCGAAATAGGTGTAGCACACAGCCCATTGTCAAAAACCAGTGATGTCGCGCAACAACACGTTTACCGCACTTACCGCATATTACTTGGTGGCAAAGCGGCGATTCTGATTACTGAGCGTTTTCCTATTTCCTTGTTTTCACGCTAGAACGAAAAACGGCGAGCATCCTGCTCGCCGTTTTCCGAAAGAACTTAAACTTAAT
>CAWUJV010000016.1:0-63963 GCA_963922845.1 uncultured Alteromonas sp.
CTTTTAGAATACCTACATGGGCGGGCAGTCTAGTGCCGCCCCCGGAAAATATAGGAACAATTTTCTGGTTCGCCATACATGCTAAGTCCTTCTTATACTTGCTTTTCATTGTAGCTGACTTGCCGGAGGCTGTCAGGTTAGCAGGCACAAAAAAGCCGAGATAAATCTCGGCTTTTTTGATGCGTTTTAAAACGCGCTATTTACTGGCTAGTGCCGCTTTCATTTCTCGCCTTCTCGCATGGAGCAAGGGTTCCGTATACCCACTTGGTTGCTCTTTACCCAAGAATATAAGATCTCGAGCGGCTTGATAGCCTATCGAATTAGCGGTATCAGGTGTCATTGGAATATATTCAGCGTCACTGACGTTTTGCTCATCCACTAACACGGCCATTTTAGCCAGAGAACCATCAACTTGCTCGGCACTCACTATGCCGTGCTCTAACCAGTTGGCGATATGCTGTGATGAAATACGCAAGGTGGCTCGGTCTTCCATCAAGCCCACATTGTTGATGTCTGGCACCTTAGAACAGCCCACACCTTGATGTACCCAGCGCACTACATATCCCAAAATACCCTGAACGTTGTTGTCCAATTCTTTGGCAATTTGCTCGTCACTGAGTGAAGAAGGATCGTCAAGCAGTGGGATTGTCAAAATATCTGACAGGCCGTCGAAGGCGGCGTCCACGTCTTTTTGAACGCCAAATACATCAACCTGATGATAGTGCAACGCGTGCAGCGTTGCGGCAGTGGGTGACGGTACCCACGCGGTGTTTGCACCAGATTGTGGATGACCAATCTTAGCCGACATCATATTGGCCATCTCATCGGGAATAGGCCACATACCTTTACCTATCTGTGCCTTTCCAGACAAGCCGCAGTCAATACCTGTCGCCACGTTAGCTGTCTCATAAGCTTTGATCCAAGGCATCGCTTTAAGTGACGCTTTGTCGGCAAAGGGGCCTGCTAGCATAGAGGTGTGAATTTCATCGCCTGTTCTGTCCAGGAATCCAGTGTTGATGAAAACCGCACGTGACTTAGCCGCAGCAATACATGCTTTCAAGTTAACACTGGTTCGACGTTCTTCATCCATAATACCCATTTTTAGTGTATTTGGCGCAAGGCCAATGACGTCCTCTATTCGAGCAAACAAGTCATTAGCGAAAGCAACTTCATCAGGGCCATGCATTTTGGGTTTTACGATATAAATACTACCGTGACGGCTATTTTCAAACGCACTGTTTTTCAATAGATCGTGCTTGGCGATAAGCGAAGTCACCACACCGTCCATAATGCCCTCTGGAACGGGCTTGCCGTCAAACAAAATAGCATCGTTTGTCATTAAATGACCGACATTACGCACAAACATCAAACTGCGGCCGGATAGCTTCAGCGGGCCTTTATCAACTGAATTGTATACGCGATCGGTATTCATTTTACGTGTAAAGGTTTTGTCGCCTTTATCTACCGATACGCTTAAGCTACCTTGCATTAAACCAAGCCAGTTGCTGTAAACTAGGGTTTTGTCTTCTGCATCAACGGCGGCAACGGAGTCTTCACAATCCATAATAGTGGTTAGGGCTGATTCGACCAACACGTCTTTAATATTGGCAGGATCCGCTTGGCCAATAGGGTGCTCAGCGTCAATCTGTAATTCGAAGTGTAAGCCATTGTGTGCTAGCAACAATGCGGTTGGTGCAGTCAATTCGCCCTTGTAACCTACCCACTGCTCCGGCTGTGCCAGTGCCGTAGTCGTACCGTCTTGCAATGTCACGATGAACTCACCGGTTGCAATGGTGTAAGCAATGGCATCATTATGTGACCCGGATGCAAGAGGGAGCAGTGTATTTAACCATGTTCTAGCTGTCTCAATGACTTTTTGGCCTCGAACCGGGTTGTAGGTTTTTCCTGCCTCTGCGCCACCATCTTCGCTGATAATGTCAGTGCCATACAAGGCATCATATAAACTGCCCCATCGAGCATTAACCGCATTCAGTGCATAGCGCGCATTGTTGATGGGCACCACTAATTGAGGGCCTGCCATGGTAGCGATTTCGCTATCAACATGTTGGGTATCAATGGTGACGGACTCAGGTGGCGTTACCAAATATCCGATCTCTTTTAAGAACGCCGTATACTGGTCGCCAGTTACCGGGTTTCCTTCACGGTGGTAGTTGTCTATTTGCGCTTGTAAACGTTCACGAGTTTCTAGCAATGCCTGATTCGTGCCTATAAATTCGGCGAAAATACGCTCGAAACCAAGCCAGAATGCGTCTGGGTCGACATGGCTACCCGGTAGCGCTTTGTCGTTAATAAATTGGTCAAGCGTTGTCGCAACCTGCATGCGACCTCTTTGAATGTAATTTTCCATGCTAACCTCGCTTATGGTACGTGGCTTCAGTGTAGGGGGTTTGGGTTGGTTTTTTTAATTTATGGTTTCTATCTTTGTCATACATCGGGTGAATGCTTGGCTTGAGTAAGTATAGTTACAACAATCCCGTAGTTAAATCATCTCATTAGAGCTTTCGCACTAGGTGTTGCTGTGTAGTAGCGCGTACAAACTTGTATGAAGCGGCTACACAGAGGTAGTACCCTTGCTATACTGTCTTACTCAAGCGAACGTAATGAATCGTTATCTATGCGGATTGGTATAATGCAAATATAGTGCAATAAAAAAGAGGCGAGAGCCTCTTTTTTCACAATATATAACGTGTTTATTCGTTGTTCATCTCGGCCGCTAAATCACCGATGAGCCGACGTAACCATATATGACCGGCATCGTGATGTAGTAGGGCACTCCAAGCCATTTTCAGTGCGATAGGGGGAATATCAAAAGGCGGCTCTTTGAGCACAATAGCTGGGTCATCTTTGAATATTTTGGCCGCTTTACTCGGCAGCGTCGCGACCAGATTCTGGCGTTTGGCTATCTGAAGTGCGGCGTGATAATGACGGGTGAACACACGAATATCTCGCTGTTTGCCTATTTTGGTTAATTCCGCGTCAACCCAACCCAGTTTCTGCACTTCGTTGGGGTCAATGCCAACTCCGACACCGAATCCGGTTTTACTTACCCAAATATGTTGCGCTTTGAGATAATTATCTAGGTCAAACTGACCGACCATTGGATGAGAGCTACTCATCACGCAAGAGAAGGTATCATACCAAATCACCTTTTGATGGAATGACAGAGGCAGTTCATCAAAGCGATTGATTGCCATATCCACTTTACCTTGCTCGACATCGTGAAAGGTGACGTCACTCGGCGTAATCAAGTCTAACGTAATATTCGGTGCTAGGTCGGCCAAGCGACCAACCAGTTCAAGTAATAGCGTCGATTCTGCGTAATCACTTGTCATGATGCGAAAGGTACGTTTACTCGTTTGTGGTGTGAAGTCGGTCTCGGGCTGAATTGAGTTTTCTAGTTTACTCAATACATCGCGAATCACTGGTTGCAGCTCAAGCGCACGTTTAGTCGGCGTCATGCCTTCGCTAGTTCTTACTAACAGCGGATCTTTGAATAAATCTCTGAGGCGTTTTAGACCATTGCTCATGGCCGGTTGAGTAATACTCAATTGGTTGGCTGCACGGGTAACACTGCCTTCTCGTAACAACACATCTAGGTATACCAGCAAGTTCAAATCAACTTTAGCGATATTCATCCTTTATATATTCCTCATTGATTACATCACTCGGAGTATATCTAGAATAAACCGGAAAGTCAGGTTAGCTTTTGGTCTTATATCGATGAAGGCTTGGTGTTTGCTGATTTTCTATTTAAAAACAAAGGTTTGCTTCTAAATGTCTTTTTCGTATCGATACCCTACACCATAAACAGAGTGAATATATTCATCCATTTTTACTTCTTTCAGTTTGTGGCGCAGCTTCTTAACATGACTATCTATAGTTCGGTCGCTGACAATTCGATTGTCATCGTAACAAGAACGCATGATCTGATCGCGGCTGAAAATGCGACCCGGTTCATTAATTAACATGTTCAAGATAGCAAATTCAATGTGGGTAAAATCGATAGTGATACCAGAGTAGGTTAACCTCAATTTTTGGGAGTCCAGCGTCATGTCGGTCGATATGCCGCTAGACTGAGCGCGGGTACGCTTTAAAATGGCTTTTACCCTTGCGACCACCTCTCTGGGCGAAAACGGTTTACATACGTAATCGTCAGCACCTAGCTGCAGACCCAACAAGCGGTCAATTTCATCAACTCTTGCCGTCATAATAAGAATCGGCACATCGGAAAATTGTCGGATAGTTTGGCACAAATCCAATCCGTCGCCATCAGGTAGGTTTAAATCCAATAGAATCAGGTCGACTGGGACGGTTTTTATAAAATTAAGAACAGGCGACAAATGATCAAAATGGGTCGTATTGTATTGGCTTTGCTGCAGGTACTCAGACATGAGCGTCGCTAAACTGATTTCATCTTCAACTATAAGGATATGTGGATTGTCCATGGTCTTACTCGTCCTGATTAGGTAGCGAAAGGGTGACTTTTAACCCACCCATTACCGAAGGTGCCGCACTAATGGTACCACCGTGCGCTTGTGCTATTTTGCTGCAAAGTGCTAAACCAATGCCACTGCCTGCGACACTGTGTTTTTGTCTCCGACCTCGAAACTGATAGCTAAATAATGCGTCGTACTCGTCCTCTTCTACGCCCACACCGTTGTCTTCCAACACGATTTTAAGTGCGTTGCCCAACACATGTGCTGATGCGGTAAGCTGGCTCGCTTGAGCATAGTTAAAGACATTGTTAATTAAGTTGTCGACTAGCTGCATCATTCGATTCTTGTCGATTTCAGCTTCTATGTCTGGTGTAGGTAGGTTTAATGTCACGTTTAAGTTAGCGTCTTTAAATCGCTTATCGTGACGTGTGATACTGTGATGGAGCCACTCTCCAATGTGACACAATTCGAAGTGGTATCGATGTAAGGCTGGTTCAGGCATGGATATTTCGTGTAAATCAGCCATCAGGTTTTGGCACCTTAACACCTCGTTTCTCATTGCACTGAGGTTTTCTTCATCGGCAACGCGAATACCGTCTTCAATAGATTCAATCTGTGCCAGCAAAACGGCCAGGGGTGTACGTAATTCGTGTGAAACGTCTGCCAGCCAACGCTCTCGAGCTGTTTTACTGTGGGCGAGCTTTTCCGCCATTAAATCAATGTCTTTCGACAGTACGCCAATTTCATCTTTGCGCTTCAATGACATAAGGTCTTCGTAGTGACCATTCTTAACATTTTCAATTTTTGCCGTAATCTGCCGAAGTGGACGTGTAATATGTCTCGAAATTGGGCCCGCAACTACCGCGCTCACGAGCAATAATACTAAGCCAAGCCACAAAGTATAATCTTGAAATTGTTCAGAAAACTGGAGGTCATAACCCTCAGTCAACCGATCTTGGCTACGAATTCCAAAATAGCCTACAACGGTGGCCTCGACCACTATTGGCGCTAGAGAATAATCATTAATAGGCCGCATAGGCCCCATCACGGGTATTTTTTCACTATCCAATAGAATATGAGGCGGCATAAAATTTCGACCCGGCGGGCCACTGATTCGACCCGGCGGACCTAGCCGATCATCTCGGGGACCTTGTCTTCTAGGTGATTGATGTAATGGAGGTTGAGGGTCGCCTGCGAAGTCGCTTTGGGACGTGTTTTTCTGATGAATACTCGCATCCATGATGCGTTTAAATGTGCCTGGCCGTTGGGCAATACGTTGCCAACTTCCCGTGGTTTTATATTCGAAGGCAAGCGCGTCGACTGCAGACTCATATTCTCCAACGGCTCTGGCATTGACATAGTCCAGCAAGCCTTGTTTTAACCCGATTTGAACGAGCACGACGATCGCCAAAACCAATAACATGCTGTAGGTGGCAAATATTAAAAACAGCTTGTTTTGGAATCGCATACATCCCTCAAATGACAGTGTGATGAGAATAAAACTAACTGACCTAAAGCGAAAAATCACTAATGAAGTAGGGATTTCCATTGTCTTTGCACAGTTGAGAGGGAACTTTGCAAAAATACAACGTTGTCGACAACCAAAAAAAGGCTCCCGAGGGAGCCTTTGACATTTTGGTTGGTTTTTACGTGTTTCGAACTAACCTATTAGTCGAACTGGTTCATCGTGTTGTCTTCACCGGCAGCTTTTAGTGCTTGGTCGCCTGAGAAGTATTCTTTGTGCACATCACCCAGGTCAGAACCCGCCATCGCTTGGTGTTTAACACAGGCAAGACCTTGACGTAGTTCTTGGCGTTGAACACCTCGAACGTAGGCCAACATGCCTTCTTCACCGAAGTATCCTTTCGCTAGGTTGTCGGTAGACAACGCCGCCGTGTGGTATGTTGGAAGTGTAATGAGGTGGTGGAAAATACCCGCTTCACGCGCTGCATCCGCTTGGAAAGACTTGATTTTCGCATCCGCTTCGGCTGCGAGTTCAGTTTCGTCGTACTCAACAGACATCAATGCATCACGGTTGTACGCTGATACATCTTTACCTGCTTCTGACCATGCATCAAAGACTTGCTGGCGGAAGTTTAGTGTCCAGTTGAAAGACGGAGAGTTGTTGTACACAAGCTTCGCATTAGGTACGGTCTTACGGATTTCGTTAACCATTTCAGCGATTTGTCCAACGTGTGGTTTTTCTGTCTCGATCCACAACAAATCTGCACCGTTTTGCAATGACGTGACACAATCAAGCACGACTCGATCGATACCTGTGTCGTCTTTGAAGCGGAACAGGCCGTTTGGCAAACGCTCAGGCTTCGCAAGCTGGCCATTTTGTTTAATGACAAGCTCACCATCGTTCAGGTCATCTGCAGAAGTGACAGGCGTTGTTTTCAAGAACGCGTTGTACTGTGCGGCCAAGTCTCCTTCAGAGATTGACACCGGGATTTTTTGAGTCAAGCCAGCGCCGAGTGAATCGGTGCGCGCTACGATAACCCCTTCTTCTACACCTAGTTCTAAGAACGCGTAGCGAACGGCATTGATTTTAGCAAGAAAGTCTTCATGTGGTACGGTGACCTTACCGTCTTGGTGACCACACTGCTTCGCGTCAGATACTTGGTTTTCAATTTGAATACAGCAAGCCCCGGCTTCGATCATCTTCTTAGCAAGTAGGTAAGTGGCTTCTTCATTACCAAAACCAGCATCGATGTCGGCAATGATAGGAACAATGTGCGTTTCGTAGTTGTCGATTTGCGATTGAATTGCTGCTACGTCACCACCGTTTGCCTTCGCTGCGTCAAGCTGTTTGAATAGGTCGCCCAGTTCACGTGCATCGGCTTGGCGAAGGAATGTGTAAAGCTCTTCGATCAGTGACGCAACAGACGTTTTCTCGTGCATAGATTGGTCTGGAAGTGGCCCGAATTCTGAGCGCAATGCCGCTACCATCCAACCAGACAAGTATAGATAGCTCTTATTGGTGGTACCTTGGTGCTTCTTCACTGCAAGCATTTTTTGTTGCCCGACGAAACCGTGCCAGCAACCAAGAGATTGAGTGTATTGAGCTGAATCAGCGTCGTATTCAGCCATATCCTTACGCATGATGCTGGCAGTGTAACGTGCAATGTCTAGACCCGTCTTAAAGCGATTCTGTGCCTTCATACGCGCAGCGTATTCTGGGTTAATCGCAGCCCAAGCACTGCCGTTTGCGGCAGCTAATGAAGCCATGTTATCGATGTCTTGTTTATATTGAGACATGAACGTTCTCCTTCCAGATAATTATTAGTTCGCGGGTTGCGCAGCACTTGAATGATAGGTGCTGCCGTTAGCGTCCATTTCATCCTAGAGGTATTGAGATAATAACGTAAATATATAATTTACATTCTCGTCATAATTGTTGTGAATGCTTGGTGTCGTGCTTTTATTAAATTAATTGCGGAAAATCGTCGTCAGACATTCTATGCTAGTAGCATCAGCTACGATGTTTGCTATGCTGAAGTGATCTGTGGAGTTTTCTCAAAACCATGAGTGGAATCTTAGCGTCTGTCGACCAACGTACTAAGCTTGTTGGCGAAAATCGACTTGAACTTCTTCTTTTTAGAATGGGGACAAGGCACACCTTTGCCATCAATGTCTTCAAAGTGAAGGAAGTGATCGGTGTACCCAAACTCAATACCATGCCTGGGTCGCATGGCAATCTTAAAGGGGTCACCATTTACCGTGGCAGCTCGATTCCTATCATCGATTTGCGACAGTCCATTCGCATGCGCCATTCACAAGGTGCAGAGATCATGGCAAAAAATGTCATCATCACGGAATACAACCGTTCGGTACAAGGATTTTTGATCGGAGAGGTGGTCAGTATTGTGAATACCTCATGGGATGAAATTCAACCTCCCCCTAATGCGATCGGAAAATCAAACTATCTTACCGCTATCACTCAAATTGATATTGAAGGTAAGCGAGAGTTAGTCGAGATTATCGACGTCGAAAAAGTACTCGCAGAAATTGTCGATTATAACGTCACACTCGGGGAAGGCGTGTTAGATGAGGACGTCGTCAAACAATTTCATGGGCGAAAAGTACTGATTGTTGATGATTCTGCGACGGCGCGTAAGCAAGTAAGAGATACGCTTACCCAATTGGGCTTAGATATTATTGAGCGCAGCAATGGTGCTGCGGCGTTAAAGCTTCTGAAAACGTGGGCTGACGAAGGGAAAGACCTACGCGAAGAACTGCTTATGATGTTTACGGATGCCGAAATGCCAGAAATGGACGGTTATCGACTCACAGCCGAAGTCCGCAATGATCCCCGAATGAATGACATGTATATTGCACTGAATACTTCGCTCAGCGGTAGCTTCAACGATGCGATGGTTAAAAAAGTCGGGTGTAATCGACTGATTTCAAAATTTCAGCCGGATATGCTGGTTGACGTCGTTCAACAACGCATGAGAGAACTGCTTTAAAGTTCGTTTTTTGACCAGTTAGTCAAATATTTACCTTTATTCCAAGGCGCTGGATGTTTACACTATTCCGGCTTTTTCTTCATGGATGCAATTATGTCGCAAAAATTAATACTTGCTGGCTTGTTAACCTGTGCTTTTTTGCAAGGCTGTGCGCAAGTCAACTCGGTGGTTTCTGATGTCGTGACCAAGGCGGACACTAAACAGAGCTCACACACACCGAAAAATATAATAATGATAGTGTCTGATGGTATGGGACCCGCGTATACCACAGCTTATCGCAACTTCGCAGACGACCCAGCGACGCCGGGCGTCGACCCCACTATTTTTGACCGCATGTTAAAAGGGAATGCGTCAACCTATCCTGCGCCGGTATCGGGACTTGTCACTGATTCTGCTGCGGCTGCTACGGCACTCGCCACTGGTGTCAAATCGTATAATGGTGCCATTGGTGTTGATACAGACAAACGTCCCATAAAGTCTGTGTTGCATCAGGCAAAAGAGCAGGGCATGCGCACAGGGGTTGCGGTGACATCGCAAATTGTCCACGCTACTCCTGCGTCTTACATTGCGCATGATGAGAGCCGTCGCAATTACAACGCTATAGCGGATGATTTCTTCGACCTAACGTTCAATGGTCAGCCATACGCTGATGTAATGATCGGTGGTGGTACGACGTTCTTTGAGCGTGAAGACCGAGATTTAGTGGCGCAATTTATTGATGCGGGATACGAATACGCGAACAGTTACAATAGTCTTGCCGCTATTCCAACGGGTTCTAAAGTGTTGGGCTTATTCGCACCGGTTGGTTTGAAACCTGTACTTGATGACCCCCGCAAGAATCGTTTGGCTTACATGACTAAGCACGCGATTAAGCACTTAGAGAACGACAACGGCTTCTTTTTATTGGTTGAAGCTAGTCAAGTAGATTGGGCTGGTCATGCGAATGATATTGCTTCGGTTATGGCTGAAATGGGTGATTTAGCGTTAGCCGTGGCCTATCTTGAAGACTATGTTGCCGCACACCCGGATACGCTAGTCGTGTTGACTGCTGACCATAGCACGGGTGGATTAACCATAGGCGCGAGAGGCGACTACCGTTGGAGCCCTGAATTTCTTAAAAATCTCAAATCCTCTGCCATGGCTATGTCTAAAACAATGTCGTCAAATGAACAAGACATAAACTGGCTAGCCGACCAACTTGGCTTTGCATTAACGAGTGAAGAACGCGCTCAGCTTACCGGGTTGGACAGTGAACAAGAAACGTGGTTTAGAGCGATAACGGCCATTCTTGATAACCGCACCAACACAGGTTGGACGACGAGTGGTCACACTGGTGTGGACGTGGAAGTCTTTGCCTTCGGCGCGGGTAGCGATGCCTTCTTAGGGCAAATGGACAATACCGATATAGCTAAAAAAATCTTCGCGGCTTTGGCAAACAAACCAATGGTTAAGCCGACCGTCGTTGAAAAAATTGATGGGAAAGAACCTGCATCTGCATCCGAAGACGATGCGCCGTGTGATTTTAAAGTCGATTGGCGCTGTCAATAAGTGCCATGGGCTACGGCGTAGCGTAGCCGGTTAATTCTAGGAAGCCATATCCACTATGGCTTCCTGACACTTCAATACCACCTTCGTAATAACCTAATACCCCTTCATTGTATTGCTTGGGATACAAGGGCTTGATGTCTATGTCGAGTCGCTTAGAAGGCATACTAATGTGCCAGTCAACGGGATGTTTTCGCCCATCAATACGCTCTGTTTTGTTTATTTGAAGCTGAATGTTGTGTTTGTCCAACCGGATTTGTTCACCATTTGCACTAATGAAGGTGCCGTTTATATGTGGCTCTCCGTGGGTTGAATGCAACCGAAAAACCATGAGTTTTTCGCCGTTATCGAGATGAAGAGAAAACCAATCCCACCCCGAAACATGGTTATCGACGAGTTCGGTAGACCATTCATGATCAAACCAGCCTTGACCATTAACCGTTGTTTGTTTTTCACTAAACTGAATATCGCCAGTTAGTGAAAGAAAAGGGGCGCTGTAATAAAAAGAGCGAACCTCACCATCAGATGATTTAATGCTGACCCCTGAATGTTGATGTTTGATGTATGGACCACTATTGTCTATTTGTAATCTAAGTTTAGGGCCCTGATTAAACTGAAGGTCCAAGGTCGATGGCGTGAGTTGTTGACGTTCTGCTATCCACTGCCAGTCATCGATATAAGCCTCAAAAGGGGTTGGCTTGACGCCAGCGTTGCCGACCGTTCCTCTAGCAAAACGCTCCTCAAAGAAGTGCCCTTGTGGCGTATGCAGCGATGCATGGCCGATCCACAACTGATTGTCATGCCACAATGAAGTATCTGACTGCGTTAGGCCCACTCTAAAAAGCGTAAATTGAAACGGATAACGATTGCCTTGGTTATCCTGCATAACAGATGTGAGATACCACCACTCTAATTGATATTCAGGATGAGATTGATGGTCGTTTGGCAAGTCGACTTGTCCACTAAGTGGTACGCGTTTGTAATGGTCGGGGTCTACGCTGGTGGTATCAGAAAACAACGATTGAGTCGGTGCGACGGCCGTCTCAGAGCACGCCGCCAAGAATACTATGACGGCTATTAAAGCAAACGAGCAAACAACGTGTCTCACCATAACTGCTGAGTCCTATTTCCGCTTTCAAACCGCACACGTTGAAGCGGCAGTATGAGTAGTGCTATGACGATTAAAAAGCTCAGTGTTAGGGTGCCTATGACTTTGCCTAAGTCAAACACTAAGGGATAGTGCCATTGGAAAGCCGCAACATTAATGTAGTTGACTAATACATAGGACAACGCAAAACCAAATGGGATGGCCATCAACACTGAAACCAGACCGATCAAGGCATATTGACCCAGTATGGCGAGTCTAAGAGCGCCAATTGATACACCCATAACCTTCAACAATGCCAACTGTGGTTTGAGATCAAACGTAATCAATAACATGGCCAATCCCAGAGATAGGGCGGCCACGAGGCTTGTGACAACGTTAAGTTTATCTGTGATGAAAAATGTACGGTCGAAAATATCCATCGAATAGTCGATAAGTGATGCTCGGGTTTGAAACCGCAAATCATCGTCATTGAGCGCGACAAGACGTTGTGCATACTGTATGGCCTCGTCGTCGAGTAGCGCATAGGCAGCGTCAGCAATGGCTGAACCTGCTATCCAATCGTTTGGTACCATGATTTGGCTACTAGGATTTCCATAATCAGGGTAGACCCCTAGCACCTTTACCTCGTATTTTTTGCTGTCAATATAGACTTCAATCATCTGGTTTAAACCAATGCCTTGTCGAATCGACAACTGCTGATTGATCAAAATACCGCGACCGCGAAAGAATGAACGGTCAACGTCAGCCACCGCTGAGTCAAAACTAAGGTGGTTGATATCATCGTAATCAGGCGCAAGCCCACGTACGCTGACCACCTTATCGTTGATAAATGCCGTATCTCTTAACCTGCGATACATTGACGCGGTCGGGTTTATGTCAACGTCGGATTGAGGGTCAAAAAATAAGTAAGCAGGTGCGTCAATACGTTGATTTATCCATTCATCGGTCACATCGCGAAAGCTATCGACCATCAGGTTCATGCCAACGTTGGTTGTCAGCGCAATGAAAAACGCACAAGTGGCTAACTTCGTGCGCTTCGCCAGTGCGTCTGTATTAGCCACTGCCCAATGAACAATAGGGTAGGACGATAAAAAAGGACGACGAATAGCGCGTAGGACCCGAGGAAACACAAGAAACAACACACAGCAGCCCAGTATTAACACACTGGCGAGCAGAAGCAGACCGAGTACGAGCGTTTTAGGCAGCAAGGCGAGTATAAGGACTGCTAGCATCGACAACCAAAGTAGTGCCGTAATCAGTCGATCGTTAGCTTTGTTGTGACGTTGTGAAAACGCCAAGCTATGTTTTAGCTGGGACAGTGGCAACACGACAATCAACAACATCATCAGCGTACCAATACACAAAGCGCTAAACCATAAGTTGAGTACTGACAGACTATCCACCGCCAATGGGTGGGCAAGCAGTTGCTCAAGCATAGTGACAATATCGGCTGAGAGCAATGACGTGAGATAAAGGCCCAACGGCACACCAATAGTGGCGCCAGCGACATTCAATAGAAAGTACTCAAGCATCAATGCCCACCTCACAAGGAAAAACGGCACACCTAACTGCCGGAGCGTTGTCAGGGTAACAAGACGCGCTCGAAGTGAGAGGTTAATGGCATTTATCACAACAAAACCACAAACTACAATCATCATTACCGTCATCGCCCAAAGATTGATTTTTAAGCTTTTTGACAGGGAGCTTGGTGTATCCGCAATACTGACAGGAGATAATTGTAAGTGAGCAGGGAGCCATTTTTCGATGTCTTGTCGTTGTTGTGCTGATATTTCACCGAACAGATAAATACCCGTTAGGCTGGGTTCAAAGCTATCAAAATACGTCGATACATCTAGCAATATATCGGCATTGCTAAACGCAGTATCATTAGCGACGGCCAGTGGCAGTACGTGGCCATTGGGCGTGACAAGGTGGACTGTGTCGGGTTGTGCCGCTGATTGGGTCAAAATCAAACCAACAGACTGCGATGAAGAACCATTTTGCGTGCTAGCCTGCGCTGCTGTCGGGCTAATGCCCGCGCCAATTTGCCACGCACTCATTTGGTCCAGTGCCAATACCCGATAATTCTTGGACGTGGGGGAATCGTCGTCTTCGTCGTGTAGAAGCCATTCACCGTAGCTGTAGGCTATTGCTTGTCTAAAACCCAGTCGTCGCAGGGCGGCGTAATCGTCACGAGACACGTTTTTTTCGGGTATTTGAGCAACAATATGCCAGGTGGGATACAACTGGCCTGATTGATCAACCGAGTCAATTGCTGAATAGTTGAGTATAAAGATACTGGTGGTACCCGTATACGCAACGGCGATGGTAAGCAATACAATCAGCGCTTCCCACGGCCGCTTTTTGTTGTGGCGAAATAATGTTGTAAAAAGTACAACCACCTGAAAACTATGCCATTTCACGTAGCTGTCCATTATGCAATCGATAGTGTGTTTGCGCTTGTTTTGCAACCTGTTCGCTATGGGTGACAACAATAAGTGAGGTGTGCCGAGCGCTACAAAGGGCAAAGAGCAATTTACTGACTATTTTACTGGTTTTCTCATCGAGGTTACCCGTTGGTTCGTCAGCAAGCACAAGGGCGGGGCGGTGATTAAGTGCGCGAGCAATAGCGACCCGTTGCTGCTCTCCTCCAGACAGTTGGCCAATAAATTTGGTTTCTAATCCAGATAAGCCTAACTGAGATATCAAATCGCGCTGGTAGGCGCTATCGTAGTTGCCTTTGAAACGAGCGGTGAAGGCGATATTGTCCCAAACATTGAGACAGTCCAGAAGGTGGAACTGTTGGAATACAATGCCAAGGGTTGTTGAGCGGTATTGGTCCGCTTCGGCGGAGGTCATGGATGCGATGTTTGCACCATTGACCTCAATAATTCCCGCATCTGGTGATTCAATGCCTGCAAGCAGATTGAGCAGGGTAGACTTGCCACACCCAGAGGGGCCCATAATACTCGCGGAATCCCCATTACTTATTGATAAACTCAGGTTACTGAGAAGTGAAGCTTGGCCAAATGCTTTCGATAACTTTTCTATGTGTACCACGTTTTTTCCCTAGGCTATGGCTCACATTGTGATTTTACTCATTCAGGAAAGTTTCGAGCGGTTCCTGTGTTAGCTTGCCAATCTGTGAGAATAAATACCACAACGCTACAATCAATAATATTGTGCTCGGAATGACGATAACGGGATAACTCAAAGCCGTCATTTTTCCGAGTTCTTCTGTATACGCAGTTGTGCCAGGTTCGCTCACTAAAATAACTTTAGCGAGGATATAATTAAGCGCAGAAGACAGAAAAAACGATCCCGCAACGATGTAACTGCTAACCGCGATTTTGTGACGAAAGGCGGACTCTTGGCCTTTTTCTTTGAGTGAAGCATTCAGTCTTGGCCAATTGACTAATTGGTCATTAAGGATAAGCATTTTTACCAAAGGCTTATTTGAATATTGCGTGACTAATACGGCGATGCCGATTGCGCCTGGAATAGCTGCTTCTTTAATAGCGATGTACTCAGCCGGTAGCTTGAGCAGACTGATACCCCCAGTTAAAAGCACGCTCACGATACCTAATATGGAGAAGCCGTTGACTTTACCTGATTGCTTTAAATCCCAAAGCCCGAAGCCAATCGGAAAGCTCAACGCCGCGACGATACTCCACGCTGGACCTAAGTACTCTTCGGAACTGGCGTAAGACAATATAACGACAGGTAAAATAATATTAAATGCAAGGTTGCCGAGGAACCCTTGTGATTGTGGCTTTTGTTGTGATGTCTCTGACATTGGGTCGTCGTTTGGTAACAAAATTAAGGCTATTATACCCAGCCTAACCAATAATGCCTTTGCTTAATTCGTCTAAATTGTGAATATTTTTTTCACACTACGTGATTTTGTGGCCCCAAACTTTTGCGCAAGCCAACCCACTGAGCATACCAAACAAGTGATATTCAAAAGAGACGAATGGTCGCCCAGGCAATACGCCAAATACCATTGACCCGTATGTTAATGCGATGATAACCGACACCAACATGTAGGTTATCCGTTTACTCATAAAACCGGCTAATACCAGAAAACCAAAGTAGCCGTACACCATGCCACTGGCTCCAATATGCACCGCGTGTCTACCGAACAACCAAACGCCTAAACCACCAGCCGCCATCGTTACCAGTGTAACCATGACAAATGTGCGTGTTCCCCACTGAAGCGTTAGCCACATAAAGATTAAAAGTGGGATTAGATTAGACGCTAAGTGCGCAGGACTCCCATGTATAAAAGGTGCGGTGAAAATATAAGCAAGATTACCAACATACCTTGGCACAACACCAAATTGACCGAGAATACGCCCTGTAAAGAGATTGATAACCTCGAATGCGATAAGAATAACCGCGACGACAATGAGGAATGTTACTTGTTGCTTCAGTTGTTCTCTCATTAACGTCCCCTTGTTACAAGATGATATGCGGTAGGTATCGCGATAGATCTTGCGTTATCGCGCTGGTATCTTCACGCACCGATATGCCAGCAGGTTGGTCATCGACTAACCAGGAACCGATAAGTGTATGGTTGTGACCAAATTTGGGAAGCGGATGAAAGGCCTGTATAATAAAGCCTTCTTCGCCGTATGGCCCGTCCGATAGGGTTTGCTCCTCGCCATTGTCTACTATCGAAATATTGGATCCTTCACGGGAAAACAATGGCTTTTTAATCCACTTGCCGCTAGCCGCGTGTTTCGCATCGTCGAGAAAATAGGCGGGTAACAAATTGGGATGGCCCTGAAACTTCTTCCACAACAAAGGCAGTAAGGCTTTGTTGGATAAAATACTCTTCCAAGCAGGCTCAAGCCAGTTTACTGAGGCGTCAACTAGGTAATCGCCAAAGTCTTCTCTAAGCATGAATTCCCATGGATACAATTTGAAGCAATCTGTGATGGGGTTATCTTCAAGGTCAGTAAACACACCTGTGTCGGCTAGACCGATGTCTTCGATAAAGACGAAATCGGCAATCAGGTCGGCACTTGTTGCACAATCTTGGAGATATTGAACGGTCCCTCTATCTTCCACCGTATCTTGACAGCAAGCAAAATGCATTTGTTGAATGCCGTAGTGCTGGCGGATCTCGTGGAATCGATTTACCAGCTTTTCTTGCAAGGAGTTGAACTGATCAGCATTGCGAGGAAGGGCGCCTTTATCAACTAACTGCTCGAGCCACAACCACTGCCAAAAACCGGACTCGTAAAGTGATGTTGGTGTATCGGCATTGTTTTCAAGTAATTTCGCATGTCCTTGCCCGTCGTAAACCAAGTCCAACCTAGAATACAAAGATGGGGTGCTATCGCGCCAGCTTTGCGCAATCAAATCCCAATGTTGCCGAGGGAGTTGGCAACGCTCCAGTAAGGCCTCGCTGTTGACGACGTCCTCGACCACTGCCAAACACATTTGATGGAGCTCAGCAGTTGGGTCTTCAATGTGGTTTTCAATTTGTTCTAAGGTAAATTGATAATAAGCACTTTCGTCCCAATAGGGCTCTCCATACATTGTATGGAAGTGAAAGCCATATGCCGAGGCTTGTTTTTGCCAGTCCTCTCGCGGTGCAACGACTTGTCTTAACACTAACCGCCCCAACCACCAGAACGTTTACTACTGCCCCAGCTGCTTTTCGCTCGTACACTGCTGCCAAAACCACCGCGTTTTATGGTGCGGTTGACCGTAGGTTTGGGCTTATAGGTTGACGGTTTGACATTGTATTTTCGTTTGCGAATATCACCGTCAAAGACATATCCATCGGCCATCATCCATCTTGAGCGATAAGGCGAGTAGGGGGAGTAAGATGTGTACAGTGGTTGCGCATAATACGGGTTAGGTGACAACAGTCTACTCACCATAAAGCCAGCCATAAAAGGCATAAAAAAGCTGCCCGAATTATTTGAATATTGGCGACATTGGTTTGCGCCAAACTCGTACTCACAATCGTATTCCGAGTTATATCTGGGGCCAGTTCTAGCAGCCTCATCTAACGCGGTTTGATATGCTGACTCACAACGGTCTATGGCGTCTGGGTTGTCATTGGTGCAATCTTCAAGAGACGTATAGATCTTCGCTTCTTCTCTGTCGCCACAACCACTGACAAACAAAGCGGCGATACCGATTGCCAAAGGCTTTACCGCAAACGCTTTGCGCATGTGATTGAGGTCAATGTGTCGAGTTCGTTTTTGTTTCGTCATGGCAAACGTCCTCAGTAGCTCATGCAAGCCGCGTTTAATAGGCCTACCGAAATCGACATACCCGCTAACATTACGCCGGCTGCAATTTCATTGTTGTTGATACGTTCAGCAATCTTGGGCATAAACGTAAAACGAAGTAATGCAAACGCCAGAGATTGGGCAAGAATCGCGACAGCACCCCAGATAGAAAAATCGATGAGTGATTCGGAGTTTGACGCTGCGCCTGCAAGCGCCGTGCTAAAACCAATGAGTGCGCCGACAAAACCAATGGCGGCGGCAACGTTTTGTTCTTCTTTGACTAACTTCCATTCGTCATGGGGAGTCACCATGGCGTAAATAATCTTAAAAGCGAACAAAAATACAATTGAGATTGCAAAATACAGTGCGAAATTGCCTAAGCCTGCTAGCGAGTCTAATACTGCATCCATGGTTATATCCTTTTTATCTATTTAGTTAACCGTTAATGGTGATGTCAGCTGGCTCGATATCAAAGCCAGTACTGATAACAAGACAACGATCGACGTTGCTGCCTACTATTTTTTCTTCGCCAACCACCAGAAGTGACTCGGTTCGGCCACCCTCTATTTCTCGTTCATATAGCATCATGAACTGATCGGTTTGACTCACGTCACCGTCTTCTTCATAGGTTTTTTCGGTCACCGCGACTGGGGGAGACTGGGTGCCAACTGCATCCCACACGCGGGTAAACACCTCACCGTCAAGGGTGTAGGTGGGTTGCGAAATGACGTTGTTAAGGCAGTCCTGCCACTGCTGTTCTGATCCGATGGTTTGGGTTGAGAAGAAATACCATAGCTTAACGTCCGAGATGTGATTTTCGGACAACCCACCATCGGTGACGACTTGCAAGAACGCGTCGTCATCAGTGTAATAGCGCAAAATGGTACCGCCAGAGTCGAGTGTCGCTTCACCCGCAGCCTGAATAAGATGCGAGCGAGCTGCGCCTTCAATCGTTAATTCTGGCTCGAGCAACGTCATTTTTAGGTTATCAAGTTCAAATGAGCCCCCCAAATAGAGGCCCATAATCTCAGGTGCTTTGGGACCTGTTGGTTTTTCAGGTTTTTTGAACCATTTGCTGAACATTATGCCGCTCCTAATGTGGACCATTCGATATTGGAAACGCGTTTCAAGGCAATGTAAAACAAGCGATCACCGGCGCAGAGCTGGTCGTCAAGTTCTGGGTTAACCACCATTTGAGGACCTTCACCGGCCCTAGAATAACCGATGAACGTGGCGTCGTGCTGGCGTTTTAAGTTAACAAATACCGACTCAACAGAAAGTGATGGCATGCCGTTTGGTACGACAACTGAAAATTGCGCTTGCCCATGTTCTACGCTGAGCAAGTCGTGATGAAGCACGCTAGAGCCAGGATCAAATGCTGCTTTAGCGAGCATTTCTACGGCGACACTGGGCGTGCATTCGACGTTAGGGCAGTGCTGTTGGAGCAACTTTACCAAACTATCATCTTTAAAATAGGCGACTTTGTGAGCGTCTTTATTTGCTTGTGCACAATACAAGGCCGTGGTCATAGTGACGTCGTCTTGCGGGTTGTCGATAATGATGGTTTGCGCGTCGCTAATACAAGCCATATCCATGTCTTCATCTTTATTAAAAGACTCTACACGCACGAAATCAATTTTGCCTGGCAATGGATTTTGTATATCCGCTTTAACACACAGGACAATGTCGGGTTTGGGTTGCATCGCCTCGCGCTCTTTTAGCAAGAGGTTTAACAACATCAAGGTTCGTTGTTCGTTCCAACCAATCACGAGAATATGATTGTCAGTATTCAAGGGTTTCATTCCCAATACTCCTTTTTGCCATTGATGGCCGACCCACGCAGCAATGCGCCCTAAAATCAGTGCGAAGATTGATAATCCCATTGGGATGACATAGAAGGCAACGATAAGTTTACCGGCGTCGGTCACGGGTGATAGATCGCCATAACCTACTGTCGAGCCGGTAACGGCTAACCAATAAATAAAATCCGTGCGCTGGGTAAGGGCGGTTTCGCCCGCTAAAGACATGAGTAACCAACTACTCAAACTATAGAATAGCGTGATTGTAGCGATGGTATACCAACGAGACTCTGCAAAGTAATGTAATAACAGCCTCTGCAGCTTTTTGAACTTCATCATAGTGAAGAGTACCTAACGTCCTGTGTTGCCGTCGAACCTTTGTTTATTGTGCTGGGTTCAGTCACACATTGCCATATTCTTTCTCAAAAAATAAAGAGGAGCCGCAGCTCCTCTGTTTATTTTCCTAAAATGCGGCTTAGCTCGTCATCCGCAGATGTCGACCCGCCTTTGATACCTGCTTGTGCCAAGCGCTTCTCTAGGTCGCTACTTGACTCTTCAGATGCCAATTCTTCTGCTGCCTGTAATTCGGCATTACGCAGCTTTTGCTTTTCCTGAATACGTGACAATGACTCTGTCGCCGTTTTCATTTTACTGTTGGCGCCCATGTGGCGAGATGAAACGGCAACTTGTGCTTTTTGAACACTCTCTGTCGCTTTCACCATGTCTACTTGTTGCTCAAGTCGACGCAAATTGGCTTTAGCTTGCTGTATGTTTGACGCTAGTTGTCTTTCAGACTGATTGAACTGGTCAAGATACGCTTGCTCTTGTTCGCGTTCTGCTTTTAAGTCAGACACTTTCTGCGCACAATCCAACGCCAACTGACGATCAGTGTCTATTGCTTTTCGAGCGTGGGCTTCATACTCGGCAATCGAACTGTTAAAGCTGTCAACTTTTTGTTGAGACAACTTACATTTCGCCAGAATTTGAGTTCTGGCATGATCAGATTTGCGCAACTCTTCCTTAGCTTCGCGAATTTCTTGCTCAAGGATTCGAATAGCTTGATTGTCGACGACAGCCTGTGCTGCTTCGTTTGCACCACCTTTTACTGCTGTTACAAGTTTTCTCCAAACTGACATACGCTTCTCCTATTACACCATTACTTTAAATGAGGCTCGTACGCATCTAAAAAAGACGCGACGTTCTGGAATAAGGTTTCAACTTCTATCATGACGCTTTCACCTTTTGACTGGGCGCTCAATGCACCAAATGCGGTGTAGTATTCTTCGCCGCTGATAGTCGATATCCCTACCGTGGTTAAAGGGAACAACATGTGCGTCGATAGTATTTCGTGGTCCAATGCAGCTTTGTCAGCAACTTGCTCTGCACTGAACAACAAACTTTCAACGATTATCTGTTCACCGCTGATGGCTAGCCAAGCATCAATACCATCTTGGTTGGCAATCAATAAACAATCTTCTTCACGAGTCACTACAAAGTCGTCGTGCTCTTTTAACAGGGACTCCAGTTGAACAAGATCCCAAACCATAACGTTTCTCCTTTACGATTGAAGCGATAGTGTCATACCCACTGTAGTGATTATTCAGTGCGATGCCAATATCGATGTGATTAGTCTAGACAAAACTGCTACACTTAGTCAATAATAAAAATACTATTTATGTGTAAAAAAGTGTGTTTTCGTAAAATATAATTCACAAAGGTGGTAAATTTGAGCTCTGGAAATGAATGGCGTCAATTAGTGTCAAGGTTAGTAAAGTCAGAAATGACGGTACGTGGCGTAAAGTATCAGACCCTCAGTACTCGACTTGAAGAGATAGGTGTCAGTCAAACAGCGGATAACCTGCGAAATAAAGTCAACAAAGGCATAATGGGGGCAGATTTGCTGCTGCAGATTTTGACTGTGTTGAATGCTCGAGCAATCTCATCAGAGTCGCTGGCTGATATTTTGACTGATATAAGAGAGTCGAATTGAGGTTCGTGAGCATGAGGCTGACAGTGCCGTTCACAACTGCGTAGCACTGATAGGTATATATTTGGTATACTTTGAAGCAATAAAAAAGCCCGGTAAAACCGGGCAAAGAATGGACTTAACATGGGAGAACATCATCACTGATGGTCTAATCTTAACTGGTTAAGTGAGATTGTGCAGTTTTTAACCGTATGAGGTCTCATCATCAGGTATAGATTTTAATAAGTAAGTCGGCTAGGCCGTTTTCCCAAAATCAACCACATTTTGATTTAAAGCAGTATTAATTCAATGAAACTTAGTGATTTTAGTTTTACATTACCTGAACATTTAATAGCAAAATACCCCACCGAAGAGCGCAGTGCTAGCCGCTTGTTACACCTCAACGGTGAGTCTGGCCAGGTTGAGCATAAAATGTTCAAAGATATTCTCAGCCTAGTTAATCCTGGCGACCTTTTGATCTTTAACAACACCCGGGTTATTCCTGCTAGATTGAAAGGCCAAAAAGAAACCGGCGGGCAAGTGGAAGTCTTGATTGAGCGGATACTCTCAGATCACACTGCGTTGGCGCATGTTCGAGCGAGTAAAGCGCCTAAACCCGGTACCAAGTTGACGTTAGAAGGTGCGATTGAAGCCAATGTGATTGGGCGTAAAGACGCACTGTTTCATTTGGAATTTGCGGGTGGCGAGAATGTACTGACCCTATTGGAAGCGCATGGCCACATGCCGCTTCCGCCTTACATTGACCGCCCTGATGAAGACAGTGACAAAGAGCGCTATCAAACCGTTTACAATGAGAAGCCTGGGGCTGTAGCAGCACCAACAGCAGGGCTTCATTTTGATGACGATATCCTAGCGGCGCTAAAATCTCACGGTGTGAATTTTGCTTTTGTTACCTTGCACGTTGGTGCGGGGACGTTTCAGCCAGTTCGCGTGGACAACATTAACGAACATCAAATGCACGCTGAGTACGCTGAAGTAGACCAATCGGTTGTCGATGCCATTGACGCGACGAAAGCCGCCGGTCAGCGCGTGATAGCCGTTGGTACGACTTCGGTGCGAAGTTTAGAGTCCGCCGCTCAAGCCAATGGCGGAGCGATAGCGCCCTTTTTTGACGATACTGAAATCTTTATCTATCCCGGCTTCAAATTCAATGTCGTCGATGCCATGTTTACTAATTTTCACCTTCCTGAGTCCACGTTGATGATGCTTATCTCGGCGTTTGCAGGGCGTTCGCATGTCATGTCTGCATATCAACAAGCCATCGATGAACAATATCGATTTTTCAGCTATGGCGACAGCATGTTTATTGAACGCGCAGACGGGGTTACGGCTGAAGATTAACCGCCGTTGGCACACACACCATGTCGCAGCGCAATTATTTGATGAAACAACAGGGGTTGTTGATGCACGCCTGGTTGCGCTATCTGAGTCGGTCGCATATCTACGCAGATTGGCATAATTACACATGATCTATGTGGAATTATTGGTATAATCCCGCGCAACGTTTTTTTAAGAAGATTTTTGAGGGTGGAGACTAGGGTCACATTCTCGCAACAGGATATCGATTTCCATGCAATTTGAGTTGTTAAAAACAGACGGTAAGGCGCGCCGAGGCCGTTTGATATTTGACCGCGGTGTTGTTGAAACACCTGCATTTATGCCCGTCGGTACGTACGGTACAGTCAAAGGAATGACACCTGAAGAACTGTCCGACAGCGGAGCACACATATGTTTGGGCAACACCTTCCACCTTATGCTGCGCCCGGGTACAGGTATAATCAAACAGCATGGGGATCTGCACGACTTCATGCACTGGGATAAGCCCATCTTGACCGACTCAGGTGGCTTTCAGGTGTTTAGCCTAGGTGATTTACGCAAAATCACTGAGGAAGGGGTTACCTTCCGTTCGCCAATCAACGGAGAAAAGATTTTACTTACCCCCGAGAAGTCAATGGAAGTGCAGCGTGACCTAGGGTCCGATATTGTAATGATATTCGATGAATGTACGCCTTATCCTGCAACCGAACAGGAAGCGCGAATTTCCATGGAACTGTCTTTGCGCTGGGCAGAGCGCAGCAAAGTGGCTCATGGTAACAACCCATCAGCGCTATTTGGTATCATTCAAGGTGGTATGTACGAAAACCTGCGAGACATCTCGTTAGACGGGCTTGAGAAAATCGGCTTTGACGGCTACGCCATTGGCGGATTGTCGGTGGGCGAGCCAAAAGACGATATGATCCGGATTATCGAGCATACGGCGCCTAAGATTCCAGAAAACAAACCTCGTTATTTGATGGGAGTGGGTAAACCAGAGGATATTGTTGAAGCGGTTCGCCGTGGTATCGATATGTTTGACTGTGTTATGCCCACGCGAAACGCCCGTAACGGCCATTTGTTTGTGACCGAAGGGGTGATTAAAATCCGCAACGCCAAGCACAAAAATGACACGGGGCCACTAGACGAAAATTGCGACTGCTACACGTGTCAAAACTACTCTCGTGCCTACCTTCATCACTTGGATAAGTGTAATGAAATTCTTGGCGCGAGACTCAATACGATTCACAACTTGCGCTACTACCAACGTGTTATGGAAGGGCTACGCGACGCGATTGCAAATGACAAGTTAGATGAATTCGTGGAAGAATTTTACGCACAAAAAAATATGCCAGTACCGGCATTAGAACAAGAAAGTTAATTTTGGGGAACACTATGAGTTTATTTATTTCTAACGCATACGCACAACAAGCTGGCGCACAAGAACCAGGCGGCTTGCCAATGCTGATCATGTTTGCAATTTTTGGTTTGATTTTCTACTTCTTGCTTTACCGTCCACAAGCGAAACGCGTCAAAGAGCATAAAAACCTTGTTACGTCTTTGGCAAAAGGTGACGAAGTGCTTACACAGGGCGGCCTTGTAGGTCGGATCACTAAAGTGACTGAAGAAAAAGACTTTATTGAAATCGCATTGAATGACAGCACTAATATCGTCGTGCAAAAACAAGCGGTTACTGCTGTTCTACCAAAAGGGACGATGAAGTCACTTTAATCACGTTGTATAGCTGGTGGGACACTGTGCCCATCAGTCAATAACAGCACAAAGGAATCTGTTGTGTTAAATCAAACATCTTTATGGAAAGTATTGTTGGTCCTTGTCGTTGTCGGCATGTGTACTCTCTATGCGATTCCAAATATCTATGGTGAAGACCACGCGGTGCAAATTTCCGCAGGTCGCGACACTCAAGTCACTCAAGCTACCTTGAGTCAAGTTGAAGCAACCTTGGCGGAAGAGGGGATTTCGCCAAAGCGTATTGAATTTGAGAATGAACAAATTTTGGTTCGCTTAACGGACTCGGATACCCAGTTAAAAGCGCAAGAACAGCTAAATCTTGCACTGGGGCAGGGCTATAACGTGGCCATGAACTTGGCGCCAGACACACCAGCTTGGCTTGAAAGTGTCGGTGGCGAGCCGATGAAGCTTGGTCTGGACTTGCGCGGTGGCGTACACTTCCTGATGGAAGTTGACATGAACCAAGCGATTAGCAAATCACTTGAAGACTCAGAGGGCGATTTCAAAAGTGCGTTGAGAGAAGAGGGGTTGCGTTATCGCACCGTCAAAACCGTTGATGGTCATATCGATATTCAATTCAGGGACCAAGAAACGCTCGACAAAGCTGAGTTTTTCTTGCGCAATCGCAATCGTGATTTAACCTATACCGAACGTGATGGCTTGGTTATTCGCGCGTCCTATTCAGAGGCCAAGTTGGCTGAAATTCGCGACTACGCCGTAAAGCAAAACATTACGATTATTCGCAACAGAGTTAACCAACTCGGCGTTGCTGAACCTGTGGTGCAAAAGCAAGGTGCAGAGCGTATTGTTGTGCAGTTACCCGGTATTCAAGATACCGCTAAAGCGAAAGAAATCCTCAATGCCACGGCAACACTGGAATTTCGCAAAGTCGATCAGAAAAACGATATCCAAGATGCGCTTAATGGCCGCGTCCCGCCGGGATCACAAGTTATCCGCGACCAAAATGGTGTGCCTCAGTTATTGGAGAAGCGCATTGTCGTGACGGGTAACCATATCATCGACGCCAATTCAGGTGTTGATGAATACGGTATGCCACAAGTTAACATTTCCCTCGATTCTGAGGGCGGAAACAAAATGTCACGCTTCAGCCGCAAGAACGTCGGTAACCCTATGGCGACCGTGTTTATCGAGTACAAAACGACCGGTGAACGCGATGCGAATGGCAAACTCATTTTCCAGAAACAAGAAGAAGTAATCAACGTCGCAAGAATTAATTCTCAATTAGGTAGTAGCTTCCGTATTACGGGGTTGGACTCACCTAAAGAAGCGCGTGATCTCGCGCTGCTTCTTCGAGCTGGTGCGTTGATTGCTCCGATTCAAATTGTCGAGGAAAGAACGGTTGGGCCAAGCCTAGGTCAAGAAAATATCGATTTGGGTATGCAAGCCATCGTCGGTGGTCTAGTGCTAGTGTTAGTGTTCATGCTGATTTATTACAAGGCGTTTGGCGTGGTTGCCAATATTGCCTTGGTCGTTAACCTCATTATGATTGTTGGCATAATGTCGATGATTCCAGGTGCAACCCTATCGTTACCAGGCATGGCCGGTATCGTACTGACTGTTGGTATGGCCGTTGACGCCAATGTACTTATTTATGAGCGTATTCGAGAAGAGCTCAGAGATGGGCGCAGTCCTCAACAGGCAATTCACCATGGATACGATAGTGCGTTTTCAACCATCTTGGATGCTAATATCACAACCTTTATCGCGGGTATGATTTTGTTCGCTGTTGGGACGGGGCCGATTAAAGGCTTCTCTATTACCCTGATGATCGGTATTGCGACGTCGATGTTTACTGCGATTGTTGTAACACGTGTTGTGGTCAACGCCGTTTGGGGTGGCCGTAAAATCGATAAGTTAGCTATCTAGGAGTTAATGACATGCAATTTTTTAAATCACTCGATGTCATCAACTTCATGCGCTTGCGTATACCTGCAATGGTATTCTCTGCAGTCTTGATGATAGGGTCTATCGTTTCTTTAGCGGTAAATCAGTTAAATTGGGGGCTAGACTTTACTGGTGGCACTCTGATTGAAGTTGGCTATGAAGATGCCGCAGATTTGACGCAAATACGCGTTCAATTAGAGGGCGCAGACTTTGCTGATGCTATTGTGCAAAATTTTGGTAGTAGCCAAGATGTGTTAATTCGCATCGCCCCCCGTGACGGTGTGAAGGCATCAACAATTGGCGATCAGGTATTGGCGGCTTTGCGTGCTGACGGAACGGCGGTTGATATGCGTCGAATCGAGTTTGTTGGCCCAAATGTCGGTGAAGAGTTAACAGAACAAGGCGGTTTGGCCATGCTAACGGCGTTGTTGTGTATCCTCATCTACGTCGCGATGCGTTTTGAATGGCGATTCGCGCTGGGCTCGGTCTCGGCGTTGATACACGATGTGTTGATCACCTTGGGCTTGTTCTCGGTTCTTCAGCTCGAATTTGATTTGACGGTATTGGCGGCGGTACTCGCGGTCATTGGTTACTCACTCAACGATACGATTGTTGTGTCGGACCGTATCCGTGAAAACTTTCGCAAGATTCGCAAAGGCGAACCTGAAGAAATCATCAATGTCTCATTGACGCAAACCCTCAACCGTACAGTGATTACGTCTTTGACGACAGTGCTCGTGTTACTCGCTCTGTTTTTTATGGGCGGCGCGTTGATTCACGGTTTTGCTACGGCATTGCTATTTGGTGTGTTTATCGGTACTTATTCGTCGATTTATGTCGCCAGTTCAGTCGCACTAGCGCTGGGTATCAGTAAAGAAGATCTGATTCCGGTTGAAGTCGAAAAAGAAGGCGCCGATTTAGATCCGTTGCCATAGGCCATACTCATTTTAAAAGGGCCGCGATTGCGGCCTTTTTTGTGACTATTGTTGGTTGGTTGCAGCGTAAAAATACTGTTTGAAGTCTTCCTTATAGCGCCTTGAGAGGGGCAGTGTTGAACCATTCGTCATAGTGATTTCACCATCACCACTGGCCTGATAGGCGATATGGGCGATAGCGTCGACGTTGACGGCGTAGGAACGATGTACTCGTTTGAAGCCCTGACTAGCGACGGTTTCAGTAAAGTGTTTCATTGTACCGCGCAAAGGATAGACGCGTCCTTGACTGTGCAAGTTGACATAATTGCCAGCCGACTCCAGCCAATCCACATCTTGCAGTTTAACCAAATATTCCTTGTCGAGTTTTTTGACCAAAATGTGCTCTAGTTGAGGTACTGAGGCGGTTTGCGGTTCCCGTTCTTCTTCAATAAGTGAGGCTTCTCCTCGAAGTCGGCGGTAAATAAATTGATAACTGTGAAAAGCTAAAAACCAAAATCCGTAGCCCCATACGTCTTTTCTTAGCTCGTAAATGAATTCTCGTAACGGATCGCCAAAATCATAATTACCGCCAGCGAATATATACACAGCCTCTCGCATGCTCACCATAATGACCACGTGAAACAACGCAAAAAGTGTCGCCATTGCTAGGTGTACCAATATTTGTCGTTTCCAGTCGTACCAGCGAAATGCAAATCGACCGAACCAATAGAACAGGATAGGTAGCAACAAGAGTGTACTCAGTGCACTAGAGTACTCCCATGTGAACGGCTCCCACAAGCCAATATCTGGTATACCACCGCGAGAATGCTCCATCCAAGACGATGTCGCGTTGATGGTATTATTGATAAAAATATACGCCGAAATGGTTAGCCAAATCCAAAATTTGCGACGTCGCTCAAACGCCTCAAAAATCGCAGAAGGAATTTCATCCCGCTTAGCCACCGTCTGTCCCTCAAGCCCCGCCAATCGTCATCTCCCTGTTGGCTCAGTGCAGTGAGCCTTGCTTAATGTTCAAAAAATACATGGAGTAATATGAATGATTCTAGCCACAACGACAAGACGATTTGATTTAGATTGGTTGCGAGTAATCGCGTTGGGGGTGCTGGTGTTTTATCACATCGGTATGTTTTATGTGTATGAGTGGGGCTGGCATATCAAGAGCGACCAGCAAAGCGTTGTATTGCAAGATGTGATGATACTTACCAACCAGTGGCGAATGTCTCTGTTGTTTCTGATTTCGTCTATGGTACTGAGTTTGACCATACACAAGCAGTCCCTAGTAAAGGGCGTACTTCGTCGCTCAAGCCGGTTATTGATCCCGTTGTTGTTTGGTATGTTTGTCATCGTTGCCCCCCAGGTTTACGTAGAGGCAAAGGACCAAGGGTTGATTGATATGGACTTCGTTTCCTTTTGGCTTGAGTACATCAATGTGGATACGACTCTACTCACGGAACATCACTCCGATATTGGTTTGCTTACATGGAATCATTTATGGTTTTTGCCGTATCTGTGGTGCTACACACTGTTGTTGATTGTCATGTCTCCTTTGTTAGCGCGTCTTATCAGTATGATGCAGCAGCGTCCTTACCAGTGGGGCGTCTTAATCTGTGTAGTGGCGATAATCGTTATGTCGTTGGTGTGGCTTAACTTAAGACGAGAGTTTCCAGTAACCCATGATTTACTCAATGATTGGTACAGTCACGCTAAATACCTATGGGTTTGTGTTATCGGTTTTCTCATTGCAAGGCTAGACAGTGTCACCGTATTTTTTGTACGCCATAGACGTATATTCTTGGTCGCGGCGTGTTTTCTTTATGCATTTTTAATCGGCGACAGACACAGTATGTTTGACGTGTTAGCGCAGCACTTTGAGACGAGTTTAGCGGTTAGGAGTATTTATGCGGTGATCGTCACAGGGAATCACTGGTGCTGGTTGTTCGCCATTCTTGGCTACGGTGCACGATATCTTAATGTCTCTACGCCTGCGTTGACCGTCCTTAATAAAGGGGTCATGCCGGGCTACATGGTGCATCAAACCGTTATCGTGGTGTTGGCTTATGGGTTGATGACATGGAATTTGCCATTGGCCGTAGAAGTATTGTTGATTATAGGTCTGACGTTTGCTGCCTGTGTTGCGGCTATCGGGCTGGCCAAATCGAATAAAATAATGGGGACGGTTTTAGGTTATCGATAGATAAACGAGTGACGTGCCACTGGCACGTCACCTGTATTGTTACTTGAGGTGCTTAACGAGGTTTTGGACTACCTTCACACTACCAGCAACGATTTCACCCTTGTAAAGTGGGTCGTTTCCACCACTAAAATCGGTTGCCAATGCACCAGATTCACGTACAAGTAATTCACCCGCTGCAATATCCCAAGGCTTAATACCACGCTCCCAGTATCCATCATAACGTCCAGCGGCGACATACGCTAAGTCAAGCGCTGCACTGCCTGAGCGTCTTACATCACCGCACTCGTGGAAAATTTGATTGAAACGGATAGCGTAATCACCGTAAGTATTTTTCGCCTTAAAAGGGAAGGCTGTCGCCAGTACCGTGTTCGTCAAATCACGAGGTTGGCTTGCGCGGATACGGTAACCGTTTAGCTGCGCACCTTGGCCACGACTTGCGGTGAACAACTCTGAGCGGATGGGGTCGAAAACAACCGCTTGGTCCAAACGGCCTTTGTGCAATAGTGCAATTGAAACGGCAAAATGAGGAATGCCTTTTATAAAATTGGTGGTTCCGTCTAGTGGGTCGATAACCCATTGGAAATCACTTTCCGTGTCACCCGATTCACCGCTCTCTTCGCCCAAAAACGTATGATCTGGGTAAGATTGCTTGATTTTGTTAATAATTGCTTGCTCTGCGTCTTTGTCAATCTGAGTAACAAAGTCATTGTCGCCTTTAACTTCAGTGTTCAAGTCGTCTCTGTTTTCGAAACCACGAACAATAATTGCGCCTGCTACACGTGCAGCACGCACCGCAATATTCAGCATCGGATGCATAATAAAACCACCAATTGTAAAAGATCAAAGTAATACCGATATTCAGCGCATTTGAGACGCTGCGGTATAAAAATAGACTGCCGTATAAAATCTGTACAGTGTATTTTTCAGCGGCGCGCAGTGTACCAGAGCATCAGTAATTTGCAATCACTGATATGACTAAATTTCGATGATGCTGTAATCTGGCTTGAACATCTGCGCCTGTGATACTATTCGCCGCAATTTTGCGGTTAACAAAAGTTGAAAGATAACCATGCTTGAGAATATCCGAATTGTATTAGTTAACACATCTCATACAGGCAATATTGGCTCAACGGCCAGAGCAATGAAAACCATGGGGCTGAGCAATTTGTATTTGGTCGACCCAGTATCTGAACCCGATGGTCAAGCCAGTGCGTTAGCGGCCGGTGCAGGCGATGTGTTAGCCAATGCTACTATTGTCCCCACGCTTCAAGAGGCGGTGGCCGATTGTGGTTTAGTCGTAGGTACATCTGCTCGCTCGCGCACCCATTCTTGGCCGATGCTTGAACCAAGAGAGTGCGGCCTCAAGTTGGTTGATGAGGTGTCAAAGTACCCGGTCGCCTTGGTGTTCGGACGTGAAAACAATGGGCTGACCAATGAAGAGCTTCAGCAGTGTCATTTTCATGTGTGTATTCCCGCTAACCCCGAATACAGCTCATTGAATCTGGCCGCGGCAGTTCAAACTCTGTGCTATGAGGTCAGAATGGCCTTTTTACAGCAAACCCGCAGAGAGTCAGAGATTGCAGAATACCCATTGAACGAAGACCTTGAAAGATTTTACGTCCATCTCCAGTCTACTTTGCAAAGTACGAATTTTATTGTGAAGAATCATCCCGGCATTGTGATGACCAAACTTCGTCGTTTGTTTAACCGTGCCCGTCCCGAGTCTCAAGAACTCAACATTCTGCGAGGGATTTTATCTTCCATTGATAAAACAATAGGTAAGTAAGACTGTGTTCAGCCGAATTAAAGAAGATGTAAAAGGGGTGTTCCATCGCGACCCCGCCGCCCGAAATACGTTCGAAATTTTGACTAATTACCCGGGGTTACATGCGATTTGGCTACACCGTATCAGCCACAAGTTGTGGAATATGGGCTTAAAATGGTTAGCCCGTAGTTTATCAACCTTCAGTCGTTGGTTAACGGGTATTGAAATTCACCCCGGTGCGACGTTAGGGCGTCGATTTTTCATCGACCATGGCATGGGGGTGGTCATTGGTGAGACCGCAGAGGTCGGCGACGATGTCACGCTTTATCACGGTGTAACGCTTGGCGGAACCACCTGGAATGCGGGCAAACGCCATCCTACGTTGGGGAACAACGTGGTTGTTGGGGCCGGCGCTAAAGTACTTGGGCCAATCACTATTGGTGAAAATGCCAAGGTAGGATCCAATTCTGTTGTGGTGAAAAATGTGCCCGACGGCGCGACTGTTGTTGGTATCCCCGGACGAATCGTGATGAGTCAGCAAGCTGAAGACGCCGCTGATGAGCGCGAGGGTATTCGAACTGAAATCGCCCAACGGTATGGTTTTGACGCCTATGCGGTTGCACTAAACAACCCAGACCCAGTCGCAAATGCGATGGGTTTGATGCTAGAACATATGCATCAAACTAATACCAAAGTAGACGAGCTGTGCTCAGTGATTAATGCAATGGGGGGCGATGTTTGTACAGAAAAAC
Source organism: uncultured Alteromonas sp. (assembly GCA_963922845.1). Classification (GTDB taxonomy): domain Bacteria; phylum Pseudomonadota; class Gammaproteobacteria; order Enterobacterales; family Alteromonadaceae; genus Alteromonas. Next base: position 32,237 of record CAWUJV010000016.1, read on the forward strand.
TCACCTCACTGACGCCTGAAGATTTTGAATCGACAGGCATCGAGCCCGTTGTTCCTGGGTCCGCCTCTCACGAGGCATTTGACCCGACGATATAGTGCCACGAAAAGGGCATTTGAGTGTTGTCACTTGGTTGAGAGTATTCGCCGTTAGGTGCCTAAGTGGATGAATGAGGTTATCGCTGTCTCTTCAACAAAGGCCTCATCATGACTCACCAGAACGAATCCACCTTGGTACTGACGCAGTGCTGCCGCTAAGGCGTTCTTACTTGCAATATCAAGGTGGTTATCAGGTTCATCTAGTAGTAAAAACGGCTGGGATGCTTGTTGACTGACAATGCAAACCGCTAATCTCATTTTCTCGCCGCCGCTCAGTACACCACATTGTCGCGTGACACTGTTGCCACGAAACCCGATACCAGCCAATAGTGTTCTCGCGTCACTCTCGCTCAACTGGTCACAGTAGTGCCGAATGTTATCTAAGATAGATAGTTGGGGGTGAAGCAAAGAGTAATGCTGGTCGAGCATAAACAACGTGGCGTTGACGACGAACTGGCCTGATTTGGGTAAAAGGTTTTGCATTAAAACATTAAATAAAACCGATTTACCCACGCCATTGCGGCCAACGAGGTGATATCGTTCGTTGTATTTAACACTCACGCTAATCGGTTGCCTTGTGCCATGGGGAAGTACTCCCTCATTTATGGCAAACGCCGTTTTTTTACTATCACTGGTTTCGCGCAGATACAGCTTTACCGGTTGTGTCGACGTCTGTTTGTCTTTGAGATGCTGCTGTTTGGCGTCCAATGCAAGCTTTCGATTGTCGTGATGCCTTGCGCGATTGGATGCGCTGGCCGCTGCAGATTCTTTCTTCGCATCGAGGAAACACTTGGGCTGGCTATTAGACTTACGCAGTTTAATGCCCTGTTGAGTACGTTTTTGGGCTTTTACTTGATTTGATATGCGCTGTTTTTCTAAGGTTCGTTGTTGTTTATCAACAGCAAGTATTTGTCGTTCTAACGCGTTAGACTCCTTTTCTACCTGTTCACGATAGGTATCATATGAGTTGGCATAGACACGCAGACTCCTGTCAGCCAGTGCCCATATAGCTTGCGCCGCGGATAAGAGGACACGGTCATGACTGACCAGCAAAATGTGTCCGTCATAATTGACGATAAGGTTACGCAACCAGATTTTTGACTCACTATCGAGATGGTTACTCGGCTCGTCGAGTATCAATAACTCCGCACCTTGATTAAAGGCGTGCCACAGTCTCAACTTAGAACGTTGTCCGCCACTCAATACCGATAATGGCGTTTGATGGTCGCTAGGTAAGCCCATTGACTGTAATTGTCCGATTAGGTCTTCTTCCAGTTGCCAGTTGTCGCCGATAATATCAAACCACATTTGCTCGCACGCGCCTGCATTAACCTGATGAAGTGCGGTCAGTATGGGTTGCAATCCCAAAAATTCGGCGATGTTTTGGTCTTTGAATTGGGATGCTTCACTTTGCGAAACGAATCGAGACGATGCTGTGAGCGAAAACGACCCTTTTGTAGTAGAAACGTTGCCCCGCAATATTTCAACAAGCGTCGACTTACCCGAACCATTATCGCCAATTAATGCCGTAATGGGGGCGGCAAGTGATGCATTGATATTAGAAAAGAGTAAGTCGCCGTCATCAAAGTGAAGGCCGATGTTGTGAAGTGCTAATAAAGTCATTGGTGACCTCGTATAACGAGGGCAACAGACGCGTTCCGTCGGTTAAACGTGTAAAATTAAAGACGTTGCATTGATAACAATGCTAAAGATCGCTGCGCCTACTAACCCTGAGTTCAGAAAATGGATGTGTTCTGTTGTTCAGGCTTAGTTGTTCATTGTCGGCACAAGCTCCTAGAAGTGAGTGGCTAAAGTATAAACACTATTTCAAGGCAGGGCAATACCAGTAGTGACCACAGTATGTTTAGTGGTACCAACCCCTATAAACAAACGGGCAATTAATGGCACGCCGCGCCGTATTTAATACCTTAGTAACTTATGTGGTCTTTTACTTGACTAAATTAGTCGGGTATGGAACAATCGCCGCCAATTTCATCCTTGGAGAGAGTCATGAAGCTAACGTCTAAAGGCCGATATGCGGTCACCGCAATGCTAGATGTCGCCTTGCATTCAACACGCGGTCCTGTGCCGCTGGCGGACATCTCCGAGCGACAAGAGATATCACTGTCTTATCTTGAGCAACTATTTTCCAGACTGCGCAAAGAACAGTTGGTCGAAAGCGTACGTGGTCCGGGGGGTGGCTATAAACTCGGAAGAGACGCAATTGACATCGCTGTCGGAGACGTAATTCGAGCCGTTGACGAAAAGGTTGACGCGACGCGCTGTCAAGGTCAGGCAGATTGCCAAGGGGGAGAGCGCTGCTTAACCCACAGTCTGTGGCAGGACTTAAGCGACCGAATTAGCGTATTTTTAGACAACATCACGCTGGGCGAGTTGATGGCGAAGCACGATGTAAAAGAAGTCGCGGGTCGTCAAGATCAAACTAAACTTCACGCCAGTATCCCCAGCATAGAAGTCAGTGTTCAGCTTTAAGTTCGCAATCAAACATGACTAACGTTAAAACCCCTATTTATCTAGATTACGCGTCGACTACACCCGTCGACCCTCGTGTTGCCGCAAAGATGGGCGAGTGCCTGACTATTGATGGCAATTTTGCTAACCCTGCATCAAGAGCGCATCGTTTTGGTTGGGTGGCGGAAGAATCGGTTGATATTGCAAGAAATCAAATCGCCGAGTTAGTGAACTGTGATCCCCGAGAAATCGTATTTACATCAGGTGCGACCGAATCAGATAACTTGGCGATTAAAGGTGCTTTTGAAGCGAATAAAAGCAAAGGCAATCACATTGTAACAGTCGCCACAGAGCACAAGGCAGTACTAGACACCTGTGAGCAACTCGCAGAAGAAGGTGCTGAAGTAACCTATTTAACGCCCCCCGCGACTGGCCTGATTTCGGTTGAGCAACTCGCGGATGCAATCACCGAGCGAACCGTGCTTGTCTCAATTATGCACGTAAACAATGAAATAGGGGTCATTCAAGATATCGCCGCGCTTGGGCAGTTATGTCGTGACAAAGGGGTTTTGTTTCACGTAGATGCTGCGCAAAGTACCGGAAAAATCGATATCGATTTGTCGAGTCTACCTGTTGATTTGATGTCGTTTTCAGCACACAAAAGCTATGGCCCGATGGGAATCGGCGCTCTGTATGTTCGTCGCAAACCCAAGGTAAGGATTGCGCCGCAGATCCACGGAGGGGGACACGAGCGTGGTATGCGTTCCGGCACACTTCCCACTCATCAAATTGTTGGTATGGGTGAAGCCTTTGCTATTTTGAAGCGCGAGATGCATGAAGAGTTACCGAAGATGGAAATGCTTCGCAACCGGCTTTATCGAGGGTTAACACAAATTGACGGGGTCACTGTCAATGGCGACATGACTCAAAGGGTGGCGAGCAACCTCAACGTCAGCTTTGCTGATGTAGATGGTGAAGGACTGATTATGGCGTTGGGTGATATTGCCGTCTCATCTGGCTCGGCTTGTACTTCCGCAAGTTTAGAGCCGTCTTATGTGCTGCGTGCCATTGGCTTGGATGCTGAACTAGCGCACAGTGCGATTCGCTTTAGTGTTGGACGCTACACAACAGAAGACGAAATAGACTATGTTATCGACAAAGTCACCAGCGTGGTAAACCGACTTCGAATGAGTCGTTTAGCAAGCGCATAGTCGTTATACGACGCTCGAAGCATTGAATAATGGCAATGTTTCGGGCATGATTCGCCGCCAAAATGGCGGTACTGCCGGACCAATAATAATAATACTTCCCGCATGGACGATGAATACTTGAGTGGATTACTCAGGTATTGTAAAATTTACCCAAAATTTTTAGTACGAAAAGCCCGGCTGATGAGCCGCGTTTGCCAAGACCAAACGCAACAGGCGCAGTATAAAAGTGAGATCACAACATGAGTGAACAGATCGAACAGGCGTTATCTAAACAGTACGAAGCAGGATTCGTTTCTGAAATTGAATCAGAAACCTTCGAAGCTGGCCTTAACGAAGATATTATTCGTCGAATTTCATCGATGAAAAATGAGCCTGAATGGATGCTTGAGTGGCGTTTGAAGGCGTTCAGAAGCTGGCTTGAAATGGAAGAGCCAGAATGGGCTCACGTCGAGTATCCGAAAATCGACTTCCAAGCCATTTCATACTATTCAGCGCCGAAGAGTATGAAGGACAAGCCTCAGTCGCTAGACGAAGTTGACCCCGAGCTTCTTCGCACTTACGAGAAACTCGGTATTCCTTTGCACGAACAGGAAATGCTTGCCGGTGTTGCGGTTGACGCTGTATTCGATTCGGTCTCTGTTGTAACGACATTCCGTGACAAACTAGAAAAAGCAGGCGTTATCTTCTGTCCTATTTCTGAAGCCGTCCACAAATACCCCGAGCTGGTAAAAAAGTACCTCGGTTCTGTGGTACCCCGTACTGATAATTTTTATGCAGCGCTAAACAGTGCGGTGTTTACTGATGGGTCCTTTGTGTACATTCCTAAGGGGGTGCGTTGCCCAATGGAATTGTCGACGTATTTCCGCATCAATGAGCAAAATACGGGACAATTTGAACGCACCTTGATTGTTGCTGATGAAGGTAGCCATGTCAGCTACTTAGAAGGTTGTACGGCTCCGCAGCGGGATGAAAATCAATTGCACGCTGCTGTCGTCGAGTTGGTTGCAATGGATGATGCCAATATCAAATACTCAACGGTGCAGAACTGGTATCCCGGTGATGAAGAAGGCCGAGGGGGTATCTACAACTTTGTAACCAAGCGAGGTGTTTGTCACACAAATGCCAAGATTTCTTGGACTCAAGTTGAAACTGGGTCGGCTGTCACGTGGAAGTATCCAAGCTGTGTATTGAAAGGCGATAACAGCATTGGTGAATTTTACTCGGTAGCGTTGACGCGTGGCCGTCAACAGGCTGATACGGGAACTAAGATGATTCATTTGGGTAAGAACACCAAATCGACCATCATTTCCAAGGGGATCTCGGCAGGAAAAAGCAATAACGCTTATCGCGGTCTGGTAAAAATGGGACCGCAGTCTGACGGAGCGCGTAACTTCACCCAGTGTGACTCCTTGCTGATAGGTGATAAGTGTGGCGCGCATACTTTCCCGTATATTGAAAGTCGCAATCCCAGCGCGATCATTGAGCACGAAGCAACGACATCCAAAGTCAGCGATGAACAAATGTTCTTGTGCCAACAGCGCGGTTTAGATGCAGAAAAAGCCGTCTCTATGATAGTGAACGGGTTCTGTAAAGAAGTATTTAAAGAGCTGCCTATGGAATTCGCCGTAGAAGCCGGCAAGCTGCTCGAAATTAGTCTCGAAGGTTCAGTGGGGTAACCAATGCTTAAAATTAATAATTTACATGCTAGCGTCGAAGAAAAAGACATCATCAAAGGGTTGGATCTTGAGGTAAAACCTGGTGAAGTTCACGCTATTATGGGCCCCAACGGTGCAGGTAAAAGCACGCTAGGCTATGTCCTATCTGGCCGAGAAGGTTACGACGTATCCGAAGGCGCGGTTGAACTCAACGGCAAAGATATGCTGGAAATGGAAGTGGAAGAACGCGCCCGTGAAGGTTTGTTCTTGGCGTTTCAATACCCTGTAGAAATTCCTGGTGTATCTAACATGGAGTTTATGAAAGAGTCGGTAAACGCTGTACGCGAACAGCGTGGTGAAACAGCATTAACCGCAGCCGAATTTTTAAAAGCAGCCAAGGCGGCGTGTAAACAAGTTAATTTGCCACTGGATTTCCTTAAACGCGGTGTCAACGAAGGTTTCTCCGGTGGTGAGAAAAAGCGTAATGAAATCATGCAAATGATTTTGCTTCAGCCGAAGGTGTGTATCCTCGATGAATCTGACTCAGGTCTTGACGTCGATGCGCTTCAAGTGGTTGCAGACGGTGTAAACAGTCAACGCGATGGCGAGCGCAGTTTTATTGTTGTTACGCACTACCAACGCTTGCTTGACTATATCAAACCCGATTTCGTTCACATTCTAGCAGACGGTAAAATCGTTAAAAGTGGTGATGCATCACTTGCTCTGGAAGTAGAAAATAGTGGTTACGCATTCCTTAACGAAGGTACTGAGGAGGCAGGTGCATGAGTCAGTGGCTAGCTGAAGTTATCGATAACGGCATTGGCCGTGAAGATGCCTTCTCTGCTGTTCGACAGGCATCGCTCGCGGCATTAAAAACGCGAAAGTGGCCGAATCGTCGTACTGAAGAATGGCAATTCACACCATTAATGAGTGTAGAAAAGCGAAACCTCGTCACCGCAGATGCACCTGCGAGTGACGTTGAGGTACCAAGTATTCCTGGGCTGACAAGTCTTGATATTGTATTTGTTGACGGTCAGTTAGTAACGGATATGACGTCGTTACAATGTGAGAGTGGATTGTCTATTACAACATTCGACAGTGCTGATGACGCTACGCAGTCGCGTATGCAAGCGCTGTTCGGCAAGGTTAAACCTGCTAACCATTTGTTTGGTTTGGTTAACGATGTGTTGGCAGAGCAGGGGTTATTCATCGAAGTCGATGCGGGCGCAACGATTAAGCAGCCTATCCGCATTGTTAATCTTGCTACCCAAAATGCGGATAATCATACACGTGTGCTTGTCAATTTGGGCGCCAGTGCGAGCGCAACTGTGATTGAGCATGGTCAGGGCACTGTATCAAGCATGAACACCGCATTTGCCGAGTATGTCGTCGGTGAAGAAGCGTCGTTAGAACACTATCGTTTCGCCCTTTACACGCAACAAGCCGTGCAAGTAGGGGGGAGCCACTTTGAACTTCATACCAAAGCAACGATGAACAGTAATTTTGTTGGCTTTGGCAGTCAGTTGTCGCGCTTAGACGTTGATGTTCACCATGCCGGTGAGTTCGCATTTGCAAAAATGAATGCCGTTTACTTGTTGGCTGAGGGAGAGCTGTTCGACCTCCACACAACGATTGAACACGCGGTACCTAATGGTACTACGGAGGAGAACGCTCGCGGTATCATCGGTGATGGCGCAAGAGCCGTATTTAACGGCAGAATTCACATTCATCGCGACGCACAAAAAACCCTTGCAGAACTGAATAACCGCAACTTGCTATTGTCTCGCCGTGGTGTGGTAAACACCAAACCTGAACTTGAGATTTACGCAGATGACGTGCGTTGTGCGCACGGAGCAACAGTTGCGGAAATTGACGATGAAGCGCTTTATTACCTGCTAAGCCGAGGTATTAGTCGCAGCCAAGCGTTGGTCATGCTCAACTTTGGCTTTATCAACGAATTGATCAGTGATATGCCAAACGAGCACATCGCAAGCTGGTTGCAGCCGCAACTTAGCGACCGCTTCGCTGCCATGGAGGTAAAATGAGTTTAGATATCCAGGCACTGCGCGCGCAATTTCCTATTCTTTCACGAGAGATTGATGGTAAGCCATTGGTCTATCTCGATAATGCGGCGACGACACAGAAGCCACAAGCAGTCATTGACGCGCTCATGGATTTCTATACTCAAACCAATGCGAACGTGCACCGCGGCGCGCATCACTTGTCTGATGAAGCGACACGTCGTTATGAGCAAGCGCGAACCGACGTAGCCAGCTTTATTAATGCCAATGCCAAAGAAGAAGTAATTTGGACAACAGGTACAACGGAAGCGATTAATATTGTTGCCAACGGCCTAGCTCAGTTACTGAAACCCGGTGACGAGGTTGTGGTGACTGAAATGGAACACCACGCCAACTTGGTTACGTGGCAGCAAGCTTGTAAAAAGGCTGGTGCAACGTTAAATGTGGCGAGTATTAATGATGCTGGTGAGCTAAACCTTGATAGCTTTGATAGCTGCTTGAGTGAAAAAACCAAACTAGTGGCATTCCCTCACGTGTCCAATGCATTGGGTACCATCAACCCAATTAAAGCACTTACCGCCAAAGCAAAAGCGGTTGGCGCTTGGGTCCTGGTTGACGGTGCCCAGGGAATTGCTCATGGTGGTGTTGATGTTCAAGCTATAGGCTGTGATTTCTACGCGTTTTCTGGTCACAAATTATTTGCTCCAACGGGTATAGGTGTGCTTTGGGGACGCAAAGCGGTCTTAGAATCTTGGCCCGTTTGGCAAACTGGTGGTGAGATGATTGCCGATGTGACTTATCAAGATGCCACATGGGGAGCATTGCCAAACCGCTTAGAGGCTGGCACGCCAAATATTGCGGGGGCCATTGGCTTAGGGGCGGCGATTAACTGGTTTCGTTCACTTGATTTAGACGCGGTAGCAGAACACGAGCAAGCCCTGTTAGCAAAAGCGACAGAATTAGCCTCGCAAATTGATGGCCTAAAAATTATTGGTTCCGCCGCGAACAAAGTGGGCGTGTTGAGCTTCGTATTTGAAGGTGTGCACCCCGCAGATGTGGGCTTTATCCTTGACCGTCAGGGTGTCGCGATCCGAACGGGTGATAACTGTGCACAACCTTTGATGAAAAAATTTGGTATTCCGGGCACCGCACGTGCCTCATTTTCGATTTATAACACATTAGAAGAAGTCGATGTGTTGTTTGCCGCTTTGAAAAAAGCGCAAATGATGCTGGCTTAGGAGCTGATGCCATGACAGTAGAAACGTTTGTTCCAAGTCAAAAAACCGTTACCTTGACAGACTCTGCCATTAAACACTTTTCAAGTAAGTTATCGTCGCAACCAGGTAAGATTATCCGCCTCGCCACCAAAGTAAGTGGTTGCACTGGTTATGCTTATGTATTGGATTTTGCAGACAATGCTCAAGCGGACGACGAGATCATTCAGTTTGACGGTAATGTGACGCTAGCGATCTCGCCTGAAGCCATTGATTTGGTGCGTAATACCGAGATTGATTACGTGATGGAAGGCGTAAACGGTATTATCAAATACAACAACCCCAATGTTGTCGATGAGTGCGGTTGTGGCGAAAGCTTCAACGTGGGTTAATTTATAAAGCGAACCCATTATCTATGAAACAAACTATGGTCGTCACCCAGCGTGATGTTACGGCGAGACGTGTTCCCCAAGGCAATATCGAGACGATTGCGGAAGGCGAGTTCATCACTATCACCCAAGACTTAGGTGGTAACTACACCGTGACTCGTCTGGGCAATATGTATCGAATAGACGGTACCGATGCCGATGCTATCGGGCGCAAGCCGATGACATTGGATTTCAAGCCTGCAGACAACGGTAAGATACGAGAGCAGCACGTATGGGATGCACTTGAAACCATTTATGACCCCGAAATTCCGGTCAACTTGGTCTCACTTGGACTGATATACAAAATGGAAATCAATCACGATTCTCACACGGTGAACATCGACATGACACTGACTGCACCTGGCTGTGGTATGGGTCCTGTACTAGTCGGTGATGTGGAATATCGCGTGGGTTTGGTTCCACACGTTGAAAACGTCAATGTCGACTTGGTTTTCGACCCGCCTTGGACTCGTGATATGATGAGCGAAGAAGCACAGTTGGAAACTGGGCTATTTTTCTAACTATTTATCAACAGGTGTGTAAATGTCTCTCCCAAGCAGTACTGACATTGTAGAAGATCTCGAGTTTTTTGATGACTGGGAACAACGTTATCAATACATTATTGACCTAGGCAAAGCCTTACCCCGTCTGGATGATTCTCAAAAGACCGAGGACCGTTTAGTTCGCGGCTGCCAAAGCAGTGTATGGATGGTGTCGCGTGTGGAAGGTGATAAATTACACTTTGATGTCGACAGTGACGCTATCATCGTGCAGGGACTGCTTGCGCTGGTGTTAGCGGCTTATGACGGCAAAACACCGAGCGATATCCTTGATTTTGACATTGATGACTACTTTTCTACCCTAGATTTAGAGCGACATATCAGTCCGACTCGTGGTAATGGTCTGAGAGCAATTGTAAGTAAAATCAAAGAATTAGCTTTGGAGTTGAGTCAGTAATCCTAACGAAGTTTAGGTTTATTACACTCTTGTCATAAAAAAGTGCGCTTAAGGCGTGGCTTCTGCAAACAGAATTGCCTATAATTCGCGGCCAAAATTTCTAAATTAAATCATCGGAGACAGAAAGATGGCTCTAGAGCGTACTTTTTCAATCATCAAGCCTGACGCGGTAGCGAAAAACGTTATCGGTGCAATCTACAACCGTTTCGAAACAGCTGGCCTACGTATCGTTGCTTCTAAAATGGTTCACCTAAGCAAAGAACAAGCTGAAGGGTTCTACGCAGAGCACAAAGAGCGTCCTTTCTTTGGTGCACTTGTTGACTTCATGACGTCTGGCCCAGTGATGGTTCAAGTGCTTGAAGGCGAAAATGCTGTTGTTAAAAACCGTGAAATCATGGGTGCAACTAACCCAGCTGAAGCTGCCGCGGGTACACTTCGTGCTGACCATGCAGAATCAATCGACGAAAATGCGGTACACGGTTCAGATGCGCCTGAGTCTGCAGCACGTGAAATTGCTTACTTCTTCTCTGAAGAAGAAATCTGCCCACGCACTCGTTAATTCGAGAGCAGGCACAAAAAAGGAAGCATTTAGCTTCCTTTTTTTGTATCTGATTCCCACCAATCACAGTGCGATGAGCGACTCGAAAAAGCTACTTCTACAGGTCATAACGCAGCCTAGCCATCCAACGTGAATAGGCCTGCGGAGCGCTTACTCAATGTCCATCACCTCGTATTGGGCAAAAGCTAAGCCGAAAAGCACAGCGTACACTGAGATTGTGTTTTAGCGTGTGCCGAAAATTTTATCGCCTGCGTCACCCAAGCCGGGCAAGATGTAGCCGCTGTCGTTCAAGTGACTATCGATGGACGCTGTGTATATCTCAATATCAGGGTGAGCCTGTGTTACCGCTTTGATTCCTTCAGGTGCTGCGACTAGAAATAGACCTAAAATGCGGGTGCAGCCCTTTTTCTTAAGTAAGTCTATGGTAGCAATCAAGGTGCCGCCCGTAGCTAGCATAGGGTCAACAATGAGGGCCGTGCGTTCATCAATATTGTTGACGACTTTGTCAAAGTAAGCGACTGGTTGCAGCGTTTCCTCGTCACGATAAAGACCGACCACACTAATCTTGGCATTGGGGACCAGTTTCATTACGCCATCAAGCATACCCAAACCAGCTCTCAAGATAGGTACGACAGTGATTTTCTTTCCTTTGATCCTGCTGACTGAAATGTCCTCGCCATTCCATCCTTTGATAGTTGTTGCTTCGGTTTCTAGATCGCGAGTTGCCTCGTAGGTTAACAAGTTACCTACTTCACTAGCGAGCTCTCTAAAGTCCTTACTGCTTATGTCTGCATCGCGCATAAGCCCGAGTTTGTGTTGTATGAGAGGGTGCTTAATTTCGTGAATCGCCATGATAAATCTTCGTCTTTTATAAACTAAACTGATTGTATCTTAAAACAGGTTATTTGGAAGAACGCCCTTCGCGGGTGAGAGCACTATTTTGAAAGTAGGTATGTCTACCACTAAAAATCGCTTTTTTACGATGGTTTCCGAACAATTATCGAGCGAATTATTAGCGAAGCTCGCATCAATGGAAAAAACTCTGTTATGATGCATTTGTTATGTTATCCGGCAGAGCGCTTGTGTCTGTTTTTAAGGTTAATTAGTTGAATTTCAGAGTGTTTATGCGAAGTTGGTTTAAAGCAAAATCCATAGTGAGTTTGGTTATCTCATCTGCCGTTGTTGGTGCCGCTTACGGGCAAAGTACACCTGCGGAGTTCGCCGAATTGTCGATTCAGCAACTACTCAATGTTGAGCTAGACAACACCGAATCAAATCAAACAAGCGGTCAATGGCAATTCCAGTACCAACTTCGTCATGCTGAATTCGAAGGATACATGGACGGCGATGCGGATTTGTCCACAGACGAGGTGTTGTGGAGTGGGCCAAGCGAAACGCGCACACAAGACAATTACCCGATAGTACCCACCCTCATTACTCAAAATGTCCATTTGTTTTCTCTTACTCGAAGCCTGACCTCAGACTGGTCGATTTCAATCAATGCACCATTTATTCGCCAAGAGACTGACCACATCAGTATTGTACCGGGATATGATACGTTTTCAATTAAGACGGATGGTCTTGGCGATGTTGTTGTGAAAGGCAACTACCAAATCACATCAACGGCGGACTCCGCTTGGGTAATGAGTACAGGCATTAGCTTGCCGACAGGGTCTATTGATGAAGTGGGCGATACGCCAAGAGATCATGGTAACCAGCCTTTACCTTACACTATGCAGCTTGGCTCGGGAACGTTTGATATCCCCATTGAATTGGGCTACCACAGTGATGGAGACCATCATTTCATGGTGTCGATGTCAGCCATGGTTCGTACCGGCCGCAATGACCGAGGCTATCGATTGGGTCATAACGCTAGTGTTAATGCTCGGTACTATTGGTATGAGAATGACACGATTCAATGGTTTACCGGTTTGGGCGCGTCATATCGACAGGCTATTCGAGGTCGAGACCAGCGCTTGCTAGTTGATGGCCCATTTCCTTTTCCTGCGAGTATTACCGATCCGGCGAACTACGGCGGCAAAAAAGTAGCGGCGAATGTGGGGATAGTGTGGAAGCCGATACCAAACTTGCATCTAGCTGTCGATTTCAACAAACCGTTATATCAATATCTCAATGGCCCACAACCTCAAGAGGTGTGGTCTAGCAGCTTTACCTTGGTTTCAAGTTTTGATTGATTTGGTATCGCGTCGACGACGTCAATGTTTGCTGTTCATCGTCTTGATGGCGGTAACTAACGTGGCGTATTCTCAGGAACTGTCGCAGGAACTGTCCCAGGAACTGTCGCAAGAGTTGCCAAGAGAGATGAAACTCAAATCGGCATATATTTTTAATTTTAGTAAGTATGTCAGTTGGCCTGCGACGGCTAAGCAAGTGCAGGTTTGTATGCAAGGTAATGATGCCTTGATTGGATTCATGAAAGATTTGGTGCAAGGTCGGCAAGTCGGGCAGCCGCCAAGGCCGATAGAAGTGCGTTCTCTTGTTAGCGGCGAGGCCAATCAAGATTGCGATATTGCCTTCGTTCAACAAGACTTACCCAAGGACTATTTTACATCGCCCAATACACTAATCGTGGCAAGCGAAAGGTCGGTGAAACAAAGTCGTCCCGCACTCATTTTTTTTGAAGAAAATAACAAATTGCGCTTTGAAGTTGACCTAGAGTCATTACACGACAGCCAACGTCAAATCAGTTCTGAACTCTTAAAATTAGCGAAAATTAAATAATGGCGGGCAAAAAAGCGCGGTTTTCCTTTTTCAGCAAGCAACTGTTTGCAGTATTAGCAATCAATACATTGACGCTGGCCGTTACGGCGGTGCTATTGCACTCCAATTTCATTGATAGTTATAAACAAAGCCTTGTTGATGTGACCAAAAGTAAAGCGACGATTATTGCACAATCGACAGCGTCAGCCCTGTTGTTTGACGACGAGGTGAGTGCAGGTTTGATCCTTGGTTCCCTAGAGCAACACAATTCTACGCGCTTTGCCGTGATATTAACCCCCGACAACCAACTATTCACGTCTTTCAAACGCAATGACATAACAGACCTCATTACTGCAGCGACGATGTTGCAAACAGACTCGCAATTTATTGACGATAACCTCTATGTTCAACAAGACATTGGTTTTGGTGGTGAAACCCTTGGGCGACTGGTTTTATCTGTGGATACGCTGGCGTTACAACAGCAAGAACGTCGCTTTACCAATATCGTCACTTGGGTATTCATAGTTGCAACATTGCTCGCACTGATTCTCAATTGGCGGTTACAGCGTTTGATGAGTAAGCCGATTAACCGCCTAATGCAGTTGGTAAAAGACGTCGACCATCAACAAAAATACGACTCGCGCATCGCCATCAAACGCGATGACGATATGGGAGAGTTGTTCAGTGGTATTAACAGTATGTTGGACACGATTGAAGATCACCGCCTGCAGTTACAGAGTCAAAATGACAAACTGGAAAGCTTGGTCGAGTTGCGCACTGAACAATTGTTTCATCGGGCTAATTTTGATGCCTTGACCCAGTTGCCCAATCGGCACTTACTCATCGATAGGATAGAACACGCAATAGAAAATGCGGCCATTGCCAATGAGCGTCTCGCCGTCATGTTTTTGGACTTGGATAGATTCAAAGTGATCAATGATAGTCTTGGCCACTCCATTGGCGACCAGTTATTGATTGCCGTCGCACAAAAATTGTCGATGATCATGCATCGCACCGACAGCGTATGTCGGTGGGGCGGTGATGAATTCGTTATTTTATTGGAGCATGACCCTACGGTAAAAGAGTTAACGGATATCGCACAACGCGTGACGGAATCGTTGACCAAGCCCATTGTCATTTCTGGCCATCAACTTCATGTGTCAACCAGCATTGGTATCGCTATATTTCCCAATGATGGTCGCGAGGCCATGACGTTGTTAAAGCATGCTGATATCAGCATGTATCAGGCAAAAGAGACGGGGCCCGCGCAATATCGCTTCTTCGATAAGTACATGCTAAATGAGAGTGTGGAAAGGTTGTCGATTGAAACCAATTTGCGACACGCTATCGACAACAGTTTGTTTCATATGGTTTATCAACCGCAGTTTGATGCGCACGGTACACGCATCTGTGGTATGGAGGCACTGATTAGATGGCAAGATGGTGATCAGTTCATTCCACCTAACGAGTTTTTACCCGTGGCTGAGGAAATTGGGTTGATCAATACCCTTAGCCTTTGGGTAGTCGAAAGAGTCTGTCAACAGTTAGCGCAGTGGCGAGAACAAGAGGTGGAATTAGTGCCTGTCGCCGTTAACCTGCCCGCATCTTTGGTTGTACAAGCTGAGTGTGCAAGCACAATTATTGGAATCTTAGACACCTATAACGTGCCCGCCCATTTGATTGAAATAGAAATCACAGAAGAAACCTTTATTAGCTCAATAGAGCTAGCGACAGATACGCTTACCCAATTGAAAGCCGCTGGCCTGTGTGTGGCGCTGGATGACTTTGGTAAAGGTTATTCTTGCTTGAGTTATATCAGTCAGCTTCCCTTGGACCGCTTAAAAATCGATGGGAGTTTTGTGGCAAAGCTTGGAGAAGACAGTGCAAATGATGGTATCGTCCAGGCGATTGTTACCCTGGGTAAGAGCTTGAACCTAGCTTTGGTTGGAGAGTGTGTGGAAACGGCCAATCAACAGCAGATGCTAGCGAAACTTGGCTGTGACTATTTGCAGGGGTATTTACTCAGCCGGCCGTTATCAGCCGACGCCGCCGCGTCGGCACTTCAAAGCACTTCACTTCGTTAGTATCGTCGTTGTTCACCAGAGGCCTCGTGTATTCGTCAGCGCTTTTGTAACACCTCAATACGACAACTTGAAAACCGCTTCTGAGACTATATCCAGCGCGCTGGATATGGTACTATCCGCGCAATTTTGGCTGGTTGATACAACGAATATCGTCTGTCTGTTTTTTAGCAAGCAAGAAGCGTCGGCTAATTTGATTGAGAATACGTCGCTAGCCCCCGATTTTATTGAACATTTTGAGAATTTGACTGTCGCATTTAGGCGGGAGCAGTTGAGTCCATAGATAGGTCGTGACAATGACAAAAACGAATTTACTAAATTTCAATCGTGAAGGAATGAGAGAGTATTTCGCTAGTATCGGTGAAAAACCGTTCCGCGCGGACCAAGTCATGAAATGGATTTATCAACATGGCGTGAGCGATTTTGAGCAAATGTCTAACGTAAATAAAAAGTTAAGAGAAAAACTGCAAGCCTCGTGTGAAGTTGTTGCCCCCGAAATTGCCTACCAGCAAAACGCCACTGACGGAACGATTAAGTTTGCCCTTAAACTTGAGGGTGGTCAGGAAGTCGAAACGGTTTGGATTCCTGAGTCAGACCGAGCGACATTGTGCGTATCCTCTCAAGTTGGCTGTGCGCTCGAGTGTACATTTTGTTCGACTGCACAACAGGGATTTAATCGCAACCTAACGGTAAGTGAAATTATTGGTCAGGTGTGGCGTGTTGCGACCACACTTGGGTTATCAAATGATACGTCTAAGCGTCCTGTAACCAATGTGGTTATGATGGGGATGGGCGAGCCACTTTTGAATTTGAAAAATGTCGTCCCGGCGATGGATATTATGTTGGATGACTTTGGGTTTGGGCTATCGAAGCGCCGCGTAACCTTGAGTACGTCGGGTGTTGTGCCCGCGCTAGATATGCTTGGCGATCAAATTGATGTGGCATTGGCGATATCGTTGCATGCACCAAATGATACGTTGCGAGATGAAATCGTCCCGATCAATAAAAAATATCCCATTGAAGAATTCCTTGCAGGCGTTAGACGCTACCTGAGTAAATCCCGTGCTAACCAAGGTAAAGTGACGGTTGAATATGTCATGCTGAGCCATATCAATGACAGTACCGACCAGGCTCATGAACTGGCGAAAGCGTTAAAGGATACGCCGAGTAAGATTAACCTGATTCCATTTAATCCGTATCCAGGATCGCCCTATACGTGTTCAAGTAACTCGCGCATCGATCGCTTTGCAAAAGTGTTAATGGAATACGGCTTTACCGTTGTGGTTCGAAAGACCAGAGGCGATGATATTGATGCGGCGTGTGGGCAACTTGTTGGCGACGTGGTTGACCGTACGAAGAGAATGTTGAAAAAACAGATGAACGGAAAGCCAATTTCGGTAAAAATGGCACAATAACAAAAGATTGCGTTAGCTTAGGATGAATATGCGTATTTTACTTGTTGCGTTTCTATTGCTTCTGACAGGGTGTGTTAGTGAGCCCCAACCGAAGGGGTTTAATACCGATGACTTCGACCAAGGAGAAGCGGCAAAGACACGTATTTCTCTAGGGCTAACCTATTTGAAAAACGGTAATTTTAGCCAAGCTAAAGCCAACTTGGATAAAGCATTGGAATACTCGCCACGGCTGGCCGACGCGCATTACGCCTTGGGGTATTATTATCAACAAGTAGGTGAGGTTGCTAGGGCAGAGGAAGCGTTTGATAATGCCTTGTCGCTAGCACCGCGCAATGCCGATATTGCGAACAGTTACGGTGCATTTTTGTGTCAACAAGGACGCTACAAAGAAGCAACGGATTACTTTCTCAAAGCAGTGAATAATCAGCAATACGCTAATTCGGCGCAAACATACGAAAATATGGCTTTGTGTGCTCAAGGGCAAGGCGAACAAGAGGATGCCATCAAATATTTCACGATGGCACTGAATCATCAGCCCACTCGGGCAAAAAGCTTGTTCTTACTGACACAAGCTTATGTCGCTTCCGAACAGTGGGACTTAGCTAAAACAACACTACGTCGTTATGAAAGAGTGGGTAGAGTAAGCCCGGACACGCTATATCTTGCGCTAGAGATTGCACGAGGACAAAAAGACTATGATACCGCGCAAGGTTACGGTGAAATGTTAATTAGCATGTACCCTGATAATGCGCTTACTCGCCGATACGAACAAACAAAAGCCGTCAGACCTGTTATCAAAGTGTCACCTAAAGTCCCGGAGAAGCCGTCAGAGGTAGAGGCTGATAAAAAGCCTGAACCTATTGTTGTCTCAGCTACTCCAGACGCGGATGAGCCACCTATAAACACCGATACCAATACACATGAAGAGTCGGTATCCACGGCCAAGGCAATGGAATCGGTAAAACCTTCAACAATTCAGACCAACCCGCTTAAACATGTTGTTGAAAAGCAACAAAATCTTTATCGTATATCGCTTAAATACAACATTAAGATATCATCATTGCAAGCGTGGAATAACTTAACCGATGCGAGTGCGATTCGCGAGGGTATGGTGTTGTGGCTGGTGCCACCCGAGCAACAAGTTGAATAGGTAGTACAATGGATTCAGAAGCAATGTCAGCTGAAGAACAGGACGCAACATTACCCAGCCCTGGGGCAATGTTGAAGCAAGCTCGTGAAGCTCAACAATTAACTGTGCAACAGATTGCAGACAAGCTTTATCTCAAGGCTGAGCAAATTCAAGCAATAGAAGGTGATGTCATCGACTCAGGTACCTCACTGACTTTTGCCAAAGGATACGTCAAGCTTTACGCCAAACACGTAGGCGTTGATGAAACACGGGTTATTGAAGCGTTCGAGTTTTATCACGCTATTCCAGAAACACCTGCTAAATTGCAAAGTTTCTCAAGAAAAGTTGCAAATCAAGCACAAGACGACCGTTGGATGATGGTTACCTACGCTATTCTTGCGGTGATTGTTGCTGGGGTGGTCATTTGGTGGTTCCAACAATCAAGCGATGAATCGCTGTTTTCGCCGATTACCTCAGCGATAGAATCACAAGACGCCGCGCAAAATGATGGTACTGACAACAGCGTTGAGACTGTGCCTGAGACATTGTCACCAGCTCAACCCGTATTAAGTCCGTCGTCCTCAAGTAACGATGTGAATAACCAAACTGTTTCAGAGCCAGCTGCGGCCGACGTTGTCTCTCAGTTGTCTCAAATTAGTGAGGCTGATACACCAATTGATAGCGATGATGCTGATATATCCACTGTGGTACCAGACGCATCTAGTGGGGAAGACGAGCCTACGTTGTCAGATTCGTCGCTCGATAATCAGTCAACGTCACTTTCCCCTGCTGATGCGCCTGTTACTGTCGTATTTACCTTCTCGGAAGACTGCTGGGTCAATATCGAAGATGCTACAGGTAATCGAATTGCCTATGGCATCAAAAACGCGGGATATGTAATGACGGTTCCCGGTTATCCACCTTTTTCAGTCACTTTGGGGGCTCCCCAAGTTGTTAGTATTGACTACGAGGGTGAGCGTGTAGATATGAGCGAGTTCGCTGCAGGCCGTACAGCTCGCTTCACGCTTCCTCTACAGGATTAATCATGTTTGCAGAAAGTCCCATAAAACGACGTAAATCGACGCGTATAAACGTAGGCAATGTCCCCATTGGAGATGGTGCGCCTATCGCAGTTCAGTCGATGACGAACACCCAAACGACCGATGTTGAGGCAACCGTTGCTCAGATAAATCGCATTGTAGGCGTTGGCGGCGAAATTGTTAGGGTGTCGGTACCAACCATGGACGCCGCAGAGGCATTTAAACACATCCGTCAGCAGGTTGATGTGCCGCTTGTCGCGGATATTCATTTTGACTACCGCATTGCGTTAAAAGTAGCCGAGTATGGTGTTGATTGCCTTCGTATCAACCCTGGTAACATCGGCAACATGGAGCGAGTGAAATCTGTCGTCGATTGCGCCAAAGACAAAAACATTCCGATTCGCATTGGTGTCAATGGCGGATCACTGGAGCGTGATCTTCAAGAAAAATATGGTGAGCCAACACCAGAAGCCCTCGTAGAATCGGCCATGCGCCATGTAGATATATTGGACAAGCTCAATTTCGACCAGTTTAAGGTCAGTGTAAAAGCGTCAGATGTATTTTTGGCAGTCGGTGCCTACCGTCTGTTAGCGAGTCAAATTGACCAGCCACTGCATCTTGGGATTACTGAAGCAGGTGGTCAGCGCGCAGGGGCGGTAAAAAGTGCTATCGGTCTTGGAATGCTGCTGTCAGAAGGCATTGGTGATACCTTACGTGTTTCACTCGCGGCCGATCCTGTTGAAGAAATTAAAGTTGGCTTTGATATTTTGAAGTCTTTGCGAATTCGTTCTCGAGGCATCAATTTCATTGCCTGTCCAAGCTGCTCTCGTCAGGAGTTCGATGTCATCGGGACGGTTAATGCTCTAGAGCAGCGACTGGAGGATGTATTGACGCCAATGGATGTGTCCATTATCGGTTGTGTGGTGAATGGACCCGGAGAAGCGGAAGTGTCAGATCTCGGCTTGACGGGCGCGCGCAATATGAGTGGCTACTATTTGGATGGCAAACGTCAGAAAGAGCGTTTAGCTAACGATGACTTGGTTGATCAACTTGAGACGCGTATTCGTGCGAAGGCAGCACTGCTAGACGAAAAGAACCAAATCCCAGTCAGTATTAAAGAGGCGTAATTGCGCGTCTTTGATTGTTGTTTAATCCTAAAGCCCCTATAATGCGGGGCTTTTATGTATAAGTAGTATGAGAACCCTAGGTGGCTAAAACTATTCAAGCTATTCGCGGCATGAACGACTGCCTTCCTGAGCAAACAGGTGTGTGGCAGCGCGTAGAGAGTACGTTGCGACAAGTCGTTGCGAACTATGGCTATCAAGAAATTCGCACTCCCATCGTTGAAAGTACTGACCTTTTCAAACGATCCATTGGTGAAGTGACGGATATCGTTGAAAAAGAAATGTATACCTTTGAGGACCGCAACGGTGATAGTTTAACACTGCGTCCTGAGGGAACAGCAAGTACGGTACGCGCGGGCAATGAGCATGGTTTGCTCTACAACCAGCAACAACGCTTATGGTACATGGGCCCAATGTTCAGACACGAGCGCCCACAAAAAGGCCGCTATCGTCAATTCCATCAATTTGGTGTGGAAACGTATGGGCTAGATGGTCCTGATATTGACCTAGAAGTGATCATGCTGTCGGCTCGCCTGTGGAAGGCCTTTGGTATTTCAGATGCGGTTACCCTAGAAATCAATTCGTTGGGGTCTAACGAAGCACGTGCAAACTATCGCGACGCGCTGGTTGACTATTTGACGGCGCACAAAGATAAACTTGATGAAGATTCCTTACGCCGTCTCGACACCAACCCGCTTAGAGTATTAGACAGCAAAAATCCAGACGTACAAGCTCTGGTTCAGGATGCACCTGTACTGCTCGATTACCTTGATGAAGACTCGAAACAACATTTTTCAGTTTTGTGTGAACGATTGACGCAAGTTGGAA
Organism: uncultured Alteromonas sp.; assembly: GCA_963922845.1. GTDB lineage: Bacteria > Pseudomonadota > Gammaproteobacteria > Enterobacterales > Alteromonadaceae > Alteromonas. The sequence goes on from CAWUJV010000016.1 coordinate 53,187, forward strand.
TCGAATTCAAGGTAAATCCAAAACTGGTTAGAGGGTTGGATTATTACAACCGGACCGTTTTCGAGTGGGTCACCGATAGTTTAGGTGCTCAAGGCACAGTATGTGCGGGTGGTCGCTATGATGGTTTAGTCGAGCAGCTCGGCGGCAAAGGCACACCAGCAGTCGGCTTTGCTATGGGAATGGAGCGTTTGGTGTTGTTACTGACAACGCTTGAAAAAGTCCCAGCCGATAGCAGCAGTGCTGATGTATACGTAACCGCTTTAGGTGATGATGTGGCGGGCTTTGCTATGCAAGTTGCTGAGTCCTTAAGGGATCAAAGACCTAATCTACGTGTCATGATGCATTGTGGTGGTGGCAATTTCAAAAAGCAGCTCAAACGTGCCGATAAAACCGGTGCGCAAGTCGCAGTGCTGATTGGTACCGATGAAATGAACGCAAAGCAAGTGGGGCTTAAACCACTTCGCAATAGTAATGAACAAGTTACCGTCGGTGTCGATACTCTTGCGGAAAGCTTAGATACATTGATTGATTAATACCCATTAGCCGAGGCAATAGGCAGTATTAGAGGTAAGTAATGGAACAGTTTGAAACAGAAGAACAACAAGTAGAAGCAATAAAGCGATTTTGGAAAGACCATGGCACCGCAATTATCGTGGGCGCATTAGTTGGCTTTGGTGGTCTGTTTGGTTGGCGCCATTTTGACGAAAAACAAATCTCCCAAAGAGAAGCCGCATCAGAAGCGTATCAGTCTGCTGTCGAAACCTTGTCTGAAGACAATGGCGTTGCAAATGTGGCCGCATTTATCGAGGGTACGAGCGATTCTGGGTATGCTGATATTGCCGGTCTGATACTGGCCCAAAAAGCGGTGAATGAGGGTGATTTTGAGCAAGCAGCGGTTGAACTTGAGAGAGTGCACACGTCTGGTGTCGCACCAGAAGTAGCTGCGGTAGCAGGCCTGCGCTTAGCACGTGTTCAACTGGAGTTGGATAACGCACAAGGGGCGCTTCAAACTCTTTCTGGTATTTCACAAGAAGCTTTTAAGGCACAAGTGGAAGAGCTTCGTGGTGATGCGTATGTTAAACAAGGCAAGGCTGATCAAGCTCGAGTCGCTTACACCGCGGCATTGGAAAAAGCCGAAAACAACCGCTTACTACAAATGAAATTAGACAATTTATCGTTACAAACTGACGCATAATTGGCAGGAGTAACGAATTGATGTTGAGATTAAAATTGTCACGTAAGTCTATTCAACGTGTTGCGATTGCAACGGTCGCAGCGATATCGGTAACCGGTTGTAGCACTATCTCCGATTGGTTTGCGGATGAAGAAGAGTTAGAGGTTCGTCGTTTAAAACCGATTAATGCACAGTTTCAACCCAGTATCGTATGGGATGAAGATATTGGCAAAGGCGTTAAAAACTTCTACTCAAGTCTGCGTCCTGTGGCTGGCTATGAAAAACTCTTTGTGGCTGAGCGTCACGGTCGAGTGAAAGCCTTAAACCCAAATACCGGCAAGGACATTTGGGATAAAAACTTTGCAATCTTCCGCGATGAAGGTTACCTATCGTCGATTTCTCGACTTTGGAAAAGCGGTGAGTCCGCGAAAATCAGTGGCCTAGCGCTAGGTTACGAGAAACTTTTCGTGGGAACGGAAAACGGTGCAGTAGTGGCGCTGAATGTCAATACGGGTGATATCGTATGGGAAGCCAGCGTGAAAGGAGAAATCCTTGCTGCCCCTTCAGTCGACGAAGGCACACTCGTCATTAACACTGGCTCAGGCACCTTGTTTGCGCTTGATGCAGAAACCGGGGAGCAATTGTGGCTTCACGAGTCTGATGTTCCGCCGCTGAGTCTTCGCGGTATTTCTGCGCCGATCGCAGCCAATGGCGGTGCGTTGGTAGGCACGGCTTCGGGCAAACTTCAGGTTAATATATTAGATTCGGGCTTATTGGCGTGGGAAGCAACAATCGGTACGCCGACCGGTGCGACTGAACTTGAACGTATCGTCGATGTTGACACGACACCACTGTTATACGGTGGCATGGTTTACGTGGTGTCATACAACGGAACGCTAGCGGCGGTAGAGCTGCGCAGCGGTCGTGTTGTGTGGAAGCGCGAGTACGGTTCGTTCCGCAATGTCACATTAGATGGCAGTCGCTTATTTGTTGTCGATGTGAATTCCAATGTATATGGTCTTGATAGACGCAATGGTGTTGAGTTGTGGTCGCAAGGCGCGTTGAAAGGCAGAGTGCTTACCTCCGCTGAACCGTTTGGTGATTATGTGGTAGCAGGCGATAAGTATGGCTTCCTCCACTGGTTCACACAAGAAAATGGTGCTATAGTCGCGCGCCTTGAAGTTGGCTCAGATGACGAAGATGAGTCTATCTATGTGAGCCCCATTGTAGTAGACGACAAGCTCGTTGTCATGACTCGTGATGGTGAGGTCAGTGCCGTCACTATGCCTCAGTAATATGGGTGTTGAGCTGGTGTAAGGCTCAAATACGCATATACTAATAAATACGCTTGATCAGCCGCGGTTTTCGCGGCTGATTTGTGTCAGCAAGGCTTGCTGACAATTAACTTTTTGATGCCGGATAGTTTCCATGTTACCAGTAGTAGCCCTTGTGGGTAGGCCTAATGTTGGCAAATCCACCTTATTTAACAGATTGACGAATACGCGAGACGCGCTGGTTGCCGATTTCCCTGGTTTAACCCGTGACCGTAAGTATGGCCAAGCTAAGTTTGAGCAAAGACAATTTATTGTTGTTGATACAGGCGGGATTACTGGTGATGAAGAAGGCATTGACGCTCATATGGCACAGCAGTCTTTGTTGGCGGTAGAGGAAGCCGATGTCGTGTTGTTTCTGGTGGATGCCAGAGCAGGGGTCCTTCCAGCCGATTTAGGAATTGCGGATTACCTGAGAAGAACGGAAAAAGAAATATTCCTCGTTGCTAACAAAGTTGATGGCATCGATGGCGATAGTGAAAGTGCCGAGTTTTATTCGCTTGGTCTCGGTGACGTGCATCAAATTGCTGCCGCGCATGGACGAGGTGTGAGCCAATTATTAGGAAAGAGTTTAGCGCCTCTGTCAGATGCTTTCCCAGATATGATGGCGAAAGAAGAGGTGATTGACGAAGAGGAAGACGCGCAAAGCCAACTAGAGCGAATTCAGGCTCAACCCATTAAATTGGCTATCGTGGGTAAACCTAATGTTGGCAAGTCAACACTGACCAATCGTATTCTTGGCGAAGAGCGTGTCGTGGTGTATGACATGCCCGGAACGACACGAGACAGTATATACATTCCCCTTGAACGGGACGAACGAGAATACATCATCATTGACACTGCTGGCGTGAGAAAACGTCGTAAAGTGACAGAAGCGGTAGAAAAATTCTCCATTGTAAAAACGCTTCAAGCTATCGAAGAGGCCAACGTCGTCCTGTTGGTCATTGATGCTCGTGAGGGCATTTCAGATCAAGATCTTAGCCTGCTGGGCTTTGTGTTGAATTCAGGTCGTTCATTGGTGTTGGCGGTTAACAAATGGGATGGCTTGAACACTGACGTGAAGGACGATATCAAAAGAGAGCTTGATAGACGTTTAGGGTTTATCGATTTCGCACGCTTACATTTTATTTCAGCTCTACATGGAACGGGTGTAGGTAACTTATTTGAATCAGTGCAAGAGGCCTACGCTAGCGCCACAACGCGTGTCAATACATCAATGCTGACGCAGATAATGGAGATGGCCCAAGATGATCACCAACCCCCATTGGTGCGCGGTCGTCGAGTGAAAATGAAGTATGCCCATGCCGGCGGCTATAACCCGCCAGTTGTTGTGATCCATGGTAACCAAGTAGAAGACTTACCCAGCTCCTATAAGCGTTATTTGATGAATTACTACAGAAAATCTCTCAATGTGATGGGCACGCCAATTCGTATCGAATTTAGAGAGGGCAGTAACCCCTTCGAAGGGAAAAAGAATCAATTGACTCTGGCGCAGCAGCGCAAGCGAAAACGTATGATGGCGTTTCATGCCAACAAGAAATAAAAAAAGCCGCACTTGCGGCTTTTTTTATGACTGTGGCTTCGACTGCTGGCTGGCAAGTTGCCGTAATTCGGCCATAAGCTCTGATTCATCAGGCACGCGCATGAGTGGCAAAGTTTGACTGACTAGATCATCAGCAATTCGCGGTGGAAAGGTCCCACTGAATTTTACGATTTTATCTTTCATGCGAAACACATAGCTGGTGGCAAATATGGGTTCTCCATCGTTGCCTGTTGCGCTTAATGCTAGGCGATATCCTTCATTTCCAGCCGCTTCGTAGGGTGCCGGCGGCATGTCTACCACGAGGTCTGTTTGTCTAGCTTTCGCGACCATTTTCGCTTGTTGTAACTCTTCTTCTATTTCTATCGCCAACAAGGCTGGCAATGGCATGCTGATATCCTGCAGGATGGGATAAACGGTGATGTCCATGACCGCATTTTCATATACCGGGTGTATGTATCGAGAAATAACCCCTTTAAACGGGTCGTGATAAAGCTGTGTGTCCGTGTTTTGAAACTCACCAATGCTCAGAGGTAGTGATAAATCTCTGGTGTAGTCACTCGCCCGTAGTGCCGAATACAAGAAAGGAGCACTGAATATGTGTTGTTGATCTGACGTTTTTATCCAATCCGTCAACACTTGCTCCGCTAAGTCTGCCGTATTGGGGTTTTCTTGCGTGGCAATGCTTAACTCTATTAATTCGCTGTGAATTTCAAGTCCACGCCATTGAACCGACACTTCGGTGAAATAGGTCGTAGTGTCATGTTTAAGCGCGTGGTCGCCAAGGACGTTACCCTGTACTTTTTGCCAAAACGTTCTTTTCGATTGCGCGGCTTCATTGGCGACAAGTAATTCGTAATCGTGTTGATTGCTTGAAGGAGCAATATCAGCAAAATATTGATTTTGGCTCAATGCAGCGAAAAAAGCGTCTGCTGGAATGGCATCTTCGACACAAGGTTGATGATTGTTCGCCAGCTGGCACTTAGTTGATGAATCTTCGCTTAGGTAAGAAGAAAAAAAGTTGACGGCAGGACGCATTACCAACGCTTTATCAGCTTGGTCTTGGTCTTGGTGTTGATCTGTCGTTGCCGAGGCGTTTGGCGAAGTTGATACCGAAAGATGCTGGCATCCTACCAACCCTACTAACGCACATCCCAATAAAAGTGGTTTCACAAGCCCTTCAAGTTTAGCGATGAGCCCGTAGTGTGGACTATGAATGCACAGATCACAACAATAAATTTAGACTAAAGTATGCGTATTTTTACTGAGAGTTCGTGCAACATAGCGTCACTTTTGGCTCAAGACTGCTTCGATCTGCCTTATCTTGTTTTAACCACTTGATTTCGTTGGCGTCAATGCGGTAACCACACTGGTAACGTCACCATCGTGCAGGCGCGTGCGAATCTCGTCTCCTTCCGTTAGCGATGAGGTCGACATGGCGGCTTTGTTGTCTTTAAACGTGATACTGTAACCCCGTCCTAGCGTCGCAAGTGGGCTAATTCCATGTAGTCGCTGTGCAGCGAAAGCGTTTTGGCGTTGTTTGTTGTCCAACAGTACCTTTGTTGACTTTACTAAACGATTGTTGAGGTTGCGCTGCTTTTCGTTTAATTGAGCTAAGGCAAACTTGGGGTTTTGTTGGCCTAAACGGCTATCGAGCTTGCTATGTGATTGGTAGGCCGACGCCATTTTTTGCTCAATCTGATTTTGTAGCCTCAAACTAAGCCTATCCAACCATTGAATTTGGTTTTGAATACGAACTGAAGGGTGCTCCGCACGCAGCGCCCGATGAAGCATCGCTAATTTGTGCTGGCGACGCTGATATTGTTCACGCCAAGATTGCTGTAGTCTTTTTTGTAGCGCATTAATTTTGTCGAGTAAAACATCCTGATCTTGGCTGAGTAGTTCGGCTCCCGCAGACGGTGTGGGCGCGCGTAAGTCAGCAATATAGTCTGCAATCGTTACGTCGATTTCATGTCCCACTGCGCTAACAATTGGGATGGCGCTATTGCGAATAGTTCGGGCTAGGTGTTCATCATTAAAACACCATAAATCTTCCATTGAACCACCACCTCGAGTAAGCAATATCACATCAACTTCATTTCGGCGATTGGCCGTGTTTATGGCATCAATTAGCTGACTTGCTGCTTGGTCGCCCTGTACCATTGATGGGTAAATGGTGATGGTCGTAGTGGGGCTGCGACGCTTGAAAACAGTAAGCGCGTCGTGTAATGCCGCACCGCTTGGAGAGGTGATAATTCCGACTTTCGTCACCGTGTCGGGCAGTGGGCGCTTTAGCTCTGGTGAAAATAGCCCCTCATTGTAGAGTTTCATTTTCAGTGCTTCGAAGGCTTGCTTTAGCGTACCTTGTCCCTCTTTTTCAAGATGCTCGACAATAAGTTGATAGTCGCCTCGTGGTTCGTACAAACCGACACTTGCGCGAACGAGTACTTTGTCGCCTTCTTTGGGTAAAGTTTGGATTCGTCTATTGGCATTTTTGAACATGGCCGCGCGAACTTGCGCCTTACTATCTTTGAGGGTGAAATACCAATGCCCCGATGCTGCTCGCACAAAATTAGATATTTCCGCTGATAACCAAATCAAGCCGATTTCACTTTCCAACAGCATCCGCGATAAACGATTTAACTTTGTAACCGTGAGAATTTGGCGGTTTTCAGACGATGAATTTGTGAGCATATAAACTATTTTCTCTGTTAATGATAATTAGAGTTTACCTGAATAATAAAAAACACTACAATTGCGCGGCAATTAACCCTCTACTCCAATAGGTGTTGTTGCATGCTCAGAATTGTTCAAGAAGCGCTTACTTTTGATGACGTATTGTTAGTGCCTGGTCACTCAGACGTTCTTCCCCATACTGCTCAATTGCAGACTCGATTGACCCGTGGTGTCACACTAAATATCCCGATGGTATCTGCCGCGATGGATACGGTTTCTGAAGCTAGATTAGCCATTGCCTTAGCGCAAGAAGGCGGAATCGGTTTCATTCATAAAAACATGACCCCAGAACAACAAGCCAATCACGTTCGTGAAGTTAAGAAATACGAAAGTGGCGTGGTATCTGACCCCGTTACCGTGACGGCAGATGCAACGATTGGCGATGTTATTGCTATGAGTAAAAAGCTCGGTTATTCAGGTTTTCCTGTAACCGATAGTGAAAACAACTTGATTGGCATTGTAACAGGACGCGATTTGCGCTTTGAAACCCGTTTAGAAGACAGTGTCAGTAAAGTCATGACGCCTAAAGAACGACTCGTGACCGTCAAGGAAGGCGCGGAGTCTGAACAAGTGCTCGATTTGATGCACGAACATCGCATTGAAAAAATTCTAGTGGTCGATGATGCATTTAAATTGTCAGGTCTGATTACTGTCAAAGATTTCCAGAAAGCAGAAAACAAACCCAATGCGTGTAAAGACTCGCTAGGTCGTCTGCGCGTGGGTGCTGCGGTAAGCGTTGGGCCGGGTACCGATGAACGCATCGCTCTGTTAGTTGATGCGGGTGTTGATGTGTTGCTTATCGACACGTCACACGGTCATTCTCAAGGGGTTATCGAACGCGTGAAAAAGATTCGCGATAGCTACCCAGACGTTCAATTAATTGCCGGTAATGTAGCAACAGGTGAGGGGGCTAAAGCCCTAGCCGATGCTGGCGTAGATGCAGTTAAAGTGGGTATCGGCCCCGGTTCTATTTGTACTACTCGAATTGTGACAGGTTGCGGTGTACCGCAAATCACTGCGGTTTCCGATGCTGTGGAAGCGCTTGCCGATACTGATATCCCAGTTATCGCTGATGGCGGTATTCGCTATTCTGGCGATATTGCAAAAGCTATCGCGGCGGGTGCAAGTTGTGTCATGGTTGGCAGTATGTTGGCCGGCACTGAAGAAGCGCCAGGGGAAGTCGAGCTGTATCAAGGCCGCTATTACAAGTCTTATCGCGGTATGGGCTCGCTCGGCGCGATGAATCAAAGCCATGGTTCATCAGACCGTTATTTCCAAGACAGCAAAAATGCCGAAAAATTAGTACCAGAGGGTATTGAAGGACGCGTTGCGTATAAAGGCCCAATTGCCAATATTATCCACCAGCAGATGGGTGGTTTGCGCTCAGCGATGGGATTAACGGGTTGTGGCACGATAGACAAAATGCGCACAGAAGCTAAGTTTGTACGCGTCACTGCCGCGGGCATGGGTGAGTCTCATGTACATGATGTTAGCATCACAAAAGAAGCGCCAAACTACCGCTTAGGCTAGTACCCCATTTAAATCAATTGATGAGGCTGATACGTTCAGCCTCTTTTATTTTCTATACGACAGGCGAGAGACATGACCGCGAATATACATGATCAACGTATTTTGATTTTGGATTTTGGTTCCCAATACACGCAGTTAATAGCAAGACGTGTGAGAGAAATAGGCGTTTATTGTGAACTATGGGCGTGGGACGTCACAGAAGAGCAAATTAAAGGCTTCAACCCCAATGGTATCATTTTGTCGGGTGGTCCAGAATCGGTGACTGAAGCAGGCTCGCCGCGAGCACCTGAATATGTGTTCAATGCGGGTGTACCAGTTTTGGGTATTTGTTATGGCATGCAAACGATGTCAGAGCAACTAGGCGGAAGCGTAGCGGGTTCAGACAAGCGTGAATTTGGTTATGCTCAAGTGGAAGTGATTTCACCTTCACCCTTACTCGCGCAAATTGAAGATCATATTAATAGTGATGGCAATGCGTTGTTAGATGTGTGGATGAGTCATGGTGACAAAGTGGCGACGATTCCCGAAGGGTTTGTCACGGTCGCACAAACCTCATCTTGTCCTCACGCTGCCATGTATAATGAAGAGAAACAGTTCTACGGTGTCCAATTTCACCCCGAGGTAACACATACTCGCCAAGGCGAACGTTTACTGTCTCATTTCGTGTTGGATATCTGCCAGTGCGAAAAACTGTGGACTGCGGGTGCAATCATCGAAGACGCGGTAGAGAGAATCAAGCGACAAGTTGGTGACGACGAGGTTATTTTAGGACTTTCAGGTGGTGTTGATTCATCGGTGACGGCAATGCTGTTACATCGCGCAATTGGCCCCAAATTGACGTGCGTATTTGTTGATAACGGCCTTTTACGGTTGAATGAAGGTCAACAAGTTATGGATATGTTTGGTGACCACTTTGGCCTAAATATTATCAAAGTTGAAGCCGAAGAGAGGTTCTTAAAAGCGCTCGAAGGTGAAGACGATCCCGAGAAAAAGCGTAAAATCATTGGTAACGAATTTGTCAACGTGTTTGATGAAGAAGCGTCAAAACGCGTTAACGCAAAATGGTTAGCGCAAGGTACCATCTATCCAGATGTGATTGAATCAGCGGGTTCTGCGACTGGCAAAGCGCATGTTATCAAAAGCCATCACAATGTTGGTGGGTTGCCTGAAGACATGACGCTAGGATTAGTTGAACCTCTGCGTGAATTGTTCAAAGACGAGGTACGTAAGATTGGCCTCGAACTGGGTTTACCGTATGACATGTTGTACCGTCACCCATTCCCTGGACCGGGTCTAGGGGTTAGGGTTCTCGGCGAAATAAAGAAAGAATACTGTGACTTGTTGCGCCGCGCTGACGCGATCTTTATCGAAGAACTATACGCTGCCGATTTGTACCAAAAAGTGAGCCAGGCATTTACTGTGTTTTTACCGGTTCGCTCGGTAGGCGTAATGGGTGACGCCCGCAAATACGACTGGGTTGTCTCACTGCGTGCCGTAGAGACTATCGATTTTATGACGGCGCATTGGGCTCATCTTCCATACGATTTTCTCGGAAAAGTCTCAAACCGTATTATCAATGAAATCGATGGGATATCTCGAGTTGTTTATGACATCTCGGGCAAACCGCCAGCGACGATTGAGTGGGAATAATCTGATTTTGCAATGATAAAAAGCTGGTCACCGTGACCAGCTTTTTTTCGTGCTTTTGATACCTCAAGCAATCATTTATTAATGCGTATGGGTATTACCAACGCGAGTCTTTACCGAATGTCATTTTCATTTGGTTGGCAAAGGCCATGAATTTTTCTTTGATAGTCGTTCTGACTTTAATCGTTGAGCCACCAAACAATGCAAACCCTGTGATTGTAATGGTCGGCGCGTTGCGGTTGGCAATGGATGGTGCTTTGTTGTCTATTCCACCCATTAAGCAAAACACTTTGCAAATCACGTTAACGTTTTCCGGCACATAAATGGTGTCCCCTCCCATTATCGCGACGGTATTGATGGTAACGTTCGGTGTACTAAATTGTGCATCGGTGAAGTCCACGGTTGAGCCACCCATTATACTGACAATGTTCAGTTTCTTGGGCACACTCCAATGGCCACTGCGGTCGCTACCGCCCATGATGTTCACAATCCAATCCTCCTCTTCAGCCGCGTCCGAGGAATAATTGACCGCGAAGCGCTCTTCTCTTTGCTGCTTGATTGCGTCATCAGGTGTGGCGTCTAGATCTTCTATTTCTTTCATCATTGCCGCATTATTGCTTGCTGCAATCACGGCATCGAGCCTTCTTTCGAAGGCTTCATTGGAAACGACGCCTCTACTGTAGTTATAAACCAACACGTCAATGACTTCCTCTTTGACTTGCTCTCTTGGCCTATCTTCGAGTATTACCGGCATGACATTCTCCTCTAAGCGGTAAAGGGTAGATGATTGTATTAGTGAAAATGATAACTAAGCATAGG
>CAWUJV010000017.1:0-63417 GCA_963922845.1 uncultured Alteromonas sp.
GAGGGCTATTTTGGTCATGCCTTGTTTTCTCAAGATGCCCTCTCTGCTGAACTTGCTATCCGCTATGACGATGTAGAAAACATCGATAGTGAAACCACTTACAATGCAAGTGTAGGCTACCAAATTACTGACAGCGTGCTGGTTTCACTGGCCAAAGGCAGTGGCTTTAAAGCACCTACGTTCAACGACTTGTACTTTCCTTTTGGTGGTAATCCCGACCTATTGTCAGAAACGTCAGATACTGAAGAAGTGAATGTAAAGTTTGTTCAAGATGCGTTTGATGTGTCACTGAGTTGGTACAACACAGACATCGATAACTTGATCGAATGGGCGCCTGATGACGATGGGATTTGGCAACCTCGCAACATTGCGGCCGCAGAAATCGAGGGCATTGATGTTACGTTAAACTACCGTGGATTGGGCGGCGCACATACGTTGAACTACGGTTATCTCGACGCCATCGACAGTGTGAAAGACACGCGTTTAGTCAGACGAGCCAAAAATCAATTCAGCTATCAGTTTATGACTAATTTTGGTGATACTGACTTGCTACTTAACTATGAATACAAAGGTGAGCGTTTTGATGCTGGCACAGAGCTTGATAGCTATCAATTGGTTGATTTGAGTGTCAATCATCACTTCACAGACGATTTTTCGGGTCAAATTAAGTTACACAATGTGTTTGATGAAGACTATGAAACCGTACTCAACTATCAAGTACTTGGACGCGCGGTATACGTTAGTGTGAACTATCAACTCTAATCGTTGAGGACGCCGTAAGGCGTCCCATTAAATGATGTCCCAAACTATCTATATTGCCCGTCATGGGCAAACACAGTGGAATGAAGCCGAGCGACTTCAGGGTCAACTCGATAGCCCATTGACGCCCCAAGGCAGCGCACAAATGAGAGCGCTTGCATCTAAGTTGAAAGATAAGTCTGTCGGTTTCATTGCAACTTCTGTACTTGGACGTACCGTGGCGTCAGGGGCGTGCTGTGCGCAAATTTTAAATGTGCCTTGCAAAGCATTTGACGGGTTACAAGAGCGTCATTTTGGCGAGTGGCAAGGCCAGTATTTGAGCTTAATTTGTCGTTTACAACAGTACGACCACGTCTTTTCTCACCGCGCAAATAACGCACCGTTCAAAGGTGAAACGGCATTTGCGTGCGCAGAGCGATTTCACCATGCGCTACAGCAGCTTTTGAACGCATCGCCGACCGATGATATTTTACTGATCAGTCATGGGGAAGTAATTGCTCACTTTCTTTGTATGTATTTTGGAAAATGCTATCAATCCATTTCGTTAGCAAATGGTTGTTATGTGCAACTACGAGTAAACTCTGAAACAAAACAGTACATAGACTATAAAATCGCGAAATAAAAAGGCACCACTTTGTGATGCCTTTGGCCCACGGTTACAGTGGATCGAGTGTCAATAACGCACGGATTTGGCCTGATTGCATGGGGGAAGAGCGATGTATTACACCTTGATGGGGCGTATCACTCCAAGCTTCGCCTTTCAATAGCGAGACGTCATAGGCTGACGACTGCTCAATCTCACTCTTATCAATTACCTTGTTTGCAATATCTTCGCGGTTGCCCAATTCGCGGGGTAACCACTGTGTACCCTCACCCAAATACGTGCAAACTAAGCGCACGGGAATGTTGTCATAATGGAATTTAGGGCACATAGGTGAGTCCATCACAACCAGTCTCAGTCCGACGCTGTCACAATCAAACAGGCAAGTCAGCATGTCCGACAGTAAATAGATATCGTCAATCAGCGCTTGTTGACCATTGCCTTCAGGTAGACTACTCGCTAGTGTCTCGCGCAAATGTGTGAGTTCCGATACAAACCTCAGTCCAATCGACAATCGCTTCGCATTACTTTGAATGTAGTCCTGAATCACTGCTTGAGCATCGCGTTGCCAAGTGGCAACGCTAATATGCTCTTCAGTAATATCACCTAGAATTGACGGTGATTGGCACGAGACGAATGATGCTTTAGTGGGATGAATCAGCACCATTTTCTCCTTACTGATTAAAAGTTAGCACGAACACCAAGTGCGATGTTTCGGCCTGGACGAGGTGCAACGTCTTTCAAGAAAGAGGTATGCACGCGGGCTTCTTCATCGGTGAGGTTTTCGCCGTGTAGATAGAATGTCATATCAATATCGTCTACTGTCATTAGGTATGACAAAGAGAAATCAACTAATGTATATCCATCTGTTGGTGTCTCGAATCCGTCCACGCGATCTTGTTCCTGGTAGCGCGTGATGGCCAACTCCATTGATAATTGCTCATCAACATAGTTGAAGCGCGAACCAAATCGCAATGGCGGTGTTCTTGGCAGGTCGCCGCCGCCATTGGCTAGACGAGCGCGAACGTAGTCAGAATACAAGGTGACTTTTAGCTCGTCACTTGCTTGCCAGAACGCTTGCGCTTCAAAGCCGTGCAAGATGGCGTCACCGCGGTTAAACAGATACACCGGAAGTTCGCCTTCGTGCTCATGTTCATCTTCACCTTCGTGACCGTGCTCGTCTTCGTGTTCGTCCTCATGGCCCATTTCATCTTCATCGTGATGCTCGTCTTCATGGCCATGTTCGTCTTCTTCACCATGGTCGTGACCGTCTTCAGCGAAGAAACCCGTATTTGACTGGAAGTAGTAATCGTCAACACGGTTGTAGAAGGCGTTTAACACAATGCCCAGATCACCTTCATACTTTCTAAAGGTTAGATCGATGTTATTGGACGTTTCCATTTCAACAGAGCCACCTGCTAGTTCAAACTCAGGATGATCTTCATCACCTGCAAGTTCAAACAACGCACCAACTTCGTATGTGCGTGTACCGATATGTGGTCCAAAGGAGAACAGCTCTGCTGCGGAAGGCGCGCGCTCAGAACGAGACACCGAGATAGCAACATTATAGCCAGGAGCGAAGTCCCAAACGGCACCAGCGCTTAAACTAACAGGTGTAAAGCTTTGATTGGATGCAAACACTTGCGCTTCTTCTTCATGCTCGTGCTCATCTTCATCATGGTGTTCGTCTTCACCGTGCTCTTCGCCTTCGTCATGATGTTCATCTTCATCATGGTGGTCGTCTTCGTCGTGATGTTCATCATCGTCGTGACCGTGAAGATCAATATGTGGCAACACGACTTCATTCGCATCGATAGTGACACGCTCAACACGCGCACCAAGTTGCACTAGGACGTCACCAAAGTGCTTTTCTTCCATTACAGCGATAGCAAACATTTCCGTTTCAGATGGAGGCGTAAATGCTTCTTCACCTTGTGCTTCAAAGTCACTGTTTTTGTAGTGTACGCTGATACCACCGCGCCAGCCGTTGACGTCGTGATGCATAAAGTCAACGCGGCCCTCTAGGGTATCATTTTCAAACGTTGTGCCGACCGCGCCACCTTCAATTTCACTGTGGGCGTAATCGGTATAAGCAAAGCGGCTATTGATAGCGCTAATGAAGCCGCCCTCAAAGTTTAATTCGCTGATCAATTGGAAACGATCTTGTTCTAAATCTGCAAATACCGACTCTTCATCTTCGTGTCCGTGATCATCTTCTCCTTCGTGCTCATCTTCATGCTCGTCTTCATGACCGTGACTGTGACCTGGAATACCGTATTCACGATCAAGACGGCCATATGAGAAGCCCACAAAACCGTTGTCGAGAAGGTAGCTCGAACCAAAAGTAAAGCCACTGGATTCCTCACCACTGTTTGCAACGAAGCGATCAGGGTCATCACTACCGATTTCGGCGGCGACTGGGATATCGTAGTTATCTGACTCACGCCAGAAACCATCTAAGTGAACCGCAATATTATCAGAGCCTGTATTCAAGTTTAGGCTTGTCAACTTTTGCTCGTTAACGGTGTCGTACTGTGCCAGTACTTCGCCATTGAAATCGGTAGAGCGAGGCACGCGATTATCTACGATATTAACCACACCACCAATGGCGCCACTGCCGTAGAACAGCGTTGCTGGGCCGCGAAGTACTTCAATTTGTTCTGCCGTAGAGGCTTCTGTGGCTACCGAATGGTCTGGACCAACCCGAGAGGCGTCAGAGACGTCCAGGCCATTTTGCGTAATTTGAACACGTGGACCTGTCAGGCCTCGGATAATTGGAGTACTGGCAACGCCGGCATGGAAATTGGTGTGAATACCAACTTCGTTTTCCAATGTATCACCTAGGGTTGCTGCCTGTCTGCGGCGCAGCGTTTCCCCTGATAACACGCTCACCGGCGTTGCCGATTCGATGATAGAAGCATGTAACGGTGTAGCCGTCACGTCGATAACTTCAATCGCTGATCGAGTCAGTGTGAAAGAGACGGGTGCTGAGCCATTTTTGACCTCGTCAATGTCAAAATTTTGGTGCGCGTAACCCGTTTTGGCAACGTGGATTTCAACGTCACCCTTGTGATCAATATCAAGGGTGAAGAAACCGTTCTCGTCGGTTCTTACAGCTTGACCGTGACCGACAACAGAAACTTCTGCGTTAGCGACCGTTTCGCCTTTCTTATTGACGACTTGCCCCTTAATTGTCTGTGCAGATGCGGTACCCGCAATCAGCAAAGACACAAGGCCAGCCAGTGTTGATTTTCTAAAGTGCTTGGTTTTCATAGTATGTTATATTATTTCGTCTTCAGTCGTAAAAAATGGCCGTCAATCGACAGCCATGCAAAATCTTTATACTCTGGAAATGTTATATTATATCAATAAGGTCAAAAAATTATCAAAAACTAATTTGATATTGATTCCTATTTAATGTGGTTTTTAGTTATAAAGAAAAAAGGGGGCCGAGCCCCCAATTACCGTGCGATTAGAAGGTATAGGACGCGCCGATAGAGAAGGTTCTACCGGGTTGCGTAAATTGATTTAGGTCTGCATCCGGGGCCTGACCTGCAATGTTTTGATAAGGAATATATTCTTTATCTAATACGTTATCGACTCGCGCTGTCACGACCCAATTGTCCAGTTCTACTTGACCAAATAGGTCTAGTACACCGTACCCAGCGCTTTGCACTAGGTCGTTACCATCGCTATCAGTCGGTACATCTGTCATGCTTTTGGCTAGTCGCCATGCTGCTGTTAACGAGAATTGGTCAAAGTCATAAGTGGTTAGTACACTGCCTTGCAGTGGACTTAAGCTTTCCAATGCTTGGCCATTTTCATCGTTTTCACCGTCGATGTATGTGGCTTGAGTAACAATAGATAAACGGTCAGTGGGACGTAATGTTAGCCCGACTTCTAGTCCTTCGATTGTCACCGATTCTAAGTTTTGGTACTGAAACAGAGATTTGGTTACGCCAGGAATAAAGGTCGGTTCTGTACCGACGAGTGTTGACTCGATAAAGTTATCAAATTCCGCTCGGAAAACGGCGGCGCTTACGCTAATGACATCGTTGTTGTAGCGAATGCCTAGTTCATAACTTTCACTTTCTTCAGGATCGAGATCAGGGTTGGGTAAAATCTGATAAAACGGCTCAACACCATGGCTTTGGTAAGCTTGGTCATGAGGGGGTATTTTGAACCCCTGTACGTATTGAAGGTAAGACTGCCAATTATCATTAAACTGGTAACGCAACGCGACCTTTGGAGAAAACGCGGTTTCGTCGATATCTTCCATAATCGTTGCGTCATAGAGTGGGTCAGCTTTCGCTTCTAGGCTGTAATAATCGAGACGACCGCCAATAACCACAGACACCTTGTACGGAGCAAAATCGATAGTATCTTGCAAGAAAATACCTGCCATTGTGGTATCTGCGCCGGGAAAAGTAGGTTGCGGCTCGTTGGTAAAAGTAACAGTACCATCAGCCGCGGTTCTTGTTTTGAAACGCGGTCGAGTAGTATCGAACAAGTCATAATCGAAGCCGTACACAATGTTATGTGTAGTTTGGCCCGACGTCATCGCTTTGTTAAAGAGCGCACGGACGCCGAAAATATCTTGATTGAAGTCGTAGTCGTTTTGGTCAATGTTGCCGCGGCTCGATACAATCGCATCTCCATCTTGCTCATAGCGGCTGAAATACACTTGTGTTTGCCAGCGGTCAAATAGCGCGGTGCTTTGCTCTGAATAATAGTCAGCGGACACCGCCCAGTTGGTATCTTGGTTGTGCACTTCGCTGGCGCCTGCGGTGATGACTTGATCGGTATCTTGACTAAACCAGTCAAAGGTAAACTTGAGTCCACTGTCTTTACTCAAGGCGCGCTGCGCTTTTAGAGTGACAGCTGTGGAGTCTGCATCAAAACCAGGGAGTGATTCATCGAAGTTTTGTACTTCTTCACCTTGGCGCTGAATTGCGGTAATGCTGGTTTTCCAATCACCGAAGGCTTTCGCTGCGGCCAGGTTGACGTTGGTCTGCTCGCTATTACCTAGATAACCCGCACCCAGTCGAACATAGCTATCTTGGCCACCGAGATAATCTTCAGGATCTTTTGTGGATACCACCACAATCCCACCCAATCCATCCGAGCCATAAAGTGACGATGCGGCGCCTTTTGCGACTTCAACTTGCTTGATGTCTTGCACATCAAAATTATTACGCCCCACTATCAGACCCGTTCCGCCTGCGTAGCTGTCGTTGAGTCGGCGCCCATCTTTTATGTATACCAAGCGGTTTCCACCGATTCCCCGCACATTAATCGCTTGAGGAGAAGCACCATTCCCCGTTGTTGTGATACTGGGGTCATAACGAAACATATCGTCTAGGTTTGTTACCATGAGACGCTCTATCTGCGTATCAGTTATAACGCTTACGCTACCGATAACGTCTTCGAGTTTTTGTTCAACTCGTGACCCCGTTACGACCATGACTTCGCCGTCAAACTCTGCTTCTGTTTCTGAGTCAGCAAAGGCAAATGCACTATGCACGCTTAATGCAAGCAAGCTAATTTGCCCCGCTTTGAATAATTTGTCGTTAAGTGTTTTGGTTGATCTTGCGTCGTTACTTCGGCAGGACATGGTCGTTTTTCTCTCATATGCAAATAGTTCTCATTTGCATATAAGGTACATAAACTATTTTTGAAGATCAATAGAAATGCAAATCATTATCATTTACTATTGTTGGGTTCTTGTCGCTATGAGGAAAAAAAATGCGCCGATACACCCTCACTACTTTCATACTAGGCTGTTCAATTGCCTTCTCGCTGAAGTTATCCGCTGCAGTTCAGTCTGGGCCCGCCGACCTTGTAACAGCAGGCGGTACGATTACTGAAATTGTATTTGCGCTAGGCGCGGGTGAACGGGTTGTTGCCGTTGACCAGTCTTCTACATTTCCTCAAGCGGCGACCCAGTTACCTTCCGTTGGTTACTATCGTGATTTAGCGGCAGAAGGTGTCCTGTCTGTTGGTGCGAGTAAGTTATATGCCTTGGAAGGTTCTGGTCGTGAGGAAGTTCTCAAACAGCTGAAACGCACAGGTATGGAAGTCACCTTATATAACAAACCGACAAGTGTTGAGCAGCTTGTGGCACTCGTCACCGAGCTGGGGGCCGATCTTGGCAAACAAGAACAGGCGACATCATTAGTGGCAAAGATAACCGCGTCTTTACCGGATAAGGCATCGACGACTTCTGGTAAAGGTATTTTCTTACTGTCAGTGGGTGAACGCGGAATCGTTGCCGCAGGTGAAGAAACGGTGCCTAATCTTATTTTTGATTATGCCGGTATCGAAAATACCGTCAGTCACAATGGCTATAAGGCGATAAATTTAGAGACCTTAACCGTAGAGCAGCCAGATTTCATTGTCGTACCAAGCCACGTCGCATATGGCCTAGGTGGAAAAACAGGTATTTGTAATACGCCAGCATTGTCACTGCTAAAGGCCGCACAAGATTGCAATGTATTGATAGTCGATGGGCTTATGGCGATGGGTATGACACCGCGACTTGCTCAAGCTATCGCGCTAGTTTCTGATTTTAGTCAGCAGTAACGATGACAACGTCCGTACAGTTTTTTCATGCGCAAAGGCGCATGGTTTATTCGTATCAAGTGGCCTTGGCAGTGCTACTCGTTGCGGCAGCGGTGGTGACGCTTGGGTATGGGCCCGCAGGCTGGGATTGGCGTTTGGCGTTTGCTTGGATGATGCCCGACGCCTTTGGTGAATTCAGTCAACTACAGGTCAATGTGGTAACTCAAATTCGACTCCCCCGCTTTTGCTTGGCTATTTTAATTGGTTTGGCATTAGCCAATACGGGGGCGGCAACGCAAGCGTTGTGCCGCAATCCATTGGCCGATCCTTCTATTATTGGTGTGAGTTCTGGCGCAGCAGTCATGGCGGTATCCGCTATTGCCTTTGCTCCAAAGTTGGGATTTTCCGCAGAAGCTTGGCTGCCTTATTTTGCCTTTTCTGGCGCTCTACTGGTGACCTTGGTCGTGTATCGCCTGTCCAAACAAGGTTCTGAAATTAACGTAACTACACTCATTTTGATTGGCGTTGCCATTAATGCATTGTGTTTCGCGTTAATTGGTCTTGTCAGTTTTTACGCCGATGACAGTTCTTTAAGGCTCATTAATTATTGGACCATGGGGTCACTGGCCGGTGCCGGATGGAGCGCTTTAATCAAAGGGTTACCCCTTCTTGTTATTTCACTTGTTGGCTTGTTTCTTTTGCGTAACAAGATCAATTTGCTGTTACTTGGGGAATCAGAGGCCCGTTATCTCGGCATTGATATCGGCAAACTCAAAGGACAAATTGTGTTGTTGACAGCGTTGGGGGTTGGTGCGGCGGTGTCGTTAACCGGCTTGGTGGGATTTGTCGGTTTGGTCGTGCCTCATATAACGCGGCTTTTAGTCGGTGCGAATATGAGCAACATGTTACTTATTTGCGGACTCATCGGTGGTTTTATGATGTTGGTGGCCGATTGGTTTGCTCGCAATTTGGTCACGCCTGCAGAGCTGCCAATAGGGATAGTTACCGCCATGATCGGCGCCCCCGTATTTGTCTATTTGCTCTATCGCCAACAGCGGGAGCAAAGCCATGCTTGAACTGATTAATATGGGAATTAAACGAGGGCATCGCCAAATTCTTCGCGATCTAAATTTAGCGATTGAAAAGGGCGAAGTGGTTGCCCTTGTTGGCGAGAATGGTGCGGGAAAATCTACCTTGTTACATACCTTGGCAGGTAGCTTGCCCTACACGGGTAAGGTTCTTTTTCACGACCAATCATTATCTGATTGGGATGCCGAATCCCTGGCAACTGAACGAGCGGTATTACTGCAGCATCAAAGCGCTACATTTGGCTTTGGTATCCCTGAGATCATTGGTATGGGGCGCAGTGCGTTGGTTGAAACCCGGCAGCAACGTGAACAACGGGTCGGTGATTTCATCAACCTTTTGTCGTTAGACGACATGATTTCGAGACCTATTACTCAATTGTCTGGGGGCGAGCGCCAGCGGGTTTTCATGGCCAAGTGTTTGGCGCAGCTTGATGCGTTTGCGCCTGGTAGTGAGCACAAACTGATAATGTTGGACGAGCCAACCTCTGCTTTGGACATACGACACCAGCATCAATTGCTGACGCTGGTTCGACGCTTTGCCAATGCTGGCAACGCCGCCATCATTGCTATTCACGACCTCAATTTAGCTGCGTCTTATGCAGACAAAGTGTTGTTGCTTCACGATGGAAAAGCAAAGGCTTTCGGTTCACCCCAACAGGTCTTTGATAAGTCCATCCTTGAGGCCGCCTACGATACGCCAATGCACATTGGCTATCACCCAGAACTACATAAATTAATGATATTTTCAGAACCGAAGGAAATACTAAGATGAGAAACCAAGCTGTCGCTGATGCAAAGCGTCTTGTTCGAGCACTAAATTCAGGCGTGTTGTCGACTATCTCTAAAAATCTGCAAGGCTACCCGTTCGGGTCCGTCACGCCTTTTATGTCAGACAGTGAAGGGTCGTTGTACATCTATATCAGCGACATAGCACAACACGCAAAGAATATTCGAGAAGACGCTAGAGTGAGCATGACGGTGTATCACCAAGCTGAACGCGGCGATCAAAATGAAGAAGGTCGTGTTACCTTTGTCGGTGATGCCGTTGAGCTGAGTGAGCAAGAACAGGAAGTGCAACTCAAACGCTACACCGCACTGTTTCCCGAAGCTGAGTCATACAAACAAGCTCACGATTTCAATTTGTGGCGCATTGACGTCAAGCGCGTCCGTTACATCGGTGGGTTCGGTAAGATTTTTTGGTTGGAAAAAGATGAATGGGAAGCGCCGGCATCGCCGTGGGATATCGTATCCGAGTCAGGTATGATCAGCCATATGAACGAAGATCACCAAGACGCCATGGAAGCGATGTTAGCTCACCATACCGGTGAATTAGATCCAAACGTGATCATGAGCGGCGTGGTAGCGGATGGTTGCTACTTGCAATCCATGCAAAAAAACGTGTTTATACCCTTTCCATTTATCTGCGAATCTTCGACAGATGTGAGAAAAGCTCTCGTCGCGTTGACCAAAGAGGCGAGGTTAGCCATTGCCAGTTAGGCTGTGGCCTCAAGTTAGGTAACACGTACGTCGCTGCAAAACTTGACGTAAAAGTGAGGAAGCCCTAGTACTCTTTGACTTGACTGGGATTAACGCGCAGTAAGGCAAGCTTTGAATCGTAGGCGAAAACACCACCACGGGTGCTCATTTTCGCTTGCGACATCGCTTGGTTACAGCGCTTTAAAAAGGCTTCCGTTGAGAGTGGAAAATCGTACTGGCACAGTCCAATTGTGAGCGATACTTTCAACGCCTCTTCTCTGATGCGCACTGGGATTCGCTGCGCGCTAGCGGAGATAGAAAGGGCAATTTGTTCGGCCTGCGCAAGCTCTGCATTGGGCAGTATCATGAGGAATTCATCGCCATTGACTCTGCCTGCGATGTCACCTTCACGCAAAAAGGTCTTAATGATTGAGCCTAGCTCTTGAATAACTTTGTCTCCCACCATGTTTTCAAACAGGTCATTGGTTCGACGTAAGTCATCGACATTGATAATGGCAACGGTCAAAGGGTAGTCCGCTTTTTTGACGTTGTTTATTTCTTTACTTAAGCCATCAAGCACACCGATTCGGCTCAGTAAGCCCGATAAGCCGTCTTCGCTTTCCAATTTCTCAAGGCGCTTACGGTGACGTTTTGCGTTGATCGCCGTGTAAACGAATAGGCCACTCATCAAAAAAGCGCCGGCGGCTACAAATAGTAAAATTGTATTCTCTCGCGCCTTTACGAGCAGCTGGGCATCTTGCAAATTCACTTTTTGCTCGAGCATTTCAAACTGACGTGCTTTTTCATCTAACTCATATTTTGAACGCAATACATGCAACTGCTGGGTACTGTTATTACTGTGATGTTGTTCTTTCGGTGCGACCGTGCCGTTGAGTACTTTGAATGCTTTTTTGTAATCACCGGCAGCGGCGAGATAGGTCGCATAATTTTCATCTAAGGTAAATTTGGCAGAAGGCGGAATACCGGGGTAGAGGCTTTGATAAGCGAGCTCAAAATATTCGCCTGCTGGACCGAGTTCATCCGCTTTAAGCGCTGTCACGGCCATACCCAAATAGGTTTGATGTACGGTGGCAGGGTTTTCACTTTTACTGAAAATTTCCAAGGCTTCTTGTAAAAGCGCGTCAGACTTGTCTAACTGCCCTTGTTCCATCGCTATCGCAGCTAAGTCCTTTTTAGCGTAGGCGACACCCTGTTCGTCACGGGCGACCTCGGCAAAATGGAGAGACTCTTCCATCGTTTGTGTGGCAACATCATAACGCTTGAGTTGCATATAAGAGCCGCCGAGATCAAATAGCGCAATGCTGAGTTCTAAGGCATTGTTTTGATCCCGTTGTGACTGTACCGCCTCGAGCAAAAAGGGTAGAGCTAATTCATGTTCGTCGCGATACGCGTAGACCATGCCAATAAAGCGTGCTATCTGTCCGCGATTGATGAGTGCACCGCTCTGAGGAGCTATGTCATATGCGATTTGGAAATCGTTTAAGGCGGTGACCGAGTCGCCAATATTATTGCTGAGCTTACCGTTAGTGTAGAATGCGTATTTCAACAATTGCTGATTGTTGACAGATTGTGCCCAAGACTTCGCGGGTGCAACAAAAGGCAGCCCTTCACTTGGTTTTCCTGCAAAAGATAGTGCTTCGGCCTCAAATAATTTGAGTTGGTGATATAGCCAAGGCTGTTGTTCAACAGACAATCCTTTCAAGCCTTTGCGTACTTGTTCGTATGATTTAACGGGATAACTCAATTCAAAATAAGCACGACTTAACACCGCGTAATATTGCGCTTTTGTCACCGCTGACTCGGCTTTCAATGGTGGTGACGAAAGAAGTTGTGTCAGTACATCTTGCGGGGTATTGAGCGTTTGTAACAACAACTGCTTGTGAGGTTGGCGCCAATCAGTCAACATCGCATCGCTGGCGTACACTACGTGAAGTGGTGCAAGTAGAATCAGTACCAGCAGAGCTTTAATTTTATCCATGACGACCAAATCCAAAAAGGTAGGGTAAGCGAAACATCAGCCTTCCTTGCTTATTCTACGCTTCAATAACTGTGATACCAGTAATTATTACATTCTTTAACGTTAGATTAGTTTTGTTGGATAAACAAATCCCTTCATAGCTCGAAATCAGTCAGTGATGAGTCGATTCAGTCTTCAGCTTTGTTTAGCAAACGATAAACGATGACCCCTGCGATCATTTGACTGAGCAACAACCACCAAGCATTGACGCTCGTCTGTGAAATGACAAACACAATAATACAGATTGAGAGGTACGGTGTTACGTGATTCAGTAGTGATTGACGCTTACTGTGATCGCGATGCTTTATCTTAATCAGTGATGCGACACATAAAAGGTAAACTGTCATTCTAGATAACACGCTTACAATCGCGAGCCATACGAACCCGCCTGATAACGAAAGCAAACAGGCGACAACGCCCAAAAACCATGCGGAGTGATGAGGTGTCGCATATTTATCATGGACTTGTCCAAACCATTTGGGAATTTCTTTGTTTTCGGCCATAGAAAAAGACAGGCGAGACGTACTGATCATATTGGCAAGAATATTGGCTGCGACCGAAAAAACCGCAGCTAGCGCCATAACTTTGGCACCTATTTCACCTGCAAGTATGTCAGCAAAAGCAACCAGAGGGGGCCGGTCTATGCTAGTGCCCGATACCACGCCTACATAAACAAGTTGTATCACCGTGTACAAAATGGCGATCGCCACAACGGTATAGACCAAAGCGTTGGGGATAGTCGATTTGGCATTTTTGGTCTCGCTCCCAGTCACCACTACCGTTTCAAAACCGATGAAGGCATAAAGGGCTATCAACACTGCCGTTGTCAATCCTTGTGTGTCGTTAGGCATGCTGTATGACACTGACAAATCCGCTTGTGTGGCACCAAATGCAACAAACCCTATTACCGGCAACAGTTTCAATGCGGTAAGACTATCCAACAATCGCATGGCAATGAAAATGCCTCGCACATTAATGAAAGTTAAGAAGAGGCAAATGCAGACCACGATCAGCCCATCGTCAACCGTGATTCCCCAAGCTTTAATATCGAGATAGAGTAGTAACACATGAGCGTTCGCAGCGATGGCCGTTGCTCTGGCAAGATAAAACAGCCAACCCGTTTGAAAACTGAGAAACTTGCCAAACGCCACTTTGGTATACAAGACGGGCCCGCCCGTGCCATCTATCCGCGACGCTAGCTGAGAAAAACACTGAACAATCGTCAGCATCACAAGGCCAAGAACAGGGAAAATTAAAGGGCTCGTTGATCCCAATAAGTCATACAACTTTTGAGGTAGGGCAAAAATACCGGCACCTATTAGGCCATTCAGAACAAGTAGTGATGCGCCTACAAATCCAATTCCTTGTTTTAAGCTCTGCATGTGTAAATTGTTAAATTAATGTTATTGCTAGACTCGCATAGTCTTTCTTTAACTACCAGCTAAAATTGGCGTTTAATTAAAATGTGAGTACTTACATACAAAAGTAGGTATTAAAATTAATGACGGTAAGTGTTTGCTTATCATTGTGTTGAATCTTTAATCACCTTGTGTTTATATAAAATGGTGGTGTGTTTTTAGTCGATTTCTATACTGGATCGATGTAGCAGGCTTCGAGAAAAATGCTGCTGTGTGATGTTCAATACAGCGTCGACTGCTTTCGATTTGTCTCGTTGTTGAAGCGCACTAGCGGCAGTGCCATAGAGCGGGATTAGCCTAGATTGATAGTCGCTTAGATCCTCTGATGGTGAAATTGGTGTATCGGCGAGTATCGATTGGTAGTAGGTAAATGCGTGTTTAATTGCGTCGTTTCGTCCACACTCGAGAATGAGTTTGATGAATTTTTGTTCTAGCGACTCAAACGATGCACTGTCGCTTTTTACATGAGCGATATGCAGCTGTTTAGCGATAGCTTCGAATTGTAATAGCTCATCATTGTTTGCACGTTTAACAACTAACGTGGCGACGTGAGGGAGTAAGGTGCTGATAGCTTCGGCACAAGCCAAAGGGCTGTCGGTTTTTTCGCGCTTGTTGTCAAGTAATGGATGTCTTGATGCGCTGACGTAGACACCAGATCCAGGCCTGATTTGTACTTGTCCTGATACTTCAAGTGCAATTAATGCCTCTCTGATTGTTTGACGACTGACCTCAAAAACGGTGGCCAATTCGCGCTCGGGAGGTAATTGATCACCCCCCGAAAGCTTGTCGGATTCGATAAGTTGTAATAGTGATTTGGCTATTTGAATGTAAAGACGTCCGCCGAGCGTTGTATCTTTCTTATTTATTTTGGTCTGCATAAATTTTAATTGTCTAGTCCAAGTATCAAATTAACACTCCAAGATCTTGTACCAAACTATTAAATTGGACAAGCCAATCTTACTTTTTCATCCCTTTTTTTTAAATTAATCACGATTAAATTCGTAACAAAGCAATGCAATCAAAATGATTAGTATGTTTTTTGTGCTCCTTGGCATCAAGAAAGATACCTTTTGTGGTGTTCAATTTATATACAATGGTCGGTGTCTAGGAACACAACGTTGGGGATATTCACGATGGCCGAACACGATATTAGTTTTGCTTGGGACACGTGCTTAGAAGAGATCAAAGCAACGCTTATTGATAACGATGTCGATATTAGTGAGGAACAAACCTTTTCTTTTTTTCTGACCTTTGATGAATCGGCTTCGGCAGTGACATGCCGAGATCGACTCAATGCGCTGTCGTATCCTTCGTCGGTCGAAGGCCCCGGTCCAATTTTCGGCGACTATCTGTGTTTAACGGTGATGACGTTTTCTCCTTTATCACAAACGATGGCCCAATTTCTTCAGCAGTGGATGAATATATGTGACATGTCAGGTGGCCGTTATGATGGTTGGGAAGTTAATTGTGATAAATCAGCGATTAATGCCACAGATTACCAAAATATTGCCCAGGAATTACTTGAAACCGTGAGTCATTCCGTCATTGCGAATCATCAATTTCGCACGGCAGTCATCTCTGATTACAGCCATTTAGATCGTCACTTTTACACGGATAAAACCGCTTTTCTAAATATTCTTGGATTTGTATTAGTGTGCGATATTGAAGACGTTACTGTGTCTGAAGCATTTCAAGAGTCAACAGTGATAAGAGTACTTCGTCACCCATCTACCAATGTGCTTGTTGCGCTGTATCACATGGCGTCCAGTGGGTTGAAAGTGATGGAGTTTGAGACGTTGTTTGACGATGGAAAGGTTGTGTCGCATATCAATATCGATAGTCAAAACAAGCTCACCGACTTTCCTCAAGTCGAACAATACTTTTTGCCAGGCGCAGACGATCCAGCCGCACTTTTCGAGGAGCATGTGTCTGTCGTCAATGACTACTATCAAGATTCTGTATTAGTCGATGACTACGACAAAGTCATAGCCATGCAAAATCATATGAATACCCATAAATACGATTACCTTGAATCCGTTGGTTGGATCACAAGAGAGTTCTTAGAGCGCCAAAGTGACGGCAACATCGAAATGGTGAACGGGGTGTATCACGCGGTTCAACAACTTGTCAGTGGCCAAACCTTCCAGCAAGAGCACGGTGTATAAAGTACAAAGACTACCGACGACGTACGACTAGAGCCTTGAGAAGCATAATCTTCTATTGAGATGTAGAGTGAAAGCGTTTACTTTATGGCGCTTTGTGTTCGATTAGTACTACACTGTTTTAATAGTTTAGTACCCGTGGCTGACTGTAGTACCCAAAAATGTCTCTGTTTTCCCAATACATCCGACAAGGTTGTCAAATTATCTTTTTGTCTATGGCGATGGCCTTGCCCGCTATGGCGCTCGGCACCATTGCCGATGACGTGGTTAATATTGAACAACGACTCCCTTCTCTGTCTGGGGCTGAACGGGTCGAGGCGTTTCGCGATCTAATCAGGCTCACTAAAAAGTATGACACAGCCAAAGCAATAGACTACGCCGAACGCTTAGATGGAATATTAGATGGTTCACACGCTTCGTATTATTTAGGCAACCTGCAAGAACTCGCTACCCTTTATATGGTCGTATCCAATAATGACAAGGCGATTGCTACGACCGAACGCTTAATGACCGAAGCCGAACGTCTGAACGAACCCGTATACGTTGTCGAAGCGCTACTTGTCCAGGTATCGGTAGCTGTAAATGCAACAAGCTTAGAAAAAGCCAAAGCACTGCTAAATGTCTCTCGGCAGAAATTGCAATCTATCGACAATCAACACCTCGTTGCCAGAGTGAACTATCAAGATGCCATTGTTCATTTTTATTTGGGTGACAATGAAAATGCTTTGGCATTAGCAAAAGCCGCAATACCCGCATTTCAAGCTGTTGGCGACAAATCTATGCAAGCGGGTAGCGAAAACTTAGTTGGCATTTTTTATGGTTCGATGGCCCAATATCAAGAGTCTCTCGATTATTTATTGAGAGCGTTGTCAATATTCGTCGAGTTAGAGAATCAACAAAAACAATTGAGTGTGTATAACAACTTAGCGGTGACCTATGACCGCTTAGAGCAGCCTCACAAAGCACTTGAGATTTACACTAAAACCATTGAGCTATGCCAAACCATTGGAGATGTACAGAGCGAGTCTTTGGCCTTGCTCAATGCGGCGAGCGTTTATAATGATCTGACGCAACGAACTCAGGCATTAGCCGCACTGGAACGTGGTGAAGCGTTAGCGATAGACATTGATGATAAAAGTCTGCGGGCAAGAGCGCTGAATCTACGCGCCGAATTGGCCCTAGATATTGATGCTTTTGCAGAGGCAGAGACATTTGCAAAAAACGCTATCGATTTGGCTAATGACATGCAAAGCCCGTTGACACAATTTGCCTCCTACTCCCGTTTAACGTCTGCTTTACAAGGCCAAGGTAAGTTAGATGATGCACTTGAGGCAGCGAAAACGATGTTGGCGTTTGCTAAGTCGAATAAAAGCCGCGGTGAGCAATCTACCGCATTAATAACCCTATCAGACGTTTATGTGGCAATGGGGAACCATCAAGCCGCACTAGATTTATATAAACAAGGCGCTGAATTACAGGCAGAACTACTTAACGAACAATCAAAAGATAGCCTAATGCGCATGCAGGCTCGATTCGAAAACAAAGAGAAAGACGCTGAAATCGCGCGAATGACACTGCAAAGTGACCTTGAACAAAAACAACATGGCGTTGAGTTGGCGTTGCAGCAGCATCAAACCTATTTACTTGGCGGTGGATTAACAGCGTTGTTCGCCATTGCGTTACTTGTTTATATGCGTATTTCTCAAAACCACATGAATGCGAGATTACGCGAAGAAATTAAAGAAAAAACCCGCACATTACAAAAACAGCACGACGCTCTGGCTATCGCGAATCAGAAGTTAGAAGAGCAGAGCTACAACGATCCTTTGACGAACTTGGCTAATCGCCGTTTTGGCATGACCTTTATTCCAAAACAAGCTGAAGCTTTGCTTCAAGACTACCTTAAGCAACCCTTTGACGAGCGACATGTGATCTTTGTTGTCGATATCGACCACTTCAAATCGATTAACGATAATTATGGCCACGCCGCGGGCGATGCGGTTATTGAACACATTGCCAGTCTACTGAGGCAATCATTCGATGACTCGGATTACATCATTCGTTGGGGTGGTGAAGAGTTTCTCATTATGATGCGTTATGGGGATGCCGAGCAGGCCACCATCAAAGCCGAAAATGTTCGCCAAGCGGTAACCAGTAGTGGTTGTAAAATTGACGATACGCATGAAATACATTGTAGCTGCTCGATTGGTTTTGCAATGTATCCCTTCTTCTGTGATCAGCCTTCTGAGTTGGCATGGACACAGGTAACAGAAGTGGCAGACAAGTGTTTGTATGAGGCGAAGCAGACGGGAAGAAACCGTTGGGTTGGCATTGATTCTACCTCGCTGAAATACGACACTGAGCTCGTGGAGTCACTTTTGCACCGACCCATGTGCGATACGGTAGCGGCGCACCCAACTCTGCCACTCGTTCAGTGGCAGGTCTAAATCGCATCGGCTAGCGCGTCTGTTGCCATCTAGCTCGAATACTCACGCTGAACGACCATTTACCTATGCCCTATGGTATTAAGTATACTTCGTACATCCATGTCATAAATAAACGCTGGGCCACAACGGCCGAGAATTGACATCATGGCATCCCGATAGGCCTGATAGACGTCTTCGTTTATAGCCTCTAGTCCAACTAGCATTTGAATCATAGCCGTTATCGTTACTGTGATACTTCAAATTCAACGGTTAATTTGGTCGCGTATTTAACTTCATCAAATGATGTTGGTGCTCTTTTTTTGGCAAGCTCCATCGATGAAAAACTATCTCGTTTTTCGGAACGGGCACGAGTGACCATAAGTGCTTCGATATCTTCTGCACCTTGACTACCACCTGTTCTCAACCAATTCTCATGAACATTTACTGCGCGTAGCGTGACGCCTAGGCTCTCCTCGTAATACGCCTTCTGCGCGAGTATTTTTGCCATGGCTTGTTTTTTCACCGCGAGTGCACTTTCTTCTTTTTTCGAATGCTCAAACTCAGTGGTGCCGATAGTGACTTCTTTATATTGGTCTGCGAGTTTGGCAATTTTTTCTAGATCATCACCATTAGAGATAGTGATTGCCATGCGATTAACGACATTGAAACTCTTTGGGTCATCACCAAACCATCCGTATTGGGCAGAGGAGGAAAACTCGGAACTTTTCATGTTCTTTTCTGCAATGCCTTGAGCACGCCACTCTGTTGCCAACGTTCTGCGGAGTTTGGCGTTTTCAGCTATCGCGTCAGACAGTTTCTTTTGTTCTGTTGTGACTATCACGCTGACAATAGCCGTATCGGTATAGGCTCTAATTTCAGCCTCTGCTGAAATAGACATGACGTTTTGCTTAGGGTGCAAGAACTGTCTCAATTCATCGGGTGACCCTTTGAGCTCTGGTGCGGCTAACAAGGGTAGCGACATGATTGCGGTGGTAACGGCAATAACGGGAAATTTCATACTTAAATCCTTTAATGATTGGCTTGGTAAGCGGCAGGTGTCATCCCTGTCCATTGTTTAAAGCTACGAGAGAAGTTAGCCGGCTCAGAAAAACCGAGCAGGTAGGTGACTTCTCCAACGCTGCGATGGCTTTGTGTCAAATAGCTACACGCGAGTTCCTTGCGAATATCTGACAACAATGCACTAAATGAAGTTCCTTTATCAGCGAGTTTTCGCTGCAGCGTTCGGCCACTCATATTCACCGACTGGGCAATGTCATCTTGGGTTGGGGTGCCGTTGACCAGCGCTTCGATAATCTTAGCGCGCAGTCGTCCGACAATATCCTGTTTGTCGTGTTGGTTTAGATAATTCGCCACGACCTCATCGTTTACCCGCGCCAGCATTGGGTTGGCACTCGCCAAGGTCGAGTTGAGACTATCGGCATCAAAGAATAGCCGATTGACATCACAATCGTAGTCGATGGGGCAATTGAAAAAAGCGTCAAAGGCGGCCTTATTCTTCGGTTGTAGCCGTTGTAGTTCGACATTGACAGGCGAAAACTGAGGATCTTTTGTAAATCGACAATATTGCAAAAACATCCCCATGGCGGCATCGAGAGAAGCAGGCGCGGCTATACCCTTTGGGACAGGCAAAATAAAACTGACGCAATACCGATGGTGATTTTGCTCTAAGGTGACTTCGCCGGCAGTAGAAATCAGACGATAGTAACGCACTAAACGCTCAAACGCGTCTTTTAGCGTGTTGCTTGCCATCCACGCAAACCCAAGCCCATGAAGTGCTGCAGGATGCATGGTTTTGGCAAATTGAATACCGAAGGCGTCGTCTTGAGTCAACTCAACACTTTGACGCCATATTTGTTGGAGTAACCTCGCTTCTAGCCGAACGTCTGGATCTGACAGAGCGGTGGTTGATAGGCCTACCTGAGAAAACAACAATTGAGCGTCACAATGGTAGTGTTGCAATGTGTTGAATAACTGCATCGCAATACTGCTGTGAGTCGTAATTTTGCCTGACACTGGCCACCTTGTCCGTATTTGATAATGCAATGGCGCTCAGTGATTAACGCCAAACCTGTCGTTTTTATAAAGTATATCCCATCGAAACAAGACGCAAATTAGACAACAGAGGTAAGTATGATGAAAACGTTTTTGATTCCTATCATTGCTGCTGGATTAATGATGACGCAAGCGGCGGTTGCACAAGAGTCTCATGTTGCTTGGAAAGGGGTGTACAGTAGTGACTTTGATAGTGTTCAGGTATTAAACGAATCCCAAGAGCCACTATCAGGTAAGCTGTATATCGCTCCGTTAGATTTATCTGATATCGATATTATTGAACGCCACAGTGCCAAACCGCTGGGCGCAAAAAAATGGGCGCTGACGGATCAAGAAAAAGAAGGGTTAAAAGCGATGTACGCAAAAGCGTATCGTCATCAATTTGATGAATCCGATACGATTCAGTTGGTCGCCAGCGAACAAGATGCAGACATCGTGATTAAAACGGTGGTCGAGCGCATTTATCCATTAGCACCCAAAGACGAAATAGGCAGCCGCGACCCTTGGACAGTTTATTTTTCCGATGGCTCCGGATCGATGACAGTAAGGTTCTATATCAGTACTACTGATGGTACGTATTACGACATTAGTGATCGTGACGATGCCGGAAATTTATGGCAACGCAACAATCGCCATAGCAACATTATGAATATTCGTCGTCTGTTTAATCACTGGGCATCAGACATCAAAGACTTATTGTCTTAATGGTCTAGTTCACAAATCTCGAGCAAAAGCCCGTCGCAATCTTTTGCTCGTCATTGTGACGTGTTTGTTCAACGAGATGCGGCGTAACACAGGCGTTAGGCAAGACCACATAATTTCGGCTAATTTAATGCAATAAGCGCTTATTTAGGTTAGGCTTTTTACTCTAAGGTAAGTACAGTGACGTACTTATTATTCTAAGGCGAAATCATGAAAAACTATCGCACACCGTTGTCTTTGGCACTTTCGTTAGCGATTGGATTCAGTTACACCGCGTCCGCTCAAAACGAAACGCTGCCCAGTTTTGAGCGCTGTTTACTTACTGAACTACAAACCTCTTCGGGCGAACGCACCGTCGATGAGATTCGCAAAGTGTGTCAAGAAAGAGAAGAGGCTGCACTATTAGTC
Source organism: uncultured Alteromonas sp. (assembly GCA_963922845.1). GTDB lineage: Bacteria > Pseudomonadota > Gammaproteobacteria > Enterobacterales > Alteromonadaceae > Alteromonas. The sequence goes on from CAWUJV010000017.1 coordinate 21,713, forward strand.
GAGGTACCTGATAGTGTTGTGATCACCAACCCAGAGATTGATCCAGAAAACTTGGGCTTGGTGTCATCGCGTATTATCCGCGAGCGATTAACTGAATTTGATCCGTATGTCATTACACCTCACCAGATCAACTATCTATTGCCCGTGTTAACGACCAATCAGGTTAATCCCGATGCATACGCCACTATTGATGAATTTGCCGAAAACTTTGAACAAGTTGAATCTAAATTCCAGATTTCCTTAAAAGCGCCGCTTAACTACGACAGTTTGTTTATCGAAGGCGATGCTCTGTACTTTGCATTTACTGTCGAAGCGTGGTGGCAAGTTTATTCTGACAATATTTCCAAACCATTTCGCGAGACCAATTATCGGCCCGAACTGTTTTATTTAGCACCTTTGCCATTTCATCCGTTTGAGGGCAATACCGGATTTATGCTCGGCATTGAGCATCAATCCAATGGACGCAGTCAACTTTTGTCGCGCAGTTGGAATCGCATCTACGCTAATCTCATCTTTGAAAAAGACAATTATGCATTGTTCTTTAAACCGTGGTGGCGATTGCCGGAAGATGAAGACGAGTTTCCGGGGGATCCGGATGGCGATGACAACCCAGATATCGCTGATTTTATGGGCTACTTCGAGTTTGGCGGGGCTTATAAATGGCAGGATTACGAATTGTCTGTCATGGCACGTCGCAATGTAAATACGTCAAATGGTGCCCTAGAACTCGGGTTGTCTTTTCCACTTTGGGGAAAGCTGAGAGGGTACGTTTTCGCGTTTGATGGCTATGGCGAAAGCTTGATTGATTACAACCACTCCCAAACCCGTTTTGGATTGGGTATTGCACTTAACGATATTTTGTAATGCTGACTGGCGTGGCGCCACAGTACCACACAACTTCACAACACCGGGGTAAACGTAATGAGAACAACGACCACAGTCTTGTTGATGGCCGCAATAACAACCTTGATGGCGTGTACGCCGAGTACAGATATTAGCAATGAAGCGCCTGTGCTAAGGCCTGTGCGAACACAAATTGTTGCGCCTGCTGATTCTGCTCCGTACAAGGATTTCAGTGCAGTTGTAGACGCATCCCAAAAAGTAAACTTGGCGTTTAAAGTCAGTGGTCGTATTGTTGAAATGGGCGCAACGTTGGGCGAGCCCATTAATAAAGGTGATTTAATCGCGCGATTGGACGATACCGACATTAAGCTCGAAGTCGAGCAAGCTCAATCGAGTTTTGATAAAGCTAAATCGGATTACAATCGCGGTAAAGAGTTGATTAAGAATAACACCATCTCGCAAGCCGATTTTGATACGTTAAAGTCGCAGTACACTAGCTCATTGGTACAATTGGAAACCGCGCAAAATAGACTTGATTACACTCGCTTAGAAGCAACATTTGACGGCGTTATCGCGCAAAAAATGGTGGAAAACTTTGAAGAGGTTAGCGCAGGGCAAGCCATTGTCGCGCTCCACAATATCAACACGATCAACTTAAAAGTCGATGTGCCTGAAAGTGTCATCATCGGGGTCAAACCAGGTGAACCTGCGCCGACGTTTAAAGCTAGCTTTACGGCAATCGAAGGGGTCGAGTTTGATGTTAATTTCAAAGAAATATCAACCCAAGCTGATGAAGTGACCAAAACCTACCAAGTGGTGTTCACTATGCCTAGCCCCACGACTAACACTATTTTGCCTGGTATGTCAGCACGAGTGAGGGCCACGCTTCCGCCGTCGCGTGGTAGCTTAGCGAGCTATTACCTACCTGCCCAATCTGTCTTAAAAGACAATCAGGGCAATTACGTCTTTGTTGTTAATCCCAATGGCGATGGAACCGGTGTGATTGAGCGAAAAGAGGTCACTGTGGGTGATATTACGGTATATGGAATGGAAGTGTTTTCTGGAGTAAGTGAAGGTGAACACGTTGTGACGGCGGGTATGAGTAAGGTCACTGCGGGCCTCCAAGTGAAATTCAAAGCCTGAGGGGGAGCCTGTGGATATTACTAAGTTAGCCCTAAACAACAATAGAACTTCTTTCGTTTTATTGGCCGCGATTATGATGTTCGGCATCATGGCATATAAAACCATGCCTAAAGACTATGACCCAGGTTTTATCATTCGTACCGCTCAGGTCATTACCTACTTTCCTGGTGCCAGTCCCAAGCGCGTAGAAGAGTTGGTGACTGACAAAATTGAAGAAGTCGTGCAAGAAATCCCAGAATTGGATTTCGTGTCGAGCGAATCGAGAACCGGTGTCTCTATCGTCAGTGTGAATATCAAAGAAAGCTACAAAGAGATGCGGCCAATCTGGGATAACCTGAGACGGAAAATTGAGTCAATAGAAGACGAGCTTCCAGACGGTGTTCAAGCGCCTACGGTGAATGACGAGTTTGGCGACGTTTTTGGCATTGTGGTGGGTTTGACTGCAGAAGGTTTTACCTACCGCGAAATGTTTGATGTCGCAGAAGAAATCAAAGATGAGTTTTTACACCTATCTCAGGCCGCAAAAGTCGAAATCTATGGCAAGCAAGAAGAGCGTATTTTCATTGAATTCGACAATGCTAAATTATCGGATTTGGGGCTATCAGCATCTCAAATCAGCGCGCAACTTGAAGACCAAAATATCATCATTGCTGGTGGTTCGATTAATCTCAATCAAGAGCGTTTGTCGCTTGAGCCAACCGGAAATTTCGAAAGCTATGACGACATAGGCCGAACGCTGATTCAAATGCCCGGTAGTGATCGAGTGCAATATCTCGACGAACTTGCTGAGATCAAGAGAAGTTATATTGAACCAGCGCAAACTATGGTGTCCGTTACCGGCGAGCGAGGTTTGACGATTGCCATTGCCATGAAAAAAGGTGGTAACAATATCGTTTTAGGTGAAGAAGTCATTGGCGCGATGCGCCGTATGGAAGCGATTTACCCTATAGGTGTAGAACTAGACTTAATTTCGTTCATGCCACTTGAAGTGGAAGAAAAGGTCAATGATTTTGCCTCAAACCTTGTACAAGCAATTGTAGTGGTGACGGTAGTGATGCTACTGACATTGGGGTTGCGCACTGGCTTGATTGTTGCCGCTTTAGTGCCTAGCAGCATGGTGGCGAGTATTTTAGTCATGTCGTTGTTCAACATCAGTATCGACCAGATTTCGTTGGCCGCCCTGATTATTGCGCTGGGTATGCTAGTAGACAACGGCATTGTTATGTCGGAGAGCATCTTGGTGCAAATGCAAAACGGCAAGCGAGCTTTTGATGCAGCGATAGACTCGGCGAAAGAACTAAAAATGTCATTGTTAGTTTCCTCTCTAACGACGGCGGCAGCCTTTTTACCTATTTTCCTAGCGGAATCTTCCACGGGTGAATACACCGCGTCGCTATTCAAAGTTGTGACGATTACCCTGTTGTGTTCATGGACAATCTCGATGACGATTATTCCGATGTTGTGCGTGTACTTCTTGAAAGTACAACCCGTACAAGGCGGTGAGGGAGAAGGGGCGTTTTACACCGTTTATCGCGGTATCCTCGTTAAATTGTTGGATAACAAAGTCATCACCTTAGTCGTAGTGGCAGGGGTGTTTTTTGGCGCAATAAAAGCACTGGCGTTAGTGCCTAGTCTGTTTTTTCCGCCGTCCGACCGTCAGTATTTTAAGGTTGAGTTAGAGTTGCCTATCGGTAATAAAATTGAGCATACACAAGCTATTTCTCAGCAACTTGAAGGGTTCATCGAGGCTGAACTTCAGGTCAATGAGAGTCGCGAGTCAGGTATAACCTCGTGGGTCAACTACGTCGGTTCTGGTGGTCCTCGCTTTTTACTTTCTCACAACCCCAAGCCCAGTAGTGCGTATTTTTCGTTGTTTGTCGTCAACGTCACATCGGCCGATGTTATTGACGATATGATGGCGAAGATAGAGAACTACACGTTTAATGCGTTCCCCGATGTGTTGGTTAAGTTACGCAAGATAGAAAACGGTGCAGCGATTAACAATCCGGTGGAGTTTCGTTTGATAGGGAAAGATGAACAAACGCTCTTTGGTATTGTTGATGCACTTAAAGCCAAAATGGCCGAAACGCCTGGATTAAAGGCCATCAGCGATAACTGGGGATTACCGATCAAAAAATTAGTGGTGAATATCGACCAAACACGGGCTCGTCGTGCTGGGATTTCGAGTAAGGATATTGCGGTATCACTGCAAACCGAGCTATCGGGCTTAGAATTGACGCAATTCAGAGAGGGCGATGATGTCATTCCGGTCGTCATGCGTTCCTCGGATGCTGACCGACAGGATATTGGACGCTTGGAGTCATTGTCTGTGTATTCTCAGTCTTCGGGATTTTCCGTGCCCTTGCGCCAAGTTGCAGATATCGATGTGGTATGGGAATCGGCGACTATCCTAAGACGCGATCGATACAAAACGGTCACGGTGGGGGCACAAATTAGTGCCGACATGACGGCATCCCAAGGATTTGATGCACTGATCCCGTGGCTAGAAGAACAAAAGCAAACCTGGCCATTTGGTTACGACTATGAACTCGGTGGTGAGGCTGAGTCGTCAGGTAAAGCCAATGACTCGATTGCAGAGAAATTACCCATTGCCCTTTTGATCATCATCTTGTTGTTGGTGGGTCAATTCAACTCTATTCGCAAAGCCAGTATTGTTATGCTGACGATTCCTCTTGGCATTATCGGTGTGGTATTGGGTTTGATTGTCGGTCAGTCATTCTTTGGGTTTATGACGCTGTTGGGCATCATTTCACTGGCAGGTATCGTTATCAATAATGCCATTGTGTTGCTTGAGCGTATCGATTTAGAGCGCGATGAAAATGGCTTAGATCACTTTGACGCCATTGTTGTTGCAGCTCAACGCCGAGCACGGCCTATCATTTTGACTACTGCGACAACCATATTTGGCTTGATCCCCTTGTATTTGGGAGGCGGCGAAATGTGGGAACCAATGGCGTTGGCTATCATGGGGGGATTGTTGGTCTCAACAGTATTGACGTTGTGTGTTGTTCCAGCGGTATATGCGATGCTCTTTGGCGTAAATCGCACTGAAAACAGCACGGTATAGCGAGCGCTGCTTTCATGATAGAAGCCGTATTTTCGCTATGTGTATTGATCTTCGAATTCGCGGTGGCGATGCTCACCGCCATTGTCGAATTTTTCATGGCTATAGGCGTTTTTATAGTGGAAGGTGCGACGCTATTGGACGCGTTTCTCCTAATCTTTGTGATGTTAGCTGAACTCATTGTATGGGGACTGAAATGGACGACGAGCGCGATAATCGCTCTGCTGAGATGTCGAAAGCCTCCCATTGTCAATCGGCCTGTGTTTTGGCGACCCGTCAAGAGAGACAAAAAAGCCAAGGAATGACCTTGGCTTTTTCCGGCTTATAGGATGTGTAAAAACGCGACCAGCGCGTCTAATTCCTCATTACTTAAACCCAGTGGCACGATCAAATCTGTGGTGTGGGGATAAAGGGGATCCTGTGCTTTTCTACCTTTTGGCTTGGGCCTAAATCCGCCAGCGTTATACTGCATAATCATTGGCTTAAATTCTGTAAACAAGCCATTGTGCATCCAAGGTCCTGTGTGCGTAACGCCCAGCAATGATGGCGTTCTGAACTTTCCGATATCGTCGGTATGCTGGGTATACAACACTCGACCTAAATCTTCAAACCGTCTGCCATACAGATGAAAACCCGTTACGTGGAATTCATTATCACTCAGTAGAGGACCCTCGTGACACGTCATACATTTAGCTTTTGTCCTAAACAGGTGTAGCCCCTTGAGTTCATCTGTTGACAATAGGGATACGGCAGACTCCGGGTCCGTTTGAGCACGGGTGATGAAGCGTTGAAACTTGGTATCCGGAGCGGGTATTGCTCGTTCAAAGGCTACCAGTGCCATCGCTAGCATGGCTGAGGTGATGTCCTCTCGACCAAAGGCGCGCTTAAATGCCGCTCGATATGACGCTGATGCATTTAGTCTGACAATGGCTTGTTCAATAGATAAATCCATTTCGATAGGGTTTTCTATCGGCTTCAGGGCTTGTTCCGTTGCCGATTGTGCCCGTCCATCCCAAAAAAAGCTTTGCCAGTGATCGATGCCAAAAATGGCCGGCGTATTGCGAGTACCGACCTGCTGGTCTATGCCATGTGCCGCTGTTTTGCCATCTTGAAAGGTCAGTGCGCTGGCATGGCAGCTGGCACAGCTGATTGTTTTATCACGGGACAAAATCGTGTCATTGAACAAGGTTTCACCCAGTTCCCGTTGTGCGCGGGTCGGCAAGACGCCAATGGGTAAGAGAGGCCCCATTGCTGCTGGTTTTGCGTCATCAGCCGTTTGAGCGGTTGGCCACTTGTCTATCGGCACACTGTATTGCGCTTGCAGATCCTCACTGGCGGATACCGCCAAGCTAATCAATAAGGAACCGACAATACCCCATGTTTTTATTGCCATTGATAACCGACCTCTAACCAGATTGAACGACCGGTTTCAATACCAGACACGCCGGGTGCAACGGCATAGGTTCGCGAATCAAATAGGTTTTGAATATCCAAGCGGAATCGCAGTGCATGGTGACCGGCTACTTCGGGTACCCATGTTGCTGATGCATTGACCAAGAATCGACTCGGTAAATTGACTAATTGGTACACCGGGACAGTTAATACTTCCTCGCCATCACACACTGAGCAAATTCGCAACAGCTGACCACTCGACTCCACTTCGTCGGTTAAGACGTAGTCATCGAAAGCTTGTCGATAAGAGCCCGTAACGCTCGTGGTAAACGACTCACTCCAGCCTGCGGTCCAACCTAAATTAAATGCCAACGGTTGGGAAAACTCGGTTTCGGCAAGTGCTAAGTTATTTAACGTGGTTTCCTCAAATACAAAACCGGTTTCTTCGCTACCCGTGCGTAAGATAATCAGTTCATCTATCGGCGCTACGTTAACGTCTTCTTCTTCGAAGGTCACCTCTTCGCTGATTTGATACGTCGTGTTGAACCAGAAACTATTGGTGTCATATTGCCATGCCCACGAGAAGGAAAGTCTGTCGTTTTGCCCTTTGCCATTATTGGCTTGAACACGGTAGAAGTATCCATCTTGTTCGTTGTACACAGGATCGCCTGTGACCCCAATTTGGTCTCGTCGCCAGCGCTTCACATATTCGAAAGCATAGTTGCCCCAATCGGTGCCTTGTTTCCAGCCCAATACAAGTTCATCATTGAATGGTGTGGCTAAATTATCGAATCGGTATCGAAAATCACTGCCACCTGAAAGCGGCGACCAACCTTGTAATTGACCACTTAAATCGATGCTTCGGCGCTCTAGTTGAAACGGCAACTGGGCTTCGCGTACGGCGTAGGACAATAAGTTGGTGTCATAATAGCGGTTAATACCAAAGGTGATCAGTTTGTCACTATCGCCAAACAGCCGATAACCGCCGCTAATACGTGGGGCAATATTAAGGTTTTGCAAGAAATCGTCATAGTCAACGCGAACTGCCGCGTTTAGCGTTACATCCCCTAGATCCATACTGTCTGTTGCATGAAAGGAAGCGTTTTGCACGTTAACATCAATATATTCTTGCGGGTACACACTGCGAATAGCAAAGTATTGCGGGGCGGTTGTGACAATATTGGAATAGGCTAAAACGTGCTCTGGATTGGTAAAATCGAGAGGCGCACCCAGTTGCGTTTCCAGTTCCTCTATCGAGATAGCCGTAGTGAGCTCGACACAATCGAAAACCGCGCCGTTGCAATTTAGATTGCTGACACCAGTTATTGGAGAGTTGTAGCGGTAAGTATCATAGAAACGTTCTCGCTCCAGAGACTCGTTACTATATTGCAGTCCAGTTTGTATTTTATGCTCGACACCAAGCCATTCAAATTCATCAAACGTGACAAGATTGTCCAAAAAATAAGTGCGTTGAGTTTTTTCCAAATCGCCATAACCACCTTGGTTAGACACCGCGGCTTCTTGCGTAGGATCCCCTATTCCCCATTCTCGACCACGGGCTTTTGCCCATGGATAAAAATGCGGTGGTGAGTAACGAGAATTGTAGCTTTCGGCGAAACTCAGTTGGCTCTTCAGAGTAAATGAATCGAAGCCGTGTTCCAGTTTGATGCTACTGCTAATGCCGCCGCCTTCGATTGAAAAATCACTGTCTATTGCATTGCGAATGATGTCGTTACTTTCATAAGGTGAGTAATTTGCTGTTAGGGTCAGTTTATCGACCCACAAGTTACGCTGAGTTAGCTTTACCAATACGTTGGCATTTTCACGCTCAGTTAAAATCGGTTGGTTCAGGCTCAGCTCGGTAATGTCGCTTTTCGTGTAGTTAGCCGCTACGAGCAAATGGTGATGCTGGCTCAAGGCGGTGGAAAAGTTCATATTGATGACTTGCTTCTCAAATGCAGGTTCTTCGGGTGCTTCGCTGTCCCCTTCGGTTACATCTTCGGCTAAGAATGTCTTATAACGATTCCAGTCGCTGCGAGAGGTGCGGTAGTTGAAGCCAAACTCGGCATCTTTGTAACTTTCGCGCGTTTCAACATCGACAACACCACCGCTAAAGCTACCGTACTGAGCCGGTACATTGTTGGTGTATACCGTAATGCTATCGATAATTTGTTGATTGATGTTGAAGGTTTGCGTCGTGCCATCTACGTCATTAATTTGCGTGGTATTGGCGCGAAATGAACTCGGATCTTGGCGGCTGTTAAAATTCATACCGTCGAGAAAAAAGCCAGTTTGCCAGGCTTCTGCCCCCATAATAGATACACGCTGAGCCTGAATTTCGCCCTGTTCACTGGCGTCAAACTGCTCTGCACCAAGCACTACACCGGGCAATAAACCCAATAATTCTGTGAAATCCCCGCCGGTACGGGGCGTATATTCGATGAAGTCTCTATCGAGAGAGAACCGGCCCTCTATTTCAGGTACCTGTAATCCGATAAATCGACCTTGTACGAGAATCCGTTCTATGCGCTTGGCGTCTTCTTGTTCTTGAACACACGCTTTACGCTCGGCTTCGGTCATCCTGTCTAATGCGCTTTCAGATACGCAAAAATCACTCGCTTGAGTGATTGGTTCCTGCTGCTGTTGGGCATTGGTATTATGTGAAACGGCCAATGCAGATAACAGCAGCCCACAAGGGGCTGCATATTTCATGGGAGACTACCTTTACTTAATCTTGATCTAATGGGTTGATGTCGCTGGGGTCGGTAATGCCATCATTGTCCGCATCGTTATCGATAGCTAAACCCGATGATTCAATGTCTTCATCTGATGCATTCTGTAAGAAGAAGTTAGGTAAACCGTCAAGGTCGGTGTCGACATTTGCCACCGCAGACGCTGGGAAGTCGTCCCGATTTGCCATGGTTTCGGCTATCGTGGCAAATAAGGTTTCACGGTCCGCGCTAGTGTAGATATCGTTTACGGCCAATGCGTTAGCGGCATCAAACTCACCTAACCACGCGTATTGCTCAATAAATACCTCATAAAAGTCCACTTTTTCGCTATCAGCAAAGTCCGATGTCGCGGCTAAAAGATTATCCAGTAGACTTTTGGCCGTGGCTCTAATATCAGCCATAGCTTGTGCATATTCGTCATTCGTCCCAGCGTGTTTTTGCGTTGCCAGCACAAGGTAGTCGATGTGTAAGAAGGCGTTACTGTCATCGGGCTCAAAGACCTCTTCGAGTTCACCCAAAATGTCATCGACCAGTTCGACTCTATCTTCGATATCGCTGGTGGCGTTGACTCGTGTCATCGCGTCATTCGCTAAGGCAGTAAACTGACTGGCGGCTATACTCAAGTTGCCAAGTGACGCATGGGTATTGGCAATGTAAATTCTGCCACCGAATAAATCATCAATATCTGTATTAAGCTCAACGGCACTTGTCGCAGTGACCAATGCAGCATTCGCGGCGTCATCATTACCCAGCGTCTTTTGGATGACTGCAGCGTTAACCCACGCGTTCATGGCTTGCGATTCAGACGCGCTGCTATCATCACCAAAATAGGTGGAGACCAAGTTCAAACACTCGCCATATAGGGCAGTTTGTGTTGCATTTTCGCCGCCGAATTCTCCGAATAGCTGAACAAAACGGCTACAGCCTTGGTTTTCAACTAAGCCATCAACGTTGTATCCAACATCTGCAAAATAGGCGTCAGTAGCAAGGGTATCGATCGCTGCTTCAATAACGTCACGAGCTTGTGCATCTAGCCCCGCATAATGCAGGAACCACGCAGCGCGTTTGTCGATAAAGCCGATGTCATCTTGTTCAACTAGCGCTTCAACCACCAATACGGTGTCATCATACGTTGTAGTGAAGGTGGTCGTCAGGTCGTTGATAATGGGCGTAATGTCTTCGCCGTTTACGGCCGCCGCCACAATGCTATAGGCGTAGTGGTCACGGTAGGCATTTTTTGTATCTCTATCACTTGAGCCCTCTTCTTCCTCAACTAGCATTAAGGGCAAATTACCAAGGACGGTGTCGGTTGAATTGGTCGCGATATAGTCTGGGTAAAGCGCAGCAAAAGGACCAGCTAGCAAGCCAATACCAGTAGGGTAACGGCGCAGGGTTTCATCCGCATAATCGGCGACAGGGAAACTATAATCGTCGTCGTAGTCAGCTGGCACATACATCGCAATACTGCGTGCCAGTAGGGTTTTAGCTTTGTCGAGCAATACTGATTTTTGCTCATCCGAACCCTGTAAACTCACTGCGTAAGCTGAGCGAGTAGTTTCTACCAGTGTCAGTGTGCGATTGGTAAAGTAATTATTTCCACCTACTTCATTAAAACTGGTGGTATCGGCAATGTGCGTCGCAAAATCAATGGCCAATACTATGGCATCAAAGTTAAGTGTTGATTGGTCTGACGCATACGCCTCAACGCGGCTCGCTAAAAAGTTTCTCGCAACCACGTCAAATCGACCATGAGCAGTGGTGCGTTCTTGTGTAAGGTCTGACAATGCATCAGCGTAGATGCGCACGACATTGAGAAGGTTAGTCGCTGATTCTAAATCATCGGCAGCGATGTATTCTTCAATCAGAGCGCGATAAAAGTTGGCGTCATTTGAGCTTAGGTTATCTAAACCGATTTCCGCGACGTAAGCGTTTTGTTCTGCCAGTGCAGAAGAGCGGAAAGCTCTCGCAGTTTCAGTTTGCCCAAGGCTATCTAGTTGATTTGCACTGAGACGATATGCCTCAGCTTTGCCTTGGCGAGTTAGCACTTTTTCGGTAATGGTTTGCTGACTGAGTGTTGGGAAACCACCTTGAGCATAACCCACCGCAATATTGATATACGCGTCTTCTGCTACTTCGGCATCGCTGATCTGGAGCTGATCGTTATCCCCATCACTCAATATCATGGCTTCGGCTTGCGCTATGTGTGAATGAGACGACGCGTAGTAGTAGGTCAGCTTGTCTTCATTGCTAACATAGGATGCACCAAGCGCAATGGTGGCAGTGACGGGAGCACCAATGCCATCAGAAACACTGACTATAAAGCTATCATCGACTGTGGCCAGTTCATTTGCCGTGAATGTAAATTCACCCGTTGAGCTGTTGATCTCAACTGTGCCTTGCTGAGGTTGTGTGTCTACAGCAAATATTAGGGCATCACCATCTATGTCGGTTGCTTCTACGACACCATTTGTTTGACCGTTACTGCCGACGACTAACGAAGAGGTAGTGATAACGGGTAAATCGTTTACATTGGAAACCGAAAAAGAAAGCGTTGCCGTTACAGATGCGATGCTGTCCGACACGGAAATTGTTGCAACGTCTTCCCCAAAGAAGTTGGCGTCGGGTGTGTAAGTAAAACTTCCATCTTGATTAACCGTTAAGCTGCCATTGCTCGGACTCGTCCCGATTGAAAAGCCAAGCGTGTCACCATCTGCGTCGGTTGCAGAGACCGTACCCGACACAGCTGTATCTTCAAGCGTTGAAAACGAGAGAGAGGAATCGGCCAAATCTGGTGCAGTATTACCACCACTGCCACCGCCACACGCGACTAGGGTTAACGCTGAACCAGCGACGAACATCGACTTCAAAATCGATTCAGATATTTTACTACGGGCAAAGTCTTGCGCCATCAATACCAACTCCATTCATGAAAAGGAGCGGCATAGTAATTAATAATCTAAATGAGATCAATTATCATTCGTGATTAATTTGTGATCTTTACATTTCACTACTGCAAAATGAGCAGTGGGAATGTCGGGTTTTCTTTTGGATACCAAGGTGTTGTGATGGGTTTGAGGTTTTTTACTCCCATTTTTGTCAATAGTGCAGGTGTGGCCGTCCAGCCGCGTACTTGATAACGTTTTGCCGCTTTTGCGATGTCTTTTGACAACCCAATTGTAAGCAATGCATGGTCCACTTCAATTCGTTTAAAAAAAGCGATTTCCCGTTGGGTTGAAATCTCGATGACTTGATCATAGTGCTCTCGCAATTCTCGCCATTTTGCTTGTCGTTCCATGCCGTTGAGGTGTGTCACCATGGCATCGATATCGCTGTCGCGCCAATAGGCCGAGGCAGCGTCACCATGCCAACCCAAAATAGCGTTCTCTCCCAACCACTTGGTGTGACCTGCCGTAAACACGTAGTTTGCGCAAGATGAGAAACAAAATTGCTCAATGCGAACGTCCAGATGATGAGTCAAGATAAATTCACCAAGGTCCATACCTAAATCGATATTGCCTCCGCCGCTGGTGATGGCAAGTGTGGTGGGTTTCTCATTCGCGGTTTGATAGAGGTCGTATACGCGTTGGTTATTGATAGCGTTAATTTCGCCTTGATAGACGATGGTATGTTTGTCTAGGGATACGCCCGCGAAGGTTATAGGCGTCATAGCCAATAAAATACAATACACAATGACACGTGTGAACATGAAAGCCCCGTCAACGAAATCGCGGAACTATACCAAAGGTCTGGCATGGTGCAATGTACTTTATTCCACATTTACGCGACAACGTGCTCATGTTAATACATGAGCACATTCGTGATTATTCAGGACAAGGCGCACCCGCTGCCGCCCACAAGGCGACGAAGTCGGCCGCCTCCTCAGCACTGTATGGCGCGGGTTCTCGTCCCGGGCCCGGGTCCCATCCCCAGTGTACAAGTTCATCATGGCGAATGTGCTGCGCGATAGCGTCGAGGTCCCGTCCGCCATTTCTCATGGGATCTTTAATTTGCTCACAAATTTGTTTAGCGCTTTGCTCCCACCAAACCATCTGCACAGGTGCAAGCATCCACAAGGCCGAACCAGGAGGCCCATGGGGCTCATCAGAGTTGGTTTTAGCGTGACATGTACTGCAAATAATTGAGTCAGCCCCAATCCGGCTTATACCGGCATTAATGTTCATGCCATGCACTCGCGTTTCACCGTAACTGGGCCCAGACCATCTCGGTAGATTGTCTTCGGGTACATGACAATTAGCACATCTTGGATGAGAGAATACTTCGTAAAGTTTTTGCCAATAGACAAGGCCTTCTTGGTCGTCTTGCGCGAAACCAAGGTTGCTCACAGAGATAGCGAGAAAACCGAAAAACCATCGTAGTGTCATTTGTCTGCTCCTATACAAACTTGATGTGTTTGTTCATTGGCATTTCTCTAATGCGCTGACCGGTTGCGGCAAAAATAGCATTGGCTAGTGCTGGTGCAGCAGGTGGTGTACCCGGCTCACCAATGCCTTTGATGTGCTCGCTATTTTCGAGAATTTGCGTGTGTATCTGTGGTGCTTGATACATACGAATCGAATCATAATTGTGAAAGTTCGTTTGCCTAACTTGTCCATTACTGACGGTAATTTCGCCCATCATGGCGGCGGCTAGGCCAAAATTAATTCCGGAAATAAGTTGGGCATCAATGTTACTTGGGTCAAGGGCGATACCGACATCTGCAACGGCATAAACGTTGAGAATTTTGATGCCGTTAGGCGTGTTTTCTACTTCAATGATTTCAGCCACAGGTACACCAAAAGACGTGACAAAGGCAAAACCGAGCCCGCGATTGGCGGGCAGGGATCGTCCCCAGTTTGCAAGCTTTGCAGCCGCTTCAATCACGCGCCGACTCGGTTCGTGTTCAACAAGGTTAAGCCGCGCCTCGACGGGATCGACTCCCGCTTCAACGGCAAGTTCATCCATCATTGATTCACAGAAGAAGCCATTTTGTGATGCGCCAACAGAACGCCACGAACTCACCGGTATCCCATGAGGAACGCGATAACCAGTGACTCGATAGTTTTCTATCATGTAAGGCTGGTCCCATGCAGCTTGCACTATGGTGGCATCGGGACCCGGCATCGACAGGCCTAACCGGCCCATTTGTGATTCCATAACGGACGGCGATGACATTTTTACATCCAAACTTGTAATCTTGTTGTCGGTTACGACCCCCTTCATTCGCGCAATCGCAAAGGGACGATAGCCGTCGTGGGTCATGTCTTCTTCCCGTGTCCAGGTAACTTTGACCGGTGTGCCTTCCAGCTGCTGGGCCACTTGAACGGCGTACACAATGAAATCCATCTCGGCCCGACGACCAAAACCACCGCCCAAGTATGTGGTGTGAACACGGATGTTATCTTTGGCGATGCCTGTTACTCGCTCTGCCTCTTGAACGGCAAAAGTCGGAGCTTGATTACCGGCCCAGATATCGAGTTTACCTTGAGACAACAGCGCGGTAGCATTCATTGGCTCCATAGTGGCGTGGGCCAATAAAGGTGCTCTGTATTCCCGTGACACTGTGGCGTCGCCGGCTGTTGCAAGCGCGACGTCTACATCACCATCATTGCGTTGTTGGCTGTCTTGTTCGCCATCAAACGCTTGTTCTGCTTGAGCAAACAAGCCTTCGGTGGTCTCAGGATAGGGAGAACGTTGCCAATCGAATGTGATTTTCTCCGCGGCTTTAAAGGCATACCAAGTATTAGTCGCGACAACGGCGACGCCTTTGTCACCAATCGCAAAAATGTGTTTTACACCGGGCATATTCAGTGCGTCAGAGGCATCGAAACTGTTCATTGCTGCGCCCAGATGAGGATTCATCTTAATGGTGGCGTACAACATATTCTCTTGCATAACATCAATACCAAACGTGGCTGTGCCTGCTACCTTGTCCGGCATGTCAATTTTCGGGACGCTTTTGCCCAGTTGTGACCACTGACTTTTGGGTTTCAGCGTCACGTCGCTTGGCAGATCAACTGAAGCAGCTAAGGTGGCCAACTCGGCGTAAGGTATATGTTGGCCATCCGGCAGTATGACGTGACCATTGCTGGTGCCAAGTGCTGACACTGAAATTTGGTATTTGACCGCGGCGGCCTCAAGTATGGCATAGCGGGCCGCAGCCCCTGCGATGCGCATCTTCTCATAGGCGTCTTTTGCCGAAGATGAGCCGCCTGTGATTTGCATACCAAAAAACTTGGCAGGCACAGCCATAAAGCTTCGCACGTTTTGCGCCAATGCGCTGTTATCGTGGGGCGGGAATGGCGTACCTTCTTCTAGTACTGCGGCGTTATAGTACGCCTCTGATGCCGGCCCATGTTCCACGTTAATGTCCTCGACATTGACGTCGAGCTCTTCGGCAACCAGTGTGGCCAATGTGGTTCGGACACCTTGTCCCATCTCTGCGCGTGGCGCGATGACTGTGATACCTGCAGCATTGATGAAAACATAAGGAGTAAGTGTGGCGTCACCGGGGCCGATATCCTTTTCTAGCGGGTTCGCATAAGGTTGTTTGTATTTGTAGTAGCCAAAAAGTACGCCGCCACCAAGTGCAACGGACCCAATCAAAAAGGTTCGACGAGTGATAGTGCCTAGTTTGCTCATGCCGCACCTTCCTGTAATCGTTTTGCGGCGGTTTTGATCGCTTCGCGAATTCGAGGATAGGTGCCACAACGACACAGATTCGCGGACATCGCGATATCAATGGCTTGGTCATCGGGGTTTGGGTTGGTTCTCAGTAGCGCGGTTGCTGACATGATCTGCCCCGGTTGGCAGTATCCGCATTGGGCGACTTGATGGTCGACCCAGGCCTGTTGGACAAGGCTCAGAGCATCTGGTGTCCCTTCGTTTTCGATTGTCGTAACGCTGCCTCTTACCTGACCAACAGGCAGTGAACACGAACGCTGTGGCAAACCGTTAACGTGCACGGTACATGCACCACACATAGCAATGCCGCAGCCAAATTTAGGCCCGGTTATTTTAAGCTCATCACGCAGTACCCAAAGTAGTGGCATACTTTCATCTACATCCACTTCATGGCTTTCGCCGTTAACCTGCAACTTCATAACATCCCCTCTAACCTGTTAGATTGACCGGCCGCGATATAAGAGTTTTTGCATTGTTGTCAGCCGGGCTTAATACCAATCCGTATCGATAGATCACAGCGCTTTGCATCGATTATTTTAATAGCGGATTAGTATCGGCTTAGTCGATGGCTTGTGTAATGCGGGATACCACCAACTAAATAGACTAAATCATAGCCTATTTAGTGCGATTTTCACTTGCAAAAGGTGACAAGATTCTTGCTGATTGCGCCATTGGCGGCGCAGTTTACTGAGCGGTCTTTGACGAGTGTTTTAAGGCGGCGTTGAGTTGGCGCATTTCGGCTTTGGTAAGATCGCGCCATTGGCCAGGTTTTAGGGTACCCAACTCCAAATGCATAATGCGAGTGCGCTTAAGCTTTGTGACTTCATATCCAAGAAATTCGCACATTCTTCGAATCTGACGATTGAGGCCTTGGGTCAAAACAATATTAAACTTAAACTTGCCGCGAGCTTTCAGTGTGCAGGGTTTGGTTACCGTACCAAGGATGGGCACACCTCTCGCCATTTTTTGCAAAAAACGTTCACTAATAGGCTGATTGACGGTGACTTCGTATTCCTTATCGTGAGCGTTTTCAGCCCGCAGAATCTTATTTACGATATCACCATCGCTGGTCAGCAGAATGAGGCCTTCAGACGGTTTATCCAGACGACCAATGGGGAAAATGCGTTTCTTATGGCCGATAGCATCAACGATATTCCCTTTTACATGGCGTTCGGTGGTGCACGTAATACCAATGGGCTTGTTGTAAGCAATATAGACACGGTCCGATTTATCTTTAGCGACAGCACCAATCAACTTGCCGTTGACCTTAACTCTGTCTTTTGACGAGATCTTGGTGCCTAATTCTGGCTTGGCATCATTAACCGTGACGCGCCCTTGCTCAATCAATTTGTCAGCTTCACGGCGAGAGCAAAAACCAGTGTCACTGATATACTTGTTGAGGCGCTTGGGGGTATCTTCGGTCATCGATAAAATCCTGAGGGTGTCGGCGTAATGTCTAGATCTGATCTAATTGGTCAGTGGCAAGATCAAAAGCGCTATTATCACCTAAAGTGCGACTGAGGAGTAGTGCACCTTCAAGAATACTAATCGCTTTAATGGCTTTTTTGTGTGCTTGCTCAGCAGTGAGTGATTGTTCATCTGTAAGGGCGCGAGTCAACCACTCAATGTTCTTCTCAAAAAACGCTTTGGTCTCTTGTTGTACGGCTTCAGGTAGAGCATCCGACTCCGCACCGAGCATGCCGCAAAGACACATTTTCTTATCAATAACGAGTGAATGACGAAATTGTTGTGCAAACACATCCAATGCCGACGGTGAATTTTCATCAGATTCTGATGACGCGTTTTCAAGCGATAGCATAAATTTTTCAGTGTACTGACGAGCCAGTTCAGCACCTAAATCTGCTTTGGTCGGAAAGTGATAGTGCACACTGGCGCTTTTGATTCCAATTGCATCGGCAATTTCACGAAAACTAAAATGGCCGTATCCGCCAACCCTTGCTCGATCTTCTGCCTCTTTGATGATTTGTTCTCGTCTATTCATTTACCCCTCCTGTTCACTTGCGTCCCTATTATTTAGTAGGTAGGTGTGAAGCGCAAGTAATGTACAAAAAACGCGTTGCGCCGTACCAAAAAAGTGCACCTATGCACCTCTATAAAGCAGGTAGTAGGTCAATGATAAAGGCTTTTGCAAATATCGAGATTGATGCTGGATTTCCCATAAGATATTGATATGGTGGGAGGCTAGTAGTGTTAATGAGTATTCAAAAATGTCTAGGTTTCGCCCCTTTCTGTATATCTTTTTTGTTCTTTCTTTTGTGACATTGAGTGGTTGTGTTAGCACGTCCGATACACCGACTTCGATAGGTTATGGTCCTACACAATTTGAGCAGCCCTCTATGACGGCAATCGTGGTTGCGTATGGTCCCGAAATGAAAGGAATTTTGGGACGCATCGACAGCGATCCTGCTGCGCAGATTACGCAGACTCAAACGTTCAAAGGGATAACGTATCGCCTCGGATATTATCACGATGAGCCTATCGTTGTTTTTGCGACTGGAATGAGTATTGCGAATGCGGCTATGTCGATGCAAATGGCATTGGACTATTTCCCGATCAAACAAGTGGTTTACATGGGTATTGCGGGAGCAGTGAATCCCGCTTGGCAGCCTGGTGACGTGATTGTACCTGCCCGTTGGTACTATCACGATGAGAGTGTTTATACCAATTTTGATAAGCAATCCGGTGAGTATGTGTTGCCTTCCTATTACGCAAAATTCATGGCAGAACAACCTGAACGTAAGGCGAAGGATCCCCACTACCCCAACTACAAGCCCTTTGAATTTATCCATCCGGATGAGGTGTTGATTATCAAAGACGGCATGGACGAGCCGCAAGATACCGCTTACTTTTCGGCGACGCCTCGCTTGTTAAGCGCCGCACAACGCGCCCTTGATAGTATGGCTACGCAGCGAGTATTAGGTGAACGCGAAGCGCAATTGTCTGTCGGCGGCAACGGCATCACGGGGTCGGTATTTATGGATAATCGCGACTACCGTCTATGGGCCCGTGACGTATTTAACGCCGAAGTCACCGAAATGGAATCCGCCGCAGTGGGACAGGTCTGTACTATCAATGATGTGGACTGGATGATTGTTCGTGCGATTAGTGATCTGGCTGGTGGTCAAGAGGGTGTCAATACAGAGCATCTTTATGACACCGAAGTCTCTCGTATCGGTGCGAATGTACTGTTCGCTATTCTTGACGAGCTAGCAAAATAGTAGAAAGGAGGCCGCGGCTACGCCGCGGTCTCACGTTGCTCTCGCCTTGGGCTAAAAGGTGACGGTATTTAGCGCTTTGGTATCCGCCTTACCACTGAGTGTATCCTTGTATAACTGGCTCATTGCCGCGACTCCGGTTACCTCTTCAGGGTGCATGAAAGGCGCAACCTGCACAGCGAAACTCTGCCACGCTTCGCTGTAGCGACCTAAAAAGCCTTGTTGCCCCCATTCTTCTGTGCGTTTCTTTACTTGAGCCGGGGCAAAAAATATCTCTGCGTCTAGTGCTTTTTTGTTTGGTTTTTGTGATGCATCCCAATCCGTGGCGCCAATCAAGGTAATGGTCGATAGCGCCTCGCCCAAGGCCGTTGAAAGATTCTCCATCAGAGTGCCATTGGCAGCAAAGTCGAGTAGCCACGCCGATTTTACTCCACTTATCTTGGCCAAATCGTCATAGCTATAGACGGCATCATAGCAGCCAAGTGACTCAGTAAATTCAACATTTGACGCAGAGGTAAGGCCAACTACTTTATAATCATGTTGCCTATTCGCTTTGTGTTTCATTAACAAATGAGCCGTACCAAAAGCGGTTTTACTCGATGCGCTCGACAAGATGAGGGTGTCGTGATTGAGATGTTCTCCCACAAAGTCATCCAATACAAATGAGGTCATAAATAAGGGGCGGAAGTTGAGTTGCCACGTCTCCCTTGATGGATTGTAGCCGGGGTCTTTAGCGCAACGTAAATAGTTGTCATAGACTGGGCTGATGCTTTTTCGCTGTGGGTGTTTGTCGTGGAAACCAAAGTCTGTCACTTTGCCCGGTGCGACAACCCAGTGACTTGCCATCGGTAGGTAGCCAAATAGCTTTTCGCCAACTGCGACGTCGGGGTGATTCGATGCAGCAACCACCGCAAATCCCCATACAGGAACAATACCATAGCCGTCTGGTGCGTTGAAAAAGCCCCAATATCCCATGCTGTGGCCAAGCGCTGCGTAGGTAATGTTATTCGCCGAAAAGCCAAAACTCTCGGTTTGTAACAGGACCTCGCCTGCTTGCAGTGAATCGGTATCGATAACAGACTGATGAGCAGTGATATCGTGTAAATCAGATTGGTTGACCCATAACTGCGTTACTTCGCATACAGACATGACGTTCTCCTGTGGTAAGGTTACCCTTTGTTTTTTACCCTACTCTGGATGAGTGAGCCGCTGATCGCGACTTTCAATTCGCAATAATCAACTATTGATGTCAGCTATGATTCACGCCCCATTCGTATTAAAACCATAGCCACAAAGTGAATTGATTTAATGGTAATACAGAATTTAAATAAGTGTAGCCACGTGCTCATTGCCCTAGGATTGGCATCTATTGTAACGACACCTACCCACGGACAATCAATCGAACAGCCCGTTGGGGCAGAGGAAATTGAGCGCGTTGTTACAACGGCAACAAGAGATGCAGTGGTTGAGGCCCAGCTACCGTTTGTCATAGACGATATCGCTGAGACGCAAATTAATCTGATTTCACCTAATCACGTGCAAGAGTTACTGCGTCAGGTCGCGGGCGCCAATATTCAAAGAGGCAATGGACAAGAGTACTTGCCAGCACTGCGTTCACCCGTTCTAACGGGAGCAGGAGCATGCGGGGGATTACTTATCGCTGAGGATAATATTCCATTGCGTGCTGCGGGTTTTTGTAACATCAATGAGCTGTTTGAGGCTCACACTGAAATGGCGCAACGGATTGAAGTGCTCAAAGGGCCTGTATCACCTTTGTATGGTTCGAATGCGATTCATGGGGTGATTAACGTAATCACGCCGGATACCACATCAGATAATGCGAGCGTTGGCCTAGATTGGGGCAGCTTTGGGTACAGTCGTGCCCGACTTCGAGCTGGCACTTCGCTCGATTCTGGCGGTATTGGTGTGAATGCGAGTATTGCCAGAGACGGCGGATATCGCGATGGTGAAGGGTTCGACCAGCAAAAAATCAACATCCGTCATCGATTCGATGCGACTCAATACTCACTGACAACCGGGTTTACTTATACCCACCTCGACCAAGATACGGCGGGTTTTGTTGTAGGTGAAAATAGTTTTGAGGATGAAACGTTATCCCGTCAAAACGTCAATCTGGGTGCATACCGAAAAGCTGAATCCTTTCGGCTTTGGTCTCGTTTGGATACGAAGCTAGATGACATTGATATCAGTGTTACGCCGTATATTCGAAACCAAGATATGGCTTTTTTGATGCACTTTTTACCTGGCACACCAATTGAGGAAAATGATCAAAAAGGTGTGGGGGTATTGTCCTCCTTTCGCTTTGCACTAAACAACAACTATACCGTGCAGTGGGGACTTGACGCAGAGTACACCCAAGGCGCGCTGAGGCAGTTTCAAAATGAGCCCACGCAAGGGTCAAACTTTTTGGTTGAAACCGTACCGGTTGGTTTGCATTACGATTACGAGGTCGATGCCACGCAAATTGCGCCTTACATAAACATTGTAGGGACGTGGGATAAGTTGTCGGCGACCATTGGTGGCCGCTGGGAACACATGGGGTATGACTACACCAATAACATGTTGACTGGGCGGACTCGCGAGGACGGCTCTGAATGCGGTTTTGGCGGTTGTCGATACAGTCGTCCAGCGTCAGATGACGTGTCTTTTAGCGCATTCTCGCCAAAGCTAGGTCTCACTTACGCGCTGTCATCTGACACCCGCGTGTTCGCCAATATTGCCAAAGGATATCGAGCGCCTCAGGCGACTGAATTGTTCAGATTGCAACGTGCCCAAGTACTGGCTGACTTGGACAGTGTTGACGCACAGCAATTTGAAATTGGTCTGAAGACATTCCGCAATAACTGGTCTTTGGTGACTTCGGTTTATCAGTTAGACAAAGATAATGTCATTTATCGCGACAGTGACTTCTTCAATCTGAGCAATGGAGAGACCCGTCATCAAGGCATAGAGCTGAGTTTCAACGCCGATTTAACCTCACAGTGGTCTTTACAACTCAACGGCAGCTACAGTCGTCAAACTTATCGCCATCAGCAACGCTTGAACGATATACAAATTCAAGGCAATGACATTGACACTGCCCCACGCTGGCTCGTCAATGGTGTGTTAGGTTTCCAGCCTGTAGATAGCGTACAAGCTCAATTGGAATGGCAGCATGTTGGTGATTATTTTACTGATCCTGAGAACTTGCATCAGTATGCGGGCCACAATGTATTCGCTTTGTATGGACAGTGGATGGTGAACGACTGGTTTGAACTTGGTGTAAGGGTGCAAAATTTGTTTGATAAGCGCTATGCCGAGCGAGCTGATTTTTCAGGGTTTAGTGGTGACCGATATTTCCCGGGTCGTCCGCGTAACGCTCAAGTAACCATGAATATAAAGTGGTTTTAATTGGGTGAACTGAGGTATATTGAATACTCAGTAAACAAAAACGGCGAGTAATCGGAGTATCGTGATGCAGTCAATCCACGGCAGCTTCTCCATTTCAACCATCGGGCAAGTGACCCGAGTGCTCGCTCGCGGCCCGTGGAATGAAGAATTCGTTTTGAGCTTTATTGACGAATATCGCAAGCATATCGAGAACCGCGCGGGTGATATTTGGTTTGATATCGTTATCGCCGAGGGCGAGAGCTTATTCATTCCCGAAGCGGAAACCACCCTTAGCGCAGCCATGGAGGTCGCGTTTGCCAGTGGTCTTCAATGCTCTGCTATTGTGCTTGGACGGTCTGTGGTTGCACAGAGCGCCCAGCATCAGTTTGAAAGAATGCTAAACGGCGCCAACATCCCTCATGCCTTTTTTGATACAGAAGCCCAAGCAAAAGCGTGGTTGGCGTCAAAGGGAATGGCCGCCTAAATGCATTGCGACTCGAACTTCTAGTACACTGTCTCTGTTTGGCGACAAAAAGGAAGCGGGTCACACGTCCATGTGCAAACCCAAACTGAAAACGGGAAGAGTGGTAGTAAATGGCGAGCAGCACCTCCGTGTGCTAGCTCATTGAACGGTTTACGACCCTGTAACTAGTTTGTCGATGATGGTTGTCACATCATTAGTATTGCGAGCAATAGCCAAAGCTAATTCACGCTCCGCGTCTGTATTTACTTCACCTTCAAGTGTGACAACGCCATCATCTGCTGCAACATCTATCTCCAAGCCACTGACTGATGCCTCTAACAGTAGGCGTGTTTTGACGACGGTTTCGACTTTTGCATCAAGCATGTCTCGTTGCAGCTCGGGAATACTGGCTATCTCATCTTCTTGTTGTGCAATAGTAATTTGATTATCGACATCTTTTACGCCGTACAACGACAGCACCAACTCTTCTGCTAGGGCTTTTTCGACGTCAGTATCAACATCACCACTGAGCGTGACGATTCCCTCATCAACGCGCGTTTCGATTGAAAAAGAATTGAGGTTGCCATTGAGCAATAATGTGGTTTCGACTTTCCCAGCCACCCATGCATCATGCGCCTCTTGTTGCCATTGTTGTTCGTTCGCAAATGCGCCGGTACTCAACGCCAATGCAGTAAACAAGACTAATTTTTTCATTGGTCCTACTCCTGGTGGTTTGGTTGCCTAAATTGAAGTGGGTATAGCGAGTGTTGTGCCAACTTTTTAAATTATTGTTTTAAAAGGTTTTTGTGCTTTTTCGTGGCGTAGGGCGATGAATTTTTCTGAACATGTGTCGCGATTCAGCTACACACTGAAGAAGAAGTGAGCATTTTTTTATTAGCAAGACTCATTTTTATTTTTTGAACATATTGATAATGATCTATTTACATTTTTGCAAAGTGCCTGAAGTGAACTAGGTTTAAGGAATCACTTCAGTTTTTATTCGAAAGGTAGCATTGCAATGTTCGACAAGATTTCGGTTCGCAACCGTCTGCTTTTGGTATCAATTGTGCCTTTGTTACTTTCTACGATAGTGATGGTGCTGCTGATTCAAAGCAAGCTGGATAATCTCATCGACAAAGAAGTCGAGACAGCGGAGACGTTGCTGTTAGATACCAAAAAAGCTGAGCTTAAAACCATAATGCAAATAGCGTATGCCACTATCAAACCTATCTACGAAAGTGGCGGCAGCCGCGACGACGCCGTTGCGCTTATGCGCCGGATGGAATTTGGTGAAGACGGCTATATTTTTGGTTATGACGCTAACGCTATCCGCATTTTTTCTGGTTCATCTGACGCAAGAGTCGGGGACAGCTATGCCGATTTTCAAGACGTCAATGGGGTGTATCTAATTAGAGATCTGATTACGGCGGGTAAGCGCAATGGCGTGGGATCGGGTAACGAGTTTGTCAATTATCACTTCCCGAGACTGGGGCAAACGAAAGCCGTGGCGAAGTTGTCCTATGCACTTTATCTGGATAGATGGGATTTAATGATAGGGACGGGTGTCTATATCGATCAAATTGAGAAACAAGTTTCTACATTTAGTGCGCAAAGCTCAGCGTCAGAAGCGGAACTCCTCACCTCTATTATCGTGGCCGCGATCATCATTTTGATCGCGCTTATCTTTGCTAGTGTTGTCGTGATGAGCAGTATATTGACGCCGCTTAAAGCGGTAACTGATTCGATTCAGCGACTTTCTAGCGGTAATGGCGATTTAACTCAGCGTCTTCCAGTAAAGGATAACTTTGAGTTGGGTCAATTGTCCTCAAGTCTCAATGGGTTGTTAGAGTCTCTGAGTCACTTGATTTTAAGTGTTAAAAACGTTTCAAAAAGTGTGAAGTCCGAGAGCGGAAAGCTTGCCAGTGAAGTCATTCGCATTGAAGAAGTGAGTGCAAGGCAACACAAAGAGATTGAACAGGTAGCAACGGCGACCACACAAATGTCTCAAACTGCTCAGCAAGTATCAAACAATGCCGGGAGTGCTGCGTCTGCCGCCCAGCAGGCCGACGACAATGGAAAAGCCGCCTTGGTAAAAGTGGAAGATAGCTGTCGTGAAATGGACCAGCTCAAAAGTGAGATGGAAAAAGCGAGTGAGGTAGTAAAACAAGTTGGCCACGATGTCGAAAATATCAGTGCAGTGTTACAGGTTATCGAAAATATCGCAGAGCAAACCAACTTATTGGCGTTGAATGCGGCGATAGAGGCGGCTCGGGCAGGAGAGCAAGGTCGAGGTTTTGCCGTTGTTGCTGATGAAGTACGCAACCTTGCCAGTAAAACACAAGGCAGCACAGAAGAGATTCAAGAGATGATCGCTAAATTGCAAAATGGATCGCGTTCGGCTGTGTCTGTTATGGAGTCGAATATTAGTCGTAGTGACTCGGTCGAGCACAGCATCGCAGACACGTCGACTAGTTTGGGTGAGATAGCGGGGTCAATTGAGACGATGACGAGCGTTAACACCCAAATTGCGGCCGCGGCAGAAGAACAAAGTGTCGTAGGGACTGATATTAGCCAGCGTATCGTCGAAATCTCTGAGCAAACTACTGAACTGAGCCAAATCGCCGTGAACAGCAGTCGCAATGCAGAAAAAATGAGTGAGGTGACCCAAGATCTCGAGCAAATCGTCAACCAATTCAAAGTGTAGTCATGTGTGTCCTTTTGCCGGCGTAGACCAGTGCGCCGGCCTTTTTTGACATTTTACGCTGATTACCAGAGATGGGTTTAACAAGCTATGCCCAGCTAGACTCACTTCCACGTATGTTTCGATATTAATCTTGCTGTTATAACTCATATTGATACCGTATCAATAATATCTTCGCTTCTTGATTTGAGCTGGTTACTATAAATTTTCGTTGTATGCTTGAGGATGAGCGGTTGGAACAGCCTATTTCCCCATTTTCATTGTTGTTGAAGGGCGCTATTGCGGCGTTGCCGCTCAGTATTGCGGTCATTCCCTGGGGGGTGTTAGCGGGGTCGTATGCCATTGACGCCGGTATGAATGCTTGGGAAGCACAAGCAATGTCTGCGGTCTTGTTTGCTGGCTCGGCGCAGTTAGTGATATCGGGCATGTTTAAAGCTGGTATCGGCATCGGAACTATGGTGTTGACCACCTTTTTTATCACGTCAAGGCACCTGCTTTACAGCGTCGCTATGCGTGAAAAAATTAGCCATTTACCCTGGTATTGGCGGGTGTTGCTGGGACATTGGTTAACTGACGAATTGTTTGCTATCTGTAGTGGCCAGACAAACAAAGCTTTCACCCGTTGGTTTGCCGCAGGCGTCGGTGGCTCCTTCTATCTGATTTGGAATCTGTCCAGTTTTGCGGGCATTTGGGCGGGCAGCTACTTTCCCGACTTACAATCCTGGGGACTTGATTTTGCGGTAGCCGCGACCTTTATTGCCATTGTCGTCCCACATATTAAAACAACGCCAGTCATCATGTCTGTCTTAGTGTCAGGCGTGAGTATCGTATTCTTCACATTGATGGCAGTGCCTGGCGCACTGATGCTGGCATCGCTACTTGGCATGATTACCGGGTATTGGTGCGAGACGCGAATGGGCAGTCAGCGTCCCATGCTAAATCAGGAGTCACGATGACTACGTTGCTAATTATCTTGCTGCTCAGTGCTATTGTTTTTGCTAGTCGATATTTGTTTTTAGAGCCAAAAATCCCACTGAAGCTCAACGACAAGATGCGGATCTTATTGAGCTATTCGATGCCTGCGGTACTGACCGCTATTTGGGTGCCTATTGTTCTTATTCCAGAAGGCCAGCTATCGTTGGGCCTCGATAATCCCTATCTACTCGCGGCAACGCTGGCCATTGTATTGGCCAGGTTGACGGCCAACGTATTGCTGACCACTATTGTGAGCATGGCGGTGTTTTTGGTGTTGCATCAAGTGTTTTAGATAATGGCGCGTTCCATCACCGACACTTTGAGTTCTTGTTGAATAATGGCAAGGCCTTCGGTCATTCGTTCCAATGAGAGGTTGCCAAGGCACAGTCTAATATGGGGCGTGGTACGCCCGTCGCAATAGAAAAACGAAGAGGGTAAGACTTCGACATTTCTACTGTGCAAACGACTAATGACTTCGGCGTTGTTGGCCGTTGGTGAGTGTTTTAACCAGATATGTAAATTGACCGGGTCAAAGGCAAGTCGATAGTCTTGCAAGTAGGTTTGGGCGATGGCTAATCGTTTTTTATTTTCAATGAGCCGCTTAGCTATAATTTTGTCAACGTCTCCACTGATCAACAATCGGTGTGCCAACGTGGTTAAAATTGGCGATGTCATCCAGTTTTGAGCTTGAATAATTCGGGTTAATGACAATTTAAATTCGGCGGGTGCGACCAGTGTACCGAGGCGCAATCCGGGCGAAATACACTTTGAAAAACCTGATATCAAAAAGGTGCGTTCTGGCGCGAGTTGTTGAAGGGTCACGACGGGTTCGTGATGCAGGTAGAGATCATCTTCTAAGATAAACACACCGTGTTTACGGGCAATGGCGACTAAGGCATTGCGGTGTGACAAATTCATAGTTATGCCAGTGGGATTATGCGCAGTAGGTAGCAAAATTAACACTTTGCTTAGCGACGCTTCACAGGCTGCTTCAAATGAAGCAAGGTCTAATCCGTTATCATCCACTTCCACCACTTGAAGCTTTAACCCTAAGATGTCCAAAAGGGCTTTTTCTCCGGGAAAAGTAGACGCTTGCACCATCACAGTATCTCCGCGACTACACAACATCATAAGAACAGACATCATGCCTTGCTGTGCGCCATTGAGTAGGTAAACATCATCTGGGTGACACGCCGCACCTCGTGAGTTTAGCCAGTTAGAAATAGATTCCCTGTGCGCCGGCTCACCCTGTGTATCGCGGTAACAGGACCACATTAAGTTGTCCCCTTGCTCTGCCAGATGCGCCAAGTGAGGACCAAAGTAAGCTTGTAAATCCATATCCGCAGGCTGATTTATTGTGAAGTCATATGACGTTGGTGCACCACTTACCATCGTAGGTAATGGCATCTTGGTAGGCTTTGACCCCGATACAAACGTACCTCTTCCTTGTGTCTTTATTACCAGCCCCAGTTCTGCCGCTTCGGCATAAGCTTTGTTAATTGTTCCTGCTGTGACGTCAAGTTGTTCGGCCAAGGTGCGGACCGTGGGTAGTTTCTGTCCTTGTCTTAAAGCACCGCTTCGAATGTCGGAGGCCAGACTATCAACAAGTTGTCGGTAGAGGTGCGTTTGGGAGGATTTGTTGATGTCAGGTTGCCACATAAGTGTAAATCTCATTGATAGGGTATCAATTAAATAATTTGATACCTTTTAATTCTGCCTGAATATATCAATACGCTATGTTCAGGAGATTCGCAAGTGAGTTTAGACACGATTTTTTTGTTAACGGTCTTTGCCGTGAGTATGACGTTTACCCCAGGACCGGCGAATTTGACACTGCTAGGGACAAGTGTGCAAGTGGGCGTCAAGCGTACGATTCCCATGTTGCTTGGTGTTGTGTCGGGTTTCTTTTTAACGGCAATAGCAGTTTGTATTGGTTTAGGTGAGCTCTTTCAGCATTTTCCGCGTCTAATGTTGGTAGTGAAGGTGTTGGGTAGCTTGTATATCGTGTATTTGGCATGGGGATTGTGGAATGCTAGAAAACAGGCGATGCAGAGTAAAACCGTGCATTACCCAGGTTACTACCGTGGGTTGTTGGTGCACCCTCTGAATCCTAAAGCATGGTTTATGTTGATCTCTGCTTATGGTCAGTTTGTACAGCCCGATTTGGCTTTGCAAGGGAGTGTGATGTTGATTGCCGTGTTTAGTCTAGCCGGCTTAGGTGCCAATTTTACATGGACATTAGTCGGTAGCTCTCTGCACACTTATTTGCGCGATGAACAGAAGAAAAACGGTTTATTCACTATCTTGTCTTTGGTCATGCTAGTGATGGCAATTACACTATGGCTTACCTAACGGCAAGCCACGTTTAACATTGCATTGACGCCGTACTGTTTGAGATATGTAAAATAAACCCCTCTCGATTCAAGGCAAGCTCGACCTGATCACCCACATCTAACCCCGGTGCAATGCGACTATTGGCTTTCATATCCGCTAAGAGTCTTTTGGAAATCGCAACGTGATTGTCGCGACAATCAGACATTATCCAGCCCTCATCCATTTGCTCCAAGATCACCACGCGAGTTGCCGCTATATTTTGATGAGATAATCGGTGTTGATGATCTTTCTCATAAGCAGTGAGCTGTTCTCTATAATGAGCAGCAGTAAACGCGATGCCTTCCTCTTCATACGCATGCATTTCCAGGGCAACTTCTGTTGCCTCAGGTAAGCCTTGTGATGTCACCGTATTTTTGAAATCAAAAATACCTACTGTGATCGCAAGAACAAAACACGCCGCCCCAATCGCTGCCCACTCGCGATTGAACCAAAAAGGAAGGTAGCTTTTGGTTTTTTGGTCCGCAGCTTCTAGCACTTGACGTTTGATGCCCGGCGGCGCCGAATGTGCCTGTTTACTGCGCTGATAGGCCTCATTAAATTGTTTATCGATATCACTCACAATGATTCTCCAACGTTTTGCGCAGTTTTTCTCTGGCATAGCGCAAGCGCGTTTTAACAGTCTCGACGGGGACGTGGCAGATTTGACTGATCTCGCCGAGTGTGAAGCCCTCTTGTTGCAACGAAAACGCTTCTTTTTGCTCAAAGGGCAACGTTGATAACGCGAGGTGAAAATCACCATTGTCACGAGACGATTGCTCGGGTGAGACTAATGTATCTACGGCATCAGCGCTGTGTTCAAATCGATTTTGTCTTCTGATTTCGTCCATCAGAGTGTTGCGCGCCATGGTAAACAACCAGGCTTCAAATTTCCCCTGATCGCTATACAAATGCTTTTTTTCAATCACTTTTAGCCATGTCTTTTGTGTAACATCTGCGGCGACATCGGTGTCTGACATAACCAATAAGTAGTAGTAAAGTTTATTATTGTGTTGGTCGTACAAAGACGACAAAGCTTGTTTATCGTCTCTTTGTACAAAACGCATCATCAGGCTTTCGGCCGAAGCCGAGCCTGAAAAAAAGTCTCGTATTGAAACCAGCAGCCCTGCTCTGGCGTAGCTCATCAAGTGACTCCTTACTGATCGAGCTTGAATTCCAATAGTACCTTCATATTGGGTTGGCTTACAGCACTACCATTAACCACTTGTGGCTTGTATTTCCATTTACTCAATGCGCGTCTGGCTGCGCGGTCAAATACGCGTTTGGGCTTCGCATCTAGGATAGTAATGTCATCAACGGTACCCGTCGGTGTAATCGTGAAAGTCAGCTGTACCCACCCCTCGACACCATTGCGTGCTGCGTCGGTGGGATAAGTGGGGTCAATTCTAAATATCGGTGTTGCTGAGCCTTCCGTCAATCCATTGCCAAGGTTTGTGCTGAGTTTGATTTCACCTACAGTATTGATCGGGTTCATCGTAAACTGAGATGACGTCTCGTTGGGTGTCTCCTCGGCCTTGGGCAACTCTGTTTTTGGCATTTCTACAGGCTTTGGCATGGGTTTGATACGATTAATCTTATGCGTTTCAGGTTCGTCTGGCTCCATGATAATGGGCCCTAACGTGACCGTGGTTTGCGTTGGTACCTCTACTCTGTCTTGCTCAATCAGTTTAGCCATGACAATGAATAAACCAAATGTCACCACAATCCCAAGTGCAATACTGCCAATTGCTCTGGTTGAAATTGTGGGCATGGAAACAGGTTGTACAAGTGTATGCATGGTATTTCTCCCCTTTTTTCAATTCAACGGGCGATAAATGAAAAAGGGGTGAACGAATTTGAAAATAATTTTGTATGCTAGGGCGAATTGGTGGTTTTTTGTTTATGGTGATACGCCCTCGATTAACTTTTTATAAGGACGATATTTTGAATTTGAATCAAGTGACGTTACCGGTCAAAGAGATGGACAGTGCAGTCGTATTTTATCAAACGCTTGGGTTTACGCTAATCGTTGATGCTCCCCATTACAAACGTTTCTCGTGTCCCGAGGGAAACGCGACATTTTCACTCATATTAGCGCCCGATGCCGGTCACAATCCTACGGTTATCTATTTTGAACACGAAGCTTTGGACGAGTGGGTCACATCGCTTGAAGCCAAAGGGATTGACATCGTTCAAAAGCCGACAGATGAATCTTACTTATGGAGAGAGGCGATAGTACACGACCCGAGCGGTAACAAAATAAAGCTGTACTGGGCGGGCGAGAACCGCTTAAACCCGCCTTGGCGGGTGAATTAAACGTATTACGCTTCAATCATTTGTTTGCGCAATGCTTCTGGGCTATGGCCCTGCCATTTGCTGAACGCGCGAATAAATGAATTGGGATCATCAAAACCCAACATAAAGGCAATTTGGTTCGACGGCAGCGTGGTATCTTTTAAATAGTGCAATGCAAGGGTTTGCCTCACGTCATTTAACACTTGCTGAAAATTAAAACCTTCGGCATTGAGTTTGCGTTGTAGAGTACGTTTGCTCATAAAAAGTCGCTCGGCGACGGCTTCAATTGACGCATTGCCTGCGGGAATAAGTTTGAGCAGTAGGCTTGTTACCTTCTCTCTCACGCTCTGCTGACTCGTGACTTTATTCAACTCCGTATTGAGTTGAGGCTCGAGAAAATGCCACATGCTTTTATTGGCCGTTACAAAAGGCTGAGCGAGGGTGGCATCATCAAAAATAATATACGTATTGTCGCCCATCACTGGGGTCACGCCAAAATACTCCACTATGCTGGGGGCGATGGATTTGGCCAGTGGCGAGACCACTTCTACCGGTCGAATAGATTTGCGTGTACACAGACGAATTAGTTGAACCAAAAAGATACACTCGGTTAGCCTAAAACTCTCGGGCATAGCTTCGCCGGTAAGCGTTTCAATACTGTATTTAGTGCCGGAAGCCACGGACTCGGTGTTCAGTGTCATAGGGCCGATTAGCGGCTTGAATCGCTGTAAGCGTTTCGTCGCCATGGCCATGTTTTCGCTACATTGGGCCGCAATCAATGCTGGGCTGAATGCTTCAGGAGAAATCGCAGTGCCAACGAACAGGGCATGATCTGGTCGACCTGACGCTTGCTCACATGCCTCCCACAAATCTACGAACTGCTGAAACGTCGCTTTGGGATTAACTTGCTCGAATATGTCGGCGGGGATTTTGGCTTGCTGTAGTACGTGCTCGATATCCATGCCGATATCGCTCATGACAAGTTTCCAACCCATTTCCAAAGAAAACATGGTTGCCATTACGGGTTCCTAATCGCAAAACAGTAATCAAAGCATATCGAGGAATGAGGTGATATGCACTTGCTAATTGTGCCAAGTGACTAGCGAAGCGCGCCAGAGTGCTAGGCGATAACTTGATTGATGGCGTTGAGTACCTCATTTGGACTTGGGCGATAGCGATAGTCTTGACTGACAAGACGCCATGCGACTTTTTGGTCCTCATTGACAATAAATACGCCCGTCAACGGAATACGCCACTCTTGTTCGAGTCGTGGTGGGTCAATATCAACCGAATGCAAAAAATCAATAATAAACTGAGGCAGTGCAACGTCGACATGAAACTCTTGAATGATTTCAAAGTTGGGATCAGAAATGATGTGAAAGCCTTTTTGCTCGAAGCGTCGCCAGTCATTGGTTGCAAAGGTCGTTTCAGGTGTAATCGCAAAAAATTGGGCTTTGGACGCTTTAAAAATGGGCATGCTGCGATGAAATAAATCGATGTAGTAGCTACAAAAGTCACACCAATCACTGCGGAAAAAAACGAAAATGGCGGGCCCCTCTTCCAACCAGTGACTTAAAGGTTTACTCACACCGTGACTGTCAGTGAGTACGACGTCACTGACCGTTTCATCTACGTTTTTCATCCCTTCTGACATAGGCGCACTCGCAAACCAGCGTGTCATACGTTCATAAACATCACGTATATCACTCGGTAGACTGGCAACCGTATTGTCGTACATGGATTGTGTGTGTTGATGCGCTGTTGCTTTGTCTTCAATAAACATAAACGTAAACAGTATAAATAATATGAGTTAAGTGTAGCCGACCCAATGTATTCGACAACACAAAAAGGACATGGCCCAGTCACGTACAAGAGCACTGGACCATGTGGTGATGTATTTACAAACCAAATCGATAGTCGAAGCTAAGCGCGACTTGTCGACCCGGTGCAAAAAGTCGTTCACCGGGTGCAATTGCCACATCAGAGACTCGATTGATACCTGCCAAATGAGGTTGGTATGCCCTATCGAACAGATTTTTAGCCTGCAAGCTGATTGTCGCCTCGGTACTGAGTTGGTAATGCGCCGCGATATTAACTAAACCATAGCCAGGGCTTGCGGGTTCGCTTTGTAGGGCCGACGTACGAGTTTGTTCTCTGACCAATACTGACTCAAGCGTTATTCGATATTCATTAACGCTATAGTGCAGCTGAGTGCGCAGCGTATCAGGCGACATTCTGAATAGGTTGTCGTCAATATCATCTCGTTTTCCTCTGACAATATTCGCCGACATATCAAGTGTCAGGCTATCCGATATACGGTATTGGCCTGACAATTCGCCCCCCCACAGTGTGGCATCAACATTTTGCCACTGTAGAGGCGCCCTGTTACCCATCATCATGGCTATCATCATTGCGGGTTGATTCATGGCAGGTGCACCGACGATATAATCGTCGATACGCTGATAAAATAGGCTACTCGATAGCGTGTAGTCACCTAGGTGCCAGTCCAAGCCCACATCAATTTGGTGGGCCGTTTCGTTGTCTAAGTCGAGATTTCCCAAGTAGGTAAAGCCATCAGCCAATCCTGCCGAAATCGTCAACGGCAGCCAGGTGTACAATTCAGTGTAGCTTGGAGCGCGAGTTTTCTGGCCGATCGCAAAAGAACCGGTCAACACTTCGTTAAACGCATAGTCGGTGTGCACAGTGATATCTAACATGTCGTGATTGAGATCTCGGTCGGCTTGGTTGAACGCGTCGACCAGCGCGGCCACATTTGGGTTCATCATGGCCATCGATGACGCTACATTGCCTGCATTGCTATCGATTTGGGTGTATCTCGCACCAATTAGCCAACCCAAACGATGTTGCTGATCTGATACTTCAGCGAATACCGACTGATGGTCTCTACTCACATCGTTGAAGTTGGCGATGGTGAGGTTACCTAACACGGGGTTGGTAATCGTTGAATTGTGCTGTTCATTGTTGATATCGAAGCCTGCATTTATCTCGGCCCACGATAGGCGAGTATTCATATTAAGCTCAAAACCCAGAGATTTGGCATCGACGGTATTTAGCCTTGCCATCGGATCCATTGTTGAGCGTTGAGAAACATTATCCATGCCATGTTCATTTTGGTTGCCAAACACAGCAACGTTAAACGTCGTCTCGTTATTTGGAGTGTATTGA
Organism: uncultured Alteromonas sp.; assembly: GCA_963922845.1. Taxonomy (GTDB): domain Bacteria; phylum Pseudomonadota; class Gammaproteobacteria; order Enterobacterales; family Alteromonadaceae; genus Alteromonas. The sequence continues at coordinate 56,205 of CAWUJV010000017.1, forward strand.
TAGTTAACTCGATACCAATCGGCATCGATATACACAATATCCATGCCGAGTGCAGGCGTACCTGCGTCCTCTGTTTCTAATGTTTGATAACTTAAGTCAATCCCGTGATGCTGGCGTTTCAAGCCGAACTGCACTTTTCCTCCGGTTTTGTCATAGCGAAAATTAGGGATTTGGCGGTGTTCTCCATCCTCCATTTCCGTCGCATTTTGACGTGTAAAAGACAAAACGGCATAACCATCTTGGGTACCAAATCCCAAGGAACCATTTGCGTGATAAACGTCGCCGCCATTTTGCATCATGGCGTGTAATTGAGAAAAAACGCGTCCCTCATCGTGATAGTAGACGCTGGTGTCGGTACTAACTTCAACATGACCACCAAGGGTTTCGGCGCCTGCGCTAACAGGCGCGATACCAGAGTACAAGTTAACCGATAAGCCAGGCTGACCAATAATGTGTGATAGAGGCGAGTCCATCGCGTTGGGGCCTGCACCAGTAATCGGTGCACCGTCAATTTCAACATTAACTCGATCGCCAAATAACCCACGATATTGCAAGATATTGGTTGCAGCGCCATTGCTATTGACGTCTACGCCGGGTAGCGTCACCAACACATCACTCAGATCGGCCGCGAGAGCCTCTCCGCTATCAAGAGGTTTGGCTTGTTCGGTGTAAATGCGTTGGCCTATTACAGTGACCACCTCAGTGTGGTTTTCATCGGCATAAACAAACGGATTGTGAGCAGAAAAAGCAGCAGTGACCGCGGCTGCAAGCGCAGATTTTACGTAAGTAGTCATACATTCTCTTATTCAATTAAAAAGCGTACGCAATTCAGTAATGAACTGCGTTAAAGACTCGATTTTTTAATGCAATTAAGACAATGCAGGCGGGCCTCTCACCAGTGCGGTGAGATAGGGGTAACTGGTGTATGGGCGTTGATATAAACGCTGAACGTAACTGCGATAAGCACTGAGCGCGGTTATCGTAGGGACAGTGTCGAATAAAATGGTGCTATTCGTGTCGGCTTGTACTTTACTGGTACAGTCTACTTGGGGGGCATCTTCACTGATAAAGGTATCGGGGTCGACAAAAACGAATTCGCCCAAGGCGTCAGACTGTGAAATCGACACCCATTTCATGGCGTTGCCAGAGCAAATGAGCGTAATGTCGTCAGGCAGGTTTTTCTGGGCAAATTGCATCTGCCAACTGGCATTGGCAAGGGCAAACGCGTGCTGAAGAGCAAGAATCGCTACCAACAGTTGTATTGACCACTTTTTCATATGCCACACAGACTCGTTAAACAGAATTCTCATCATACAAGATGTCGGTGATGAGTCCATCAAAAGTGTTAATTAATAGAGGTTTATCTTTGATTGGTTGACCTATATCTATGAATCGGTCGTTGGAAGCAGACTTGCGCACTAAGGTAGCTAAAAAAACGCCGCTTTGGCTAAAACCTCATGCTCGAGAATGAGGTCGTTGACCCTATTATGCTATTGCTTAATCTTGATTACGTTAATTGCTTTCACCGCACACATCCGACCTAAAATACTTGAAATTAATCTGTAAATAAGGCTTGCTGGATACGTTTGATTTACCTAACGGCTAGACATGCATCACCATCATCACCACAACCATCATCATAGCCATCACCATGGACACGATTCTGACACTTCGCGTATCGGCTGGGCTTTTTGGCTTAATTTCACCTTTACGATTATTGAATTTATTGGCGGTTTACTCACCAATAGCGTTGCGATCATGGCCGACGCCGTTCATGACCTAGGCGATACCTTGTCTATTGGATTGGCCTGGCTGTTCGGTAAATTAGGCCATAAGGATGCAACTGGGCATTTTTCTTATGGCTATAAACGATTGAGTTTGATGGGCGCGCTGGTCAACGGCTTAGTGTTGATCATCGGTTCTTTTTGGGTGTTGAGTTTAAGTATCCCGCGCTTGTTTAATCCCGAGATGCCGATGACTGAAGGCATGATTGCATTGGCACTGCTGGGTATAGCAGTTAACGGTTTGGCTGCCTACAAGCTTCACGGTGGGCATACCATGAACGAGAAGATACTCAATTGGCATTTGATAGAAGATGTGATGGGCTGGGTTGCCGTGCTTATCGTCGCCATTGTTCTGCAATTTGTTGATTGGCCACATCTCGATCCCATTTTGTCTGTGCTGTTTACGGGGTTCATTTTGTTTAATGTCGCACGATATGTAACGCAGACGCTCAAATTGTTTTTGCAAGGCGCCCCAGATAAGTCGCAACAACAAGCAATCAAGCAAGCGCTCGTCGATATTGATGGCGTCACGGGTATTCACGATTTGCACTTCTGGTCGCTCGACGGAGAAAGTCATGTTCTCACTGCTCATTTAGTTGTCGATAGCAACGCCGATATGCAGACGTTAACTGAGGTGAAAGCCGAGGTATCAACGCGTCTCGCACCCTTCCATTTGGCCCACACTACGATTGAAATCGAATTGCCCAGCGAGGTGTGTCGGGATGACAACCAGTTGGCGAGTGGACCACATACTCACTGATATTGAAAACATGCTTATTTGAGGTAGGACCCGACATGGCACTAAACATCGAAAAAAGTGCGCTGCTAAACAAGGCCAATTTTATCTTCGGTACCGCGACGTCATCGTTTCAAATTGAAGGAGGACGAGATAGCCGAGAGACCTGTATTTGGGACACGTTTTGTCAGCAACCGGGAAAAATCAAAGATGGCAGCCATGGTGATGTTGCCTGTGATCACATCAATCGTTGGTTCGACGACATTGACTTGATTCACCGATTAGGGTTTGAAGCCTACCGTTTTTCAGTGTCTTGGCCACGTATTCTCAATCGCAAAGGGGATGTCAATCAAGCCGGTATCGATTTTTATCTGCAAATCATAAATCGGTTAAATGACTTGGGGATTAAACCTTATGTCACTTTATATCACTGGGATTTACCTCAGTTTTTAGAAGACGAAGGCGGGTGGTTGAACCGCAATACGGCGTATGCGTTTGAGCATTACGTTGATGTCGTTTCAAGCGCATTTGGCGATAAGGTGTTTTCGTATGCCACACTCAATGAACCTTTTTGTAGCGCTTACCTAGGTTATGAAATTGGCGTACACGCACCGGGGAAAGTCGGTAAAGAATTTGGCAAAAAAGCGATTCATCATTTGTTACTGGCCCACGGTCTTGCGATGAAGGTGTTGCGTCGAAATTGCCCGACGAGCCAATCAGGCATCGTTCTTAATTTTACGCCTATGTACCCCAAAACCGAGGCGGATAAGCCCGCTGCTGAACTTGCGCACCTACATTTTAATGATTGGTATATTAGGCCGATTCTTACAGGGACATATCCATCTCTTATCGAGCAGATCCCCATTGCACACCGCCCTGACATTGCAGACGGTGACTTAGCGATTATCGCTCAACCGATCGATTACCTAGGCATTAATTATTATTTTCGAGAGTTTATCACCGCCGACCAGCAAGAAGGCTTTAAACAATTGGCGCCTGCTGCCGATAGCGAGATAACGGCTATGGGATGGGAAGTGTATCCGCAGGCGCTAACAGATTTATTGTTGCGCTTTAACGAGGAGTTTTCACTCCCGCCCATCGTGATCACTGAGAACGGGTTGGCGAGTGATGACGTTATTGAAAATGGCGTTATCAACGATGTACAACGCCAGCGATATTTTCAGTCTCATTTGAATGCCGTTGAAGAATCCATGTTAGGTGGTGTCGATATCCAAGGGTATTTTGTTTGGAGTCTGATGGATAACTTCGAATGGGCCGAGGGTTACAAGAAGCGGTTTGGAATCGTGTATGTCGATTATGACACGCTAGAACGCACACCTAAGCAAAGTGCTTTGCAATGGCAAGCTATGCTTGCCGAACGAAACAACTAGTGACTTATACTTTAGTATAAAGCGCTTTTCTATCAGGACGTTGCAGAGTGTTAAACAACAATGAAAATAAGAAGAAACACAGTAATACAGCACGCTTGTGATGGTGATTTAGTCAATATGTCTGCTATGCTAGTGTTTTCTTTGCCTGACAATGAGGTTAGATATGCTGGTACTCAAATCGAGCTACGATGCCAAGCTAGATGAAATAACAACACTAAGAAAAGAAAAAGAACGCTTGTATGAAGAGATTCGTCAGCTGACCGACGAGAACCAGGAGTTAAAAGCGAGCCAATCGAGCGCTTCTAGCCACCAAGCAAGTGAGTCTAACCAATTAACTAATGCCATGCTTAGTTCTCTTAAGCAGCTAGAGGGTATTCGCCAAACCGTATTGCATTCCCATGAAAGCATCGAAAAAGAAGCATCGGCTGTTGATGGTGTTAATACGATGTTCGATGAGTCATCATCTTCCCTGAACAAGATCATCAGTGATATGGACGGGCTAAGTGACAAAATGGGCACGATGAGTGAGAGCATTTCGGGCTTATCCGAGACGGCTGATAGCATCAACAAGTTTGTGAGTACGATTACCAGTATTTCTGACCAAACTAACCTACTTGCACTAAATGCCGCGATCGAAGCCGCCCGTGCGGGTGATGCTGGCCGAGGATTCAGTGTGGTTGCTGACGAGGTACGTGCCCTAGCAAACGAAACCAACAAATCGGCGAACGAAGTCGCTGAGTTGGTACAAAGCATCATTCAGTCAACCCGTTCTGCGGTAGGCTCAGTCAATGAACTACAAGAGAACAATACACACTTGTCAGAGGGTGTGGGCACGCTCAACACTAACTATCAAGAAATCGTATCTTTCTGTGGTGGCGTGACTGGCACTATCACTGACGCTTCAAAACAAAGCTTTATCCAAACTGTAAAATTGGATCATGTTGTGTGGAAATCTGAGGTGTACGAAGTGATTTGTGGTAGAAGCCACAAATCAGGTGCTGAATTCACGGATCATCGCTCTTGCCGTTTAGGGAACTGGTTGCAGTCGCAAGGGGGGCAGTTGAGTAGTCGAATTGAAGGGCATCATGCTAGCGTTCATCGATTTGGCATAGATGCTGTTAACGCTTACCACGCAGGTGAAATGGATAAGTGTTATCAAGCCCTTGAGGAAATGGAACGAGCGAGTGAGCAAGTCATTTCCATCCTCGATAGCTTCGCAAGCTAATCATCAAAGCCGGTGTACTTCACACCGGCTTTTTTTTACCTAGTCACTTTCTTCTTACCAGACCTTACGTCATTGATTTAGAGCGTGCTGTGCTCAGTGCACCGACATAGCTTTTTTACGTTGAAAAACGCCCGCGTATTTTTATATCGCTTTGCAGAATAGAAAAAATCACGTGTTTAGCATGGTTTGTAAAATGCGAAATGTTTGGTATGTCTTTGATTTAATGATTTTTTTCAAATATGGCATAAAGTTGGCAAATATTCCTGCAGCCAAAGCACTATGCGTGTTTTGAAACCTTTAATTTGTAGATAAGTTTACAAGCAGGAGTATGGCGATGACTATATCAGTAAATTTAACAGCATTAGTTCCATCCCAAGAGAAAGCGAGCCTATCGTATAATTCTTTTGGTCATAAAGGTCTGCCGCTTTGGTTTCAGCGCAGCGCAGCCTTGTTGGGGTTAATTGTTCTCTCCCCTTTGTTGCTGCTTGTAGCAGCACTTATTAAGCTCGAAAGCCGAGGCGATATTGTGTTTAGTCAAGTTCGAGTCGGTGAACTGGGGCGTCAGTTTAAATGTTACAAGCTGCGTAGCATGTATATTAAAACCGATCCAAAGTTCCAAGAGCCTCAAGCGTCAGACAGCGACCGTAATGGGGTATGCAAGAAATACTACAATGACCCAAGAATTACTAAGGTGGGTAAAATCATCCGCAAGTTATCCATCGACGAGCTACCACAGCTTTGGAATGTAGTAAAAGGCGACATGGTTTTGGTTGGTCCGCGTCCTCACTTGGTTACCGAGTTCGAGCAGTACGATAGCAATATCCAACCACGTTTGTTCGCCAAACCTGGATTAACAGGCCTATGGCAAGTTAATGGTCGCGCCGACACTGACTTTGAGCAACAGCTAGAATTGGACAAAAGTTATATTCGCGAGCAAAGCGTTGTGAATGATATAAAGATTTTGTTTGCTACTGTACCAGCCGTTCTCGGAGCAAAAGGCGCCTACTAAGCCAACGCTCTCCTGCTTAAGTAACAAGCCACGCCAAGCGTGGCTTTTTTTGTTGCCCAGATCCTGCGACTCATTATGCAAATAGCCATTGTATTTTGCATTTTGAAACATGTATTTCGACAACTATTTATCTATGAATTTTTGGTGTTACGATTTGATGTCGTCTTTATCACTCTGTATTTATTGACTTTTTTTGCTTTTTGCCTTGTTGTCTTTGAAGCGGTCTATAGCTGGTACGGATATTGAACTCTATCTGATATCAACTTTAAAAATCGGAGTTACCGTAATGAATATGCCAACAATCTCAGTTGTTATTTCAATGCACAATCAGGCAGGTCAGATCCTTGAAGCCATCGACAGTGTGCTAAAGCAGACGTATTCGGTTAAAGAAATCCTCGTTATTAACGACGGTTCAACTGACGGTGGCGACGCCATCGTCAAAGCGGCAAGCTTACCCAAAGTGAAAGTGCTTGACCGAAAACATCAAGGTGACTCTGTTGCTCGTAACATCGGGATCCAACATGCTAAATGTGAGTACGTTGCCTTTCTTGATGCTAATGATATTTGGATGCCTATGTTTCTTGAGGACATGGTAAAGTTGATGGCGAAGTACCCTCAAGCAGGGTTGTTCGGATCGCGATATCAGTGCATCGAGCCGGGCAATCAGTTTAGTGATGCCCACATCGCGCTAAACAATATCGATCCTACTGGCATGCTAATGAAAGACTATTTCTACGTCGCTTCGCAAGGGGATTTACCTTTCGTTTTATCTTCGGTTGTTGTGAACAAAAACCTGTTCAAGCATGTTGGTGGCTTCAGAGCTGGTGAGGTGGTTGGCGCTGATCAAGACTTCTTCGCACGCGTCGCACTAAAGGCTGATATCGCATACAGCCCAAATATTCAGGTGCTCTATTTCAAAACTAGCAGCAAGCAAACGTGTGAAAATAATGTGCCAGAAAAAGAATGTCCATTTAGTCAACGCCTTAATATGCTTGTTCAAAATAAAGCGGTGAAACCAAGCCTGAGACATGACATTGAGCGCTATTGCGCGGCGCATTTGTGTCGAAT
>CAWUJV010000018.1:0-62568 GCA_963922845.1 uncultured Alteromonas sp.
CTGCATTACGTCAGACAAGAGCGCAATGAGAAATCAGAGATTAAGCTCAGTCCGAAAGAGCTGAATAACTCAGCGGTATCCCATTATCAACAAGGTGATTTAGAACAAGCGATTGAGACGTTCCGCCAGGCCTTTACTGTCATGCCGAAAAACCCAGCGATCGCCCTAAACCTGTTGCAAGCGACGACTATCAGTGTTCGAGACCACGGCGAAACTGCTCACACCACACAAGTGATACGCCAATGCATGCAAACGATTGAAGGCGGAAAGCTATCCTCAGAACAGGAACAGCGCTATGCCAAGGTCAAAAGTGCACTCAAAGACCTGACCTAGCGCCACGCTTATTTAGTAAGCTTTGCCTTCGAAAGCCGCAATAGAGGCTTCTTCTTGCAGAGTTCTTCCAATCTTGTCCACGCCGTTCATCAAGTTAGCTCGGTGATGGATTTCAATAGAGAATTTAGCAATTCTGTCGCCGAATTGAACGGTTTGATTATCGAGATTAACCTTTGCAGTCGCACCAGGATAAGTCGTCACTAAATTTGCCAATTCATCAACGAGTGGCTCGGCAAGGACAATGGGTAAAATCTGGTTATTTAGGCAGTTTGAATAAAAAATATCAGCAAAGCTTTTTGCGATGATGACACGAATACCATAGTCGGCTAGTGCCCATGGTGCGTGCTCACGGCTGGACCCGCAACCAAAGTTTTTACCTGCTACACAAATTTCAGCGCCTTGGTAAGCGGGCATATTCAGTTCGCAATCGGGATTGAGCACCTGCTCTTTATCATCGAGGTAGCGCTGATCGTGCATCAGATGTTTGCCAAACCCTTTCCGCGAAATTTCGGTCAAGAATTGTTTGGGCAACAATTGATCAGTATCTATATTGTCCGCAATTAACGGTACGACTTTGGACTCAACATTAACCAGTGGCTTCACACTTTTCTCCTACATTAATTTTCTCACATCAACTAGGCGGCCAGTAATAGCGGCGGCGGCTGCCATTGCAGGGCTCACAAGATGGGTTCTTGCGCCTCGCCCTTGTCGCCCTTCGAAGTTACGATTACTGGTAGAGGCACAGCGGTCTCCTTCTCCAAGTACGTCATCATTCATGCCCAAGCACATTGAACACCCCGGTAAACGCCATTCGAATCCGGCTTGCATAAACACTTGGTCTAGCCCTTCGTCAATGGCTTGCTGACTGACTTTAATCGAACCTGGAACCACTATCGCATTTACCGTGGACACCACTTGTCCTCGTTTCGCCACGGCTGCCGCAGCTCTTAGGTCTTCAATTCGGCTATTCGTGCACGAGCCGATAAATACGTGACTCACACTCACATCTTCAAACGACTGGCCAGGAACAAGTCCCATGTAATCTAGGGCTTTTTGTACCGCGCCTTGGAGCTTTATATCTTCGAAAGCATGTGGATGAGGGATGGTCCCGTCTACATCTGCTACCTGACCGGGGTTAGTACCCCACGTTACTTGAGGAGCCAATTTGCTGACATCTATGATGACGTGCTTGTTGAACGTCGCATCACTGTCTGAATATAGCTCACGCCATGAAGAAACCGCGTTTGACCACGCTTCGCCTTTCGGCGCGAACTTACGGCCTTGCAAATAAGTGATGGTGGTTTCATCGGGCGCAACCAAACCCGCTTTAGCGCCCGCTTCAATACTCATATTACATATCGTCATGCGCCCTTCGATAGACAGCTTATCGATGGCCTCGCCACAGTATTCAATCACATGACCTGTGGCACCATCGTGGCCTATCTTCCCTATTAAGGCCAATATCAAGTCTTTCGCGACAACGCCTACAGGCATGGTACCGGTGAACTCGACACGCATGTTTTTTGCTTTACTTTGGCGGATCGTTTGTGTCGCTAGCACATGCTCAACCTCAGACGTACCAATGCCAAATGCCAATGTGCCCAAAGCCCCATGGGTCGCGGTATGAGAATCACCACATACCACTGTCATACCTGGTTGAATCAACCCCAACTCGGGCCCCATGACATGGACAATACCCTGATTCTCATCGCCGACTGGATACAGAATAATCCCGTGGTCTTGGCAGTTTTGAATTAATGTCTTTAACTGCAACGCATTCTTCGGACCACAGGCATCCAGTGAAGTCGATTTCGTCGATATACTGTGATCCATAGTTGCTATCGTTAGGTCTGGACGGCGCACTTTGCGCCCGAATTGAGCCAATCCATCGAAGGCTTGTGGAGATGTCACTTCATGAATCAAATGACGGTCGATGTATATTAAGTCTTCGCCGTCGGCTTGCCCGACATAATGACGCTCCCACAGTTTGTCGTAGAGTGTTTTTGCCATAGTCTTATTACTTCAAAAAATTGTTGAGGTGCGACAGCGCCTCTTTGGCTGTCACGACTTGTGCGTATTTGGCGTGCATATCGTGCAAGTTGGCGTGATGAGCGGACTGGTTTCGGTCACCACATGCATCACTTACAACCCACGTCGGATAATTGTGCTGTAACGCATCAACAACGGTCGCTCTTACACAACCACTGGTCGTCAAACCGCACACGATCAAACTATCGCTATTTGCCGCCTTTAATTTTTCCGCTAAATCCGTATCAAAAAAGGCGCTTGGCCCGCCTTTGTTAATGACTTGGCTGTTGGCCACACTACCAAAACGCGGATCGACCAACACCCAATGGCTGCCAGATTGGAGTATATTTAAATCCGGCAAATGGCGCCGAAATACACTCATCGATTTGTCATCACCGTACACAACGGAAGAAAAGAACACAGGCAGACCATGCTGTCTAAAAGCATCAACCAGCGATACAGCGGCACTCACACACTCATCAAAATGCCCACCCAATGGACTGTCAGATGACGTAAAACCCAAGGTCATGTCAACGACTATCAGTGCGGGCGTGTTGCCAAACACAACGCCGCCCGAGTACAGGTCCTTATCCGTCATAGTGTCGGCACTCATTGCACGTTAAAAGTCGGTGAAACTGGCGCTGGCAGCCCGGTTTCTTCTAGACACCGCGCTTTTATTTCTTCGATCGTGCCACCACGATTGAATAGCTCAATTTCGCCTCGTTCATCCGACAGGGTGGCACGAAGAGTAGTCGTCGCATCTTCGTTTACTTCACCATTTTCAATGACAACACCGTACCGTTTGGCGCCTTCAACGGACACCAAGCCTCGCTTAACATCCTCAAGAACTTGCGATGTATCTCGTTGGTAAGGGTCTCCCCAGCCACCGCCGCCCCAGGTGTCGAAATAAAGCAAGTCACCTTCAAATACTTCAATGCCCTCGCACTTCGCGGGTAGAACCGAGACGTCGCCATTGGCTCTGACCAAACGCTTAGTTGAGCGTGCTCCGGGCTCACCACCACTCACGCCCCATGGATAGGTCAGCCAACGGTCATCGTGAATAGCGATGCTGCCGTCACATAAGAAACGATAGGCCACTGACAGTCCGTTTCCACCACGGTGCAATCCCGCACCACCCGAATCAGTAATGGTTTCGTATGATTCAACCCTAAGTGGAAAATAAGCTTCGATGAATTCGTTTGGAACATTGGTAAAACCCGGCCACAGAGAATGCCCATCAGGGCCATCTCCCGCTGGGCGCCCCGGAATGCCCCCAAATCCAATTTGAAACAATTGGAACCACTCGCCGTTTTTGTCATACCCTGAATAGAACAAATGAGGTGAATCTGAAAACCCAGCGGCATTCATCGCATCCGGCGCACTTTGTCCGAGCAGACCGCCCATGACATCAAAAATACGTCCCAATGCGTGAGTACGACCTGACAATGCTGCTGGGAAGTTGGGTTTGAGTAAACTTCCTTTCGGAATGCGCACATCCACCAAATCGTAGAAGCCGTCGTTAAACAAGATCTGCGGGTCCACGAGGTTGATGGTGAAAGACCCAAAGAACATTTTGAACATATCTTCGTTCAGATAAAAATTAATCGAGCTTTTAGCTTGTGGATCGGTGCCAGCGAAGTCGAAAATCGCTTTGTTGCCTTCTCGCCACATTGTACATTGAATTTTGTAAGGTCCTTTTCCTACGCCGTCATCACATAAATAGTCTTCGAATACACGAGGCTCTTCGGGCACTATCATGTTAATGATGGCCTCCATGGCCACCCGATTACGGTTGAGCATGACTTCCATCGTGGAATAGAAAATGTCATCACCAAATCGCTCAGCAATCTCTACACAGCGCTTAGCGGCGGTGTTACAGGCCGCGACCAACGCGTTAAGGTCAAAGCGGTTCCATTGTGGTGTGCGAACGTTGTGCAAAATCAATTCAAGGATGTCAGCCTGTAACACGCCTTTTTTGTACAACTTAGTAGGCGGGATACGAATGCCCTCTTGGTAAATGGTCTCTGCTTTAATTGGGATCGACCCCGGTACCATACCGCCATTATCTGACATATGACCGAACATCGCCGACCACGCAATATGGCGACCATCTTTAAAAACTGGCACCAACACAATCCAGTCAGGTAAATGAGAGACCGCAGCGTTGGTCATGTAAGGATCATTGGTCAGGATGATATCTCCCTCCTCTAAATCCCCTTCATACGCATCTAAAAATCCATGGATAAATGAGCCAAATTGCCCCACTACCATTTTGCCGTCTTTATTCGCGATCATGGGGAAGCAATCGCCTTGTTCACGAATGCCGGGACTCATTGCCGTGCGAAACAATACGGCATCCATTTCTTCACGGGCGTTTTTCAACGCGTTTTCGATGATATCTACCGTTACTGTATCCACATCAACGCGGTTGAGTGACGCTGTATTGGTTTGAATTATTTTATCAGTCATGTCGCCTCCTATGCTTGCGCAGCCGGGTTGATTAGAAGATTGCCCACGTGGTCCATCTTGGCGATATAGCCTGGCAATACCACAGTGGTGCTATCCATTTCACAGATTATCGCTGGCCCATTAATCTCTAAATCGCTGTGTAGTTTTGCTCTGTCGTAAATAGTCGTATCGTGATACCGGCCTTCAAAGTAAATTTGTGAATCGGCAAGCTTACAGTCGCTAAGTGTCGTTCCTGTGGTCTTAGCTTCTGGTAAAGGCAAAGCCTGACTGCGAGCGGCAGCAATAGCCCTGACCATGACAATTTCGTGCCCGTCCGCCAATGCAAAAGTAAAGAGTTGCGTGTGCTCATCGTCAAACTGACGTTTGATCAATGCCAGCCCATCACGCTCTAACTCAGCTCGAGTAAATTCAACACAGAGTTGGAACGCCTGACCGGTATATCGCACGTCCACTTGATAGGTCACGTCGACGTCTTGTGCAGCGATGCCATCTGCGCTGAGTGTCGCCGTCGCTTTTACCGCGAGGTCATCCAGCATAGTATTGAATGCCGACGCTTCGACATTTTCGATAAGTGTGACGTAGGTTTGTGATGCCTCGTCTCGTACTTGAGTTGTCGCGTCACCATAAGCGCAAAGTACACCGGGACCCGGCGGAATGATGGCTGGCCACGCATCAGTGAGTATGCCAAGTGCGTTGGCGTGCAGCGGTCCTGCCCCGCCAAAACCAACGAGCGCAAAATCTCTCGGGTCAAAACCTTGTTCCACCGACACAAGACGCAGTGCGCCGAACATGGCCTCATTTGCAATTTTAATAATTCCTTCAGCCGCTTCTTCAACACTGATGCCCATGGCATCGGCGACCTTCGAAACTGCATCGACAGCAGCTTGACGATTAATCGCCATCTTGCCGCCAAGTTGAACATCAGCTGGTAGGTATCCCAATACGACATTCGCATCACAGACCGTCGGCTCGGTCCCACCTTTCATGTAAGCAGCGGGTCCGGGCACCGCTCCCGCTGACTCAGGGCCAACCCTCAACGCACGGGTTAGTTCAGGCACAAACGCGAGTGACCCACCACCCGCTCCCACGGTGCGTACATCAACTGAGGGCGCTCTGACAGTGACATCACCTACACGGGTTTCTCTTCGAACACGAGCGGTAGCATTCTGAATCAAAGCCACATCAGTTGATGTGCCCCCCATATCGAACGTGAGGATATTGTCGAATCCACCTTGCTTACAAAAATGAATAGCGCCTGCGACACCACCCGCAGGACCTGACATAAGTAGATTAACAGGGCTGTCTGCCGCAGATCTCGCGGATGCTAATCCCCCATCAGAGCGCAAGATAGAAAGATGAACATCCTCACCCATTTTTTCCTTTAACGCCGCATGTAAATTATCCACATAGCGCGCGACTTCCGGTCTAACATAGCTATTCACTACCGTCGTTTCTGTCCGCTCATACTCTTGCAACTCTGGCACGACTTCGGACGATATCGAAATTGGCATATCTCCGAACACTGTCTTAGCAACGGCTTTGGCTTTTTGTTCATTCGCATCATTGACGTAGGCATTGATGAAGGAGATGGTTAGCGCCGCGAACCCGCCTTGCTGTTTTAGCGCTGTTAACGATTCACGCAATGCGTCCTCATCAAGTGCCTCGCTAATCGTCCCATCGGCATCGATTCGCTCCTTCGCTTCAATCGTCATTTCTAAAGGGGCTAATAGTGGTTTTTTGACGTAACTAACCCATCCGCCCAAACCGCCAGGGCAGAATGAACGTGCGACTTGGAGTACCTGTTTATAGCCTTGCGTTGTCACCAGTGCGACTTTTGAACCTTTGCCAGTTAACACAGCATTGGTCGCGACAGTAGTACCGTGCATCACGCGATTGATCTTAGATACGTCAACACCTGATTCTTCACAGATTCGATTGATACCGTTTAATACACCAATTGAGGAGTCCTCGGGTGTAGAAGGTACTTTCGCCGTATGCGTTTGTCCTGTTTCTTCGTTTATCAGGAGCAGGTCAGTAAAAGTGCCCCCTACATCTACGCCTAAGCGGTAAGTCATGATGAATTCCTCGTTAGCTATTCGTGCTTGATTCTTGTTGTTTTAACCAGGCCTTTGCATGTCCACCCCGTGCAGTACCTGTCAGTTGCGTGGCCAGATCCGACGCTGTCAGTAACGCTTTCATATCTATACCCGTTGAATACCCCATTTGTTCAACCAACAAGACGACGTCTTCTGTCGCAACATTTCCCGTTGCGCCCGGTGCGAATGGGCAACCACCTAAACCACCGATTGACGCATCAAAACGTCGAATACCGGCTTCAATAGCGGCGTAAACATTGGCCACGCCCATTGCTCGGGTATCGTGGAAATGACAAGAGAATTGAGATGCCTCGAAACGACTGACTAAATCTGTCATCAATTCGTGAACCGCGTCTGGAGAGGCGGCGCCTATGGTGTCAGCAATCACAATATGCTGCGCGCCAGCCTCTAACAACGCATCGCTCAGCCGGATCACCTCGGATTTATCTATTTTTCCTTCAAAAGGGCATTCCCACGCCGTAGCAACGTAGGCCTGTACTCGCCGGTTAACGTCATTTGCTACCCGTAATACGTCATTGGACATCGACAATGCTTGGGTTGTCGTCATCTTGATATTTTTTTCGTTCATTGTATTACTGGCGGCAATCACCAAAGACATCAGGGGGACACTTAGTTCATGTCCGGTTTTGAAACCACGTTCATTTGGTATGAGTACATTGTATTCGACCGATGATGTGTTATTTAATCGAGCGAATACCTCATCCGTACCGGCCATTGCTGGTACGGCTTTGGGTGAAACAAAGGCACCAATCTCAATAGCCGATAGCCCCGCACCCGCTAGTGATTCGATAAGCGATACTCGCTCTTCGATGGTCAAGTGTTTAGGTTGATTTTGAAGCCCATCTCTTGGCCCTACATCATTGATTACGATATGCCCTCGAGTACTCATCCAATCACCCCCTTTTCTCGAAGCAATGTGAGCGCACTTTCACTCAGCCCAGCAAACTCTTGGAGAATTTCATCTGTGTGTTGACCGAGTTCGGGAGCGGCAGTGAAAGTTTCCTCACTGCTGCGCGAAAACTTAATGGGGTTACCCGGTCCTTTCGTGGTGTTACCTTCACCTGAAGTCAGTTCAACGACCATATTGCGATGCAGAACTTGCTCGTCAGATAGCGCTTGAGAAAAACGGTTGACCGGAGCACATGGGATACGAGCAGTCTCTAGTTGGTCAATCCAATGCGCTGATGTTTGCGTCGACAGGACGTCATTTAATGTCGTGTTAATAAAGTCTTGTGCTGCCCAGCGGCCCGGTTGCGTATCGTACTCTGGGTTATCGAACGCAGGCACATTGACAACCGTCTTTAAGTTTTGCCAAAAATTATCAGTAATAACAGCAATGACAATAAACCCATCAGAGGTTTTAAACGTGTTGTAGGGCACGTGAACAAAATGAGAGTTGCCGATAGGAAACGGGTCTTTACCCGATAGAAAATACATGGTTGCCATATAGTTCAACAGTGAAATTTGGCAATCGAGCATAGAGATATCGACATCTTGGCCTTCTCCGCTTTGTTGCCGTTCTATCAATGCCGCCTGAATGCCCATTACAGCAAACATGCCTCCGCCCAAATCCCCTATTGGAATACCAGCTCTTACTGGGTGTTCAGGATCAGTGCCGGTAATTGACATGCCGCCGCCAGTTGCCTGTGCGACTTGATCAAAAGCCGGACGTTTGTACTTGGGACCATTACTGCCAAACCCCGTGATTGAGCAGGTAATGATACGTTTGTTAACCTGACTCAGGTGGGCATGGTCAATTTTCAATCTCTCTGGTACACCTGCGCCAAAGTTGTTTACGACGACATCGGCAGTGGCAACAAGGTCGTAAAAGATTTTCAGGCCTTCCTCGCTTTTGAGGTCAATACATACACTTTTTTTATTGCGATTGAGTGTGAGAAAATAGGCCCCCATTCCATCTAGTGAATTCTCTGGATCAGAGGCTAATAGTTTGCGCGTGCCTTCACCTTGTAAAGGCTCAACTTTTATCGTTTCAGCACCTAAGTCCGCCAATATCATCCCGCAATAAGGGCCGGATAACATATGCGTTAGGTCGATGACTTTGATACCAGCAAGTGGTTTGTTCATTTTGTTCTACCCAAATTCAACATTGCAAACGGATAGGTCAGGTGTATGACGGTAATCGACCGTCATACACCGACGATTTACCGAATTAAAAGTTATAGGTGAAATCCACCCCATAGGCTCTTAGCGCCGAAGGGTGAATAAACGAGCCGCCAAATTCCGGCGCAGGAATCACTTCCTGTAAAAATTGTTCATCCGTTAGGTTGCGTCCCCACACCGCGACTTCCCACATTTCTCCAGAAATGGCGACACGGGCATTAACCGTGTCATACGCGTCGCGAGTTGCATTACCAAAATCTTGTGGGTGAGGGCCAGGAGGCACGCCACCGCCAAGGGTACCGAAGAAGTCCCATATCGTTGGTGTTTGCTCACCTTGTAATGTATGGAAAGGTGTTTCACCCACATATTGATAATCTACGCGGGTCGAAACCAAAATGTCGGAGGTGAGCTCGTACTCATAGTTGAAGCCAAAGGTATAAGACCGATCGGGCGTTTGCGGTGCGTCGTTGCCCACTGACAGTGGACGGTTGCGATTCTCGATGATTTCACTGTCGATAAACCCTAAGCCACCAAAGACCGTTAGCCCACCCGTGATCTCGTAATTGAAATCGAGTTCTAAACCGCGAATTTCTAGTTCATCGATGGTCGTGACAGCACGCAATAGTCCAAAAGGCCCAGCGAAGAATTCGAAAAATTGGTTATCTTCTACGTTGGTATCAAACACGGCGGCGTTAATGCGCAAATCGCCGTTTAACCACTGCGTTTTCGCGCCAAGTTCAAAGCTAGTTGTGACTTCTTTTTCATAGTCATCCGTTACCAAAAGTTGCGCATCTACCGCGTCTCCCGGTGTACCAGCGCCTGACGCATTGAACCAAAAATTAAGGGTTGCTTCTGTACCAATAGAATTAAAACCACCACTTCTAAAGCCGACACCATAGCTACCATACAAGTTGATATCTTTGCTGGCCGCATAGCTCAGGGTCACTTTGGGCTGCCATTGACTGAAACTGCGACTTCTATCCGGAATGCCGTTTGGCGTAATCCCAAACGCTGGATTAATCGGTCCAACCTCGCCATTCACTATGGTGTTCACGTTGAGTCCCGAGGCCGACACATTGGGAACATTGTTAGAGACATCACGGGACTCATTGTCATAGCGAAGTGCGAGTGACAACTCCCATTGTTCATTCAAGTCATATTCAACCTGACCAAAACCAGACAACACTGTCGTATCAAACGTGTCATCAAACAACAAATCTGTTGGATTAGGTCCGGTTGCCGGAACGTAAGACTGGCGCAAGAATCCTTGCCCCAAATCAGCGCCATAGGCAACCACAACGTCCCGTTCAATCTCGGCAAAGTAAACACCCGCAATCCACCTTAAATCTGCATCTGGATCGTTTGATGTAAGTCGTATTTCACCGCTGTAGTCTCGTTGACTGCGTTCTTGATACTGGTAACCATCACAGGCAGTTGGCGTGTAAGGTCCATACACACCAGCAAAATCTTGACCTGGTGGTAAAACAACGAAAGGTGACAAGAAAGGACCGAATAAATCATCTCGCCCAGCACCGCCCAAGTCGGAAGGGAGATTATTCAGAGTTTGACGGTCTGTTTGACATTGTGATGTCAGTTCATAACCGTAGAATGACGCACTGGTGCCATCAGACAACAAATACTCTTCCAAGTCGTTGTACGCCAATACTGCCGTTACATCAAAACTGTCTCCTCGCCAATCGGCTTTTAGCGACAGCTCTGTGGTTTCTTGTTCGTTTTCGCCTGGTACATTAAACGCGAAGATGAAGTCATGATCATTCACATCGGCGTTAAACGCCTGCTGACCAAACGCGTTGACGAAACTTGGCAATGCAAAGACCGCATTAAAGTTAATCGCTCCCCCTTCGACCTCGCTGCGCGACGCGCGTAAATCTAGCGTCAAATCATCTGACGCTTCCCATAACAAACGGCCTTTTACGGTTGTGTCTTCTAAAAAGTCGACCACATCATCCCGCCCTAGAAACACGTTTTCATAGAAACCATCCGTCGTATTGTGGCTCACCACCAACCGACCGAATAGATTGTCGGTTAAGCCGCCAGTAACCATACCTTGATATCGTCGTGTATTGTTGTTTCCTACGCCGGCTTCGAAACGTGCTTCAAATACATCAGATGGTTTTTTCGTGGTTACCAATATCGCGCCAGCCACTGCGTTTCGGCCATATAATGCACCTTGTGGACCTTTGAGCACTTCGATCTGTGCAACATCAGCGAGTGTTTCGTTAAAGCTGTTTGGGTTGGTTTGAAGCACGCCGTCGACGACGTAAGCAAACGTCGATTCAGCATCCCTTGTCGAGATAATGCCCCGAATATTGACTTGGGTATCACCCACATTTGCCGAGTCCACAATACTGACGTTGGGGATCAAACCGATAAAGTCACCCGAGCGTTCCACACCTGCCGCTTCCAACTGCTTTTCCGATAGTGCAGTAACGGCGATTGGAACTTCTTGAATACTCTCAGGGCGTTTCCGAGAGATACTGATAATCTCGATACTTTCATCTAACTCAGCAGTTGACGCTTCCTGCGCTGCGATATTCACACTGGTGAATAACGAGGTAGTAGCGAATGTCATTGCGAGTGCAGTTGCAATAGGGTGTTTGCGGTGTGCAGTCATTCGGGTTCTCCAAAACACTAATTGTTGTTATGTTTCATAGCCTTCAACCGTCTCCACAAAGTGGTG
Source organism: uncultured Alteromonas sp. (assembly GCA_963922845.1). GTDB lineage: Bacteria > Pseudomonadota > Gammaproteobacteria > Enterobacterales > Alteromonadaceae > Alteromonas. The sequence goes on from CAWUJV010000018.1 coordinate 11,770, forward strand.
TGGCTGATGCCAAGTTCTTGTGCTGCTTTATGTTTGTCCCCTTGCCACTTATTGAGTGAAGCGAGGATCGATTCTTGTTCTACATGCTTTAACACGCCTTCGTCGCTTTGACGCAGGCTCGGTGAACTAAACAACTCTGGGGCGAGTTGTGGCAATGCTGACGCCAGTCGGGTAACGTCATTTACAGTGTGCAAGTACGCGACGATGCGCTCTAAGACATTCTCAAGCTCACGAATATTTCCCGGCCAGTGGTAAGCCATGAGTGCTGATTCGATACAGGTAAAAATAGACTGGGGTGTAAGGCTCAATTGATAGCGCATTACCAAGCTATCAAGCTTTTGTGTGGCGATGCTGAGAATGTCATCCTTGCGGTCACGCAACGCAGGAATACTAATATTGAATACATTTAGGCGATAAAATAAGTCTTCGCGAAACAGTCCTTGTTCGACCATACTGGCCAGCGAGCGGTTAGACGCTGCAATGAGCTTTAAATCAACATCTCGCTCTTGATTTCCTCCCAAAGGGCGATAGCTTCGTTCTTGGAGAAAACGCAGTAGTTTGGCTTGCTGATCAAGCGCCAATTCACTGATTTCATCCAAAAATAGCGCGCCGTTTTGCGCTTCTTCAATCAGGCCTTTTCGCCCTCCTCGCTTTGATCCTGTGTAAGCTCCGTCTTGATGACCAAACAGTTCGCCTTCAAACAGCTCGGAGGGTATGGCACTGCAATTCAAAGCAACAAACTTTCCTGTCTGATAAGGCCCCGCGCGATGGATCTGTCTGGCAACAAGTTCTTTGCCTGTCCCTGACTCTCCAAACAGCAAAACATTACTCGGTGACGTCGCGAACGCTTTCGCTTGCTGCATAACGCCGGCAATTTCTTTAGATTGAAAAACCAACTGATGTCGATTATCGACTTTGTCGGCCGTTTTCTGTGGAGCGGTTTTGGGACGTTTTTGATAAAGCTGATAAATGTATTTCGTCGATAAATCGTATCTTTGGGTATCGAGGTGGAACCACCACTCAGTGCCATTGATCTCGCACTCGCCGTCAGAGTGACGCTGACCATCCTCTGGGTGAATGAGGCTATCGAGTTCTACAGCCATATTTTGGGAAAGGCGCAGGTCTTGCTTGGCTGCAGCGTTCAACGTAATCGACTCATCACCGCCGTCAATCATAATGATTGGCGTTTTAGATCGCTCTAACAGCCAAGAGACTAAAGCATGCTGGTCTTTTTTCCCTCGCCACTCTCGCCCCTCGATTAATGCTCGCTCTAGCGTCTGACGGCATGATTGTGCTGAATAAACCAGAAATGAAGGAATATCTCGGTTGGTCGCAAGACCACAGACAAGACTAGCGCCAACGATTGCTAAATCTTCTTTTTGACTCGCAATATAAAACTGCTCGCGCGCTTGGTCTGCCGTCAGATAAATGGTTTGCTCTACATCAACGCCAAATTTATGCCCGGCCAATTCTGCCGCGACACTTGATTTAGCAAATGAAATGACGTGCACCGAACGCCCTACTTTAGCCGCATTTTCGATTGCACTAAGAATGTCAGTTTCTGCTGTTTCTATTGACACCACAGGCATCGCTAATGCCGATTCTAAATAGCGGGCATTGGAGCCTGCGCTGACCACCACATCAGGCTGAAATTCATTGATGTGTTGTTGAATTTCAAACGAACTACCAACGATAGCATCGACAATTTTAAAATCAGCGACGTGTCGGTAATCACCCAGAACACTACTCATCAGTTGGCTAAATTCTTTGTAGCCAAAGATAAGTACACGGGTGTGGCTTGCTTGCGTCTTTGCGTTATTCAATTCGGTATTGTCCATTACTGCTCCACTCTTCGGGCTTGTCGAGTGGCGGCAAAACTATGGACACACTTACGCAGTTGCCGTGCCAAGTCGTCTAAAAAACACGCAACACCAATAGCGACAAGCGATTGAACATAAAGTAGACAACAGTTCTTATTAACAAAAAGATCACTTTCTTTCCCATTTTTATTTCAATATGAAATAAAAATTTCAAAGTGAAATAATTTATCGCTCCTCGCAAAGTTGAATGACGGTAGGCAAATCAGGGACGACATCTATGTCCGTCACCCACCAATTTGACAGTCCCTTTCGCGGTTCTTCGTGGCAGGGTGCTATCCCCTCAACAGCCAAGTTGGCTAAGCTGTCTTCGAGGCTATTTGACGTAAAAGAGAGTAAAAAGACACCTTCGCCGTTGCGTTCAAGGTACTGATGTAAAACAGATTCTCGAGTCACCGGAGAAACGAGTACCAAGTATGTTTCACCGCATTTAAATCGTGCGGTATTGGCACCTCGTTGCGGTAAAGATTCGAGAGAAGGCGTTTGGCCAAGCAGAGCAGAAAAACGTTCGACAGCTTTCCCAAGGTCAGTGACCAATATGTTAATGTGATGGATGGTAGGTGACATGTTGAGCTCCAAACAAAAGACCAAAGTCTTGCAAGAACATCTCCAACCTGGTTAAACGGCGATGGCGTTAAACGAAAGAAAAGCCAGTAGCATACTGATGAATGCCGTCAAAATCACCTTTAGACAACGCCACGCCATTGTGTCTGGCTGTGGCATAGGCCATTGCGATATGAAAGTAAAAGTTAGGTAATATGAATTGATGGATAAAATCGGGCTGACTGAGTGTGACGGATGATTGCCCAGCCATATCGGTGACGTAAATTGACGAATCGAGGCTATGAACATCAGCGAGTGAACTAAGCTGTTGATAACAGAGCTTAATGGAACTGAGCAATGCCTCTTTGTTTTCAACATCACCATCCATTATCTCAACATCTTTGCCCACTAACGGCAGATAACCCCGCCGCGCCATATTGCAGGCGATGATACACTGCGTTTTCATGTCGAACATATCAGGCGACAGGCGACTATCAAGTATTGATGGAGGCGTTTTCTCGACGATTGATAACAGTTGATTCAGCCCGCGTGTGAATGTTGTTTTTAGTACCATGTTTACTCCTTGTTAAACCATGATATTCGCTGGTATGTTAGCGACAAAGACACTGAGGTTTCAATTTTTTATGCGACTAGCCCTCATCATTGTTTCCCTGTTACTCGTACTTGTGGCCTGCACCACGACAAAAGAATTTCAAAATAATTACATTGAGCATCACAGAAAAGGGGTCTTTGAATTTTTATCGATGCGTTATTTTGGTGAACTAGAATGGCCAGATTACCAGGCGCAGGCACCACAAGTGCCTCGAGTAAAAGCGAATCTTGACCTAATTCACTCTCCCAATTCCAGCGCGCTGCTCGTAACATGGCTAGGTCACTCAACTTTTCTCATCCAATATAAGGGTGTCAATGTACTTACCGATCCCGTGTTTTCTGACTATGCCTCGCCTGTAAGTTTCGCAGGACCAAAACGATATACACCAGTGGCGATGGACATCAACAGTCTTCCAGCAATCGACGTTGTCGTTATTTCGCACAACCATTACGATCATCTGGACGTTGACAGTATTGAAGCACTACCGGCAACAACCGTTTTTTACGTACCTGAGAATCTATCGTCTTGGTTTATTAATAACGGTATTGCTCAATCTCATGTCCATGAATTGAAATGGTGGGAAAAGCACGATAGAGATAGCTTTAGAATCACTGCAACCCCCTCTCAACACTGGTCAGCCCGCACGCCTTTTGACCGCTTTAAAACCCATTGGGCGAGTTGGCGTATAGAAATTGAAGACAAGTCTATATGGTTCGCCGGTGACACCGGGTATAACGACAAAGACTTCAAAAGGATTGGTGAAGAAACTGGCGCCGTTGATTTAGCGTTGATTCCAATAGGTGCTTATGCCCCCCGTGACTTTATGCGTCTTTATCACGTTAACGTGGATGAAGCAGAGAAAATTCATGAGGATGTAAAAAGTCGATTTAGTATTGGTATGCATTGGGGCACGTTTCCTCTGACTGCCGAACCCGTTATGGAGCCTGCAAACCGACTAAAGGCAAAACAACGAGATGATTTTGTGACCATTAGTTTGGGGCAGAGTATTCAGCTCTAACGAATGACCTAGCGAACGGAGCGGGTGTAGACCACCACCTCATCGTCGAAGATTTCATCAACGTATCGATGTGTATGACTATATGTCATACCGAGCTTTTTCATGATGGCAATAGACGCAACATTATCGGGCAGAGCAATAGCAGAAAACTGATTCACGCCCGATTGATTAATAGCCTCCATCACCGCTTTCGCTGCCTCGGTGGCATAACCTTTGCCCCAACTCGCCTGGGTGAAACGCCACCCCAATTCGATGTTATCGATTTCAGGATTGGCGGTAAAAAAGCCCATAGGCCTGACGAGTATCCACCCTATCGCTGGAGAATTGTCTGCTTTGATAGAAACCTTCCACAACCCCCAACCAAGCGCGCGATTTGCATATGCGGCCAAACGAGGTAGGAAGACGGTATCAACATCTTCTCTAGGTGTCACTTTACCTTTATTGATAAAGCGCATGACTTCTGGATCTTGATCAAGTTCGAATAGAAAATCAGCGTCAGCGTCTGTGATAAAATCGTAACGTAGTCTTTCACTGTCATTTATAAGCATGGCGCCCCAATCTCCCTATTTCCTAACCGCCCAACATCGCCAAATGTTTTGTAGCGCCCGTATTCCCTTCTTGTAAATAATGACTCACATCTTTTGTTTTTAGAAGTGAAACTAGGCGTTCTTGTACTGCGGCCACATCTGCTGTTCTAATCACATCTCGAATATCAATTCCTTGTTCACTAAACAAACACAAATGCAACTTACCGTTTGCAGCGATCCGCAGTCGATTGCAAGTCGAGCAGAAATCTTTGCTGTAAGGCATAATGAGTCCAATTTTACCCGCGTAATCGGGGTGAAAGAATTCTTGTGCAGGGCCCGCGTCTTTACGGCGAATTGTCTGCTGCCAACCATTTTCCAACAGCCATTGCTTTGTTGGTTCGGCAGACAGATGGTGTTCATTGAAAAACGCGTTGTGATCGCCGGTTTCCATCAATTCAATAAATCGCAATGTTATCGGCGTATCCTTCAACCAGCGCAAGAAGCGTTGTAATGTCGCCTGATGATTTTGCTTCATAAGCACAGCATTAACTTTAAGCTCTATCCCGGCGTCCGCTGCGATATCGATGCCTTTGAGAATGTGCTGTAACTTGTCTTGCCCTGTGATTGCGGCAAATTGACGGGGGTCCAGATTATCAATGCTGACGTTGATCTGCTGCAATCCCGCGCTCGCCCACTCGCGGGCATGTTGAGCCAGTCGTCCACCATGTGTAGTCATCGCGACGCGTTCGATACCGGGCGTACTGGCGCAAACACCAATGATCTCGGTGAAATCGCGACGCAAGCTTGGTTCGCCACCCGTGATACGTACTTTACTTGTTCCAAGCCCGGCAAACGCAGAAACGACCGTTGTTATTTCTGGCACCGTCAGGAACTGCTCTTGTGCTGGGCCTTGATAGCCATCAGGCAAGCAGTACTGACATTTAAAATTACACACGTCAGTTATCGACAACCTTAGGTAGTGAAACTGACGGCCGAAATTATCTTGAAGCAAAAAAACACCTATCGAGTCAAAATTGTGGGTAAGGCTAAGGGCGCGTTGACATTTGCTGTATAGGTTGCGCTCAAAAAAGGTCAACGAGCTCTACTAATAAACTTGCTCACATCTGTGAATATGCGCAGAATAACAACCCCGTGAACACGGTAGCATTATTTGCGCTACTTTTGCATATCCATTCGAACCATCTTATGCAAAATGGCGCCTTTAAACAGGTATCACCGATTATTAAGGAAGAGAATGCGTCCCACTCGTTTTCCCGTCTCTCCAGAAACACCGATTCGTTGGCAAGTCGTTAAGAAACTATGGCCATACTTACTCGAATTCAAGTCCCGTGTTCTACTCGCTATCCTATGTTTGGTTGCAGCTAAGTTCGCAAGCATCGGCTTGCCTTTTGTGCTTAAACACACTGTTGATACGCTAAACGGGGAAAGCACATTGACGGGTATATTGGCCGCACCGGCAGCTTTGGTTATCGCATATGGTGCGCTGCGCTTATTCAATGTCATACTCGGCGAAGTACGCGATACATTGTTCGGACGGGTTACTGAACGCGCGATGCGGCGCTTAGGGCTCGATGTGTTTAAGCATTTACACAGTTTAGATTTGGCGTTTCATTTACAACGACAAACGGGAGGGCTCTCACGGGACATTGAACGGGGTACCAGTGGTATCAGCTTTTTGATGCGCTTCATGGTGTTCAATATCGGACCCACACTGTTCGAAATTATTGTGGTAGTTGGGTTGTTATTGAGTCAGTACGGCCCCTCTTTTGCTCTGATTATCTTAACTTCGGTCGTTATCTATATTTCTTTTTCAATGAAAGCAACAGACTGGCGAACGCGGTATGTTCAAGAAGTAAACAAAGCCGACTCACTGACCAACACAAAAGCAATTGATAGTTTGATCAATTTTGAGACGGTAAAGTATTTTAACAACGAGAAATTTGAGGCCGATCGCTACGACACCAATCTCGCCGAATGGGAGTTAGCCCGCCGTAAAAATCGCTTGTCATTGTTTGCACTCAATGGCGGTCAAGCATTTATTATTGCCACCGCCATGACGTCAATGATGGGGCTTGCCGCTTATGAAGTCGCAAACGGCAACATGACCATAGGTGATTTTGTGTTGATTAACGCATTCACAATGCAGATTTTTATGCCACTCAATTTCCTCGGGTTTGTATACCGTGAAATTCGTGGCTCGCTAGCCAATATTGAAAACCTGTTTGATTTACTCGGTAGGACACCGCAAATCAGCGACGCACAAGATGCATCGCCACTTAAAGTAACTCAAGGCGCGATTGAATTTAAGGACGTCAGCTTTCATTATGACCCATCCAGACCCATCCTAAATACAGTATCGTTTTCCATTCCCCCCGGAGAGAAAGTCGCCATCGTAGGCGCTAGCGGCGCAGGAAAATCAACGCTGGTTAAGTTATTGTTCCGTTTTTTCGACATTCAGTCAGGCAGCATCACTATTGATGGGCAAAATATTCAGAATGTGACACAGCATTCACTGCGCAGTCATATAGGTATCGTGCCTCAAGATACGGTTTTGTTTAATGACACGCTGGCCGAAAACATACGCTATGCCAGACCAGATGCCAGCGATAGTGACATTGAGGCAGCAATAAAGCACGCGCACCTTGATGCGTTCATTAAATCGCTTCCCAATGGGATGGACACGCAAGTTGGCGAACGAGGGCTCAAACTTTCTGGGGGCGAAAAGCAACGCGTGGCAATCGCGCGGGCTTTGCTCAAAAATGTGCCCATATTGGTATTTGACGAGGCCACGAGTTCATTGGATAGTAAGGCGGAACAAGCCATAACTGAAGCACTAAGAGAAGTAGCGAAAGGCCATACCAGCTTGGTTATTGCTCATAGATTATCGACCATCGTCGACGCTGACAACATAATTGTAATGGAGTCAGGGGCTATCATAGAGCAAGGCAACCATTCCACATTACTGGCGCAAAATGGGGCATACGCGGCATTGTGGCAAGCCCAATCGGAACATGGAGAGGGATAATGGACCCAGCCCAATTAAAAATCGTCGTTAATCACGTCATGCCATTTGGTAAATATGCTGGCAGAAAATTAATTCATTTACCTGAACCCTACCTGGTCTGGTTTCACAAAAAAGGATTTCCTCCAGGCACATTAGGTGAGTATCTCGCGTTGATGTATGAAATAAAGCTCAACGGTTTAGAAGCGATGCTACAACCACTGATTACTGAATCATAAATACATAAGTAAAAATTAAACTAAACCACACAAATCCCCATTACTGTTCTATAACTATAGATAGTAATTCACTTATATAGTAAAGCGACAGTGTAGTTTATGGTATGACTTCAAAACAAGAATTAAGCTTTGCCAATAAAACAATCCTTGTGGCGGAAGACGATGACATCAACAGGATGATTCTCGGTCAGATGCTGAAATCCACACAGGCAAAAATCATATTTGCTATAGATGGAAAACAAGCGTTTCAAGCTGCCTCTAAAACAAATTTCGATGTTGTACTAATGGATATTCAAATGCCCGTTATGTCTGGAATCGAAGCGCTTCGTGCGATAAGAGTAGTAAAGCCAGAACAAATCATCATCGCAGTGACGGCAAATGTTTTACCAGAAGACAAACGTTTGTACGATATTGAGGGTTTTGATGGTCTAGTTGAAAAACCAGTAGACATGAGCGTGTTGTTAGAAACCATTGAAAAATGTATGTTGTTATCACGTGCCGATTGAAAAAACCTAATGAGCCCAACGCCCAAATAATTCGAGTCCTACGTCAGTGTGGAAAACATTAAACAAAAGGACCACTAAAATAAGTACACCCGGAACCAACAACACGCGGGCCAGCTTAATGGGTGATTGTTGGATATGCCACGCAATAATTCCCCATGCCACAGCAGCGTGCATCAACCCTATAAAAGAGAGGTGTTTGATGTCTGACGACATGCCTAACGCCGTCACTGCCGACCAAACCACTACGCCTTTTAGCGTTCCCGGCAGCTTTTGCTCCCTCAACAACATGGGATAGCCGATAACAACGGCTAAAAGCGTGGTTGCCATTAATAATTGAGCTGTTGAAACGTAATACTCATACAGTGTAATTGCCAAGATTCACTCCCGAATAATGAGACAAGTAAGCCCGCTTCTAGACCACAACTATTCTCTTGCAGGCGTCATACCGACGCCCCGTAGATGAAGCATGGATTCAGCCCGAGTGCGCATAGGTCTCTGAAGCAAGGCACTGGATTTCAGTAATGCTTACGACTTTTTAACACAAATGCAGAGAACCCTACCCTCACACTATGGCCACGCCACCAAACTCGAAGAGTAGAGTCGAGTAATCATTTCTATATGGGGGGTGGTATCACGTATTTTCAGATACGTTTCTCTATAAGCCATGTCGGGCAAAAAGTTTAGTAAAACGGCTTTGCCAAGAATACTGTCCAAGCAAGAGATTTTGTGCGTCTCTGATGTTTTGCTCATAGCAATCTAAATCGTAGCTCGTCGCCTGCTCCGGCGTTACACAGGCTGAAGGAAACTGAGAAGTGATAAAGTCAGAGTCAGTAATAACAGCGGTGCCAAGTAACATTGCATTTAGCGCTCTATCATGAAGACCTTGTCGGAAACCCGGTGTGTTGTGCACGACAAAAGCCGCCTTTTTCACATTGCGATTTAGCTCATCCATCCCGACTGGCTCTAAGTACTGAAATTCTGGGAAGTCTGCTTTGTAATTATGAACGCCAATGCCTATCACCTTTAGTGGTAACCCTGCCTTGTGACAACGTTCCAATAGATTTTTTCGCCCCTTTGCTCTTAGATACAAATTCACGCGAAGACAAATCGCAAACATATTTTGATTCAATTCGGTCACACTTCCTCTACCCGGGATCGGCAGAATGCCAATGTAGCGCAAGAAATCTGTAATATTGTATGAGTGAGCAACGAATTTCTCTATCTGACTCCAAGCTGGCGCTAACTTGTCTCTTTCATGTTCAGTGTCGAAGTATGTCGCAGGAAACAGTATGTCGCCGTTGTTTTCGATGGCTTGATCACCAAGAACTGCATTGGACTTCACTAGCGAAATAGAATGCGGAAAGTAGTGGCTTTCAAAACCGCAAAATTGGCAAAACTCCACATGCTCTTTGTCCATACAAAGTAGTGTAACTTTGTAATCCATGAAACGTCGCAACAGATGCAATGGGTGGTCTAACAACCAAACAAAAACAGGTTTCGATGCACAAAACTCTTTTAAGGTGCCATCCCCTGCTGTGATGTTCAGTCCAATACCGTTAAGGCTAAAAATAGCGTCATAGTTAGAGAGTGTAATAGCTTGGTAGTCCGTTCCGTCTACGCATACGCACACGTCAAACTCCCAACCAAGATTAGCGATATCTTTGGTAATATCATCAACAAAAACGTCAAAAGCATTGTACTGACTCGTTCCGGTCAACACGAGTAATCTCATGAATTTCTCCTGTGCATGAGAGATTGCTGCCAAAAGCGACAGCACTCAAGTGTATGTCTAGCTTGATTGTTTCATCATCAGCAATAACTGGGCCATTGTTAAACCATCAAAACCGTTTGTGTTAAGGCTTATAAGACACAAAAATCACATTTTCTGGTAAATGGTTGCCACCTTGCCAAAACATCGACTGCAAAGCCGTGCCGTTTGCAAATTAGAACGAATCATGGGTTTACCAATCACTTTTGTTGATTTAGACATGAAAAATAGCGTCGCTTTTTTCAAACGCCTTTTTATTCATCAACTACACTAATAGAAAAACGTGTATTTTCTTTGTTTTCATGATGTTTTAGACGTCGCTCCCTCACCTTTTATGTGTGGCCAAGAGAGACGCTAGTGACTCTGAAAATGCTCATTGGACAGTTTATGAATTCGCAAAACCTAAACAAAATTGCATCAACCGACCCATCATGGTTGAACAGGGATTTCTTGGCCCTACTTGAGAACACAAGTGATTTTATCTACATCAAGGATACTTACCATCGATTTACCAGCACGAGTAGCGCTTTTGCTCGGCTCACCGGCCATGACGATTGGCGAGACCTCATAGGAAAAACGGACTTCGATATATTCCCAGAAGAGCATGCTAAACGCTATTTTGAATTTGAGCGCCCTGTCATGGTAGAAGGGCAGCCACTTATCGATCACGAAGAGCCTTACTACGACGAGCAAGGTAATCTGCGCTGGGTGACATCTAGTAAGCATCCTGTACGTACGCCAAGAGGAGAAATCATTGGCTTGGTTGGCATCAGTAAAGACATTACTGCAATAAAAAGCTATCAAGCGATCATCAGAGAGATGGCGAACTACGATGAATTAACAGGGTTAGCAAATCGGCGCCTTTTTTCAGAGGTTTTTCACAGTGTGCTAGCCCGGACAAAACGGACAAAAGAACAACTTGCCCTACTCTACATCGATTTAGATAACTTCAAGTGTATCAATGACAGTAAAGGTCACGCTGTTGGTGACAAAATTTTAAAGCAAATTGCGGATTGCCTAAAACAAAAGGCGCGAGAGTGTGATTTACTGGCGCGCGTCGGAGGAGACGAATTCGTTTTGGTATTGAGCAGCGCCCAACAGATTGAAGACAGCGCCATTCAAATAGGTCAAAGAGTGATCGAAAGCATTCAAACTTCTTTTAAACAAGACGCCCTAGCCTGCAAGCTGGGATGTAGTATCGGTGTCGCTTGTTATCCCCGTGATGGCAACAACCTAGACGAACTATTGGAGCAAGCTGACGGCGCTATGTACCGCGCCAAAGCGTTGGGTAAAAACAATATTAAGTTTTGTGAATAATCCCAATCGGTAGAAATAAATGATCACTTAGCGCGAGTATACGAGCGAGATGGCAAGACCAGGCGCAATGGGAGAGTGCACAAACGTTTAGTTTATTGCTATGCATTGCGGCAATGCCGCGCCCTGTTCTAACAACCTTTGCTATCTCTGACTGAATTATTTATCTAAGTGGATGGGAGCAAAGACGAAGCGCATTCAACGCCTCGCCCTTTTGTGCTTTAAAGACCATCTACTACTTTAAATACACACGCTATTGCCTCGTCTCTCACGGGCAATAACGCTTGATAATCATCGCTTTCATACCATGTGATGGCATCTGCTTTGGTGTCAAAACGAATCACAGCACTATGAGTAAACGATGATTCACCCACCAAAAAGTGAGGCTGTCCTTTGGCTATAAACTCTCCTCCAAATGCCGTGACGGTCGGTCCGGCTTTCTGGCTGTACTCGGCTAACTTTTCACTATCTAAGACATTTAGTTCTACGACGACATAGGCGCTCATTGATATTCTCCTGTTGATTAATTTGACATAGCCTAACGAGACAATAAAAATGAAACAATAACCTTAAAATTAACCCATCGTTTAAAAATATGAACGCAATAAAAATCGCGCCTCTGATGCTAATTTTCGCTGAGGTGGCGAGGCTCGGCTCCTTTACCCTCGCGGGCAAAAAATTAAACTTGAGTAAGTCTGCTGTTAGTCAGCAAATCAAGCGCCTTGAAGAGGCTTTAGACACACAACTACTATCGAGAAATAGCCGTGGATTGTCACTTACTATCGCGGGAGAGCGATTACTTGAGCGCAGTGCCTTATTGAACGAACAACTGACCATAGCGCTTAATGATATTAAGTCGGAGCAGACTCAACCTAGCGGTGTGTTTCGCGTATCGATACCACCTTTTTTTGAGCGCAGCATACTCGTACCTGCATTACGGCAACTTAGCTTAGAGTACCCACTCATCACGCCCCACGTAGAGGTGACTGGCCGGTGGCAGGATTTAATCGACAACAATCTTGATGCCGCTATATTTGGCGGGAAACTGAAAGATAGCGAATACAAAGCGCAATCAATTGGAAAAGTAAGGGATGTGTTTTGTTGTTCCCCTAACTATTTAAAACAGGCTCAAAACCTGACAAAAGCGAGTGATATTGTCCATCATCCCTTTATCGCAACACCATGGCAAAGGGACAGCCTCAACTTATACGATACTGAATCGAAACAATTCATTGTTCAAGATACTGAACACCGCTTTTTCACTACCAGTTTAAATACACTCGTTGACATGACGTTATCCGACATGGGCATTGCACTCATTCCAGAGTTTATTGCCCATCAGGAGTGGCGTTTGGGACGTTTAGTAAGAGTCCTTCCGCACGTCCACGGAAACGACTGGCACTTTTACTACCTGCATCGTTATACCGTAAACAAGCCCGCCCACGTCGCCCGCTTCTACTCATTGATCTCGCATTATTTTGCGATGGCAAATAGCGACCTATGAAGGCTAAAAGGCAGTCCTGCGTCATGTTTTTCAATGTTGCAGGCCTGCTTGATTGCCGATTAGCACCTAGTGTGTAACTTTTTTAAACACTATCCCCGCATAGTGTAATGAGGTAACGTGGTCGCCCACTTCAAAGGTTATGACGGTCCCAGTATTGGGCTCCAATTCAACCCGGATTTGATCTGGTGTATCCATCCCCAGAGACGAAGACCGCATTGCCCCCCACGACACGTCAAAACGCATTTCATCGTTCAGAGACACCACTATTTCGCCAAGCAGTTCATGGGTATAGCGACCAACATAAGCGGATTCCGGCTTACTCAACAACCATTTGCGACTGACTAATTTTTGCTGTTCCTTTGTCAACATACTATCTAGACCGCTCAATCGACTCTTTAACGCTGAGACTCTGGTGTCAATACGTGATTGAGTCGTTGAATCACCGAGTAATGCGCCATAGATGTAATCGGCAATAATGCTCGTCAAACGGCTACTAAGAAAATCTTCATTATTGATGACCACCAATCCAAGGCTTTTTTCGGGGATAAATGAGATATGCGCGTGGGCACCTGCAAAGCCGCCAAAATGATGCAGCATACGTTGCGATTTGTATTCGCCTGTGTACCATCCCCAAGCATAACCATCTCGATCAAAATCTAGATACGACTTTTTAGTGGTTGCTTGTTGCTGATGAGATTGTGATATGACATCTTCAGGGAAGACCTGTTTACCGTCAATTCTTCCTTGATTAAGCTGCGCAATGACAAATCGACCTAAATCAGTAACAGTTGAGAACATTCCGCCCGCTGCATGCATGGTGTCATCAGTCTTTTCTAAATACAGCGCTTGTTGTCGCCCTATTCTTGTCATCAATGAATAGGGTTTGGCAATCTGAGAATCCTCTCTCAGAGACGAACGTCGAGCCGATGTTGACGTCATGCCGGCGGGCCTGAATACCTGCTTATTCAGTCGAGACTGCCAAGTCTCGTCAAAATACGTGTCACTATACACGCTGTAAATGTTGTAACCCACGTTAGTATATTTAAAATCGCCAACGGCCTCGGAAGACGGCACTGACAGTTCTCTTACCATCGCATTTAAGGACGTCCCATCGTGCTCTCCACTGTATGCTGTCGCCAAAACCAATGGCAGATTGTTAATCGATGCCGTATGAACCATCAGATCTTGAATGGTCACATCGCGCCTTGATTCAAGAGACATCGATGGAAACATCGTTGCCAAAGTTGTATTCAAATCAATGTGCTTACTATTGGCATCAAGTAACACATTGAGCGCCGTAAAGGGTTTCGTCGTCGAGGCAATATAAAATTGCGTGCTCGGTTCAACCGGGAGCTTATTTGAGATATCACGCAGCCCAAAATAGCCCTGATAAACAATATTTTCTCCCTTAACCACGGCAATTGCAGTTCCCGAAGGCAACCCTGCGGTTTCTTTAATATCGTTGATAATTGATTTGAGATAGGTGTTATCGATAACGGGCTCCTGCCCAAATACTGGGCTCAAAAGCGCAATGAAAATGAGAAATGTGAGAAATTGACGCATTGTCTACTACCTTTGCTGAATAATTGTTTTCACTATTCTGTGCGCTTTTAACTTCGTCGTATTGAACAAATGAAACATACGCCTTGTAACACATTAACGCGTTTTGGCTTTAATAGTATACGGTCGTCATGTTGAGTGCTTTTGACCTCGACACTGTATCAGTCACGTATCAAATGTACCCGTTGTCTGGATAAATGACCGCTCAACACGACTATGCAGCCAAGGGGACTAGGCACTCTTATAAACCTGTCGTTGCGCCAAACAAGTGATGAATTTTCATGGGCGTGATCCCAAAATGTTGTTTTAGTGTCCGGGTAAAGTGACTTTGATCGGCAAAGCCAGAATCTAAGCTGGCCGATACAATATCTCGTGCCTCAGAGAACATACTGGCAAGGGATGATTGAAGCATCGCTCTTTGTCTGTATTGCGACACAGACAAACCAAAATGATCTTGAAAAACGCGGCACATATGAACTCTGTGAACACCAACGTCTCTGGCTATATCCCCGACCGATAACCGTGTTTCAACAACCGCGTTTTTTGCCAATATCAACCAGTGTGGCGCAACAGCGATACGAGATTCGCTCGCCATTGTCTTATTGAGCAAACTCACCACCAGCTCTTCGAAATCAATATTCGCAACATCATCACTTAAAACCGACGCCAAAAGTTCACGCCACAGGGCCTTCGCCACCTTGATCTCACTGGTGGCCCAATCCAATCGGCCAAATTCGTAAACAAAGTCAGGATGTTCCGAGTTAATATCGATCGAAAGGTAAATTGCGCCTCTGGGCCCTATTGTATTGGCATGTCGATAGGCTACAGGCTTAAAAGCGACCAACCCGATATGCGTATCAATATCCGATTTTAGGTTGTGCTCAATGGAATGCCCCGCGAGCATAGTTGAAAATTGCCCCACTGAGTGGCTATGCATGGGCATCTCAATATTAGGCTCATAGTAAACCAAATTAACCGAACGAATGATTGAGCTTGTATCAGGTTGCACACAAAGCGAACGATACTCGTTGTCATAAGTAAAGTGAATTTGATTTTTCATGATAGGCCCTTGATTTTTAGCGCTAACAAAAAGCAATTGACAGGCCAAATAAATAAATCAATAAAAACAACAATATAGTTTATATAGTCGAGTAATAAAACACTAAAATTTAGTAAAATACATCACACAAATGCTAAATTGACGATTTTCAACACCAGCTTGAGTTATAAAAATAACGACATATATTGACCTACTTGCATGTCATCGCTAACAATCAAGTTGAAGCATGCCAATACACCAGCATAAGTATGACGTGACAAAAACGTGTAGGGTTAGCGCCAATTAATTACACCTAAAATCAAGTCACCCCCGTATATAGCGTTAAACTAGAAGTAGGTGAATTCCATACATGAGACGACAACGCGCGCCCCTTAAACCTTCTCCCAATGATTTTGTTATCCTCGCACTTCACAAGCGAATGGCACAAAAACTCATAGACAACCCTGCCCTCTTTGATCAGGTAGAACAAACTCTCAAGTCCCGCTATGAAGCCGGTATGTTACGACACGGTAGTTTTTTAAATTGGGAATGTATCTTGGCGCTTAAGAACACGCCAGAGGCATTCACTGAGGCATTATTAGAGGACTCACCTTCGATGATCAAGCTCAGGCGACGGACTATTTTTACTGGGGTACTGACAGAAGAGGAAAGGCAAGAAGTGCTGGCAGAGGTCACTACCAGCACTCACTAGATTAGGCAGATTTAAGGTAGTCCGCAACCAAGAACGCCATCTCTAGCACTTGGTCAGCATTTAGACGGGGATCACACTGTGTTTTGTAAGCTTCCGCTAAATCATTGTCACCTATTTTATAAGCGCCGCCCGTACATTCGGTAACATGCTGGCCGGTCATCTCTAAGTGAATACCGCCGGCATGCGTGCCTTCCGCTTTATGCGCCGCGAAGAATTGCTGAATCTCACGCAAAATCGCGTCAAAGTCTCGTGTTTTGTAACCGCTTGATGCTTTGAAGGTGTTACCGTGCATCGGGTCCGAACTCCACACCACGTGACGCCCTTCGGCTTTCACTCGACGCAACAACCTAGGCAAGTTAGCCTCAAGGTTGTCTGCCCCCATGCGAGTGATCAAGGTTAGTCTTCCCGGATCATTTTCTGGGTTAACCGCATCGATAAGGCGAATCAATTCATCTTCATCCATTGATGGGCCAACTTTAACCCCTACTGGATTGAGAATACCCCTGAAAAACTCAACGTGAGCGTGATCGAGCTGTCGCGTTCTCTCGCCGATCCATATCATGTGTGCCGAGCAGTTATAAGGTTTACCTGTTAAGGTATCAATCCGCGTGAGAGCTTGCTCATAATTCAGTAACAGCGCTTCATGGGACGTAAACAGCATTGTCTCGTGTAAAGATGGCGTGTTTTTGGCATTGATACCAATGACATCCATGAATTCCAGTGTCTCTTGAATGCGATTCGCGAGATCTTGATATTTATCCTTTAATGGGTTGTTTTCAAGAAAGCCCATGTTCCAGCGGTTGACTTGATGTAAGTCGGCCAACCCACCCTGTGCAAAGGCTCGCAACAAGTTTAACGTTGCCGAGCTTCTGTGATAAGCGTCTAACATTCTCGTCGGGTCAGGACGACGGGCTTCAGGCGTAAATTCAAAACTATTGATGATATCACCGCGATAGCTGGGCAAGCTGACACCATTGATCGTTTCTAGATCGGCCGAACGAGGCTTAGCATATTGCCCCGCCATTCTCGCGACTTTCGTTACCGGTACTTTTCCTGAATACGTCAAGACAATCGCCATTTGTAATAACACTTTAAAGGTGTCTCGGATTTTTGGCGCATTAAACTCACTAAACGATTCGGCGCAATCGCCGCCCTGTAGTAGAAAGCCTTTACCTTGACTCACTTGACCGAGTTGACGACGCAATTCACGCGTTTCTTCAGCAAATACCAGAGGCGGATATGAGCTAAGCGTAGACTCTACCTCTTGCAGTTTTGCTTGGTCTTCGTAAGTCGGCTGTTGAAGAATAGGTTTGCTTCTCCAGCTATCAGGTTGCCAATTTGACACTAGTGCTCCTTTAAATGTGAATACAGTTGGTTTTTCGGCCAGCAAGCTTAACACAAAAGCGCTAGGTAACTAGTGGCCAAGTAGGAAAATCATCATCAATTTGATTATTAATTATGCCTAATATTGCGCGAATTCAATTATTTTAGTCTATCGATCAGCCCATCAGAAGCTTGCTCAATCAGATCTAACACGAGCTCAAACCCTTTTCGTCCACCGTAATACGGGTCTGGTACTTCTTCAAACTCAGTATTCGCAAACGATAGCATCATATGAATACGGTCGTGATATTGGGGATCTGACATCCCTTTAAGATTTTGATAATTATCTGAATCCATCGCCAGAATATAGTCAAACTTCTCAAAGTCAGATTTGTCGACACGACGGCAATGTAAGCCTTTAAAACTGTAACCCCGTGCTTCACCAGCCGCTTGCGACCGTTTATCTGGAGCCTTGCCTATGTGATAACCATGCGTTCCGGCTGAGTCTATTGTCAAGTCGAGACCTTGTTCTTTGGCTTTGTGTCTGAAAACAGCTTCTGCTGTGGGCGAACGACATATATTGCCGAGGCAAACGAACAATACAGAAGGCACTGATGAAGTCATACAAGGGGTCCCATTACCAATGTGATAGTTTTGCTAATCATGAAGTTGTTGGCGAAATAGCGTATTATAATAACCCTCAATTTAGGAGACTCTATGACAGCACACATTTTGATGCTAAGCAGCTCTAGAGCGGGTAACGAAGACTATCTCGACCATGCCAAGCCGCTTATTCTTGCACACTTAAATCAACTTAGCGAGGTTGTATTCATCCCCTTCGCTGGCGTTACAATTGACTGGGATAACTATACCCAAAAAGTGCAAGACGCACTGCCCGAGCTCAAGATAAAAGGGCTTCATGAATTTGCGGATAAGCAAAGCGCAATACAAAACGCAAAAGCCGTACTAGTCGGTGGTGGCAACACATTCAACCTGCTCGCCACTTTGTACAATGAATCGCTCATTTCTATCTTGCGCGAGCGTGTCAGCGACGGAATGCCTTACATTGGTTGGAGTGCGGGTTCGAACATCTGCGGCGCAAGTATTAAAACGACCAACGATATGCCCATTATCGAGCCGCCGTCATTTGATGCGCTAGGATTTTTGCCCTGTCAATTAAATCCGCACTACACAGACTACCACCCGCCAGGACACAATGGCGAAACCCGAGACGACAGGTTAGCTGAGTTCAGTGTATTGAACCCCGACACGCCTATCATTGCGATCCCAGAAGGCACCGCACTAAAAATGAGTGGTGATAACCTAAGGTATCTTGGCGATAAAACCGGCTTTGTGTTTATTGGCGAAGAAAAACGCCCTGTGCAAGACAACGCACTACTCAATGAGTATCTGGCTTAACTCAGTCATATGCGCCTCGCTCAACGGCTGTCTATACGGTATTTCAGCCAGTCGTGGAGCGGGCATAAGTGAATCCAATGTATTCAAATTAGCTTGATATTCTGTCATAGACTCACTGATATTATTGGCAACCCACCCCTTAATGGTTAATCCATCTGCGATGACCGCTTGGGCAGTCAATAGTGCATGATTTAAACATCCAAGCCGCATACCAACAATAATGATCACCTCTTGCTCAAGCTGTTGAGCGAGTGCTGGCATAAATGTGCCGTTGCCTAATGGTAACTTCCAACCACCTGCACCTTCGGTAAAGATGACATCCGGTTGGTAATCAGCCAATACCTTCCACCCTTCTACCATCTCTTCAATAGAGATAGGGCGAGCGACTTTTTGCGCAGCAATATGCGGTGCAATCGGTTCTTTGAAGACGATCGGATTAACTTGTTCAATGGATACATCCAAGTTGGTAGCATGATGTAAGGCCAACGCATCTTCATTGACCCATTTTCCGTCGACGAGTTCACAACCCGCAGAGACAGGTTTGTAACCTACGGTTCGATAACCACTGTGATTTAGCGCGCGAATCATTTGGCTCGTACTATACGTTTTGCCGACTTCAGTATCGGTACCTGTAACAAAATAGTTTTTCACGTTATCACCCTACTTTTGCAGCAAAAAATGGCTGATTTGATAGTCAATCTCTAACTGTTCGGAAGCAGAAAGCTCCCGCATTACTTGGCCTAATGACGTGATATCTTTTCGCGTCATCCTATTTTGATAACTCGTCGTCGCTCTCACGCCAGCACCGACGTTGGAAATAGAGCGTAGTAGCGCCAAAATGCTGTCGTGCTTGTCGATGTAGTGCTTTTGTTCATTTTTGACAGGGGTAAAACCCGCGCGAATCCCCCAGTTTAACCATTCCATATGACTGCGAAATACATTACGTGTTGGACGAAAACCAATTTGCTGTTGAGCGCGATCAAGGTTGCGAAACGAGGGTTCAACCATGATTGCCAATACCGCAATGCCGCCGGGCGCTAACACGCGATAAATTTCATCCATAACCCGCTGCTCAGACTCTGACCATTGTAACGCCATTGAGGAAAAACAAAGGGAGACAGCCCCTTCGGGCAAAGGAATATGTTCTGCGCTAGCCACTTTAAAATCGATACCTGAAAATGCTTCAGTAGCGGTTTTTACCATGTTAGGCGCAATATCAATACCGGTTGCTTGATACCCCATTTGTGCCAGTTGAGCAGTGTGCCGCCCTGTACCACAGCCGATATCCAAGGCGCGCCCTAGGCTACTTTGTGGCACCATACTCAAGGCGTATTCAGCAATAGACTGCTGAACGTGTGCAATGTTGTTATAGTGTTTGGCTGCGCGGTTAAATGACGTTGCTAAACGCTCCGTTAATGACACAGTCATCGGCTCCGCGGAATCAATACTGGCCTGAGTCATGCTGACAATACCTCTTCTCTGGCTAAGCACAGTGCATCGATGAGTGCCTCTATATCTGTTTTTTTATGAACGCTAGAAAGGGTGATGCGCAATCGATCTGTACCTTTTGGTACGGTTGGGTACCGAATAGCGGGTATCCAAATCCCTCTTTTCTTGAGCGCATGAGATAGCGCCAACGCTTCGTCGGGCTCGCCCACAATCAATGGCTGGATCGCAGACGTCGAGTCCAACAAATTGAAATCGTGCTGTTTAGCCAGTGTTTTAAACACGTCTATATTGGCATGCAGTTTACTCTGCTCGTCACCCTGTCCTATCAACGAAAACGACGCCAAGGTCGCGTGCGCTTGTGCTGGAGGCAAAGCAGTAGAGTAAACATAGTGGCGCGCAAAATTCACAAGGTAATCAATCAGATCTTGACTACCAGCAACAAAGGCTCCCGCGGTGCCAAGTGCTTTACCAAACGTGCCCATCACAATTGGTACCTGAGCCTGTGATAAGTTCGATTGCTCAACAAGTCCAAGGCCGCTCTTCCCGAACACGCCCATACTGTGCGCCTCATCCAACAGTAACCAAGCATTTACGCGCAAACACTGTGGAATGATTTCATCAAGCGGTGCTCGGTCGCCGTCCATGCTAAACACCGATTCAGTGGCGACAAGACTGTCAGTATGGTTGGCTTTATCGAGCAATCGCTGAAGGTGTGAAACATCATTGTGAGCGAAACGCTTCAATGTCGCTTTTGATGTCATCGCCCCTTCCAGAAAAGACGCGTGCATGTATTTGTCGCAATAAACGGCACCTGGCTCACTAAATAGGGCGTGACAGAGTGCTTGGTTTGCGGCAAACCCAGAGTTAAACAACATGACCGCCTCGCGATTGAGACCATCGGCAATGTAATCTTCTAGTTTCTGATGAGCCAGACTATGGCCTGTGACTAGCGGAGATGCGCCACTGCCACCACCATAGGCGGCAAGCCCTTCTGTCCACGACTGAAGTACATGGATATTGTGACGCATTCCCAAGTAATCGTTCGACGCAAAATTGAGGTAGTGTTTTCCCTCAACAGACAGTATTCCTTGGTGATCTTGCTCGACCGTAGTGCGCTGTCGCAGGTAGCCTTGCTGCCTGCGTATCTCTAGCGCTGTCGCAATACGCTCAAATGCCATTACGCCTCGACACGTTCGGTTTTACGTGACGTAGATGCAGCATCATAGAAAAGAGGCGCTGGTTGAGCATTGGCTTCAATCTCCTCTTGAAGTGCTTGCTCGTGGGCTTCATCTGAGTAATCTTTACCTTTCTCAGTATTAATGCCCAGTTTTTTGAAGAGCATTACATCTTCATGTGTATCCGGGTTGGATGTGGTGAGCAGCTTACAACCATAAAAAATAGAATTCGCACCTGCCATAAAACACATGGCTTGCATTTGCTCGTTCATCGCTTCACGCCCGGCTGACAGACGAACGTGAGACTTAGGCATCATAATACGCGCGACAGCAATCGTGCGGACAAACTCAAACGGTTCTAAATCATCAAGCTTATCCAGTGGCGTGCCCTCAACTTTCACTAACATGTTGATTGGTACGCTCTGAGGTTGTTCAGGCAAATTAGCAAGTTGAACCAGTAGACCTGCCCGGTCGCCAGCACTCTCCCCCATACCCACGATTCCGCCAGAGCAAACATTCATTCCCGCCGACCTGACGTTTTCCAATGTATCGAGGCGGTCTTGGTAGGTTCGCGTGGTAATAATGTCACCGTAATATTCGGGCGAGGTGTCAAGGTTGTGATTGTAGTAGTCCAACCCAGCTTGCTTAAGCGCAAGCGCTTGCTCACGACTCAACATACCGAGCGTCATACAGGTTTCGAGACCAAGCTTCTTGACCTCTTGCACCATGTTAACGACATAGGGCATGTCGCGATCTTTTGGATTGCGCCACGCCGCTCCCATACAAAAACGCGTCGAGCCAGCGGCTTTTGCTTCCCGCGCTCGCTGAATCACTTTTTCGATTTCAAGTAGTCGTTCTTTTTCTAAGCCCGTATCATATCGCGCACTTTGTGGACAATATTTACAATCCTCAGGGCACGCACCTGTTTTTATCGACAAAAGCGTGCTGACTTGCACCTCGTTTGGATTAAAAT
Organism: uncultured Alteromonas sp.; assembly: GCA_963922845.1. GTDB lineage: Bacteria > Pseudomonadota > Gammaproteobacteria > Enterobacterales > Alteromonadaceae > Alteromonas. Next base: position 34,351 of record CAWUJV010000018.1, read on the forward strand.
TTTCTCTGTGAATTTTTTGTGCTTCGAACATTAAGTCGTTGAAAGGCATATCAAATAACGCCCTTACCTGAGCGTTAGTCCAGTCGTTACGCACACTGCCTAACGACATTGAAGAGAGAATTTCTGCCGACATACTCGGTCCTTTACTAATAATTATTGCTGGCTTAGTCTATGCAGAGCGTCAAAGTTGTCAACCCTGACCACTTTCAAACATTTACTAACGGTTAAATTTTGAACAATATAGAATTTGATAAACAGCATATTTGGCATCCCTACACGTCATCATTAAATCCCCTACCATGCTACGAGGTTACTGGTGCGCAAGGCGTACACCTGCAGTTAGCGAGTGGTGAAAACGTGGTCGATGGTATGTCCAGTTGGTGGGCAGCAATTCACGGCTACAATCATCCTGTACTCAACGCCGCTGCGCATCAGCAAATCGATGCCTTTTCTCACGTTATGTTTGGTGGACTCACTCATGAGCCCGCGGTTAATCTGTGTCGTCAGTTACTCGATATGGCGCCTACGGGTATGGCTCGAGTATTCCTTGCCGACTCAGGATCAGTTTCGGTCGAAGTTGCGCTCAAGATGGCACTGCAGTATTGGGCCTGCCAAGGGCGTCCAGAGAAATTCAAAATTTTGTCTCCTCGCAATGGTTATCACGGTGATACATTCGGGGCGATGTCAGTTTGCGATCCAATCAATGGAATGCACAGCCTGTTCGCTAACACATTACAACAACAAATCTTTGCCCCAGCTCCTCAGACACAGTTTGGCAATAGTTTCAGCGAAGATGATATTTTACCCATGGCTGAATTACTCGAGCAGCATCACCAAGACATTGCTGCGCTTATTCTCGAACCCGTTGTGCAAGGTGCGGGCGGCATGCGGATGTATCACCCCGAATATTTGAAGCGTTGCAGACAACTTTGCGATGAGTTTGATGTTTTATTGATTTGCGATGAAATTGCGACGGGGTTCGGTCGTACTGGCAAGTTATTTGGTTGTGATCACGCTGATATCACGCCCGATATTATGTGTTTAGGGAAAGCCATCACAGGTGGTTACATGACATTGGCGGCGACCTTGTGCACAGAAGATGTCGCTCAAGGTGTGTGTCAGGGAAGTCCTGGTGTGTTCATGCATGGTCCAACTTACATGGGTAACCCATTGGCGTGTGCCGTCGCGGGAGCCAGTTTATCGCTTATCAATGAAAATCACTGGCAACAACAAATACCCGCGATTGAAAAGCAGCTCAAGCAAGAACTCAGTAAGTTTTCCCAACTTGATAGCGTGGCTGATGTTCGGGTCTTAGGTGCGATAGGTGTGGTCGAGATGAAACAACCTGTAAACGTGGCAACGCTACAGAAAGATATGATCAGTCAAGGGGCATGGGTGCGACCATTTGGCAAACTCGTCTATGTTATGCCACCCTATATCATATCGCCGTCTCAACTTACGACATTAACGGACGCGATGTTTTACGCTATCACGCAGGCTGAAACAAGGAGTTAGTAGCGATGCTGGGAAGACTGGTCGACAAATTGTTTTTTGCAACGCTTTTGCTAATTGCATTGCAAATTCCGATATTGGCAGACCATTATCGCCAGTTTATCTCAGGTAAAGTCGATACGTTGCAAACACAAGTGGATGCGTATCAAGCTCAAGCAACAAAGCATGGCTTCGCGTCGGTCGATGCTATGCTATCAGCCCTACTCGACAATGAATCAGCCCTTGTTCGAGAAGATGCCCGTTTCAAGACAGAACAAATTAAACTGCTCATGCAAACTCGTGAGGGTTTACATGTATTAACTCATGGCCATTACTTTGAGAAAGCCGTTTATTTGTTTAGACCGGACCAGTTTACCACGCTGCAAAAAGTCTCTGAGAACTTCTCTCCAGCCATACCGATTAACCCACAAGATATTGTATTTAGTGTACTTTTAGCTTTATTAGTCAATGTTTTTTGCCTGTTCCCGATGTGGTTAGTTGGCAAAAAACGACGATCACTTAACGGCGCAGAAGACTACGCGTAACGATTGACTATTCGTGTATGACGAGGCTCCGTTCAATGCGGAATCTCTCTACTTGATTTAACGTTTTGTCTGTTTTTTTTAGCATTCTTCGATGCCGCAAGTCGCATCTATGCCACCATCAATTATCCGCATCACGAGAGCAGGTTCACCTGAAATTAAGGTTTCATTCATTTAGGTTTTGCGAGACTAATCTCGAATTGGTATCAGTTTTGCTACTTAGTTATTGAAACACACACGCCGTCGTTTTTGGTAATTGGCTAATCTGGCTAAATAACAAGCAAAAGCGCGGTGATTTATCACCATAGCAGCAGAAGTAGAGGTATGACTATGTTGAATGAAAATACAATCCTTATTGGCCAAGTGTTGCAAATTAGAGACAAATTGATGGCGAAGCGCCACTCTATTCCTTCCTCACTCATCCCTGAGTGGAAGCAATTATCGACCCTGACATCAGTGTTCGATCAGGTAAACGCAGGGCACCCTGTATTTGCTGGCGGCACAAGCCTAGTCAAACCAAAAATGTTCAGAGGGACAGCCAAAGATTTGATGGAAATGGTCACGGCACTCAAAACGTTTGAGCGAAAAGTGTCAAGCGCCATGAAGTTTGTGCACTGAGCAACAATTCCGCACTGATTGCGCGTTACTGAAACATAACGCGCATCACGAACTTTATATTTCGTTAACTGTCACCATATATAGGTGTACTGAAAAGTGTTGTGCAAGTTTCTTTCAATCGGGTACGTCGACTGTGATACTTGTTTACGGGCGTAGTCATCACTCGCCAAAAACAAATTAAAGTCAGCCGATGTGCTCGGAATGAACCCTTTCTCGGGGCTTACACCTCGTTTCAGTTGCTTTATCGGACCTTTGTTTAGGTTAACTTTACGTGCGCCTCGCTGTGTTGTTTGGCCAAAACGCGAACTGCTACAAATTTGTACAACGAGGTTTCACACGCCCTAGAAACCCAAAGTTTGTTGTTTAGTCGCGATAAAAAAGGTACGAGTCGGACACAAACCGGTCGATAAATGAGACAAAGACATCGAGAAGGTGTCGAAAAACCTATTTATAGATTATAGTGTCGCGCTTTTGTTCATCGCGATTTAATAACAGGAGACAGTATGTTACTAGCAGCATTGGCGATTCTTTTTGGCCTAGTGGTATTGCTGTGGAGTGCGGGTAAGTTTGTTGGGGGCGGTGCAGCTATCGCTAACCATTTTGGTGTTTCCCCTCTTCTCATCGGCATGCTGATCATCGGATTCGGGACGTCTGCACCTGAAATAATCGTCTCTGTTATTGCGGCAACACAAGGTAACTCAGGTTTAGCGCTGGGTAATGCCTACGGTTCTAACATTGCCAATATTGCGTTGATACTTGGTGTAACCGCTATTATCAGCCCTATCGCGGTACGCTCTGAAATTATTCGTAAAGAGCTACCTGTTATGTTGGGCATTATGTTTTTTGCCGCGTGGCAATTGTTCGATCTCAACCTGTCCAAAGACGACGCATTTTCGTTGATTGGGCTGTTTATTCTCTTGATTTCGTGGAGTGTTTATCAAGGCATTAACGGTGATTCGGATGCCTTAGCTGACGAAGTATCAGAAGAACTAAACGGGCAAAGTGAATCACTGAAGATGAACGTCGTATGGTTAGTTGTCGGTTTAGCGTTACTCATAGGAAGTTCACGCTTGTTGGTGTGGGGAGCGGTAGACATTGCGACTATGTATGGCGTGAGCGATACCATCATAGGTTTGACAATCATCGCTATAGGTACCTCATTGCCTGAACTCGCCTCGTCACTGGTTGCGGTTAAGAAGGGCGAACACGACATGGCGTTGGGTAATGTCATAGGTTCAAACATGTTCAACACATTGGCTGTGGTTGGCATTGCAGGCACCATTCAACCTATGTCAGTGACCAGCGACTTCCTGTACCGAGATGTCGGCGTCATGCTTGCGCTATCGCTGATACTGTTTGTCTTTTGTATCGGCATCAAACGTCAAGGCAGGATTAATCGCTTCGAAGGTGCGGCGCTGACTGCCGCATATATCATATACACCTACGTGCTAGTGCAAGCGGCGATGGCCCAATAGGGCATACTAGTCATTGCGCTGCACTTTGTAGCGAAATGTTTGTTATTTAAACAAGAAAATACTCGCGTAGCGAGGTGATCTGCATCATTGAGGTGGAATGAAGAATTGCTGCCTCAAAGATCCACTTGAAATAAACGAAACACGAGTCGCAAAAATCATCACGCCGAAATAGGTAGATTGGGTAGCAGCGACTCAAGCGATATTAATCGTTAGTGTCACTAAACTGACGATAGAGATCCCAGCTAAAATAAATAGATTCACCCCGTAGTCGTCACCTTTTCTCCTATTGCGTCTTGACCGCAACGCTAAAGTCACCAAGGCGGTAACCAAACTAACCTGTAGAAGTAAAATCAACGCGTCGACATGTTCTTGTGACCAATGACTGCGACCCGATACCCCCCAGTATGCTTGCACACCACTGATGAAATCGGGGCGAGCAAAGTGAAACACCACTAAACAAGCAACGAGTACGCCCCATGACAACGCATTGAGTGCGACGACTATGCGAAACAAATTATCTTGCGTGCGCGGCTTTTTTCGTCGCTCGTATTCTATTGATGTTTTCATTTTCTCGCCTATTCTCTCAATGACTGCTGGCATCAGGCTTACCAATCAGTATACTACGGACATCAGAGTTTTTAGTGAGTTTGCATACACGTTCTGTTGTGCAATCCAGTATCATCGACTGCACAGTTCACATCCCACTCTTCTTATTATCGGCAATTCTTATTTTTCATTAAATTTTGCTGTTTCTTGGGATGCACAATACCTCTGTCTGTGCGATGATGCGTTGAGTTAAATATAGAGTTTTATGGAGATAAAATAATGACGCACGCGCCCGTTGTCGACGTACTCGGTGGACAGTACGCCGTTGGCGAAACAGTAACCGTTAAAGGCTGGGTAAGAACACGCCGAGATTCAAAAGCAGGCTTGTCTTTTATCGCTTTACACGACGGTAGCTGTTTTGACCCTGTTCAGGTCATCGCGCTGAGTACCCTAGAAGGTTACGAAGATGTTCAACGTTTAACAGCTGGTTGTTCACTCGAAGTCACCGGTAATGTCAAAGCATCTGAGGGTAAAGGTCAGTCTCTAGAAATTGAAGCGACAAACGTCACCGTGTTGGGTTGGGTAGAAAATCCAGATACGTATCCCATGGCAGCCAAGCGTCACTCTATCGAGTATTTGCGCGAGCACGCACACTTACGTCCACGTACCAATGTGATTGGCGCAGTGACGCGTGTGCGTAACTGTTTGTCACAAGCCATTCACCGCTTCTTCCACGAGCGTGGCTATTTTTGGGTCAGTACGCCCATTTTGACCGCTAGTGACACAGAAGGCGCAGGTGAAATGTTCCGCGTATCGACGCTAGATTTGATGAATCTGCCGATGACCGATAAAGGCGATGTGGATTTCAGCGAAGATTTCTTTGGTAAAGAGACTTACTTGACGGTATCTGGACAGTTGAACGGCGAAACCTACTGCTCGGCCATGAGTAAGATCTACACGTTCGGTCCAACGTTTCGTGCAGAGAACAGCAATACGTCCCGTCACCTTGCTGAATTCTGGATGATTGAACCTGAAGTGGCATTTGCTGATTTAAGTGATATCGCTCAGCTTTCAGAAGACATGCTCAAATACGTATGTAAAGCGGTGCTTGAAGAGCGTGCAGATGATATGGCGTTCTTTGCGCAACGCATAAACAAAGATGCCATCAGCAGACTTGAGCAGTTGGTCAACTCTGAATTTGTTCGCATGGATTATACCGACGCCATCGACATTCTGAAAAACAGCGGCAAAAAATTTGAGTTCCCCGTTGAGTGGGGCGTAGACCTCTCATCTGAGCACGAGAGATACCTTGCCGAAGAGCATGTTGGTGCGCCAATTATCATGCAAAACTACCCCAAGGACATCAAAGCCTTTTACATGCGTCTTAATGACGATGGTAAAACAGTAGCCGCAATGGATGTTTTAGCACCAGGTATCGGTGAAATCATCGGTGGCTCTCAGCGTGAAGAACGCTTAGACGTATTTGATGCGCGCCTTGAAGAAATGGGCTTGAGCAAAGAAGATTACTACTGGTACCGCGACTTACGTCGCTACGGCACTGTTCCCCATTCTGGTTTTGGTCTGGGTTTTGAAAGACTGGTTGCGTACGTAACCGGCATGCAAAATGTCAGAGATGTGATCCCGTTCCCACGAACGCCGGGTAGCGCCACATTCTAATCCTAAACAGCCGACGATGACGTCGGCTGTTTTTTATCTGCTCCATGGGTTATGCTTGTGCAAACAAGAAAACCCCTTGGAAAAACAAGTCTTTCTCATGGTCACTGTGGTATGTCACGAATGTGAACAACATGTCGAGATCCCCTCGCTTGCTCACCGCCAACGTGCTCGGTGTCCTCGATGCAATAACCTATTGACCGCTTATCGTCGCAAAGGGAACGATTACGCATTGGCATTCGCCATTAGTGCGTTGATAGCACTGGCGATGTCGCTCCCGTTCGACTTTTTGACCTTTAGTGCGAGTGGCCAAAAACACGACATCAATTTACCTTCGGGTTTGGCTGTATTAATCCAACACGATTACGTCTCGTTAGCTGTTGTCACTGCGCTGGCGACACTCGTACTACCAGGGCTTGTACTGCTTGGTATTGCCCTACTAATGATGGGACAAAAGTGGGGGCAACCCTCGCCTTTTCTCATCAGAACGCACAAATGGGTACAACGACTTTTACCCTGGAGTATGGCTGAAATATTTTTAGTTGGAACACTCGTCAGCCTAATTAAAATAACCGAGTTGGCTGATATTACACTCGGGTTATCCTTTTATGCCTTTATAGTCTTTACATTAACCCTGACAGCCACTTTGCTGTATTACGATGCCTTACAAAGCGCAATTTGGTTATACGATGGCGACGTTCCGATTCCACATAGCATCGACAAAAGCGATGCCTCCAAAAATATTCAACAGACATGGGCCTTACTGTTAACTGCAGTGCTGTTCTACATCCCCGCCAATGCTCTTCCTATCATGGAGACCGTCTTATTGGGAGACAGCGAACCGAATACGATTTTGGGTGGCGTCATTACACTTTGGCAATCAGGATCCTATCCAGTTGCACTGGTCATCCTAGTTGCGAGCGTTTTGGTACCTATGGCTAAATTATTGATTTTAATTTGGTTAAACTTAGTGGTGCAAACTCGGCGATTGAACAACCCCGAAAAGAGAATACGATACTATCGATTTACTGAGTGGATTGGACGATGGTCCATGGTTGATGTTTTTGTCGTTGCAATTCTGGTTGCGCTTGTGCAACTAGGCAGTACCATATCCATCTATCCCGGCCCAGCAGCTATGGCATTTTGCGCCGTTGTTTTTATTACAATGGCCGCAGCGATGTCATTTGACTCAAGGCTACTCTGGCTTCAACAGGAAGAACAATAAATGGCTGAGCAGGCAAAAATAGAGCCAACAACGCGCATTTCTAAAGTGTGGTTTATCCCCTTCATTACGTTCCTTATAGGAGCGTGGATGGTGTATTACCAATGGAGCAATCAAGGGCCAGAAATCACAATTAAAATGGAGTCTGCCGCAGGTTTAGAAGCAAACAAAACTGCTATAAAGGTTAGGGATCTCGATATTGGTAAAGTGACCAAGATAGAACTCGACCCCGACTTAAATGGTGTCATTGTCACGGCTAGACTAGATGCTAGTGCCGAGGATCTACTAACAACCAAAACGCGATTTTGGCTGGTTTCACCGCGTGTTAGTTTCACCGAAGTCTCGGGTCTCAATACGCTTTTGTCAGGTAGTTATATCGCCATGTCTCCAGAACAAGGTGGCGAAGAAGCCTATGAATTCATTGCGGAAACCAGACCGCCTGTTACACCACCAGGCACCCCCGGGTTACACCTCAAACTCAACAGTGATGACGAGTTTGCTTACAAAGCGGGAGATCCCATTATTTATAAAGGCTTCAAAGTAGGTGAATTTGAGGATGCTAACTTCAATATCGAAGAGCGCACCGTCTACTATCAAGCCTTCATCGAAGCGCCTTATCACAAGCTAATCACACAAAATACGCGCTTTTGGAATACCAGCGGCGTGCGTTTTCACTTGGCATCAAGTGGTATTAAAGTTGAAACCGGTAGCCTTGAGACCTTACTTGCCAATGGCGTTACCTTTGGGATTCCTGAAGGCGTACCACAGGGTCAACTAGTAACCGAAAATGCCTTCTTCAAGATTTTCTCGGACCAAAAATCGGCTTTCGATGCTAGGTTTAAACTATCTGTAGAATTCTTATTGTTTATCGAAGACAGTGTGCGCGGATTGACTGTCGGCGCGCCAGTAGAGTATCGGGGACTTCAGATTGGCGAAGTTATCGCGATTAACCAACTATCCGATGTTCCGGGCAACATCCTAGAACAAGGCTATCCCATACCGGTACTGATCAACATCTACCCTGGCAAAGTGGGTCAACAAGACAACCAATCCGGCGTCCGTTTTGTACGTGAACGCATGCGCGCATGGTTGTCACGAGACTTAAGAGCAACCCTAAAAATGGGAAATGTCCTGACCGGTGGTCTTTACGTTGATTTACAACATCACAAAGACGTTGAACCTATGGCCGTAGCCACCATCTTTGATCATGATGTCATTCCGGTTGTTTCCAACGAATTTACGCTGTTGACCCAAAAAGCCGAAGCGATTTTGGACAAAATTAATGACCTGCCAGTTGAAGATCTCATCACCGACGTGACCGAGGTAATAGATACATTGGGTCAAGCGGCAGATTCCGTCACTCAAACCAGCCAAAACTTTGATACCTTGGTTGGTAGCATGGACGGCCAGTCAATCAACACCAATGTGAATCAAGTATTAGAAGACCTTTCCGCCGTTTTACAAAACTTCTCTCAAGGTGGCCTAAGCCCGGCCGAAATACAAGAAACGATGGATGATTTACAAGAAACCTTAAGAAACATTCAGCCTCTGTTACTGCAGCTAAATCAAACGCCAAATAGCTTAATTTTCTCAGACAACAGTGAGGTCAGCGTTGAACCCAAAGCAAAACAGCCAGGAGCGTTTGATGAAGAGTAAGTGGATTGCCTTATTAGCATTTGTGTTAGTTGGCTGTACGAGCAAACCAACGCTATTAAATTATTACACGCTTCACGACCCACAGGCACAAACGAAAACAGCGCCATTGAGTCATGAAGTGAAAACAATTCATATGTCTCGGGTAAAGCTACCTGATTACCTAAAACAGCGTAATCTCGCGTTCCTCCTCACTGACACGCAACTGCATTTCGCGCCGCAACATGTATGGGCGGAACCCCTCTATGACGGCGTTTATCAGTCGCTCGCCAAGTCGCTGATGCGAGACTACCGCATCTATGCCACAACCAATATGAAATACGAAATGTCGAGCAGCACACAAGAGCTGCGTATACAAATAGATGACTTTATAGCTTCGTACGACGGTCAAGTTGTATTGAGTGGTCAATATTGGGTTGAACAAGGCGACAAAAATGAAGTATTTTTGTTCTACTTTGCACTTCCTCTTGAGCAAGACGGTTACCCGCACACAGTGAGAAAAATGCGTGAAGCACTGACCCTACTTGCCGCAGATGTTGCGAAAAACTTATCTGCCTGATTTAATGGATTAAACGAGGCTGGCCGTGACTGAACAAAAAAGTAACCCCAATAACAACAAAGGCAAGATGATAAACATCAATCGACAAGTCGCGGTTGTGCACTTGTTTTCCTTTGTCGGCATTGCGGTCACCGGCTTACTCGGAATAGCGGCACTCATCGCAGGCGATTACTGGTTAGCAACGGCGCTGTTTGCATCCACCTCACTATTTGTTGCTTCCCAAATTGTACAAATCAAACTGCAAGCCGCTGTCGGCCACGTTATCGCAGTTACTATTTTGCTCAGCACGGTGATGATCCTGATGTTATTTCTGGTTATTACTGGTGGCAAAGACAACACAGGGCCATTGTGGATTTATGTGGTACCACCCGTCGCGATGTTTTTTGGCGGCGTGTTCACTGGGCTTGTCACTGTGGGATTGTATAGCTGTCTACTCAGTATCATCTTGTTTTACCCTAATGATTTGTTGCTACTCACAAGCTATTCTTTTGCATTCAAAACCCGCCTTCTTTTGTCATTTTTGACCCTGTCATTCCTTGCCGCATTTTATGAATACAGCAGACAAAAATCCTATGAAAAAGTTAGACAATTAAGCACGCAATTTGAGCAACAAGCACGTCACGATCCACTAACCGCATTGCTCAACCGACGTGGTATGGGGCAATTCTTAGATCATGAAATCATCCGATTCCACCGTTCGCGGAAAAGCTTGTCACTGATCTTGGTAGACATGGACCATTTCAAAAGAGTCAATGATAATTTCGGACATGCGATAGGTGACAAGGTGCTAGTCAAGACGGCCAATTTGCTCAGAGAGTGCGTCAGAGGCCAAGATGTGGTGTCGCGATGGGGTGGAGAAGAGTTTCTTATTATGCTGCCCGAAACAGAAATTGGTTCGGCAATGCAGGTTGCTGAAAACCTTAGGCAAAAAATACAATCTACCCCAATAAAAGCGATAGATTCCGATGTCAATATTACCGCAAGCTTTGGCGTTTGCGAGATTAATGGACAAACGCCACTTAACCGCGCGTTAAATTTGGCAGACAAAGCCCTATATTTAGCGAAAGAGAACGGTCGCAATCGCGTAGAGTGCGCCAATGACCTTTCAACTGATCCAACCAGCGTTAAATCGTAAAGTTACACACAGTTAGTTACAATTACGACATACATTCTACATGTTTGGTGTTTACCCTTAAGGTAATAAACATATTGCTCGGGTATTTGCTATGAAATGGATGAAAGTCACTCTCCCTGTTGTGCTCTTAGTTGCCGGTATTGGCGGCATGAAACTGATTGAAGCATCAGCACAAGAAACAGAAGATAAAGAACAGGTCGATACACGCCCTGCTGTCGCGATTGAGGCACTACGTCCAATCAATTATCAAGTTGGTATAAACAGTTACGGCGAGCTAATGCCCTTGGAATCTACCAATCTCGCGGCACAAGTATCCGGCGAAGTCATATCTTGGCATCCTAATTTTATTGCGGGCGGTGTAGTAAAACGAGGTGATGTGCTTTTCAGCATCGAAAAAGACACTTATGAAGCCGCGTTATTGCTCGCTCAAGCTAACTTATCGAGTGCCGAAGCAAGCCTGATTCAAGAACAAGCATTGGCCAGAGTTGCCAAGGAAGAAGCCAAGACGCTTCCTGCAGCTCGCGTCACTGATTTATACCTTCGTAAGCCACAAGTCATGAGTGCTCAAGCCGCGGTGAAATCAGCCAGAGCACAATTGCGTATCGCGCAGCGAGATTTGGAAAACTGTGAGATTACTGCGCCTTATGATGCATTGGTGGTTAACCGCAATATCGGTGTAGGTGATTTTGTCAACACAGGAACCGTCGCCGCCGTATTAAACAATATTGAAACAGCGGAAGTCACCTTCCCCATCGCGGGCTTTGATAGTCGTTTCCTAACCAGCAACATTATCGATTCTGACGCTCAAATCAGCATTCAGGGTGATGCGAATATCCGTCGTGTTGGGAAGATTCATCGCGATGTTGGCATTGTTGATAGCGCCACCCGCATGTCACATTTAGTTGCCCGTATCGAGGACCCGTATGCGCTTCGCAGTGACAAGCCGGTTATGAAGTTTGGTAGCTATGTGGATGTCGACTTCAAAGGGACCGAGTTACAAAACGTATATAAAATTAGTCAAGATCTAGTCAACAACCGAACCCTATGGGTACTGGATGACGAGAACAAACTTCATGCCCAGCCCGTTATTGTACTTCGTGAAGAAGGTGCAGATTTTATCATTTCAGCAGATTTCACGACGTCAAAAATGGTGACCACATTACCTGAGTACCCGCAGGAAGGCATGGAAGTTAAGATCACAGGTGAAGAAGACGACGACAAAAACTCATCTTCATCAGAAACCTTGGTAGCGAGCCAAGGTAGCATCGACTGAGGACGGGATAATGCAAGATAGAGAAAACACTAAAAACGGCATTATTGCGTATTTTGCGCGCAACTCAGTAGCGGCCAATTTGATGATGGTGTTTATCATCATCATGGGTATTGCCAGTTACTTCACGATACAGCGCCAAATGTTTCCGAATATAGAAATCAACTATATTCAAGTGACCGCACAATACCCAGGGGCCTCTCCTCAAGAAATTGAAGAAAGTATTCTGATCAAAATTGAAGAAGCACTAAAAGACGTGACCGAAATTAAACGAAGCGTATCGCGAGCGTTTCGAAACAGTGGTCGTGTCACGCTTGAGATAGACAAAGGTGAAGACCTGTCTAATGTATTGGACAAGGTAAAGTTGCGCGTGGATGGTATCGCAACCTTCCCGGCGGGAATGGAGCCCGTCAACGTCTACCAAGAAGAGTTCCAGCAGCAAGTAATCGAAATGTCGCTCGTGGGTGATTTTCCGTTAACGGAATTAAAACCCGTTGCGAAGCAAATTGAAGATGAACTACTGCAATTGGGCAGTATATCGCTGGTTGAGGCAAACTTCCCCGAGGATGAAATTGCCATTGAAATTCAGCCAGACATGCTGCGCAAATACAATTTGACCATTGATGACGTGGTCTCCGCGATTCGCCGATACTCAGCAAACCTGTCAGCTGGTCAATTGCGCACCGACTCTGGTGTAATCAGTGTACGTGTTGAAAATCAATACTACAGTGGCAGCGAATTCAATAACATTCCCGTCAAAATTGGCAACTCTGGCGCACGAGTTCTGTTATCTGACGTCGCCATTATCAAAGATGGCTTTGTCGAAGGCGAACGCTATTTCAAATACAACGGCAAAAACGCTATTTTCATGGCCGTTCGTGCAACCAAAAACCAGAATATGATTCCGGTGGCCGAAACCGTTAAAAACTTCATCGAAAAGCGCAATGAAAGTCTTGGCCCTGCAATGGAATTAAAAGTGCTAGTAGACATGACTTACTACCTCAATGCGCGTCTTGACATGATGTTGAAAAACCTGATGCAGGGTGCAGTATTGGTAGCGCTTATGCTGACCTTGTTCTTGCGATTCAGATTAGCCCTATGGGTGATGATCGGCTTACCGGTTTGCTTCTTAGGTGCCGTTATGATGATGCCAGTGTTTGGCGTCAGCATTAATATTCTGTCATTGTTCGCCTTCATTATGGTGCTCGGTATTGTGGTCGATGACGCCATCGTTATCGGCGAGAGTGCGTATACGGAAATCGAAGCGAAAGGTGGCGGTGTCGATAATGTCATTCGCGGTGCGAAGCGGGTTGCCACACCGGCAACATTCGGCGTACTGACGACTATTGCGGTGTTCGCCCCCTTCACGTTAAGTAGCGGACCAGAGGGCGCGTTTTTCTACAACATTTCGGTTGTGGTTATTCTGTGTTTGGTCTTCAGCCTCATTGAATCTAAACTGATTTTGCCTGCCCATTTGGCTCACACCAAATTCAGTCCAATTAAGGAAAATAGCTGGCGCGCAAAATTCAATAAGCGATTTTTTGAGATCATTACTGGCCCCTATCGCCGTACGGTTGAAAAAGCCATTGAATGGCGTTGGGCGGTATTTTTTGCATTCATATTAATGTTTATGCTGAGCCTTGGGTTAATCAACGGCAATCATGTTCGTATGGTCCCAAGTCCTAAAGTGCCTCATGACTTTCCGAGTGTCCGCATTGAAATGAACGAGACGGTGTCTGACGAAGCCACCATCAATGCGCTAAAAGCGATAGAACAAACCATTTGGGATGTGGAGGAGAAAATCAAAGCCGAAGAAGGGACTGGCATGATTCGCGATCTACTGGCATTCAACAATGGCCGTACTAATGCTCGTATCGTTGTGCCACTGGTTCACGAAGACAAAAGACCTTTGGACACCTTTGAACTTGCACGAAGATGGCGTGAGTCAATTCCCCAAATCCCTGGAATGAAGTCATTTACCGTGCAAGATGACGTCAATGGTGGGGGCGATAATGGCGAATTCGGTTATCTCTTGTATGGTCCGGACATTAACACTTTAAACGAGGCTGGCCGTAAATTCATTGAAATGCTGCAGCAAGAAAAAGGCTTGTATGATGTCAGTTCAACTATCGACCCAGCCAGTAAAGAAGTTCAGCTTACGCTGCTTCCGGTGGCCTATGACCTAGGTTTAGACTTGCGCTCAATTGCAAGCCAAGTAGGCGCAAGCTTCTACGGTGGTGAAGCACAACGAGTAATTCGCGATGGCGAAGAAGTGAAAGTAATGGTTCGCTATCCCGAGTTAACACGTGAACGTTTTGCATCGCTAAAATACACGGTTATCACTACCCCACAAGGTCGTGAAGTGATGCTTGGTGACGTTGCAGTGTTAGAGGAACGCCCTGGTATCAGCTACATTCGTCGTGAGTCTGGCTACCGCAGTGTTTACGTTTGGGGAGCAATCGATGAAGAAGCTGTTGAGCCGAACGAAGTAGTTGAACAAATTCGTGAGAATCTGTTGCCTGAGCTCAAAAAACAATTCCCATCGGTAAAAACAGAACTCGGTGGCGATATTGAAGAGCAACAAGCCCAACAGAATGAACAAATCATGTTCTTCTTAGCCGCAATGATCATGGTTTACATCCTGTTGGCTGTGCCACTGAAGAGCTATAAACAACCACTCATTATTATGTCTGTTATTCCATTTAGCTTAACGGGTGCAGTTTGGGGCCATTACTTCTTGGGTCTAGACCTGAGCATGATGTCGACATTTGGCCTGATTGCTGCTGCGGGTGTAGTAATCAATGACAGCTTGGTTATGACTGATTTCGTCAACCAACGACGAGCGCAAGGTTTCCCGTTGCGAGAAGCCGTTGCTGAAGCCGGTTGTGCTCGCTTTAGAGCCATCACCTTAACGTCAATTACGACATTTGCCGGTGTACTCCCCATCATGTTTGAAACCAGTTTACAGGCGGCATTCGTTATCCCAATGGCAGTCGCCCTTGGTTTTGCGGTGCTTTACGCGACGCTAGTCACACTTATTCTGGTACCATGCCTGTACATGATTCTACTTGATCTGGGTGCGCCATATAATGCCGTCAAGCGCCGACTCAGCCGAAATAAGGTCGAGGTAAAATCAGCGCCCGAGCCATCCCATTTTGATGGTGTTGCCAAATAAGTAAAAAGCCCGCTTCTGCGGGCTTTTTATTGTTCGTTTCGCCCACATACATAAGAGATGCCGATAATAAGGAACTCACCATGACTGACGTAACCATTCGCCCCGCTCGTATCGAGGACGCACAAACCATACTCAACTTTATTATTGAACTGGCGATATATGAGAAAGCCGAGCACGAAGTTGAATCTAGCGTTGCGGATATCGAGCGCAGTCTATTTGGTGACGACGCCACTGCACACTGCGTGATATGTGAAAGAGAGCACAAGGCGATTGGCTTTGCCGTGTACTTTTATAACTACTCTACTTGGCAAGGTCGCAATGGCTTGTATCTCGAGGACCTTTACGTCACACCAGACCAAAGAGGCAGTGGTGCAGGCAAAGCCTTGCTGAAGCACTTAGCCAAACACGCAATTGATAACAATTTAGGTCGATTTGAATGGAGTGTACTTGATTGGAACACGCCAGCGATCGACTTTTATGAATCCATTGGTGCTAGTCCTAAAAGCGAATGGATAGGCTACCGACTTGCTGGTGACGCCCTATCCCGCTTTGCTGCTGACGACTAGACGATGACACCACAACAACGTAATTACAGTGATGCAATTTGATGTACACAAGCGCGCTTATACGCGTCACTAGGACGTGACGCAAGTCTGCAAATCCGCGGCCAGAAAGCTAGGCCTGTAGTTAAGATTAAAAGCGTTTAAATGTCGACGAGGCTGTGTTGATAGTCATCAATTGTTTTTGACATAAGTGGCTGCGTAGTCGTGCTGACCAATCGAAAACGTGTATGTTGAGCAGAGCGCTCAAAACAAAGGCCGCTGGGCCTTATGTTTCTCGCTTTCGAGCAACCATGTCTTCTGCGTAGCGCATAATGTCGCGCCAAGAAATGACACCAACCGGTTTGTCGTGTTCATCGATAACCGGGATACATGAAATGTTGTGTCGATTAAACAGCTTAATTGCTGATACGATTGATGACGTTGGCGACAGCGTTATTGGTTCTCTGGACATAATTTGATGGGCTTTTCGCTCCAATGTTGCCCTGTCTCTCGAACGTTCACTTAACGTGTCGACAAAAGGGCTCAGCGCATTGAGCAAGTCTCTATCAGAGATAACACCGACCAACCGATTGCCCTCAACAACCATTAAATGATGATAACCCGTTGCTGTAATCAGCTCTCTGATGGTTTCCAAGCTATCATCCATATGCACACAGACAACGCGCTGACTCATAATACTAACGACTGACATTACTTCTCCTTTGTTATCCACAAAGATAGCAGAAAATCACCGTATCGTGGCGCCGTACCTCTCGCTCAATACCAAGGTGCCTCGACAGAAACATACTGTGTAATATGTCTGGTAATTACACAGCATTTTGCAAAACGTCGTCAAAAGCAAGGTTGAATCAAGTTGCAGTCTGATGGTGATTAAAGAATAATAACAATCCCTTAGGTGGCGCGCCTTTGCCAATAGCTCAAATTGACAACACTGAACTGGCGAGTGTTCCTCCTCAGTTGTTAACACACCAACGCGGGCAGTAACGTCGACTAAACGATGAAATACACTATCGGAAATTTTACCCTCGACACGACGGAGCGCACACTTTCGGCGGATAATGACCTGCGCCCTATCCGCCCCAAAACCCTTGAACTATTGTTATTCCTCGCCGAGCGTCGCGATGATGTTGTCAGTAAAGAGGAATTGTTGAGCGCACTATGGCCAAATGTGACGGTTGATGAAGGAGTGGTGTTTCAGTCAATCACTGAAATAAGAAAGCTGTTTGCCAACCCTAAAATCATTATCAACTTCCCAAAGCGCGGTTATCAATTTACCGAACAGTTAATCCCACTGACTCCCCCTCGCCGCACTGACTCAAACAGAAATAGAAGAAGGCTATTACCACTTGTTGTCCTATTTGTGTTGGTGGTTCTCATTTCGCTAACCGTTTTTTTTAGTACAAACGATGTGACCACCAAATACGACGAACGAATATTAGTTTTACCCGTGGTCAGTCATGTTGCATACAGTGACGCAAATTGGGCAGGCCTCAACGGCATGGAAAACATTGCATCACGCCTTCAAAACGACGAATCAACCTTTGTATACCGCAGCTATGAGGTATCAAACCTTATGCATCAAGTTGGCTTTACAAACGTACAAAGCAAAGAGCAATCCGGGCAAATAGGCAAATTAACAGGTGCGTCTCTTGTTGTGGAAACCAATGTGTATGGCGGTATCAATAATTACAACCTTGTTTATCGATTTCACGCCAATAACCAAGTGATTGAAGGCTCGGTGTTTGATACCGCTATTGATGGTGCCTTTGCAAAACTGGTCGATAAAATTTCGGATTTCAGCGCAGTTAGAATCAACAACACGCCTCAAGATGCGACAGCGGAGTTCAATGATGCACTTTTCGCCAAAGCGGTGATCAGTTACGAATCCGATTGGAAAACCTCGATTAGCTTTTTCGAGACCTATCTCAACCTGAATCCTGAATCAGTCATAGCGCGTATTTATCTCGCCCGATTATACCTCTGGGAGCAAAAAACAAATCTGGCCGCCGTTACAATTCGAAAGGCAACAGAGATACCAACCACTGATCGTCGGCATCTTGCACTTATCGACTTTATTCAAGGGCAATTAGCAGCGGCGAATGCCAATTGGACATTGGCCGAGCAACACTACTCTGAGGCACTGCGTACGTTGGCATCGTCATCAGATTGGTCGCTGAAAGGCGATATTTTGCAGCACCGAGCACGGGCCTTCGAGAACCAACGTCAATTGTACAAGGCGCAACAGAGCCTTGAAACGGCCCTAGAATATTACCAATTGATTGAATCCCCGATAGGAATTAATGCGATTCGCTTACATCTATCGCGTACCCTTTTAAAACAGGGTGATGTGCAAAGCGCGACAACGTATTTTCTTGCGGCGAAACGAGCAATTCAGGAAAAACAGCTCGATTTTCTCGATACTTTATTGGCTGAGCATCAAGCAAACATGCCTAATTAAGCTCAGTCCCCATTTCCCAACGATAAAGATTATTCCATAAATATCATAAACTTGAGAAAATTTAAGAAGATTTAAATATCTTTAATTAGCCTAAACTTCACATTTTCAGCCATTATTTTCACATCTTCAGTATCGCGCGACACCTTAATGCAGTCGAGATTGCCGTTAGGATAAAACGATGAAAATAATAACGACGCTTTTGCTTGTGATAGCAATGCTGGGACTACCTCAAACTGGTAGCGCTAAACCCAAGACCGGACAGGCTGTTTTTACCAACCCAATTCTACCCGGGGGTTATCCCGACCCATCAATTTGTCGAGACGGTGACGATTTTTATGTTGTTAATTCAACATTCGAATATTTCCCGGGCTTGCCAATTCACCACAGTAAGGATCTGGTGAATTGGGAATTAATTGGTCATGGACTGCATCGTGAATCGCAAGTCTCTGGCGCGGTGAACCTTATCGATGTCCAATCTGATGGAGGCATTCACGCGCCTACGATACGCTGTCACGGCGGCAAGTTTTATATTATCACTACCAATGTTTATGTCCCACCTGGTAGCAATGAAACGCAGTTTGTTAACTTTGTCATTACTGCCGATGACCCACAAGGGCCTTGGTCAGAGCCCAAAGTGCTCGCCGGTGCGCCTGGCATCGACCCCGATATATTCTTCGACGATGACGGCACCGTGTGGTATGTCGGCACCCGCAGTCCTGAGAATCCCAACTTTGCGGGAGAGGGAGAGATTTGGTTACAACAAATCGACACCGAAAAGTGGGCATTAGTCGGCGAACGTTACGCCTTATGGCGTGGTGCTTGCGGTGGTATTTGGGTCGAAGGCCCTCATATGTATAAACAAGATGGAAAGTACTACTTAATGGTGGCAGAAGGTGGAACAAGCTTCAACCACGCAGTGATGGTCGCCATCAGCGATAAAATAACCGGCCCCTATTTATCCAACGAGCGAAACCCCATTCTCACCACTCGTCACCTGTCATATAACAACTGGGTACACAGTACCGGACATGCGGATATGGTGCAGCTTGCTGATGGAAGATGGTACATGGTGTTACTGGGTATTCGAGGCGAAGAAGGCCGCGCGTCTAATATGGGAAGAGAAACCCACCTTGTTCCCATGGACTGGGAGCGAGAGCCTTTCTGGTGGAAGGAAAATAAGCACCTATGGCCTGTCGTCGCCCCTAAAACCGGTCGCGTTGAGCGACACACCCCAGTTCCCTTTGAAGGCACGACACAAAATCGAATACTTTCTTTTAGCGATGATTTCGACACAACGACCTTGAAACTCGATTGGAACTTCAGGCGGGCGCCCAAAACTGGGGTGTATTCCTTAGACGCGCGCCCGGGCTACTTAAGACTGAATGCTGATAAAGACGTGATCAAAGAACGCGGGCGTACAAGCTTGATGGGCATTCGCCAGACCGCCACAGATTTTGTCTACACCACAAAAATGGAGTTCGCCCCCCAAAGCTCAGATTCGGAAGCTGGCATTATGCTGTTTCAAAAAGACAATAATTACATCAGTTTTACGGCTAAAAAACATCATGATGGTTGGCTTTTAAGAGCGATCCATTCGGAGGTTGGCGAAGACCAAAGTATTGTTTTGGGCGTTCATTCCTTAGGACAAGACGTCATTGCGTCATCCACAAACACACTCTACTTCAAGTTTGAATCAAAAAATGGCGAGTATCGCTTGTCATACAGTGTCGATAAACCAGAACACTACCAGTTGCTGACAACAACCCCATCTAACGGCGTCATCAGTCGTAAATACACTGGGGCTTACCTTGGTGTCTACAGTACGGGGAACGGCCACCATACCGGAGATTACGCCGACTTTGATTGGGTACGTTATCAGGGTATTGAGCCGCAATAATGACATTGCCACCAAACAGTTATTGAGACGGAAAAGAAAATGAAGAAAACCGCGATTGCACTTACAGTTTGCGCATTGATTGGTTGCTCACCTAAGCAGCAACACCCCATCGCACAGACTGAAAACAACGAGTCTGCACAGCAATACTTGCTTCACGTGCAGTCTCCAGAGTGGCAAGATCAAGTTGTATACTTTTTAATGACCGACCGTTTTGCCGACGGAGATTCAAGTAACAACGATCAAGGTGCCAACGAATACGACCCGTCAAAAGAGAGCCATTACAGCGGCGGTGATATTCAAGGCATCATTAACCACCTCGATTACATTCAAAATTTAGGCGCCACATCGGTTTGGGCCACTCCATTAGTCGCCAATCAATGGTGGAGCCAGGCGGGTAATTACGGCGGCTATCATGGCTACTGGGCGACAGACTTCAGCGAAATTGATGCGCATGTTGGTACACTTGAGACTTATCAACAACTCTCTCATGAGCTGCATAGTAGAGGGATGTATCTGATTCAGGATATTGTCGTCAATCATACTGGCAACTTTTTTAATTACGAGGGCGGACATGCTGGGTACGATGCAAATGACACTGCTAAGCACTTTGTTTTATTGGAAGATACCAATTCTAGCCAGCCAGCACCGACCCAAGCGCCGTTTGATTTAATCGATAGACGAAACCCATTGCACGCAGCTGCTGATATATATAACTGGACCCCTTCCATCACGGATTACGCCGACCCTAGTCAGCAATTTACTTATCAATTAGCAACGTTATCTGATATCAACACCACCAATCCCAACGTGATCGACACGTTTAAACAGATATATGGTGATTGGATTCGAAAAGCAGGGGTGGACGCATTTCGAATCGATACCGTGCGCTATGTGGAACATGAGTTTTTCCACCACTTTATGCATGACAGGGACGGTATTCACGCTGCAGCAAAAGAAACGGGCAGAAACAACTTCCTCGCTTTTGGAGAAGTCTTTGATACGTCAAAGGCCTATAGCAATGATGCCGAACACCGAGTGGCCAGCTACTTGGGGTCGTCAGATAAGCCCGAACTTAACTCGGTTATCTCTTTTCCGCTGCATCACGAACTCAAAACCGTTTTTGCACAAGGTTTTCCGACTGACCATTTGGCTTACCGTTTAACCCAACACATGACGGTTTACGATAACCCATACGTAATCCCCACCTTTATCGACAATCACGATATGGGACGCTTTCTATCAACCGGTGATATAGATGGGTTTAAACAAGCGCTGGCTACCATACTCACTATCCCCGGGATTCCTGTGATTTATCAAGGCTCTGCTCAAGCAATGACAGAATCCAGACAAGCCATGTTCAAAGGCGGCTTCATGGCGGACAAAGACTATTTTGACGAAAGTACCGATCTGTACCGTTTTATTGCAGAACTGGCGAACTTGAGAACTCGCGATAAGTTGTTTACCCGTGGTACCTTGAAAATGATCGCCGCCAATAAAAATGGCCCGGGGTTGCTCGCGTACCTTCGCGAATACCAGGGACGACAGGTTCTCGTGATGTTTAACACCTCGCGCTTTGATATCTTAGCGGACAACATCCAAATCGCTGATGGTGCTGCTAGTCTGAAGGTTTTATATGGCGATGAATTCGGCCTAACGCTCAACAAGGAAGGCAAACTGACCACGGAGCTAGCCGGACGCAGCATTCTCATAGCCGAGGTTATTGGCGATAACACAAGCGACAAAAGAGCATCCGAGCACATTGATATACTCTCTCCCACTCCATTATCAGTGGTAACACAAGATATTGTATTGGAAGGCCAATCTTCATTACCCAATACGCAATTACACATAGTCAAAAATAGTCGCCTGGACGCTGTCGATAAGGTGACAACAGATGACAATGGTAAATGGGCATACCGCTACACAGCAAGAAATCTGGGAGAGGAACAACTGTCCTTAGTCGCTTACCACCCAGATTCAAAAGCAACCAGTGAATCGTTCAATTTCACTACATCGGTTTCTTTACCAGAGTACGCATTAGCGCTGACCGACCCTATCGACGACAATCATGGGTTAACGGGCACAATCACCCCACCAACGCATAGCCAGAGCATCGGGCAAACCGATATCACACACGTTAAAGCTGAGGTGGGCGGTGATGTATTGACGCTAACGATGACCATGAAAACTATCACCAATGATTGGATACCGGCTAACGGCTTCGACAACGTTGCCTTCAGCATTTTTTTCGATAATGAAACCATCGCTGGCAGCACAGTTTTACCGCTACTTAATGCCTCCATGCCCAATGATTGGGCGTGGGATTTAGGGCATGTTGTTTATGGATGGGGTAATACCACCTTTTCTAACCAACACGCAAGCGCCACTCATCAAGGCGATAAACTGGGGATAGCGCCGAGAGTGGCAGTGGATAAGGTCGCCAACCAAATCAAATTAACTTACAACGCGTCTGACCTCGGTATTCCCAGTTGGCGTAATAGCAAAGTCTTCATCAGCACGTGGGATATCACAGGTGAAGGTATGTATCGAGAGGTCGCTCCACAAAGCAGTGATTGGAGCTTTGGCGGCGGCCATCACAACGACGCCAAAATTGCAGACGCGGTCTCACTTGTTCTCGCTCCACAACTTTAGGAACCTTATGAAACGCCTACTTCCCATACTGATTGTTTTACTGAGCTTTAGCGAATCGGCTGATGCGAAAGAGTATTTAACGTTTTTAATGGCAGGCCAATCCAATATGGATGGTTACGGTAATGTCGCCGACTTACCCGCTCATCTCACTACATCACAAAACGTGATGATATTTCATGGTAATGGTGTTTTTGCTAACCAACCTAATGGCGGAATAGGTATTTGGGATAAACTGCAACCCGGGCATGGGCAAGGCTTTAAATCTGATGGTAAAACCAACAGCTTTTCTCAATCCTTTGGCCCAGAACTGACTTTTGCTTCAACACTCACCCAGGCCATGCCCGACAAAAATATAGCCATCGTCAAATACGCGGTTGGCGGAACCGGGTTACATTTAAAAACAGGTTACGACAATTGGTCACCTGATTTTGTCGAGGGCGCTGGGAAAAACCAATATGATTTCGTTTTGAGCACTATCGGCAATGCGTTTGCCAAGCAAGATATTGATGGGGATGGTGAACGGGATATATTGATTCCTGCGGGTATAGTATGGATGCAAGGCGAAGCGGATGCGCATTCAAGCACTGACTCTGCCGATGCATACTTGCATAACCTTAGCCGATTAATGAGCTTACTTCGTGCCGCGTTAAGAAAAGACGATGTACCTATTATCATAGGTAAAATCACAGACTCAGAGATTGGCGAAGAAGACTTAATGCCGTATATCGACCGCGTCCATTTAGCGCAGCAACTCTTCGTCGCAAAAGATACCTGCGCGGCGTTTATGGAAAAATCTGATGACTATCCTTACGCCCAAGATCCGTGGCACTACGCTAGTGAAGGTTACATCAGGATGGGGACTGATTTCGCTAATACTTATTTAGCTCTGATGAAAGCTTGCCTATAATGATCATGGCGTGGTGCAACGCTACGCTTTATTTCGCTCCTCCCAAAGCGTCAGCATTATTTACACTCTATCGCCAAAAACAACCTAAACCACTGATATTAATAACTTAAAATAATGGCACCAGTTTTGCTTTAACAAGGTAAGTTTTCTAAAGCAGTATCAAGAAGAACCTTACATGCGTAAATTCCTAACACACTCTATCGCGGCACTGGGTTTATCCTTTGCAGCCTCTTCAGCTAACGCAGCACTAATCGTTGATTTTGAAGCAGCACCTTTTGCTGATGGCTCAACCTCTCAAAACGTGGTCTATGACTTAGGCTTGGGCAGAACCCTTACCATTTCGGTTTTCACAATCGATGATAACGATGGCGACGGTAACATTTTTGCTCGTACTCAAGTGTTGGATCCATGGGGCGTATACAAAGGAACAACAGGCCTTGGCGCAGAAATCAATAATAATGACAGCGGTAGCCTAGACGGTGCGGATGGCAATGGCTCGGGCGACGATTTCGATGAGGGTATACTCTTTAGCTTTAACTTTGACACCGAGTTACTCGGTATCAATTTCGGATCTTGGCAGTCAGATGATGATTTTAACCTCGAAGTAGATGGCGTAAATCTCATGCATGATGTAGGCGCATTTGATACCAACAGCTTTATCGACTTCACACCAGAAGACGATAAATTTGTCTTTCAAAATGTGCTTGGTCGCAATTTTTTAGTCTGGGCAGACGGTGATTCAGATTCCTTTAGAATCGACGATATCGTTGTCAATGACGTACCAGAACCGTCGGCCATTGCGTTGTTAGGGCTAAGCTTATTATTGCTTGGACGCGTTAAACGCAACTAACACGTATTTGAACAAAAAAGGAGCAGCCGCTCCTTTTTTTGTCTTTAAAATTTATTCAGGGCACCACACAGTCGTTCTATAATTATCGACAACTTTGACTTCACATATAGTCATTAAATTCAGACTAACTTGGTTAACTCATTCCATATATCTTCATTTATAATTTCTGTATGAGACTCAGAAGAACGATTAACTAGTACGGCCTCTAACTTCTTACCATAGCTACTAAACTTCCAATCTCTACTCGCTACCGCCCCCAGAACAAGCAAATCCAGTTTTTTGGTAATTCTAGGTGAAACAATCGCTCCTAATTGCTCTGCTTTGGTTTGTTGTTTTTTACGAGCGCCGCTCAAAAATTCGCCGGTAAAACAAACGCTATGGCCATCAAGGACCATCGTCGATGAATTGATTGTCGAGAAATCGGCAGACATGCCATAAGCAAGCCCTGTTTCAATCATACGTTGCCCTGAGACAGCTTTAATAAGATTCAGCAAGTCTTGCCTTTCATCATTCGTAACCACGCCATCCTCTACTATTTCATCAATTCTAGCTTTGAGTATGTTTCCAGGCCATGCCTCGGTTAATTCGGGCGTTGATTCCAGTAATTTATTTAAGCTTGAGATTTCAACATCGTTGAGAATGTCATCTGCACTTATGCCATTTAAAAAACCAAGTAATTGATTAACCAGAGCATCAATTTCATCGCTGACTAAGTCACCATACAGAAGAATGTCGTCCAACATAGCTTCCAAGTCCGCTTTTTCTTCGCTACTAATGATTGAATCTTCGAGTATATCTTCGATTTGCTCATGTATATCTATGAAGTCACCATCATTGAGATTGAAGGTGTCATTTTCTTTCCAAGCTCTTAGAAATAACTCTTCTGTTGGAGTTAGATGTTCATCACAATGAATACCTTCAATAATCCCCTTTAAAGTCAAAACCGCTTTGGTCTTGTTTCGTTTGTAGTTGAACGCAACATTTTTGGGCTGTCCTTTTTCATTTAACGCGCTTTTAGCCGGCATTTAATTTCCTTATTTTTTGTCCTGAAGTTAATTACCTGATGTTACAAATAAAGTATCGTTCTTTTGATATGGTAGCGGTCTTCTTAGGGTAATACTTTGAAATAGCCAATATCTTTGGCTATTTAACTAGCGATTTTATCTATTTTTGATTGTATGGTTTCCCCAGTAGGACCTTCATAGTCTTTATTTTTTGAACCACACAGTAATGAGACGCGCTTAGACAAAATTTCTCTCAGGGCAGCCTGCGGCTGTGAAAAACGGCTCTCCTGCCGTTTTGTCGAACCAAAGGGGTCTCATCAAGACCTCTTTCATCGAAAACAAAAAAGCCCCGCTTAATTAAGCGGGGCCTTTTTGTTTTGGCGGAGAGAGAGGGATTCGAACCCTCGATACGCTATTAACGTATACACACTTTCCAGGCGTGCGCCTTCAGCCACTCAGCCATCTCTCCAAATTGTGCACAACAGGAAACTCGATTACATCATTCCAGTTATGTCTGAACTGCGCGCGTATAGTAGGGAAACCCGCAGCGCTTATCAAGTCGAACCTTAAAGATTTCGGTTAATTGACCAATTATTAAGCGTTACCTTTGATCTTTAGCTGATGCTCAGCCGAAAAGGCCAACATACGATCAAGAGGGATCAACGCTTCTTTGCGAAGTGTTTCATCCACAAAAATCTCGTGGACACTCTGCTCTTCAGTCTGTAATGCGTTGTGGATGGCCTCTAGTCCATTCATTGCCATCCAAGGACAATGCGCGCAACTCTTACACGTAGCACCGTTACCAGCCGTTGGCGCTTCAATAAACGTCTTATTCGGGGTGAGCTGCTGCATCTTGTAAAAAATGCCTTTGTCCGTCGCCACGATAAATGTGTCGTTTTCCATTGTTTGCGACGCTTTAATCAATTGACTTGTCGATCCTACAGCATCCGCTAAATCAACCACGCTTGCTGGAGATTCAGGGTGAACCAATACAGCGGCATCAGGATAAAGTGCCTTCATATCTTTGAGTGCTTGGGAAGAGAACTCATCGTGGACAATGCATTCGCCTTGCCACATCAACATATCTGCGCCAGTTTGCTTAGAGATATATGACCCAAGGTGACGATCAGGCCCCCATATAATCTTTTTACCTTGCGAATCTAAGTGCTCGACAATTTCCAATGCAATACTCGATGTCACAACCCAATCCGCTCTGGCTTTAACCGCAGCAGACGTATTCGCATAAACGACAACGGTGTGATCAGGATGTGCATCACAAAATTCAGAAAATTCTTTAACCGGACACCCCAAGTCTAGGGAGCAAGTGGCTTCCAACGTAGGCATCAACACCTTTTTTTCTGGACTGAGAATCTTAGCGGTCTCGCCCATAAAACGCACACCAGCAACCAGCAAGGTTTGCTCTTGCGCATCACGACCAAATCGCGCCATTTCCAACGAGTCTGCCACACAACCGCCCGTTTCTTCGGCCAACGCCTGTATCTCTGGGTCTGTGTAGTAGTGAGCCACCATTACAGCATTACGAGCTTTGAGCAGTGCCTTGATATCGTCTTTTAGCGATTGTTTACGCTCATCTGACAACGCTTCCGGCTTGCTCGGAAATGGATAGTCAATTTGATCTACTCTAAATGCTAGTGACATAGATGAAAAACCCAGTTGCTACTGTTGATTAAGGGGCGTGAATTATACCCAACTGTCATAAAAATTACATACTTGAACGTCATTTCTATTAAGCGTTTGGCTATAGCGTGTGACGACGACGTCCTGCTTTTACGCAAGCAATTGATTTTTAGATGAAGAAAAACCAACACTCGCCTGTGTTATTAGGCATTTTTTACCCTCAGACGGCGTCTACAAGCCTCTAGGGCGTTTTATGACGTTGTCATAATGGATTGATTAAACAATGAAAGCAGCAGCGCTGAGAGGAACAGCGCCCCCGTAATCGCATGCCAAGCCCAGTGCTTTAATTTAATAAGAGACAAGAACAAGCAGGCCATAATGATATTTTTAATAACTTGCTCATAATTCAACTCATCGGCGAAGCTCCCGAGCACAATGGGAATCAGCAGCAAATAAACTGCATGACACAAATAAAAGGGAAATTTGTTCTGATTAAAGTAATCCCACATGTCGAGGTCATCGTCAAAGTGATGCGGTAGAGACAAAGACGCAATCAAAAAGACACTGACGGGTAACAAACTGAGAAAGAATAACTGTCCCGCGTTCTTTAACTCAATTTTATCGTTGAACTGAATAAACCCCCACCATCCATTAATGATCAGCAAAAAGCCAATTACAGCCCACAGAATTGGCGTAAAGCGCACCTTGATGGTATGCCGGCTCACAATAATACGATGCGAGCTCACTAATAAGTCAGTCGCACTTAGCGCATAGATAATACCGACAAAGGGAATAAGGTACTCAAATTGATTCATAGGTGCATGCAGTAAAGATATTCGTCTCTTTTCTCAGCTTATCACGGCTTTCATCCACGCACACCATTACGGCA
>CAWUJV010000019.1:0-61546 GCA_963922845.1 uncultured Alteromonas sp.
GCAAAGCCTCGACCTTGCTCTCCAGCCCGCGCGGCCTCAATCGCAGCATTGAGTGCAAGTAAATTAGTCTGATCAGAGATTGCTTCAATGTTGGATAATACAGTCGCAATCGTGTCTGTATTATTAGCTAATGATTCGATAACTTTCGACACATCATCAATCTTTGACGCAAGTTCAACGATATCCTGTTTGGACATATTGATAACGCGACTGATTTCAATACGGTTGGCGTCAACGGCACCAGCGATATTTGCCGCTTCATTTGCATTTTGGGCGACGTCACTGATGGTAACACTGACCTCATTCAAGGTTGAGGAAATGTGTGCGGTATTTTCGTCACTCAACCTTACACTTTCCAGTGTGGTATCAGTATACCGACGTAAGCTAGTCGCAACGTCCCGCAATTTCACACTCGATGTCGTGACCTGACTAAACATCTCGCTCAATTTACTAATAAACTGATTGTAACCACGAGCGACTTGTCGAATCTCAGGTTGACCAGACTCGTTCATTCTGAAATTAAGGTCGGCATTGCCCTGCCCTAAACCAGTAAAAACCTCACCCATTTTGATAATTGGGCGGCTAATTGTGCCCGCAATGAACCAAGCGGCGGCAATGGAGGCAATAATAACAACGAGGGTACCTATCACAATTTGAACGGTTGCTGCATCAAGGGATGCAAACAATTCTTCTTTGGGTACTTCAGCTATTACATACCAACCAGCATTTGGAATATAGCTGCTCGCCAGTAATTTAGTGCCGTTTTCATGGGCCACTTCAACAACATTGAAAGCCGATTTTCTTAACAAAGCGCGACTCGTATTACTATCAAACACGCTAGAAATCGTCGCCTTACCCGCGAGGGAGCGGTTCTTATGTAACTGTATTGTACCCTCTCCATCAACGAGATAAACAAAGCCCGTTTCTTCAATGTTGAAGGACGACAACATATCTGCCACCGCATCAAATGATTTGGAGGTACCAGCCAAACCCAACCCATTCACGTCTTGATAATTAACATAGAGATCCGTTTTGCTGTTATTCTCTGTGTAAATACTCACACTGGCAGTGTTTCCACTGGCCCGATACGCATAAAACCACCCATCAGCAGCATCGTCCTGAAGACGTCTCAAGAAACCTAACTGATTCCAGTAGTCAGCCGTATCACGATTGGCAAAAGATGCCCCACTCAAGTCGTTGTTTCTAACAATGCGATTAAGCTTTTGCAGAATGATAGCTTCATCGGCTTTTGGAGACCCGCTACTGAGCCATTGATTGCCAAATTCATCCAATGCTATTTGACGTGATAACGTCAACATGATCTCAATTTCACCGTCAATATCGGCAGAAATTTTAGTCACAATAGCAGGTAGCTCAGAATTCATTACTCGGTCTTGCACGTCGTCTCGCGCCACACTAATACTTAACCACCCGACCAATAGTGCAGTGATTAAAACGAACATTGATAAGGTTACAATGATTTTTTGTTTAATAGAAAACTGTGCCATAACGACTCACATTAGAAACATGCATTTGCAAAAAAATATTAAAAAGCCCTTGTCAGAAGACCTTGGTGCAGTTGTTTTGCGCTTTGAAACATACGCCAGCGGTCAACACGCCTCATTATTGTTTCGCTCAAAACACTGAAAGCTTTAGTTTAAATTACTGATTTTTATAAAGAGATTTCCGCTTCTCACGTTACACTTGGTTTATTAACCAGTGCGCCTAAACTATCCGTAAAGAACGGGGGAGCGTACAGAGCCCGAGATTCCCAACTGTGTTCACTGCCTATGATAAGTCAAAACTTAACCAGTTAGTCAACTTTTACTGGATAAATTTATCATACATAGACTAGCACTAGTTTGAAGAATTGATGATAATTATGAGCAACATTGACTTCAAAATCGGTATTGGTTTTGATCGTAGGATACTCATGACGGCTTTAGCTAACCCCCTTAGCGCTCATCACACATGGATACAACGCCAAAGTCTTTGTCGATTTATCGTCACAATTTACCTGCTATTGAGCGTCAGCATTAGCTGGGCGAATGAACAGCATGCAGATAAAAACACGATAGATGTTGTTGTGCTTGAGACAATGGACAACCCCATTGTGCTTCAGTCTTGCCGCGCATTCGTCGCTGAGCTTTCTAAACTACTTCCAGAGAAAGACATCAAATTTATCGTCCGAAACGCTGACGGTAGTCTCACGTCTGCCAAAACGATGCTTGATGACGTCATTCAAACATCCCAACCTGACCTTCTTGTATCAGTGGCAACGTTGGGAACGCGAGCGGTGTTTGATGCGGTCAAACAAAACAATATTCCCGCCGTTTTCATGGTGGTTAGTGATCCGGTCGCCGAAGGACTGGTTGACCGACTTGGTGATACCAGTCGGTTTAACATTACGGGAAAGTCTCACGTTGTCTCTAGTGGCGTCAAACTTGAAATGCTCAAACGGATTATGATGTCAAATCCGCATAACCATGACGTTCACAAAATCGCCCTTGTGGGTTCTAACTATCCCTCTTCAGCTAATGCGATGGAAAAGCTCATCAAAGAAGCCGATAGCGTGCCAAGTATCGAGTTTATCCCCGTAAAATTTTCGTATTTGGCTGGCAGCGAAAACGTCAACGCCATGCATCGTGACATCATTGAAAAGCTGAGAAACGTTGCTCATGATGTGGATGGTTATTGGTTGCCCCCCGGTCCAGCTGCCCATGATGATAAGCTTTATGAAGAGATCGACCGAGAATACGGGATTCCGCTGTTGTTCTCTGAACAAGTTTCAGCCATAAAGAAAGGGGCGCTTATTGGTGTGTTCGCCGATGAAATGACAATTGGCCGTAATGCTGCCGTTCAAGCAAGACAGATTTTATTGGGTGCGAATGCCAACGACCTTCCTATCGAAAGGCCAAAGAACTTTGTCGTTGCGATCAATATTAACACCGCAATATCACTGGGCTTTACAATACCTTCAGATATTTTAGAGCTAGCTAAAGACAACGTGTACCGCTGATTATGAAGTTAAAATCAAAACTGTTTTTTATCTATATCCCGATACTAATGGGCGGCATGGCAAGCTTGGGATATTGGTCATACACTCAGGCGTTTAAAATAGTAAAAGATCAGGAGTTCAGCCTACTCGCCATTCTGACGAGTCAGGTGGTAACGTCAAAAATTGACGACAGGTTTAGTCTGCTCGCGCGCTCAGGACTGCAAGATGTGAGCTCGTTTGAAACTGCGTATAAAAGTGAAGTCTTTGACGATTTGATTACGCTTGCCAACAACACGTCTAAAGACTATCACATTCTCGACAGTCGCAATGGCAACCTGATTTTTTCGACCGCTCAATCGCAAATACCGCTCGTTTGGATTCCCCAGCAATCCATTACGCAAAACGATTACACCGTAACAATCGGCACATACAACACACAAAATGATCAAGGCCTTTACGCCAGTGTGCTGTTTATGCCTTGGCATTGGCAAGTCTATGTAACCGAGTCTGAATCGGCCCTCGAAGCGCCACTTGGTAACATCGCAGAGGTCACGACTATCTCGACCTTGATCGCACTGGTTATAACGATAATTTTAATTTGGGCTGCAACCCAAAAAATGTTGATCAGTAAAATCCTCAAGCTGCAGCACACCGCCAGTGAAATCGCGAAAAATAACACCTTTGTGCCCAGCCAATTTAACTCTACTGACGAGCTTGGTCGCCTAGCACAAGATATGGAGGCAATGTCATTATCCATCGTCACTAGCTTAGAGAAAGCGAATCTTGCAAGCCGCGCCAAAACCGAGTTTTTAGCGACCATGAGCCATGAGATTCGCACCCCGTTAAACGGTATTGTTGGCATGGCAAAACTGCTGCGTGAAAGCTCGCTAGATACCGACCAGTTCGCTTTGGTAAACGACTTAGTCAAATCAGCCAACACACTAACCTCTGTCATCAATGATGTGCTTGACCTGTCTAAAATTGAATCGGGTAACATCGAGCTTGAATGTATACAAGTTGACATCCACGACTTGGTTTACAGTGTCAACGTTATTTTTTCTATGTTGGCGCAAGAAAACAATACGACGCTCAACTGCGAAACCATTATTCCTTCGGACAAAATCATTTTTAGTGACATTGTCCGTATCCGCCAAATACTGATAAACCTGGTGAGCAATGCGGTGAAGTTCACGCAAGATGGTCAAGTGAACGTCAAGGTTAAACTCAAAAATGAACGACCGTGTAAGGCCGGTACTCGTTTGTTTGCCGACCTCTTAATGATCGTTAGCGACACTGGCATTGGTATTCCTTCAGATAGACTCGATGCTATCTTTGAAAGTTTTACCCAGTCTGACAATTCAACAACACGCCGTTTCGGTGGTTCTGGATTGGGCCTATCAATTGTCAAGAAGCTTGTCGATTCGATGAAAGGCGATATTTCAGTTGTCAGCACTGAAGGACTCGGCTCATCGTTTAAAATCACGCTTCCGATTCAAATCGAACTGAAAGCTAGGCAAGCTAACCAGGCTCATCGCGCTGAAGAAGATGCTCCAGAGACGGTCGATGCCAGTATTTTGCTGGTCGAAGACAATGATATTAATGCGGTTATTGCTAAGTCGTTTTTATCTCAACATGGCCACACCGTCGACCATGTGGTCAATGGGCAAGAGGCGCTGGATGCTGTTCAACGGCGTGATTATGATTTGATTCTCATGGATGTGCATATGCCTGTTATGGACGGTACAACCGCAACGGAAAAGATCCGATTATTGCCATCCCCCACCGGTGATACCCCCATCATAGGATTGACTGCAGAAGCGTTTGAAGACAGACACAAAGCCTTTATTCGCTCCGGAATGAACAGTGTTATTACCAAACCCCTTGACGAAGATGCGATGGAACGTCAAATTCAGGCTTGCCTAGCGCAAAGGCCAACACGACCGAGTGAGCATCAACAATAATAGGCGATACAGGCGATAAAACTGTCAATTTCTCAACGGCTTATTGATTGCGTGCCTCGACGAATTCATTTAGTCTTAGTAACCACAATAAACGTCTAAAAACACGACCGGAAACCGTCTGTGATAGAGAGCGAAAGGGACACTCCCATTTCTCCCGAGGTACTGCTGTCAGAAATCGCCTCGGGCAACAAAATCTTTGAGCAACACCTCGTTTCCTCATATTGGAAAGGACTTTTTTTCGTCTTGAATCGGCAGTCTCAAAACCCTGATTTGGCCGCTGATCTAACACAAGAAGCCTTGCTCGTCGTGATTCTTAAAGCTCGAGCTGGTGAAATAACTACGCCATCAGCGTTGCCAGCGTACATCCGTCAGACGGGCGTCAATCTGCTCATTGCACACTATCGCAAGGAACAAAGGCGCAAAACGGATGATACAGATGAAATTGATGTACAGTTTGCAGACATGGCACCATCTACTTCGCAACAACTGCATGCTAAAGCCCTGCTGGGCATAGTCGAACAGGTGATGGCTGAATTACCAACGGCTCGTGACCGCGATATTCTCATGCGCTTTTTCAAATACGGTGAGGAAAAACCGGTGATTTGCCGAGCTTTGGAATTAACACCCGAGCATTTTGACCGCGTCTTGTTTCGCGCACGTCAACGATTCAAACAGGTGCTGCAGACCAAACTGGATATTGATGTCAAAGACGTCAGTTTGTCCCATTTACTCAGCATAACAGCAGTACTCGCCAGTACACAGATGATCTCGACACAAGAGATAGAACTTTTGTTTTCTGACATGAGAGGTTCTTCCGTATCGAATCACCTCTATAACAGCGAAACTGAAGCAGTGTCATCAAGATTGACGGCGAAAAGCAGTATTTCGCTTAGGA
The DNA here is from genome assembly GCA_963922845.1 of uncultured Alteromonas sp. Lineage (GTDB taxonomy): Bacteria > Pseudomonadota > Gammaproteobacteria > Enterobacterales > Alteromonadaceae > Alteromonas. The sequence continues at coordinate 5,855 of CAWUJV010000019.1, forward strand.
GATCGTATGACGCAAACACAATATGACCATGAAACGTTAGCGCAGTTATCACAGCGCTACCTTCACGGCAAACTCAACGAAGAAGACACGTCGTCTTTTGAAGCCTATATTATTGCCAATCCCGATGTCGTTGAACAACTCGAGCTTGATACCGCATTGATATCTGGATTAAAAGCGTATAAACGGCCCCTGTTCTCAAGGGTGAGTCATCGCCTATCTGAATGGCTTTCGCCACCGACCCTTATGGCGAGCGCATGTACATTTGTGCTGGGCGTTGTTGTGACAAACTTGTTGTCATCAACCGCGCCTACCTCGCCGATACAGGGCGTATCAAATGTGGTCTATCTCGACACATTGCGCTCGTTTGAACCACAACAAACCACCATCACGATTGCTAAAGACAATCAGCATGAGTTTGTCTTTTTCCTACAAACAGGCCCAAAACAAATGGGCCCATTTGAAGTCGCACTGTGGCAAGATGAAACCAATCAAGCGCAACTCCATCTGCCCTTTGCACCACTTAGCAATACCGGCGAAGTTATCGTCACTGTACCAGCTAAGGTCCTGCAAAGCGGCAACTATACACTGGATGTCACGGACGTGAGTTCGCAAGCGAAAACATCCACACAATTCACTGTGGTTAGAGAACCATAACGATGTCTGAGCAAGGATGCGCTCGACAACGCTCAGCCAACACAAGCAGTGCATGCCCACATGCTCATCAGGGTGTCCCTAAACTGACCAGAGGGTTAATGATCGATTTAGGCGACTTAATGCACTGTGCCGAAGATGCGGGTTTATCGACTATTCAATCCGGCTATACGTATTTAGGCCAATTTATCGACCACGATATGACGCGAAGCGAGGGCGCTGACGACCCCGGCCCGGGAATTTGTCGATATGCGCCCATCAGCAATCTGGTCACGCCTGAATTAGACTTATCAAGTGTTTATGCACCCGGCGGGTTGAAACATCAACAGGCAGCGAATCAAAAAACCGGCGAAATGCTACTTGGAAGGATTGAAGGCGACACACCATTTAGCCGAGGCGCTCACGATTTACCACGTGACGCCAACAAGTACGCGTTAATTCCCGACGACCGCAATGACGAAAACTTATTGATTGCACAAATGCATGTCCAGTTTTTGTGTTTACACAATCACTTTGTGGAACAGATCAAACGTCACTCGCCCACCCTAGATGCCAACGCTCTGTTTGACCGCGCAAAAGCGGCAAATCAAAACGCGTTTTTGCACATCGTTTATCACGATTTCCTCAAGGTCATGCTGCACCCCAGTATTTATGCGTTGTATTTCGCTTCTCCTGAAACACTGCCCTTTGCGTCTGATGACATTGCAGCATTTAGAGCGCACCGTTTTTTTACGGCGCAATCGAGCATGCCCGATGAGTTTAGAATGGCTGCATTTCGCTACGGACACGGGATGGTTCGTAAGACATATATCATCAACCATCATTTTGATGATTTAAAAATTGATGATTTATTACATTGGACAGGCGAATTGGGTCTGTTTGGGCATGCCATCTTGCCAAGTGATAAGGTGGTCGACTGGCGAATATTTTTCGACAAGCAGTACACCCCCAATCAAAGCAGTAAGATCATAATGCCAGCGGTCAGTATTAATCTCCCTGACGCTGGACTACCTGGCACCAACCTAGCTAGCCGAAACTTGTTGCGTCATCTAGAAACGAACTTACCCGATGCGTTTGAAACGCGACAACATATACTGGCGCAAGCTATCCCCAGTGAGATATCCCTACACCTAGAGACACTCTTTAACCAAATTCCAAATTCGGTCGTTAATCCTAAAATTGGTTTTAAGGAAGATAATTTCCTCAACCTGCCTGTTGGGACGTATGAAGGCATGTTGGATTATCTTGCTGGTGGCAACGTATTGAAGCAACACCCTCCACTTTGGTACTACGTGTTGTGTGAAGCCTATTATGAATACGGAACCCATCTTGGTCCTCTTGCCAGTTTAATTATCGCTGAAACCTTCTATCACCTTTTGCCTTGCTCTGTGGACGCGTTCCCCGCCAGCAAGGTGACAAGCATGATAGATCTAATAACAATAACGCAGTCGAAGGAAGCTTAATATGGCAAAGAAAAATAAGTACGTTGGTAAATGGACCTATATGGACTCCGGTGAGGAATTACCTGGTTATCCAACACGAGCACAACCGGGTGACACCTTCAATATCGATATTTGTGTCAATATGCCCGACTTACAGGTCTACAAAGTGGTTCACAAAGGCGAGCGCGGTGGTAAAAAACGTACGCTGGAAAAGGCATACTTTACCGCTGATCACGGTGGTTTCCCCTCCAATTTGTTAAAACATGACAATGGAGCCATGTATTTTGTGCGTTACATGAAAATTGTCGAAGGCAATCGTTTGATGACGTATGCCGCTAAGCTACCCAAGAAAATGGCCGAAGTGGACGATTTGCAAAAGTTGGACACAAAAGAAATTAAGTCCAAACCAGATAACGCTCGTTTTGCACGAGTATGGGATTGTATTGGCGGTGGCTGAGTTTTTCCGGCGAACGCTTACATTGACGATAGCGTGCTTGGTGCTGGTTTCGACGGCATCAATTGCACGCACATCGATATGTGAACCAGAATGGAATGGTCGCACGCTTGTTACCGTGGCGGCATTTTCCTCTGGTGATGAGATGTTGCGAGTCGACAGCGCCGATGTTGATATTATGATTAGTGTTGGCCCACAACATCGAATCACATTTGATTCACCAGCTGACTATGCTGGTAGTGAATACATCAGTGCTCAACTGATTCGCGCATCGGGGTTGTCTATTGATACGCCGCTGTGTATCTATACTAAATTCGCAGGAATTCCCCTGCATCATATCGATGAGGTCAGCATATCTGTCACTCCCATTGACACCTCGACTCTCTCACAGGTTTTGGCCGGCGCATCTTTTTCTTGGCAAGCGCACGACTTAGCCACGCAAAAAGCAGCAGCAACGGCGCTGTATGACGCAACTGTAGAGCTGGGTGCCCCAGTGTCCAGAATCGAACAGGAGCTTTTCTTTACCGCCCTCTACGCCAACTATCAGATTTCAAATTTTGATAGAGCTCAGGCGTTATCCAATCCGCTCTCAACCAATAGTAATGGGCGCTATTTTGCCCCCTCTCGATTTATCCAAGCCCAAATAGCATTGCTCGATAGCGATGCCGATAGCGCATTGAATGTATTGCAACCTTTAGCATCCCTTGACCAACAAGGACGCCTAAACGGCAACCAACAAGTCCAGTTGGCTCTCTTACAGTCAAATGCATATTTTTCCAACAATGCCCTTGAGCTTGGGGAATCAGCCCTGGCCCGAGCAAACGATATCATTTCCGACCGTCTTGTCGATCCACGTCTACAAACAGGGGTATTTGATAATTTGGGCCATCAGCAACTCACCCGCTTCTATCAGGGAAGTGGACAAAGTGCACAAGATGCGTTGCAACTGGGGCTGGATTATCAGTACCGAGCGTTAGCGATGACAGCCCAAACGGGCGATATCGCCAAGAAGATATCAATTCATGGTAATACTGCTTGGTTGCACCGCGCTGCCGGCATGTATCAAAGTGCGTTACGCCACTATTTTATTGCTCTTAACTTCTCTGAACAGTATGCCAGAGACATCAATCGCGTTTATTTGTATCGCAATATTGCCAGTGTCTATTTAGCCACAGGGGCAACAGACAAAGCCCGTAATTACCTTGCTAAGGCCAGTGAACTGAGCAATACCCTGTCCGAGTTTTGGCAAACAAAGATAAATTGCATCCTTGCTCAATACGACGAAGCCAAAGATCAAACTAGGCGCCAATGCATTGATCGTTTTACTCGTCTTGTAGAACAAGAGCCAGAAAAACAGTCCTATCTCGAAGGTTTGCTGGAGGCCATCGCAGAAGACGGTATCATCGCGTACAGGCAAGCAGGTCATGACCCCGATTCAAATCGTGCAGCCATGATTAGGCAGCTGCTCGAACAGGTGAAAAGCAATGCCATAAAGAGCAAAGGCCTGCACTACTTAATGTTGGCGAGTTTCCACGCTGGTGATTTAGGCGCTGGAAGACAATTCTATGACCAAGCAGCCAAGCTTCTTGACCAGAGCTCGTTGCCGGCGCTGAAAATAACAATCATAGACTCTTTATTCGATGAACATTTTAGCGGCTCGCCTTTGTTGCAAGATAGCGAAGTTGAAGACTTACTCTTGGGTTTAATCGACACTGGGGTGACGTTTTCCATCGACGAACTGGGCTGGGCCTGGAGCAATCAGGTCAATCGTCTTTTTACACAATACATTTCATCCTTAATCGCTAAAAATCAATACGAACACGCATTCGAATGGTACAGCCGCTCGAGAATGTTTGGCAAAGCCAACGCATCTGCAATCAACGCCAGACAAGCCAGTCACCAATCCCATCTCGATAGCTTGAGTCAACATGCAGCAGCATTGGCTGCCCAAACGCCAACGCGAGAGAATAAAGTCACATTAGATATCGCCAGAGACTTATTGTCCTTGAATCAGTGGCTGCCTAGCGATGACCCTCAGGTTATGGAGATTGCAAGATTCAATCAATCGAGAATGATTGAAAGCGTCCACCAGCGAGCCCTGCACGTCAGTCTGAAACAGGTGCAACAGACTCTATCTTCCAATGAAGTTTTGCTGGCCTATTTTATGGATAGAGAGCGCTATCATGCGTTTGTGATTACTCAAACATCGCTTGACGTCTCTCGCCTAGGCAGTATCGACATTGTGGACAACCTCGTTTCCACCCTTGCCGATAAACTCAGTGACCCGCGCCAACAATATCGGTCTGCTACCCGCGATATAACACAACACGTTTTACCCGTGACCTTGTCATTTGATCGCGTGGCAAAACTTAGAGTCTTACCGGAAGGTTCGCTGCATCGGCTGCCTTTTTCTGTACTACATTTGCCAAGTGGACAACCCCTTGTCGATAGGGTGAGCATTTCCACTACTCGTTTTTTAGATAGCAAGAAACAGGAAGCAGAACCGCGAGACAGTGCAAATATAGTCGTGTTCGCCGCGCCCGACACATCAAGCTCAAATAATTTACTCACGTGGTCATCTTCACTTCCCGACTTACCTTGGTCTGAATACGAGGCGGAAGAAATCCTAAAACTGTTTTCGCAACGAGATATTCAGCTGTACACGCAGAGCCAGGCCAATCGAAATAATTTCATGCAATGGCAAACCAGAAACGCCGACATATTGCATGTTTCTACCCATCATTTTTTCGACCCCAGTCAACCTGACAATGTAGGGTTTACCTTATCTACGACCAACGAGTTTGGCGAGATAGACCCAGGGTTTGTGGGAAAAGAGGAAATTACTCATTATCGATTCAACAACGATTTGGTTGTGATCAATGGATGTGGTTCAGCTTTGGGCGATCACTCCGCTGGAGTCGCGATGATGGGTGTGTCCAACGCGTTTCTCTCTGCTGGTGTGAACAACGTTGTTTCAACCTTATGGCCGGTATCAGACAGAGCCTCAGCAACGTTTTCAGTTTATTTTTATCAAGCGCTCAAACAGGGCATGCACTACGACGCAGCCTTGCGTGAAGCGCAATCGAAAATGAAACAGTCACCGCGTTTTAGACACCCTTTTTATTGGGCTGGATACACACTAAGTACGGCGAGGTTCTCCCCGGACTTTACCGCGTAAGGGTCACATGCCCTCTTCTGCGCGACGCGCCCGCTCAGTCTTGCGAGCATTGGCCATGAATACCGATTCACCGGGCGCACTGACGTCAGATAAAACAGACTCAATGTGAGGTCCAATAAACTGTGAAGGGAAGGATGCGCGAAACTTAATAAACTTGTCTTTGTACTTAAACAAATAAACACTGGTATAGGACTCCTCTCCAAGGTCGCTAAAGAAAGAACCACCAAAGTGCACACCTTTTAACATTTCGCCATTGTGAGGTAAGGTCATTTTTTTCGGCTCGGTAAACGCCAACCCCTGCCAATCTTGCTTATTGATGACGTACTCAATTTCTCTCTTCACATTCGAGATTTCATCATCAAGTAATTTATCGGTATTGGATAAATCTACGCTTCGAATTGGGTAAACAAACAGATCAATTTTATCGTTAACATACTCCGCGCTGAGGTATGTCGCCATGACGCCGAGAAACGGATCGAAGAATGCAAAGTGTCCAGCAAATTCAAACTCAGAAATCCGCTTTGGAAATACGACATCATTGGCATAATCGGTTGCGCCCAAAGCCTCGGCAATCAGAGAACTTGAAAACACCTCGTCTTGTTGAAAGTCGGCGATGATATGAGAAACCAAACGGTTTGCGAAATCTTTGTCAGGCTGTTCCACGTCGCTAAACAAAGAAACTTTACTGATATGGGGCAGCTGATACTGGTATTGTTTTAATTTCACATCACGCCAATACAATGACACTTCCGCGCGCATTTCAGACTCATAAGTCATGGGTATCAATAACAGTGACGCTCCGCTAATTGCCGCTTGGGTAATATCTCCCGCTGTCTCATTCTTAAGATTTACCGTTGAGATCGCGACTTTAAATTCCGCTTCTTTATCCGCAAACGTCACCTCATCGAACATTTTTGATTGGCGTAATGCCTGCCAATAATGTGATGTATTGACGGTATTTTCCGCACAATAATGCAACGCAGACTGCGCTGAAAAAATGACACACTGTTCACTTAATTCAGCACTGGGGTCGTCATAGAAAACAGAGAGTTCAGGAAATGGAAATTCCATCTCCGCGTCATACTCAGCTTTCACTGGTGTACTCGTGCTCGCGCAACCATTGACGAGTAGCAGGCCTGCGATCAGTGGAAAAAGAACTCTTTTATTCATAGTCAATGCGTTTTGCGTCTTTTTATTATTCGGGTTTATTTGGCGCGTATTTATCTTCGCAGCACATTTTTGCGTCCGGGCATTTTTCATTTTAGCTAAGAAACACACGCCGTAGTGTAGAAGTCACGCTCAGTACCATAGTGGCTTATATCAGGACAAATGAAAAGACTATTGACGCGGCGCAATGGTAGGAATGGTGAGCTGAGTACTGGAAATGACGAAAAAACGGTGCAGTCTTATGACTACACCGTTTTATATCATTGCGTAAAGCTAGCTATTAGTGGGCATCTTCTACTGGCGGTAAATCGAACCACAGTGCTTCAACTGGCGTATCCGCTTTTACCGCTAACACTTCTTGTGTTACACCAATAGCATCGCCCGGTCCCAAGGCTCCTTCTTCAGTTACGAGGCTTCCCTTGACGATATGTAGATACCCAACACGGTTTTCCGGTTCAAATGAGTACGATTCGCCAGAACCTAAAATCAACCTCGATATTTGTGCATCTTGCAAGATAGACAAGGTACCATTGCGTCCATCAGACGTAATCAATGGCGTTAGCGTTTCAGTTTGCTCAATCTTTTTTTGACCATAACGAGGTGTTCCGCCCTTTTGGTTTGGCTGAATCCAAATCTGCAAGAAGTTAACCGTCTCTTCTTTGGATGCGTTATATTCTGAGTGCATGATACCTTTACCCGCACTCATGATTTGAATATCGCCCTCCGGCACTATGTATTGGTTACCACTGCTATCTTTGTGCTCCAATGCGCCCGACACCACGTACGAGATGATTTCCATATCTTTGTGTCCATGGGTATCAAACCCTCTAGCCGGCTCTACAATGTCATCATTGATAACGCGCAGTGCAGAGACGCCCATGTGGTTAACGTCGTAATAGCTACCAAAAGAAAAACTGTGTGCACTACGTAACCAGCCAAAATCCACCTTACCTCTTTCGTTTGCTTTGCGAATGTATTTCATGATTCACCTCATATCTGCGTTTGATGCAAATAGTATAAATCTCAAACAAACGAATAAAATATGTAAAAATAGACAGAATGATTCGTATTTTTAGAACGGATTTACGCCACAGTATGTCGCTGTGGCGTCCAAATTTACAAAACGGGTTTCCACGCACTATCGGGTAGCATGTACATCTGGTTACCCAGTTCGGACGTATCTTCAAACATGTGTTTGACCCCTGCCGCCATCAACGCCAAGGACACATCAAACGCGTTTAAGCTGTCGCCATAGCCAGCGGTGAGGTTAAACATGGCGCCGTTAGAAAGCGCATAAAAGAAATGCTCGTCTTTTCGGTATTCATATATCTCAGGCATAACCTCGTCGATATCATAATCAGATAAGGTATCGAGGCGAATTTCGTGGCTCACATGGCCAACATTCATGACAAACGCGCCCGACTTGAGAGACATCAGCAAGCCCTGATCCAATACATTGGCAGCCCCGGTAGCCGTCACAATAACATCAGCTTGACTGATAACCTCGTTTAAATCTGCACAATGCCAACCATCGTAAGCTGCTAGCAAGGCTCTTGATGCATCGCGTTCCGCGACGATAACCTGACCTCCGAATGCCCTTGCACTGAATGCACAGCCTTGGCCGACCAAGCCATAACCAAGGATCACTACTTTCTTTTCGTGAAGTGATAAATGGGTTCGCTCCATAAACGCTTGCCATGCACTCAAGCCAACCATATGACGGTTGTGCAGGCCCTCTTTTGCATCTAGATCGTCCCAATTAAAAACGGGATGACGCAAGGAAAGTTTGTTGAGTAACGATACGCCCGATCCCGTTCCTTCCAAGCTTGCTTTCACACCTTGATAACACTCATCTTGATGATAAACACTGCCAAGTTGTGCGCCGAATTCACATAAATGGGTAGGCTGCCATTCCAATGCCATATTGAGAGACGCTTGCCACTGCGCGTCTGTCATATTTTTCCATGCTTGTGCTTCAGCACCCAGGCCGACTAAGTATTCCACAACCTCATCTCGCACCGTGGTAGGGTTACACGTAGTGATGAACAGTTTGCCACCTTGTTTTAAATACCCTTCATAGAAGGACACCATTTTGATATCTAAATGCGTGCTGACAGCAAGTCGTTTGTCTTCACATGAACCAAGTTGAGAGACAACACTCGCAGTGCGTTGCATGTGTCGCTGATTCCAAGCCAATTCTTTTAAAAAACTCATGTTTACTCCATTTTAAATCATGATGCCGGCACCGTTGTGCCTATAGAAATGAAAAACAACAGCGTTGAAACCGTTGCTTCCTATTGCCTCAGAAGTCTCCTTGCTGAATAACTACCTATGAGTGAACACATAGAAGAATGATGCAGAGTATCAGTGTTCAATTGAGCTATACCTTCCAATGGTAATGCATGGCGATTAAATCTGACATTGATGTCTGGGTCAAGCTTCTCAATGCAACAAGACTACAACGATTATTCAGATGCCAGAGGTCACCCACAGCAGACAGCTCAATATCGCACTTAAGGTCCTAACGTGATTCCATCGCACCCATTCACGTAAGTACCGATCCCACATAGGCACTATCGCTTGCTCGCTCTCTACGGCGGTTTTAAGTGCATTGTTTAATGGAATATTAAACAGAACGGTCACCAGTGTCGTGCCGACGAAAAATACTCCACAGGCAAGTGATGCCTGCAAGGACATCGACCACAGTACCCCACTCAACACGAGAGCACCTATACCCGATGCCAGAAAAATCAATTTAAATACAGGATTGAGAATAACATCGTTGATGGAGGCCATGACAGCCGCGCCAACTAATGATTCTTGTTTTCGCAATACCGCCATAATGGTATTGGAGAAAATAAAATAGACACCGACCATAATAAACATGGTCGTCAATATGAATGGTTGTATATAAATCAGCATGACGTGTCACCTAAGCCGTAAAGTTATGTCTAGCTTAGAGAAACACGCCTAAATCATGTGGCCGAACGTACAATTGTTATGACTTAGCGTTCAAGCGGACGCTTTGCGTTAGTTTGTTACAGCCGTAAAATCGACCAACGCCCCAGCTGCGGCCCAAACACTGAGTTCTTGTTTGTAAAGCTGAACCTGTGCTTGAACAGAAGCCAGCCTAGCCTGAATCGCCAATGCCTCGCGATTATTCAAAAGAAACAAGTCACTGGCACCTGCGCGAAAACGTACGAATTCTTGTTCCAACAGTTTTTCGGCTATCTCGGCTTGCTGCTGATTGAGCGCCAGCATTTGTTTACCATAATTGACCTGTTCCATGGCAACCGCCATGTCTCGCTCTAACTCATTAATGAGATTCGTCAATGCAAACTCAAGTTCCTTGATTTTTTGTTGTGCACTAAATCGTTCAGCTTTGGCTGTTCGCTGCCCTAATGGCAGTGAAAACGTCAATCCGACCTTGCTCTCTGTTCCAACCAAGGTTTCACTGCCTGCGCCAAGATCTCGCGCCACTTTTAGCTCTAAATCCAGTTTAGGTAACAATTGATTTGCTTTTAGTCGCTCGTCGTTTCTCGCTTTCACTCGCTCGGCTTGTAATGCCTGAACTGCCGGGTGTTGATACACCTGTTGTTTCAACTCAGCACTGTTTTGTTGATGAAGCGTGAAAGGCCAAGTCAGACGCGTTGCAGCTTTGGGGATATCTTCAATAGGTCGCATCTGTCCTTGGCTGTCACGCCAGTAAAACACCAAGACTTGCTTAGTGACAGCGAGTTCTCTTTCAGCCCGTTGCAAAGCGAGTCTGCGGCTCAATAGCGTAGCGTTAAACTCAGTTAAGCTGATTGCAGCGAGGTCGCCATTTTCAACCCTCGTGCGAATGCCTTCTAACCGGTCTTCGGTTGTCGTTACCAAATCCATGATGACCTTGTATTGCAAACTGGCCTGATACCAGTCAAGCATCGCTGACAATCCCTTGTACAAGGTTGAATTAATTTGTGCGGACTCTCTTGCTAGCCAATTTTCTCGTGCCGCCAAGGCGTTCTGTAGTGCGGTCCGATACTTATCGGTCTCGCGGTTTTGCAATAGCGAAAAAGCAACACCGACATTCGCCTCCCCTCCTGACAGTGTGCGCATTTCTCCTTCATATTCAGGGAAGTCACCATCCGAGATGCGATAGCCACCGAAAATACGCGCATTCATGTCAGTGAGACGTTTTTCTACTTTTTGCTCGAGAAACTGACCGTCATAATATCCACTGGGTCTCAGCGCAGTCGATTGATACACAACTGGATCAAATGCCCCCAAAGCTCGCATTTCCTCGAGTTCAGCCTGAGAACGTTTTGCCGCTACTTCCTGCAGTTTAGGATGAAACTGTTTTATCGAGTCCATTAATGTTTGCGTCGACAATACCTCCTCGGCGAAACTTGCAGACATCGATAGCCACAGTGACGTAACAATTATAAAGGCACTGGCCTTACTGCCCATTTCTGACCTCCGCGGTCTGCTGCGGCGGGAAGTTATTCAATTGTCGCCACATTTCATAACCCAGTTTGACCTCTTCAAGCAATACCCAGCCCCGCACTCGGCTACCGAGCCTTACAAAATTCTCATTTGGCCACGGGTGCTCTGTCTCGTCGGGTTTGATCCAGACGTTAAACCGACCTCGCTCATCCGCTACCGGCTCAACAAATTGAACAATACCGCCGAAGGTTCCAACCGCTGTACCAGGCCAGCCGCTAAATTGAAAAACAGGCCACCCCTCAAATTGCAACCGTACTTTGCGCCCCTCTGTTACTAAAGGGGCATCCAAGCCACTGACTTTAATCACCACTGAACGCTCTACTCCGTCAGGGATAAACCACGCCAGGACATCTCCTGGGGTGACAAATGTCGCATTCCCTGCTGACAACAGTCGCAAAATAGTACCGTCTTGTGGCGCCACTTTGGTTTGAATGGATTGTCTGGCTAATGACACGCTAATCTCACTCACCGCAGCTTCTGTTGACGCGGCTTTGGCTCTGAGATCCTCGAGTCGAATTTCCACCATTTCAACATCCCGCTGAGACACCAACCCCTGACGTAAAAGACCGCGCTGACGTTCTAAGTTACTCTCCGCTTTTTCAACTGCCGATAGGTTCGCTTGATGTCGCTGCTGAGTTGCAGCCAATTGGGTCTGCAAACGCTCAACCAGTGCCTTGTCGGTATCGATAAGAGTTACGATAGGATCACCGGCTGAAACTCGTTGTCCCTCTCTCACATGCCATGTTTGAATTTGCCCAGCCACCAATGCCGAGATAGCTTGTGTACGGTCACGGGGATCAACCGTATTCACTTCGCCACTGCCTTGGGCAGTTTGTACCCACGGCGTAAAATACAATACGACGACCGCTAGCATGATAAAAAGCAATAACAACCCTGAAGCGATGCGATAAACCTTAGGGATCGTCATTTGACTGAGCGATGTAATGTTGTCGAGAAAACGTTGTTCTGCTGACATAACTACACGTCCTCCTTCGTTGATTTACCAAGACGAGCTTCGATAGCCTCATCGCCACACTGATACAAATTCAGTACCTCATCAAAATGATTGGTTGTTGCCTTATTCGTAAAATACAACACGGTAAACGCTTCTTTGGTCAACATATTGAGCAAACGGTCGCGCATCTGCACTGACAGGGAGTCAAAGTGCTGATTTAATATCAGTAATTTAGGCTTGGCCAGTAACGCAGCCGCAAGTTTCAGTAACAAAAACTCCATAGGTTGCAACGGCCCTCCCATCGAGGTTAATCGCGTATCCAACCCATCCGGTAACCGGTTGAGCACACCGTCCATTTCAACACTTTCCAGCGCTTCACTAATCTGCGCAACGGATGCGTCCGGCGCAGACATTCGCAAATATTCTTTTATCGTACAATCGATGATCAGTGAGCGGTCTATCGTTGTGATCATTTGACGCAGCTCATAGGTGTCATAATCCGATAGCTCTTTGTCACCCAACCGGATCCAGCCTTGCGAAGGCTTTTCATAGACCTTGAGCAAATTAATCATATTGCGCTGTATCCAGCTTTGCTCTGTTTGCACAAAGACTTTAGCACCTTGTTCCACATTGAGGTTCATTTTGCATTGTGCGCCCAGATATTCGACTTTCAGGTCTCGGCACTCCAGCGCTCCATCTGTTTTCTTGTTTCCGTTGGCCTCGTGAATGGTTTCTTGAGGAATACTCAAGGCTTTGCCAATTTTGTCCGCTGCACCGTACAATTCATAATACAGCTTCAGGTATAGTGAAAATCGAGATAACCCCAAAAATACTGCAGACATAATAAGTTCAGCCGCAACCAGCTGACCTATCGATAACTGCCCCGTGACAACTAACCAACCACCAAGCCCCAACAAGGCCGCACTGGCCAAGGCGTAAAGCAGCAAGAACATCACCGCTTGAGTAAAGGTAAACACGAAGTGACGTTTGTGTTTGTGAATATATGAAGCGATGTGCGACTCGGTGTTTTTGCTTGCGTAATCAAGGTGGCGGCTCGATTTAAAGAACTCATGAGCAGAAGCAATATCACTTAACCATTTGGCAGTATCGTATTTGGCAGAAGACAACTCGATGGCAGTTTTCTTGGCTCGTCCCCCCCAAATTTTCCAGATGAGATAAAGCGTCAACAAAATCACCATGTTAAAGGCAAACAAAACAGGGTGGTAAAACGACACTAGCGTGAAACCAACTAGCATTTGCAGAACAAGAGCAAATCCATCCACCATCAACGACGGGATGTTCTTTTGCAATATTTGAATATCAAAATAGCGCTGAGTAATAGTCGTATTGCGGCGGTCTGAGAAAAAACTGTGTGGCGCCATGATGGTTTTCAAGCTCAAATTAGCCGTTAAGCGAGCAAACACGCGTCGCTCGTAATACTCCATAACGCGCATGCGCATTGCACTGATTACACCAGAGAAAAACAGTGTCGAGAACAATACGACGGCAAGGATCGTGACCGCCCTTACAGAGGCAATGTTCGCAATCGTATTCACCAAGGTTTGCACTGCTATCGGTACCGCTAGCGTAAACAAACCAATCGCCACGCCATAAACCATTGCAACCCAAAAGAAACCCGCTTCGGGTTTTACTAACCCGATGAGTAACCTATGCGTTTTTTTCAAATCAATTGTCTTTGCCACCAGTACACAGTCCTCATTTGATAAGGTAGACGTAATCTACCTTAACTCCTATTACGATAAAATCTGATATTTACTGTTCAATACATCGAAAAAACCTTATAACATCATTGAGGTCAGGTTAGCGAGGTTTACGATGCACCAGTTAAACTATCATCATTTGTACTATTTCTTCGTGACGGCCCGCGAGGGTAGTATTGCCAAAGCGGCTCAATTGCTACATGTCACGCCGCAAACGGTGAGCGGACAACTCGCCACTTTCGAACAAAATCTCGGTTTCCCACTGTTTGACCGCCGAGGCAAGCGCCTTTATCTCAATACCCAAGGGAAGATAGCGTTTCAATCCGCCGAAAGTATTTTTGCCAGCGGCCAGCACCTACTCGATACGCTGTTTGCCAACGAACACGGCCACACTCATCAATTTAATATTGGTATTACTGACGTCGTTCCCAAGGTCCTTGCCTTTGATTTTGTTAAAGATGTAATGAAAAAAGCCGAATCTACCCGTTTTGTGTTTAAAGAAGGTGACTTTGAAACTCTAGTCGCTGATTTAGCGGTAAACAAGCTCGATATGATTGTCTCTGATCGCCCGATATTACCCGGCACCTCGGTCAAAGCGCTTAGCCATTTCCTTGGGGAAACCGGAATCAGTTTTTTTGCGAAACACGATATCGACGCCTTAAGTCGAGATTTTCCACAATCCCTTGACCGCACGCCTATGCTGTTATCAGGTGATAAATCCCGCATGAAGATGATTTTAGAAGCCTGGCTGGAAGAGCAGCAAATACGCCCAGCTGTAGTAGCCGAATTTGACGACAGTGCCTTGTTGAAACTGTTTGGCGGAGAAGGCTTTGGCGTATTCTGTGCCCCCGCCAGTATAAAAAAGGATGTGGAAGCCCAATACGACGTCACCTGCATTGGTAGCACAAACAGTATCACTGAGCGCTATTACGCGATTACAGGAGAAGGTCGAACGCAACACTCAATGGTTAAACAAGTCCTCAACAGTGCAAAAGCGCTGTTTGTCGAGGGAACACCATTGGCACAATCTTAAGATTCGGGATATTCTCACCTTCATACTGCTACTACAGGCTATTCAGATTTATGTATAAATGGCATTGGAAAACATTCGATCAACTCTCTGCCAAGGAGGTTTATCAAATATTGGCTGTGCGTCAGGAGGTATTCGTTGTCGAACAAGACTGCCCATATCAAGATGCCGATGGCCTCGATCAAACGTCCATGCATTTGTTTGCAATGGATGATGCACACCAACATATTCTCGCGTACTTGAGGGTGGTTGCACCGGGTGAAAAATACGATGAGCCATCAATTGGTCGAGTGCTAACCAGTGAGCGGGCAAGGGGCAAAGGGCTCGGCAAACAAATGACTGAAAAAGCCATGCAGCTCACCCAGCAAACTTATCCAGGTAAGGCTGTGCGAATTTCGGCACAAGAATATCTCATTCAATTCTATGCCGAGTTCGGATTTAAGACAGTATCAGAGCCCTACGACGAGGACGGCATTCCACATATCGAAATGCTGGCGCCTGCCATGGCCGCCAACTAATGCAAAAACGCCACCGAAAGGTGGCGTTTTTTTCTCTTATTTCGCAATACTGATGACGTTGTCCGACTCCGTTGGCTCTGGCTCAGCTTGAATGTTTGGCGCGCCTTTGGGGGCTTGCTTAAACCGCCTACCATCGCGCAAAGCAATTAAGCTAGGCGTCAGAACTAAAGTCAGTACGGTCGCAAACGCTAACCCACCTGCTACAGCGGTCGCTAGTTGTGACCACCACTCAGTCGACGGGCCGCCAATATCAACGTTACGACCGATGAAATCGATATTCACTTCTGCCACCATTGGCATAAGTCCCAAAATCGTCGTGACCGTCGTCATCAATACTGGACGAAGTCGCTGTGCACCAGTACGAAGAATCGCTTCCATGACCGGGAAGCCCTCTTTACGCAAGATATTGTATGTGTCGATGAGCACGATATTGTTATTTACAACAATACCCGCCAATGCAATAACCCCGATTCCCGACATCACCACACCAAAGGGCTTTTGGAATATCGCCAGCCCCAAGAATACGCCTACGGTCGAGAACAAGACTGCGCTCAGAATCAAAAACGCCTGATAAAAACTGTTGAACTGGGTCACTAGTATGATTGCCATAACAAACAAAGCGACAACAAACGCATTCATCAGAAAGGCTTGCGATTCTTCTTGCTCTTCATTTTGTCCTTTTATCGAGATATTCACTCTTGGATCGATACCCAATTCCGGTAGCTGCGTTTTAAGCGCCGGCAAGGCATCACTGAGAAGCTCACCTGGCACCATATTAGCTTCAACTTGCAATACGCGACGACTGTCTACGTGTCGAATAATATCGGTCTTAGGTTTTGGTGTACGTTCGACAAAGTTTCCGACCGGTACCATGCCATTCATGGTTTTTACCCTAAGGTCGTCAAGCTTGCTGATAAAACGTTCATCAGCGGGATAACGAACCAAGATATCCAGCTCGTCGTCGACGTCATTGGGGCGATACTCACCTATTTTCAAACCATTAGTGACAAACTGAACCGTATTACCTAGTAACGTTGCATCGGCGCCAAACCGAGCCGCATCACTGCGATTGACCTGAAGGTTCCATTCGATTCCTGGCTTAGGCGCAGTATCGCCTATTGCGGTAAATTTCGGATTGTTATCCAACGCCGCGCGGATTTTTAGCGCCGCTTCTGACAACAATTCGGGCTCTCTCGATGACAATTGAATTTGTAAATCCTTACCAGATGTCGGCCCATTGTCATCTGGCGCGACTTCTACATCGAGACCGGGCATATCGCCAACTCTCGCGTTGACCTGCTCAATAATGTCATCAGAATGCGCTCGATAATGCCAATCAACCAAGTTGAGTCGTACATAACCGATTTGGTCATCCCCACCCGTTCTGGCGTAAAGCGTTTCGATGGCTTCCATATCAATGAGGCGTGCTTCTACCTCTTTGACGATCTCGTCTTTCTCATAGACAGACAAATCGCCTGTGCCTCGAATGGTAACATTGACACCTGGGCTATCGACGTTCGGGAAAAACTCCACCCCTAACCCGGAATAGGCATAGGCCATAAATGACAGAACGGCAATACTGATCGCCCCGCCCAAGACTTTCCACGGGTGTTTGATTGCGATAGCAAGTGTGCGCACGTAACCACCAGTGAAGCCCTTTAGTGAGGTGATATCGCCCTCTTCAGCCTGCAACATCTGCTGACGCGTGTCATCTGACACATAGCGAGGTTTACCGAAAACCGTGCCCAGTGTTGGTACAAAAATCAATGCCATAACTAACGACGCCGATAGCACGGCAATGAGCGTAAACGGTAAGTATTTCATGAACTCACCCATCATACCGGGCCAGAACATCAAAGGTGCAAACGCGGCTAATGTCGTTGCCGTAGACGCAATGATCGGCCATGCCATACGTTGCGCCGCTTTGGCATAGGCTTGTTTTTTGTCCATGCCTTCACTCATGCAACGGTCGGCAAATTCGGTCACCACTATGGCCCCATCAACCAGCATTCCGACAGCCATAATCAAGGAAAACAGCACCACCATGTTTAGGGTGTAACCAAACATAGAGATAATCAAAATCCCAGTAAGAAACGACCCTGGAATAGATACACCGACTAACGTCGCCGTTCGTACCCCTAATATTGCCACAATTACTATCGCAACAAGGATAACCGCACTCGACACGTTATTTTGCAAATCGCCTAACATCATGTTGACGTCTTTCGTTTGGTCACCAGTGTAAGTCACAATCACACTGTTGGGCCAAATCGACGTTTCTTGCGCGGCAGCAACAAGTGCTTTGACCTTGTCGACGGTTTCAATGATGTTTTCACCCGGACGCTTTTTGACTTCTAGCGATACTGACGGGTTAGTATTTAGGCGGGCAAAAGACTTGGCATCTTTGTATGCTCGTCGTACTTGCGCCACATCCTGGAACGTAATAACTCGGTCTTCAACCACTTTTACCGGTTGTTCCATCACGTCTTTGATGTTTTCAAAAACCGATGGGACTTTCACCGCAAAACTGCCTTTACCGTTATCTAGCGTGCCTGCAGGTACCAAGCGATTATTGTTGGACAACAAATTGAGAATATCGGATTGATCAAGTTGATAGGCTTCCATCAACAGCGGGTCGACAATGATTTCTACAATGTCTTCTTTATCCCCCACCAAATCGACTTCCAGTACCTCTTTAAACCCTTCCAATTGATCTTGAAGTTCACGCGCTAACGTAATGAGTGCGCGTTCTGAAACGGGCCCAGATAACACCACAGTCACAACAGCTTGCTGACCCGCCATGGTCACTTCGTGAATGGTTGGCTCTTCGGTTTCCGCTGGCAACTCCGCACGGGCGACCGTCACTTTGTCCCGTACATCCGCTAACGCCTCTTTTGAGTCAAACCCAGCAATGAACTCTAAGGTTACACTAGCGTGTCCTTCACCCGCGACGGCGGTCATTTCTTTGATACCTTCAATTGACCGCAGCTCAGCTTCCATTGGCTTCACGAGCATCCGTTCAGCATCTTCAGGGGAAATACCATCGTGCGCCATGGACACGTAAATATAGGGAATCGGCACGTCTGGGTTCGATTCTTTGGGTATCGTGGAATACGTCACAGCACCGGCAATGATCAACAATACGAAAATCATTAAAATGGTCCGCGTTCGGCTTAAGGCCGAATAGATAATCCCGTTCATTAATTCACGCTCGCTTGACTATCTGCCACAATATCGACTTTGTCGCCGGCCCTTACATAACCATTACCCAAGGTAATAATATCGGCTTGCTCGCCAAAACCCGCTAGCCATACACCGTTGCTGTCACTTTGAATAATATCAATAGGTACAAAGTCGACGATATCGTTGGTGACGGTTTTTACGCCGAGATTACCTGCCTCGTCCAGCGCCAATACAGCCGGCGTTACCTTAATTGCAGATACCTGACCAAAAGGAATAAGTAGCTCTGTACTCATACCGGCTTTGTATTGTCCGTCGCTGTTAGCCACCGCAACTTCAATTGGAAACGTGTTGGTCCCCTCAGTTGAAATACTCGAAATATAGCGAATGTCTCCGCTGATGGTTTCACCACTAACAATACGCCCTTCAGCCATTTGCCCAACCGATAGTTTAGCAATTTGCGCTTCGGTTACATCAGCACTGATAATGAGCGGATCTAAATCCACGATGGTCGCGATATTGTCGCCTTCGCGAAGTAAGTCACCAACTTCCACATGTCGCTGGTTTAGTACGCCATCAAAAGGGGCGATGACTTTGGTATTGTCTAACATCAGTGACAACGACTTGACTTGCGCTTCAGCCGCAGCCAATGCCGCTTTAGCCTGTGCTAATGTCACCTGCGATTGATAGCCCTTTTTCTCTAACGAACGCGCCCCTTCCAACTCCAACTCGCGCTGGTCTTTGAGGAGTTTCGCCGA
The DNA here is from genome assembly GCA_963922845.1 of uncultured Alteromonas sp. Classification (GTDB taxonomy): domain Bacteria; phylum Pseudomonadota; class Gammaproteobacteria; order Enterobacterales; family Alteromonadaceae; genus Alteromonas. The sequence continues at coordinate 25,394 of CAWUJV010000019.1, forward strand.
CGCAAGTTGTTGTTTGAGATCATTGGCATCAATTTCAACAAGTAACTGTCCTGCCTTTACGGCTTGCCCTTCTTCCACATGCACAGATACAACCTGACCTTGAATTTCTGAACGCAACATTGCGCTACGGTCGGGTTCAGTCCGACCATATAGCGTCATCTGGCGTTCAATGCTGTCGGCATACATACGCGTTACGCGCACTTTGGTCAAAGGTGCTTCCGTTTGTTTGGCGACGACGCCTTCCTCTTGCGCTTCTAAGCTTCCCGATGCAACCCACACTGATAGCAGCACGAAAATAATGAGCGCGAGCCAATATGGTTGCTGTCTTAATCGAGTGATAACCCCTGACATATTTCTACTTCCCAAACTAAATTATCGCCATTGTACACTACTCAGTGTAATTTATATGTCTGAATATGTAACAAACTTAAACAATGAAAAAAACCTTATATTAATCTGCACTTTACTCTAGGATGAAATTAAGTTTTCCCTAACTCGCTCTAGTCTAGGCACTACTGATATTTACTGAGTAGGTATGAACCTCGCAATGATTGATGTTTTAAAGCCATCTGCCCCCCATCAACCATTGTGAATATTACCGCTTTTGAATAAAACTGGGCTATGGTTTGTTGATAATTTCGACGAACTGCATGTAAACCAAAAGGCATTGGACAAACAGGTACAGGCAATGAAACACATCCGGTCACTAACAAGTATCAACACCCTAGTTGTCGCCATCATAGTCGCGGGTATATCTATCAGTGCCTACGTCTTTTATAAAGGCGTAGAGATTGCTAATACTACCGAATCTTTACTGACCGAATCCATGCCACGACTCGAGCTACTCAAGTCATACGAAAACATGATTCTGGAAGAAGAGCGTATTTTTTACGAATACTACGCGAACGAGAAAGAAAGCTTAATCGAATTCAATTTAGTCAATACTCAGGCGCAGATCGACTCTCTTGCCACGCAAATCGACAATATCGTCGATGAAAAGTCATCCATAGAACAAGTTCACCAATCCCGCGCCCATATACTCGCCACAGGCCAAGCATTTTTAGCCAATCTCAGAAGCGCACAAACCGATTGGGATGTGGCCCGTGAGCAACTCGATGATATCACTGCAACCCGTCGAGATATCCACGGTGCGCTTGCCGCGGTGATTAGTGCGCAATCCGTGTCAATTGAACGCAGCCAAGAAGCGACCTTGGGATCACTTTTTCGTATTGAATTGTTTGCCGTGTTTTACGGGCTGTTTACGGTGTTGGTGACGTTAATCACTGGGCGCATGCTCACAGCCTACGTGAATGAAAGTCACTTGAGACGCAGACTATCATTGTTTCCACAGCGAAACCCCAACCCAGTCATCAGTATCGACAAGGAGATTCGCCTCACCTTTCGCAACCCAGCAAGTCAACAATTACTTGATGCCGAAATTCGGGAAAATGATGATGTAAGCAAGTACTTACCATCAAACATAAACGACTATATAAAACAAACACAAACCGACACGCATAATGTCGAATTCAGTTATGACGTTGACGGCAAAACCTATGCTTGCCAAATGCATTGGCTCGCTGACCAACACGAATGGGACTTGCATTTCAGAGACATTACTGAGCAAAAACGAGCTGAGAAACAACTCAATTATCAAGCCTTTCACAATCCAGATACATGTTTACCCAACATCTACGCTTTAGAGCAGCAGGTTAACAAACTGGTTGAACACGGTCACATGTTCACACTCGGTATATTAGATATACGTGGTTATGGCAGTATGTTCGCCGTGTTTGGGGCCCAGTCGGCAAATCAAATCGTCAACGAGTTAGCCTCGACACTCTCTGAAATTAATAACAGTGGTACATTATACCCGTTTGATATCTATCACATTGCAGAATCCCAGTTCGCCATTGTCAGTGCACATTGCCACGGACAAGATAATGTTCAGTCTTTCGCGCAAGCGCTGTCTTCTCGCATCGACCGCATCGCCTTTAGTTGTGAACATCGCATCAAATTGAATTTTGGCTTTGCGCAATATCCAGATAATGGTACCGATTTCCAAACCTTATTTACCAACACCAGAATGACATTAGATGTAGCATCACGTGATGCCAGTAATGCCACGTTGCTGTTCTCATCCGACTTTAAAACGCAGATTGAAAAAGAACAGCATTTACTTTCAGATATGCGTCGGGCTTTGGAAGAAGGTGAATTCACGCTTAATTTCCAGCCGCAGCTAGATATTAATCAAGACAAGGTCGTTGGCGCAGAAGTACTTATCCGCTGGCACAATGGCGACAACTGGGTATCACCAGCGGACTTTATCCCGCTCGCCGAATCGTCCGGGTTGATCGTCAACATTGGCTCTTGGGTACTGCGTGAAAGTTGCCAATACGCTCGCCACCTGATTGATATGGGTCACGAGGACATAGTCATTGCGGTTAACATTTCGCCTCGGCAGTTTGTTCATAAGGGCTTTTTCGACACTGTCGTCGACGCTTTAGAGCGAGCCAACCTACCCGCTCGTAATCTCGAACTTGAGATAACTGAGGGCGTGCTTGTCAACGACGAAATTGCCACTATTGCTAGCCTTAACGAGCTCAAGCAATTGGGCGTCAGTTTGTCGATAGACGATTTTGGTACGGGCTACTCTTCACTCAGTTATTTGAGTCGTTTCAATATCGACAAACTCAAGATTGACCAATCTTTTATCCGCCACATGTTAGAGAGTGAGCGCGACGAAGCCATCGTCAAAACGATTATTGAGCTCGGTAAAAACTTAGGGGTTGTACTTATCGCTGAAGGTGTCGAGGAACAACGTCACATCGATAAACTCAAGGAATATCAATGTGAAGAAATTCAAGGCTACTTTTTCTCAAGGCCCATTTTGTTTTCTGATTTGTGTGACTTTTTAAAAGCTCGTCAAAGTTAAAGCCAATAGGTGACAATAATGCATGCAGAGAGATAACGATGTGACATTTCACGGTTATTCGACTTGATGCCATATTGGGCTGTGTCATAATAAAACGAGCAATATGTGACTTTATGCTTGCGCGACGCACTCAAAAGGCACCCAATTACAGACACGGATTTTTGCATTGAATTTTTTGCGTACGTTTCACGATATCGTCTCGGACCAACAACTTCAGTTTGGCGATAAAGCGCAGCGTTTACTGCAATTTGGCTTGGACATATTCAAACTCGATATCGGCATCATCAGTCGAATTAGCGGTGATGAATACACGATCGCACACGTAATCAGCCCCAATAACGAACTTCAACCGGGGATGACGTTCGACATAAACAACACGTACTGCGTTGATACACTTAACACCAACGGTGTCATTGCTCACCACCATGTAGGCGAATCTAACGTTAGCGCACACCCGTGTTACCAAACGATGCATTTAGAATCGTACATTGGTGCCCCTATCAAAGTCGGCGAGAAACGCATCGGCACATTGAATTTCTCCTCTGTTAATCCCGCCCCAATATTTACAACTGAACAAAAAGACTACATTGAACTATTTGCACAATGGTTAGGGTCGGAGATCGCACGCAATAATACGGTCAAAACCCTCAAACGAAATAATCGCAAGTACACTAAATTGGAACGCGTTGGCAATATTGGTAGCTGGGAAGTCGATATCGATAAAAACAGGTTAACCTGGAGTGATCAGACCCGTGTCATTCACGAAGTCGATGACGATTTTGAGCCGCATGTTGAAACGGCGATTGAATTTTACCGTGAGGGAACCAGTCGGGAAAGTATTACAAAAGCAGTTGAACACGGCATGCAAACCGGCGAACCTTGGTTTTTAGAATTGCAACTGGTAACCGCGAAAGGCAATGAAATTTGGGTTTCAACTCATGGCGAAGCCGAATTTAAGGATGGCCGCTGTATCCGACTGTTTGGTACATTTCAAGACGTTACCGAAGCTGTTGAAATGCGAAAAGCACTGGAAAAGCAAAAACAAGAAGCCGAGGCATTACTAGACCAACGCAGTAAGCTATTAGCCAAAATTAGTCATGAATTACGTACACCACTCAACGGCATTACCGGTATGCTATCCACTTTGATGGATGAGCAAAACACCGACAAACGCAATGAAAAAATCGCGCTTGCACGTCGTAGCTCAGATACCTTATTGCGCTTGATCAACGAGGTGTTGGACTACAGTAAAATTAACTATGGCGAGTTAAAACTTGAGCCCAGTCACTTTTTGCTAAAAACCGTGTTTACCGATTTGGTCTCTATGTATCACCCGGTTTGTAAGGACCGTCAAACTAACCTTGAACACGCGTTAAATATTGCCGATGACTGCTGGGTCTACTTCGACTCGACCAGATTAAGCCAGATCGTATCGAACCTGTTAAGCAATGCGGCAAAATTTACCGAAAACGGTGTCGTCAAATTGAAGGTCTCGGCAAAAGCACAAACCGATAAGGTTAATTTACTTATTTCAGTTTCTGATACCGGTATCGGCATGACAGACGAAACGTTAGGTGCGCTGTTTAAGCCTTTCAGTCAGGGCGCGCCGAATATCACACTGAAATACGGTGGGACCGGCTTGGGTTTATCCATCGTGAAAGAGCTTATTGACCGGATGGACGGTCAAATACATGTAAAAAGTCAGTTTCGACAAGGCACTACATTCACCGTTGCCTTGTCTGTGCCAATCGGCTCTGAGGTACAAGACAGTATCGATGACACCGTAGATTTGGACCTTGATACAACGGGCCTCAGAGTGCTGGTTGTGGACGACAATGAAATAAATCGACTTGTGATGGAGTCTTACTTACACAAGTTCAATGTCGACGCCAAATATGCCATGGATGGGCAAGACGCCATCTACAAATGCCAAGAGTATGACTTTGATTTGATCTTTATGGATTGCATCATGCCAGAAGTGGATGGGTTTGAAGCGACCAAACGATTACGCCAAGACAACATTATCTCGACAAAAACCATAGTTGCCGCCTTGACCGCCAATACATCTGATGCCGATAAAGCAGCGTGTAAGGCCGCCGGCATGAATTTATTTTTGTCAAAGCCCGTTAAAACTAACATGGTAAAACAAGCCCTCAAGGCTGCCATCGACAATAAGTAAAACAATGAAAACACTTCGCTTTGCGCTCGCCTTCACGACGCTGTTGGTCACATTTTGCGGTATCGCTCATTCAGCAACAGTTACAACCCTCCAAACACCGACGACATCGCGTCTACAAGCGGTCTTCATACTGGATGAAAATACGATCTTTGCCAGTGGTGTTGACTCTACGGTTGTCATGTCAAATGACGGAGGAGACAGTTGGCAACAATTGCCGTCACCTGCACCTGAAGGACAGCAATTTAGAGACATTGAAGTAAACGACGATACTATTTTCCTTATGGCTGCTGGAGAGGGTGAACAATCCGCGGTTTATACGTCGAAAATTGGTCATATTGAATGGCAAAAGCGATTAGCCGGCACGATTCCCGCCCACTTTTTTAACTGCTTAGATGTCGATGATAAAGGGCACTTATGGCTGTTTGGCGATAGTGTAGATGGGTATTTTTATCTCAATACTAGTCGTGACGGTGGTCAGCATTGGAAGGTGACAAAAGCGCTAGTAGCCGGTGAAGGTGAAGGAGGATTTGCATCAAGCGGGACATGTCTCAACGCCAACAAGGGGACGATCGCAATCGGTACAGGCAATGGTGAGCGTAGCAACCTCTTTATTTATGACGACGATGAATGGCAATCCATCGCCACACCGTTGGCAACGGGTGAAGCATCAGGGGTCTTCAGTGTGCAACTGACAACAGAAGGGTATTTCGCGTTTGGTGGGACGTTACAACACCAAAACTCGCCTGCACAAGGGTTCTTTTACACCAAACAAACGCAGCAATGGCAAGCACTTCCCAAGATGCCTATCACAGGTGCGGTCTACGGTTCGGCTATAGCTGACTTTGGTCTACTGATTGCCAACCCTCAAGGGGTAGCGCTGCTGCCAAACAACACGAATGAATGGACGGTATTGTCTCATCTTGACATTTGGGCGCTAGAGTGTCTTTCAAATACCTGCTGGGCAGTTGGTGCCAATGGAAAAGTATTAAAAATCAAACAATGAGGAAGATCACACTTCGGGCCGACATCCTTGAGGCAGAGCGCAGTGAATCGAAAACGCGCTGTTCTTTAGTCTGAATCGGCGCCTCTGCGCTTGTGGTTGTATGCGATTCATATAAACTTAGAGGATATTTGTCGCGTCGAGACCGTTATGAAGTTACTACTGCTAGTGTTAGGGTTAGTGTTCGGACTTAGTACTCAAGCCCAAGCCGCGTCTGGCCCAGAGGACAGCGACGTTCATACGTTGACCTTTTGCTACGAGAACAAACAACTACTTCCCCACTTCGTCGGCAATACCAGTTCTATTCCAGCCTATCAGCCCGGTGCTGCGATAGACATCGTACGCGCGCTTGACGAGCAACTACCCAATGTCAATTTCGAACTTGTTCGCTACCCTTGGAATCGCTGTTTGAGAGAATTGGAAACCGGCAAAGTCCATAGCGTTATCGGCCGTTTTACCGACATGCGCGCCGCATTTTCCGCGTTTCCAAGAGTCGCTGACGGAACAGTCGATAAATCGCGCGCATTTTCAAAAACCACCGCGTGTTTCATGTTTAACGAGAATTACCCAATCGAGTGGGACGGTAAGACAATTTCAAAGCCTGATGGGCTCATTCTGTCTGTCACACGAGGCTATCAAATGGTTGAAGATTTGCGCCATTTCGGATTTGAGATTTATGAGACCAAAAGCAGCGATTTGGCCCACGACCTGTTGTTCAATCACAGAGTCCAAGCTTCACTTGGCAACTGTAACGAGCCAAACCTGCCCAAGTACATAGTAGAGCTACAAAAACCGTTTTTTGAAAATTACGGCTACCTCATGCTAAACAAAGCGTTTGCACAAAAGCATCCCGCGGTGTCAGATCTTATATGGAATACGCTGGCTCAAATCGACAAGCCAGCGTTTTACAAAGCGTATAGTCAGTAGTTCTGATTACTCAAACCCTTCTAGCACCAATTTTCCAATCGACTTGCCTGACTCCAATATAGCGTGCGCTTTGCGCAAATTTGCTGCGTTGATCTTTCCCAAGTGTTGGCCAAACGTCGTTTTCAATTTTCCGTCATCAATTAGGCGACTGACCTCATTGAGCAATGTGTGCTGAGCGAGCATGTCAGTCGTTTGGAACATAGAACGAGTAAACATAAACTCCCAGTGTAATGAGATACTTTTGGGTTTTAACAGGCGAATATCCAAGTTCTCAGGGTCATCGATTAACGCGATTTTCCCCATCGGTTTCAATACCTCGACATACGTGTCTAAATAGCTATCGGTATGCGTTAAGCTCGCGACATGCGTTACTGGTCCGACACCAAGCGCTTCGATTTGCTCGGTCATGGGCTGACTATGGTCGATAACATGATGTGCGCCTAATGATTTCACCCAATCTCTTGAACTGTCTCGAGATGCCGTTGCGATGATTGTGGCTGACGTCAGCGTAGCAGCCAATTGAACCATGATAGATCCCACACCACCCGATGCGCCCACGATTAACAACACCTGTTCTGCACTTTCATCTTGGGTTAACGCGAGGTGTTCAAACAACAATTCCCACGCCGTAATAGTGGTTAACGGCAACGCAGCGGCTTGGGCATCTGACAAGGATTGCGGCTTCTTACCAACAATACGCTCGTCAACGACGTGATATTGGGCATTGGTGCCTTGGCGAGTAAGATCGCCCGCGTAGTACACACTATCACCGGGAGCAAAAAGAGAAGCCTGATCGCCCACTTCCACTACTTCACCTACTGCATCCCACCCCAATATTTTCGTCGTGCCAGTTTCAGGCGAAACATTTTGACGAATCTTAAAATCAACTGGATTGACGGCCACGGCCTTTACTTTCACTTTTAAGTCACGTCCACTGGGCGTAGGCTCATCAATAATGACATCGATTAGTGATGCGTCATTGTCTATCGGAAGAGATTCTGTATAACCAATTGCTTTCATTTTGCCGTACTCACGTTGTATTAGATTAACGACATAATAGCTCTTGATTAAACAAACAAAAACGCCCTAAAATCATAATTATTATCAAAAATATTTTAATAATATGCAGATAGATGATCTAAGAGTTGCCCTTGCTGTCGGTGAATTTAAAAGTATTAAACGTGCAGCAGAGAGCCTCGATTTAAGTACGGCAACAGCAAGCGCATCCCTAAAACGCACTGAGCAGTATCTGGGAGTTGAATTGTTCGTACGTTCAACACGTAGCCTACGACTATCCACTGCGGGCGAGCGCTATCTGCCGAAACTTGAACAGATGCTGTTGACCGTCGACGAAATAAAACAGAATGTGAAAGGCGACTTAGACATTGTGGAGGGTGAACTAAGGCTTGCGGTACCTTCCGATTTGGGACGCAACTACATAATCACTTGGCTAGATGAATTTATGGCATCACACCCAGGGGTGAAAGTGAAGGTCCACATTAGCGATAGCAATATCGATTTCTATCGCGATCCTGTTGATATTGCATTGCGATATGGATCGCCGAGTGATGCCAGTACCTATGGCTTTAAAATATGCCACGTGCCACGGGTACTGTGCGCAAGTCCGTCCTACATTGAACACTATGGTTCGCCGACATCGCTTTCTCATCTAGCTAAACACAATGCCTTACTGTATCAACTCGGTGATGTCATACACGATGTTTGGTCTTTTATTGACACACAAGGCAAAGCCACCAAAGTTAAAGTGACAGGCGACCGGGCTTCAAATGACGCAGATTTGGTCCGTCGGTGGTGTGTTGCTGGAAAGGGTATCGCAACAAAATCCGCATTGGATATGTCGGACGATTTGCTTTGTGGAAATCTGGTCACGCTTCTTCAGGCACAACAACCCAAATCGGGTGAACTATGGCTAATATGCCCATCTAGGCAACTGATCACACCAGCGGTGCGAAAGTTAAGAGAATTTGTGACGACTAAATGTGAGGAGATACTCACCCAGCTTTCGAAACATGGGCATATCCAATCCGTACCGACACGACGCTAGAAACTAGACCAAAGTATAAACCACGTTAATTGGGAGTCACCTACACTTAAGGTATTTACGATACCATGACAACGCAGAGGAACGCGTGTTTCTTAGGTTGATACTTTTACTCTGGTCATTACTGGCCGCACAAGCTGCTGCGGACCCTGATGCTTTGCCCGTCAAAATATGTACAGGTAAGGCCTTTGGCGTATCCTATGACCGTCTAATCAATGACTTTCTATCGCAGGTGTTCCAAGAAAGTGGATTGGACGCTGATGTGCTCTATGTTCCGACAAAGCGAGCGGAGTTTGCGTTTAAGAACCGCAACTGTGAGGTCTTTTTTGCGGGTAACCAATCGTTTGGGCGAATGATAGAACGAGACGATATTTTTGTCGTTGATGTTGAAACAATCCGGGTAAGCTTAATGCTTTACGGTAAACCCAGCGAAACCAATGCACCGTTCAACTTAGAGCAATTAAACGCGAACAACACAACTGTAGCCTATTTTAGTAGTGGTGCCATGGATACCTTCATGACGCGATTTCCCAAAGCAGGACTCGTGCCTGTCGTAACAATAGAAGACGGGGTAAAACTACTCAAAAAGGCACGAATAGATTATTTTATCTTCCCATTGATCAAGTCCTTTGAACTTGAGGGGATCAAATCTCTTCCCCCCGACTTACAATCGATTACACTCGCCACTGTGCCCTTATATATATGGGCAGACAATACGCTACAACCTTATGAAACCGCCTTGCGTCAGAGTGTCGAAAAGGTCAAGCAACAGCGTCGATTTGACTCTATCTTTGTCTACTCGGCTAACGACTAGTCACAGTATTGTTGATTGGGTTTTCCTCACGTATCCTGTTTACTTCAGTTTATCCCCAACCGCCATGTGTTTAAGACGCGTGAGAACCCCCTTTACATTTTCGGCGCCCTCAGCCGGAGCCCAATGCGCAAACTCTTTATCCGTTTCAACCACATAAGGCCCTTGTTTGACCTCAAAAAAAGTCACAGGGGCGGAGCAAACGGTGGCATGCCAAACGTGAGGAGGAATTTCTAATCCACGACATTCGCCATCACTAGACAAGTGTATACGCTCTATCAAGGCGCCATCATCATCAAATAGCAAAAAATCGAGTGCGCCCGCAATCACGATAAAACACTCTGACTTGTGATTATCATTGTGTCGATGAGGCCGGACATAACTGTCTGGCATCATGCTAATAAACAGTTTCTGAACCGTCGCCGCAGGCCCATCATGAAGGTTGCTATTGGAGCGTCGTCTTTCGCTTTGCTGCGCCGCCATCTCTAACTGACCTAAAAAATCCGTATCAAATAATACCGTCATTAGCCTAATCTCTACAAAAATTTACAAGGTATCATTTGACTATCAAATAGGTTGTGATATCAACGCAATTCGTAATCATGGACCGGAAATTTACATGGAACGTTTTACCTCTTCGAGAATCGACGCTCTCGATTTTATTCGCGGTGTCGCCGTTCTCGGGCTCCTTCTGATGAATATTACTGCGATGGGGTTTCTAACCCTTGACTATGTCCCACCAGCGAAGCCTGCAGCGTCTGACACGCTGGTTGAGATGATTCGGCTTATCCTCTTGGATGGTCGGTTTCGCAGCTTGTTCTGTTTGCTATTTGGCATTGGTTTGTATATTCAATTCGAACGATTCAACCAAAGGCAACTCGATGGTGCACGAGTGCTATCACGACGTTTAAACTGGCTGCTTGTCATAGGACTGGTTCACGGCATTTTCATTTGGCCGGGCGATATCCTACTCACATACGCATTGTGCGGACTTATCGTAAAACGTCACCTCGCCCAATCAGCGTCTGAACTCAAGAAAAAGGGCGTCATCTATTTTTCGGTGGGTATGGCGCTGCTCGTGCCGTTTGTCTTGGTAAGTATATATACGGATGCACCTATCACGCGAAACGCGTCGCTTTTCAGCGAGACACTAGACACCCTAAAAATGGGTTATGGTTATTACGTGATAGAAAATGCCAGTTTGGTTTTGCTCGTGGTTCTGTTGTTTCCCTTTCTAATGCTCTTCTATATCTGCGGTGTCATGTTCATTGGATTAGGGTTTTACAAATCGGGGGAGCTGACCTCGGGCTTTTCTTCAAAACAAGTGAACTGGCTTGTCTCAATTACACTGATTGCATTGCTATTGGATGTGACAGGGTTCCTGTTATTCGATGAATGGCTTTATCATACTAGTGGTTTCATCGCGTGTATTTCAGGCTTGACCATGGCCCTGCTATTTTGGCATTGGGTGGTAACAAAACGTATCAGCCAGTCTAATAAATTGATCATCATCGCGTTTAAACGCGCAGGGCGTATGGCATTAACCCTCTATGTGTCCCAGTCAATAATCGGAGTGGCGTTACTCAGACTGGTCTTCCCAGAATGGAACACCACTTTTTCTCTTCTCGACTACACTTTACTTGCTGTAGCGATTGGCCTAGTACAACTGTTTATGGCGTACGCCTATATGTCGATTTGCCAACAAGGTCCATTAGAGCGCGTTTGGCGACAACTCGTTAACGCCAAAAAGTGTACGACATCAGAAACAACAGACTAATGTTCAAATCGATTCGAGCGTTTATTTAGCCCCAACACAAGAAGCTTATTCAACATGAACAAAATAGATGCATGGCTAGAACGACACAACCAAACTCGGTACACCGGTATCAGCGAATTGTGGATGGATGAACTCGGCAATGAAGTGCTGCAAGAAGACTGTTCGCTCTCGGTGGACGGCAATACCTTGCACTACCAGTGGTACTTCAAAGGAGAGACAAAGCAGGGCTCGATAACCATTCAGGCGGCTCATGCGCTGTGGTGCGACACCTTTCACCAGCCAAGTGAAGTGTCGTGCCACTACAATGAAGCATACTGGGGACTGCTGTCAGTTTCGTATCAGTACCCTGCCCCACCGGGCCCTGACTGGGGATGGAGAATTATGATGTCCATTCGGCCTGACGACACACTTGTAGTCCAAATGACTAATATTGCCCCTTGGGGAGAAGAAGCCAGAGCTGTTCGTTTTACTATGGGGCTTGTGGAACCGTAATTCATTATTGAGACAAGGCTTGCATATGCGATAACCGCCCCGCACTATGATAAGAGTAAACGAGGTAATGTCACTATGTTATGGCACCTAACAAAGGTCACCACTGGCTTGTTATTGGTCATTATTGGCGCCGTGTTGACTCCTCTACCAATCCCCATTGGTATTCCACTTGCGCTAGTTGGGTTGGTCATTTTGCTACTTAATAGCGAGACAGCAAGGTCGGTGGTGCGTCGACTTCGAAAAAAATGGCCTCAGTTATCTGAGGCCATTACGTCGGCAAGTGTTCACCTTCCCTCAAAATTGAGAATGGCGCTGGACAACACCGAACCTAATGAATAATGTTTTTTAGCTGGTCAAGGCGTCTGTGGAACGCGATGTAGTCACCCAGAGTGATAGCATTACGACTGAGTTCACGGTTCAACAGCTTTGATAATTTTTGATGATGCTCGGTGCTTTCGCGGTTGTCGCCCGCTTCAAGCAAGACAAATTGTTTCTCTACTGAAAGTAAGTCTTCGTCGTTGATAGTTGTAAAAAACACCGTGCTGGCCTTTGTTAATCAGTCCAAACAAGCATAGTTGTGATGCTTGGCACCTGCATTGCGCTACATCAATAAATGCTCGCTTTGTCATGACAAATCATCGAGTCCGCTCCAAGCAACCTTTGAAGTAGCATGGATTTGTCATTTTTTGGGTCCAACCTATAGCCGAATAAACAGCTTAGGGTCGTGTGTCGGTGTATCGTGAGGTAACAGCGGATTCTCAAGTGTCACTATGTGTTTGTCCTGCCATTTGTCTAATGGGTATAGCCCTTGTGTAAGTGGGTGTTCCATCATAAAGGCGTCAAATTCTCCCGATGCGATCATGGCCTCCAACCCAGATTCAATTCGAGTTGCTAAGACGTTCTCGCCCTTTCTCACGAAAAAATAAATCGGAAAAGGGTAGTACAAAATTCTATCGTCATAAACAGTAAGATTGGGCGACTTAATTCGCGCTAATGTTAACTCGCCATAAGCTTCGAATATGGCTCTTGGGAAATAGTCGCAACGCCCCAAACTAACCATTTCAAACATGCGCTTATAAAGCGCAACTGGTGCAACGGAGAACTGATTAAACGACAATATCTTGGTATCTGGCCAATGTTCGCCTTGGCAAGCTACTTTTTCTTTTAATACCGAAATAGGCATATTAATGAAGCTGTCTTGGTTCTCTTCGCGAATGATGGAAACGCGATACCCTAAAAGCCCGCGCATCAGCGGCACGCGGATCGCAAGAAAATCTGTTTCTCTCGATAATGTTGTGCCAGTCCAATATACATCAATAAAACCATTTTCAAGAAGCTGTAACATCCGCCCTTGGCTTAAACCTGATGCGTCGACCAATTCCAAACTCATACTGTCACCGTGACTGTTCGCAAGAGCGGCACTGAGCAAGTCATAGTAATAACCTTGCGCTACATCGATTTCTGATTGTGGGCCAATGACTTTCAAGCCCTCAGCAAAGAGAGGACCCGATAGCATGAGGTATAGCAGCGCGGTAAAACGGAAGATGAGGTTCATTTAGACACAGGATGACCAAGACTGAGTTTAGTATTAAAGAAATAAAAGAAAGTGTCTAGAAAACCAACAGAAGAAGCCAAGTAGAAATAAAAATCAATTGATAAAAACCAATACGCTTAGACTTTAGTATAGATATTAAGTCTGGTAAATTGGTCAACCGGTGAAGATATAACACCAATCCGCATAGATAAATGGTCGCTAAGGGCGATGTTCACGCCAAAAGCAACAGTGTATTTGTCTATTCAAATTGGTATCAGCATGCATAATCAATGCTTCCTTCACCATCCACCAGAGTAAGCAGTAAAGGCTGGAAAGTGTGTCGATGAATCACAATCGCAAGCAACTAACGAAAGCGGCATTTTTAAAGCTGTGTAGTGAACACAAGCTCGAACTGATCGAGCAGTTGCGTGCACTCAATCAAATTATCAAATCAGACTACTTGTTCATTGCCACTATGGGTGACTCGCAACAAAACGCCACGACCGTTGCAACCTTAGTGGATGGTGAGCCCAGTGATAGTTTAACGTACAACCTTATCAATTCACCTTGTGAATCGGTTTTCGACCAACATGCTTGTGTTATCCCTTTCGATGTACAAGAGATCTACCCGGATGACACTATGCTTGCGGACCTCTCACTTGAAGGGTATGTGGGTTGTCCCATCACGTTAGACAATCAGCAAACGGTTGCCATTATTGTCGGACTATTTCGCTCAGCCTTGCTTGACGCTGACGAATATAAATCGCTATTCGAGCTATTCTCCGAAAACATTGCAAATTATATCGAAAGTGCCTTTCACGCGGCGCAGTTGGCGCAAAGAACGGAACTACTAAATGAAGTCTGCGCTCTGTCAAAAGTCGGCGCGTGGGAGTTCGACCACGCGCACAACAGCTTATATTGGTCACCTGAAGTATTTAATATTTATGGCTTACCAGTTACTACTTCGCTGTCACCCGAGCTAGGTCTACAGTTTTATCACCCCGAAGATATCGCTACGATTACTTACCTTTTTGAGCGGGCACTGAATGCCGGTGAAGAATACACCATCGAACTGCGAATGATTGATGCCGCAGGCGTGCACAAATGGGTAAGAACATCCGGCAAACCGCGTCAAGACCAATATGGCAACATTGTCGGTGTTTACGGTGCACTTGAGGATGTAACGGAAGAAATTAAACGCTATGAAGAGGAAGCGAGAAAAGCGCGCTCGATTGAGGATATATTCAACAATTTCAATGACGCCGTGATCATTTGTGACGAGCAAGGTGACATTCAACAAGTCAATCGAGCGGCGACGCGTATTTTTGGATACTCGCATACCGAGTTTCTCGCCATGTCTGTAGAAGACTTGATGCCTGAGCCATACCGCTCGGCTCATAGTGGCTACATGCAGCGCTATCTCGAAACGGGTGAATCAACGATCATGGGCGTTGGCCGTCAGCTTCCAGCATTACGTAAGAACAACGATACCTTTCAGATGGAGCTGTCACTGACCGAAAGTGGACTCAATTCAAATGCAAAGTTCATCGGTATCGTTCGAGACATTAGCGAACGCATTAAAGCCCAAGATACCGTTTATAAAATGGCGTATACGGATTCGTTGACGGGTTTAAAAAATCGCGCCTGGTTTGTCAAAACCTTGCAAACCAAATTAGAGGATCAAGTCGCCGCCAATACCTATTTATTTTGCGCGATAGTTGATATCGATAAACTGGCACAGTGGAATCACAAATTCAGTATCACCGCAGGCAATCAGATTGTTCACGATGTAGGCCGCATACTAGAAGAACGCTGTAATGGCGATTTTGCCCTTTTCAAAAATGGCGCCGACTCCTTCATATTAATGGGCACGTCGTCGTTGCACTCGGCCGATGAGGGCGCCCTACTTCAGCAGAAGTTGATGAGTTTCATTAACGGGCCTGATGCCATTGCCATAGACGTTGCGAACGAACGGATTCAAGTGTCGGTTAGCACCGGTAGTGCGTTGCTCAAACTACAACAATGCAGTATCGAAAGTCTGTTCTCCTCACTCGAATATGCGGTAAAACGAGCCAAACAAAGCGCTCCCTTTGGTAATTTTTACTTAGATGAACAAAGCCAAGAGACCTATGAGCGCAGCCGTAAAATCAAAAATGCAATCGATGGTATGGCCAATAATGGCAAGGGTTTACGATTGGTCTTGCAGCCTCAGTTTGATAAAAATGGTGTTATCACGTCGTCCGAAGCGTTAGTAAGATGGACGTCTGACGCGTTTGGCGTGGTCAGTCCTGGGGAATTTATTCCAATCGCAGAGGAAACAAACGCCATCATCAATATTGATGAATGGGTGATCACGCGCGCTTGCGATTTACTCGCCCAACTTGCCCAGCAAGGCATTGACACCAAAATTTCTGTAAATGTCAGTGGTAAACACTTGCTTCACGTGGGCTTTAAACACTTTTTACTTAATACGGTAAATCATTATGGTGTCGCGCCTTCGTCACTCATGTTGGAATTAACCGAAACCACCCTAGTCACTGACATAGAGGCAGTGAGACAACTCATGCTTGATCTAAAGAGTTGTGGATTTGCGTTTTCAATCGATGACTTTGGTACGGGCTATAGTAGCCTCGCGTATTTGCAGTCTTTGCCTATCGCAGAGTTAAAAATTGACAAACGTTTTGTCGACGGCATCGACGAACAAGGCGATGATTCAGCCAAAGGCATCGTCAAACTCATCGTAGACATGGCGAACGTACTGCACACCAAAACAGTTGCTGAGGGCGTTGAGTCAGCGCATCAAGCCGAATACCTCACCAGTATTGGTTGCGACGCCATTCAAGGGTTCTTGAAATCCAAGCCACTTGAAGTAAGTGACTGGATCGATAAACTTTCGCAAACGTAACCCTACTACAGATAAGGCTCAAGTAAGCGTTTGGGGTGTTTTCCGTCAACCATCCCCATAAATGGGCCATAAATCGAATAGCCAAGCAGACGCTTAATGTTTTCTGAACACTGGGCAACCACGTCTTTGGGTATCGATAAACTGTAGTTCTCTTGTGTTCGGCAGTATCCCTCGCAATACTGAGCAGTCACCGCAAGGCGACTCGCATCTGACTGGTTGGCACCTCCGCCGTGCCACAAAGTGCCGAGAAAGAACACCACAGATCCGGCTGTCATTTCACATTGAATCTGTTCGCTAAGTTGGCTCGCGTTAGGTTGCCCTTCCCCCCATTGATGTGACCCCGGAATGACCACAGTGCCGCCGTTCTCGGCTGTGAAATCATCGATGGCCCAGACAGTTGCGGCGCCCAAAGGTTGCCGAGGACGAGGGATGGCGTAAAACGCATCATCCGTATGCAAAGGCTGCTGCTTTTCGCCTGAGAGAATATTGATAACTTGAAGTTGAGACAACAAGTAACCCGGTTTGAACAATGCATCCAACAAAGACAGGATCACTGGATGCTCAACTAGGACGTTACAGGCCAACGTCTTTGCGATGACCGAGTAAATCCGCTGGGTTGATTCACCTTCAAAAAAGTTTCTTCCAGTATCGTTTAGCAGCGGCAAAACTGCACGGCGAATATCGACTAACGTCTCCTGACTCACCAAATTGGGGATGACAACGTAACCTTGTTGCAAGACGATTTGAAGGTACTCTTTGATACGGGACTTGTCGATATCTTCTAAACCTGAAGACTGAGTCTTTTTGTATTTCGTTGCGGTTTCCAAGGCTTGGTATTGCGAAAACGCACTGCTATTTTGCTGAGTCATAACCCCTCACTTGACGTAATACGGATAAGTTTCAGTCAAAGATAGAGCGGCTAGCAGGAAACTTGAATGGCAATAAATGACTCAAATTTATCAAATCGTAGCAAAAGTTAAGATATTCAACGATAGCTTGAAGGATTTAGCCCAGTCCAGCTTTTAAATGCTCGGCTGAACGACCCAAATTCAGCAAACCCCAGTCGTTCAGATATTTGCTCCAATGACAACTTTCCTTCATTGAGCCACACCTTAGCCTTATCCGTTCTTACCGCCTGTAAAATCGTTGAATAGGCGCTCCCTGACGTTTTAAGACGCCGCGACAAGGTCTGCTTAGAAACATTAAAATCCGCCGCAATACTTTCAATATCAAATCGACCATACGCTAATCGAGCTGAGATTTCGGCATACACTAACCGACAGATATCGTCCTGCAGCGCGCGATACAAAAGTTTAGTAATGAAGTCATCCGAGAACGCTGCAGCACTTTCCTTCGGTGCGACTTTATGCGCCATAGCGTTAGGTGCAAACTGAAGCGCTGTTGACGCATTGCCGTAGGTCGGCACTACATCAAAGATAAACTGAAACTCTTCATCAAACGGCATCGCATCAAAACCAAAGTCTAACCGTGCTAAATCGAGCTTTCGACCCGCAAGCCAACTGCATATCTTAATTAACATCATAACTATAACTTGCTGGTACATAGGTTGAGACATGGTAGTGGTGGGATTGCCCAAGACTATACGAGCTGTCGATGTTAAACCTGTTAGCTGCAAAAACGGTTTATCAGCGCCGACAAACAATCGATAAAATCGCTCAAAGGTGTCGATGGCGGTGGGAATATCAGGACAATATTGCAGCATCTCACATAGCACACCGATACTGCCAATGGGCACAGGTCTATCCAAAAAGCCAATCATTTCGTCTTCAAGCTCGATGACTAAACTCGAATACAACGCACTGTAATGTGCGATTGAAACTTTATCCTGTTGATTGAGTTGCGCTATCCGTGCTTGTGTATTTTTGTTGAGACCTTGTAAGTCTAAATGCGCCACCATCTGAGGTATAAAGCCACTGGGAATAGAAGGCAATTCGATTAATGCACTCGACACTCGCACCGTTTTTTTTGTCCTATTGGTTTCGTCTATGATAAACACCTGTCTCGATAGCCTTGTATGTCGTCAATGTAGGCACCGGACAACATGAATCCTGTTTGGTTGCCGTCGCGGTCGATAAACTTGGCTTTTAACCCCTCATCGCCGATTTGGTCCACCTGCCAATGCCCCTCACAATTCAACGGCCGATAAAAGGTCACTGGATGACTCGGCGTTTTAACCACAACCGGTTGTATACCATAACTGAGTCGTTCGCTTTGACCAAGCAACGCCTTTGACAGTACCTGAACCTGTGATCGGATGGCGGCGACATAAGGCCTCACCTCTTCTTGAAACTGGACACAGTCACCCAAGGCAAAGATATCAGCGTGACTCGTTGACAGCGTATCACTGACGACTATGCCCCTTTCACATCGAATCCCCGCCTGTTCGGCCAGTGCGATATTAGGTTTGATTCCCACTGCACAAATGACTAAATCGACTTGCAGCGACTGGCCATTTGTTAGAGTAACGCGTGCATAACGGTGATCCGATTCAATCTGGCTGACGCCCGCTCCCATGTGGCACTTCACACCTGCCTTTTGCAGAGACTGGGTCAACAACGATGATCCGGTTTCACCAAGTGCATTAAACATCACCCCTGCACTGGGGTCGACCAGGTTCACACAATGACCTTGCATTGTCAGATTATCGGCAAATTCAGCACCGATTAGCCCCGCACCAACAATTAATATACGGCCTGCAGGGGGAAGCAAATTTTTCACTCTTTGGTAATCAGAAAGATTATTGACCTGGCAGACACGTGGGCCGTTAATTCCGGAAATGGGCGGTACAATGCACTGGGCACCCGTGGCTAGTATCAATTGTCGATAATGCATTCGTCCACCGTTATCAAGCTCAATTTGTTTGGTTTCACTGTCGATCGAAACGACATTAGTATGACTAAAAAGCGTTAGCCCAAACTTTTCGGCTTGTTGACGCGCCGTCGCAATGATGATGTCTCGTGAACATCGGTTATCTGCAAAGCTGGTTGATAATACGGGTTTGGAGTAATACGCGCCGTCGTCCGACGATATCATAACGATAGGTATATTCGAAGACTCAGCCCTTAACGCTTTTACCAAGCCATATCCGGCCAACCCTGTCCCCACGATAACGATGGGATGTTCAGCCACAGCGTCATCCGGTTGATAGGTTATCGATTCGACGACAGCCGGGCTGGCAGTCTCCTGCGCCTTGACCTCACGCATGTCAAAATCATCTTTTCCAACACCGCACTCAGGGCAACACCAATCATCTGGAACATCTTCCCATCTTGTCCCTGGTGGAATCCCGTCATCTGGGCAGCCCAGTGCTTCATCAAACACCCAGTTACAAATCTGGCATTCCCATACTTTGAATAACGCCATCTCTCTCCTACACGCCAGTTTGCACTCTCGCCATGTAACCTTCTATGACTTGATTAAATGCATGTAGCGCCCATTCATTTCGACCGTATTGCAAGTAAGGCAAAGCATTTTCATTTATGGAGGCCTGAATTGACTCACCTAACGCCCAATCTTCATCAAGGGTTTCATTAGTAATATGATGATTTTTCTCCCAATGTTGTTGCTGAACGGGGTCCGTCAAATCAGCAGTAGAAGGAATCAGTGTCGTAACCGATATTTCTGTTTCATCTGGGCCCTTAGGGTTGAAGTGAATCCAATCAACGTGCTCTTTTTGAATAAGTAATGCGGCGCTTGGCAGCAGATAAAACAAGGTGTGGCTGCAGTCGTGTAACGACAAGTGTCCGTCAGTTGAATTCGCTGATGGCGACAGCGATTTTGTCGGCATAACCACTCGAAAATGCTGATCGATTTGATCGATAACCGCAATATTGTTGTGAAAATAAGGGGCGATGGTGCCTTTATGTGCGAAGGAAAAGTGGTAGGTCTCTAGTCCCCCTTCAGCAAACAATTTCCAATTGCCCTGCCATCGTTTAGTTGTTTGTTTAAATCGTTTCAAATGTTGTGGTGCAAGCCATTGCAAATGCTCAACCATTCCCCCAAGATGTGAAGCCAAATGTGCTTCACCATTGTCTTCAGGTTTGAGGGTTGGACACAGCCAAATGAAGCCAAAGTGTTCAACACACCCTAAACGCAGTAACCCGTTTTTTGCTTTATCCGTGTTTGGAAAACACTGCACTTGGCCTGGGATATTACTCAGCTCACCATCGGTTGAATATGACCATGCGTGATACGGGCACACCAAACGCTTGCTGCATCCTTTGCCGGATACAATTCGCGCACCGCGATGACGGCAACTATTGCGCAGAATATGGGCTTTCCCATGTTGATCGCGGCTGACGATCAACGACCCTATTGGCGTGTCGACAGATTGATAACTATTCGGTTCTGACAGTTCACTAGCATGCATCAATACCATTGGTGCCATTGAAAAAAGCGACCGACGCTCTTGTTCAAATCGCGCTTGAGTTCGATATTTATCAAGAGAAGAGGTCGTTTCCTCGCCTTGAAGTGACGTTGTTTTATTGGCGATGTTGGTCTTCGCATCCTCGATTAGGGCTATTTCAATTTGCTCGTTCATATCCTGTCCTCACAAAAAAAGCTTACCGACCGGTAAGTTTTTACAAGATACTTACCGACTGGTAAGATGTCAATAGAGTATCGATAGGAATAGCAATTGAAAAAAAATACACGAGAAGATTTGTTAAACCACGCCGAGGTCTTGTTTTCGGAAAATGGCTTTTACGGGACGAGTATCAGCGACATCGCCAAACAGGTGAATGTCAGTAAACAAGCCTTGTTGCACCACTTTTCAACCAAAGAAAAGATTTATGCCGCAGTGCTTGAACAAGCAGCGGAACACTTAGGAGAGTTTGTCGAAAACGCCAAAGCAAGCGGTGAAACACCAAAGGACCAGCTGAGGCAAATCCTGTTCGATATGACAAATGCAACGGGCCGACGATTAAGGGTGATCATCTTGTTGCTTCGCGAACTTCTCGATAATCGCGAGCGCGCAGAGTCGGCACAAAAATGGTATTTGCGTCCTTTTCTTGATGCGCTCACAGACATAGTGAGCCAAGGTCAGCAAACCGGTTGCTTTACCACAACGTATCCTTTGGCATTTGTGTATCACCTATTGGGTGCAACGCAGTATTTTGTTATTTCTCGGCCCACACTGCGTCGTTTGTACACATCCGACGAATTTAACCAGCACTTTCAATCACATAAACAATTAATTGAGCAAATTATAAACAGTTAGCGTAAGATAATACCGAAGGGATTCGGTCAATTTACAATCAGTAACACTTAATCAATGTCGCTTCGAAATTCCCTTTGCTACGGTCACTAAACAATAATTAAAAAGTGTGAAGGAAATACCATGCTCAAAATAAGTAACCTAACGAAAACGTACGACAATGGTGTTAAGGCCCTCAACGGCGTTAACCTCTCAATTGATAAAGGGATGTTTGGGCTGTTAGGCCCAAATGGTGCGGGTAAGTCATCACTCATGCGCACTATTTCGACGCTACAACTCCCCGATGCGGGAAGCATTACATTCGACGACGTCGATGTACTGACCCAACCCAATGAATTGCGTGAGCGATTGGGCTATTTGCCACAAGATTTTGGTGTCTACCCCAGAGTCAGTGCCTTTGATTTACTTGATCACCTTGCGATTCTCAAAGGGCTAACCCACAAAGGCGAACGCAAAGAGGTGGTTGATGGGCTACTTGCTCATACCAACCTATTTCAGCATCGCAAGAAGGCGGTTAGCGGCTTCTCTGGCGGGATGCGCCAGCGATTTGGGATTGCGCAAGCCTTACTCGGCGATCCAGACCTTTTGATCGTCGATGAACCTACAGCAGGCCTTGACCCTGAGGAACGCAACCGCTTCCACAATTTATTGGTTAGCTTGGGCGAAGAGAAAGTCATTATTTTGTCTACTCACATCGTAGAAGACGTGTCCGAGCTGTGCAGTAAAATGGCGGTACTAGGTAGTGGTAAGATATTACTTGAAGGTAACCCTATCGAAATAACCACCGGCTTAAACGGGCAGATTTGGCGTAAAGCCGTGTCATTGCAAGAGGCGGCAGAACTTGAGCAAGAGCTCAATGTTATTTCAAAACGCTTGCTGGCAGGTCAAACCCTAATCCACGTGCTGGCAGACGCAGCACCAGAAGGGTTCGAAAGCACGCCTGCAACGCTAGAAGATGTGTATTTCTCTACACTCAATGCGTCGAGAAATGAAGCACAACAACATGCACAAGCCTAAGCAGGGAGAGCGACAATGCTAACTAAAATGCTCGCCTTTGAATGGCGCTACTTTACGCGACAACCCTCGTTTATCGTTACCGGACTTGTGTTCTTTTTATTGCCATTCTTGGCAATGACAATTGAAAACGTACAAATTGGCGCGTCTGCCAATGTTAACTTCAACAGCCCGTTTGCTATTGCCCAATCTATCTTAATTTTGGGTGTGTTTTCGATGTTCTTAGTGGTCAATTTTGTTGCCGACACCGCTTTGCGTAACGATAACAGTAAGATGGCCGAGATTGTGTGTACCAAACCCATTTCGCCCATTGGCTACCAACTGGGGCGCTTCCTTGGTGCTTACCTCGTTTGTGTCACTATTTTTGCGATGGTGCCGCTGGGGTTATTTTTGGGTGCCATCATGCCATGGCTTGACCCAGAACGAATTGGGCCGAACACCTTTGGCGCCTACTTAAAACCTTTCATCTATTTTTCACTGACGACACTTTTTGTTTTGTCCGCCATTTTCTATGCGGCAGCCCTAAAGTTTCGCTCACAGGTAGCCGTCTATTTGGTCGCGGTGGGTTTATTCATTCTCTACATCGTTTCAGGCCAACTGTTAGACGATCCTGCCTATCGAACGATTGCGGCGCTTGCCGACCCTTATGGGTTACGCGCATTTGGTGATGAGACCCGTTATTGGACAACATTCGAACGCAATACCCTTGGCGTTTCGTTCACAGGTATTGTGCTTCAAAACCGTTTCGTATGGTTAGCCGTTGGCATTGTGCTCCTGGGCTTATTTGGTGGCTTGCATAAATCGCTGAATCTCTATGTACCACGTGATAAGCGCAAGAAACAAAAAACACAAACTGAAGTGGAATTACCGCTTAACAACAGATTGGATTATAAGCCTCGTGCGAATCGTGGATTGGCGCATTTTATGGCGCGAACGCGGTTTGAAACCAAGCAAATTATGACTAGCCCCGGGTTTTATGTCTTGTTGTTGTTCTCCGCTTTCAGCCTTATTTCACAACTCGTCGACCCCTCCGCGCTTTACGATGCGCCCAATTGGCCTCTGACGCAAACCATGCTTAACCTAATTAGTGGTTCGTTTGGCTTAATGATGATCATTGTCGTGACCTATTACAGTGCGGAAACCGTGTGGCGCGAGCGCTCAGTCGGTATGGGTGACATCGTTGACAGCATGCCGGTTTTCAACCTGAATTTTTGGCTATCTAAGTTGATTGCGGTGTGTTTGGTTATCTTCTCTATTTACGCCGCCTCAGCCATCATCACGATATTGTACCAATTGATGAAGGGCTATGATCAAATCGATATCGCGCAGTATGCCATCACCATTGGCTTCTTCTATATGCCAAATTGGATTCTGCTAACAGTGTTAGCGTTTTTAATTCAAGCCATGAGTGCCAACAAGTATCTAGGGATGCTGCTCTTCGTCGGTTATTTCATCGCCTCACTAGTTTTTGGAGAGTTGGGCCTTGAACACAACATGGTTAACTACGGTGCAATGCCGCAACTGCAGTATTCTGATATGAACCGCTTTGGCTGGTATATCACTACACAGTCATGGTACTTGCTCTATTGGGGCAGCTTAGCCCTCATTTTCTCTGTCATTAGCTATGGTTTATGGCAACGTGGCCCGCAAGTCGCACTAAAAGCCCGTTTTGCAATGCTCCGTTACCACATTGGGACAAAAGGCATAGCCGTTGCAGCACTTGGCTTGTTGTTGTTCGCTGTCAGCGCCAATGTTATTTATGACAACACCACCATCAAAAATGTATATCTGACTAGTGATGAGCGTCAGAACTTACAAGAAGCTTACGAAAAGGAGCTAGGTGAATACATCGATGACAATATCCCCACCTACACGAAAGTCGACGTCACGGTTGATATTTATCCATACGAGAAACGGATTGAAGCAAAAGCTGATGTTGAACTGACCAACACATTTGATGAGCCTATCGAGCGCTTCCTCGTCAATTTCCCGCAAAACTCTCGAGACATAGACGTCAACATTGACGGCGGTCAGCTAGGGGAAAATATCGGTGATTTCAATACCGCATGGTTTACTTTCGACACGCCGATGCAACCCGGCGAGTCCCGCGCAGGTGTAATATCTGTGACTCGCGAAAGACGCGGCTTTAAAGACGGCGGATACGATACCCTACTGGTTGAAAATGGCACCTTTATTAATAATGGGCAACTGTTCCCGGGATTTGGTTTTGATGACGGTAGACGTATCACCGATCGCCATGAACGCCGAAAGCGTGACTTGCCTGATTTACAACGTGCCTATTTGTTGGAAAGTGAAACCCATCAAAAAGAGACCTTCTTTGGTAAAGGCATCGCCGAAATAGCTTTTTCTGCGACCATCTCTACCAGCGGTGACCAGTTTGCGATTGCACCTGGCTATCTGCAAAAAGAATGGCAAGAAAACGGTCGTAATTACTTCCGTTACGAAATGGATAAACCTATTCTCAATTTCTTTTCGATGATGTCAGGCAAATTAGACGCGAAGAAAGAAACCTACAAAGGCATCGATATCGAAGTCTACTATCACCCTGAGCACCACTGGAATGTTGACCGCATGATGGAAAGTGTTAGGGATTCGATTGATTATTTCACCGAAGCATTTGGTCCGTATCAACACAAACAAATGCGTATTATTGAGTTCCCCGGCTATCAGAGTTTCGCCCAAAGCTTTGCCAATACGGTGCCCTACTCAGAACGAATCGGTTTCATTACGGATATTCGAGATCCATCGCATATCGACCCCGTTTATTATGTGACTGCCCATGAGGTAGCGCACCAATGGTGGGGGCATCAAGTGATCCCAGCAAATGTGCAAGGTGGGGCAATCATCTCTGAAAGCCTGTCACAATACAGTGCCCTTATGGTTATGGAACGCAAGTATGGCGAAGCCAAAATACGGACTTTCTTGACGTACGAGCTCGATCGTTATCTGCGCGGTAGAACCACAGAATTACTGCGTGAGATGCCAATGTTGAGAGCAGAGAACCAACAGTACATTCACTACCGAAAAGGATCGGTAGTGATGATGGCGTTAAAGGACAAATTGGGCGAAGCGCGACTGAACCTTGCACTAAAATCACTGGTAGATGACTGGCATGGACGCACTGACCGCTACCCGACCACCTTGGATTTAGTCGCGGCACTAAAAGCCGATGCAACGCCCGAGGAACAAGCCTACATCGATGCAACGTTTAACGAAATCGCCTTGTATGAGCTCATCAATAAGGAAACCAAAGCCGTTGAGTTAGACAAAGGTTATCAAGTCACTCTGACGGTCGACGCCAAGCGCTTTGTCGCAGATGGTGAAGGACAGGAAGAAGAGCAACCAATGGATGAGTGGGTTGATATTGTGCTGTTTGCCAACGACCCAGATGATTTTGCAGGTGAGGCCGATATTTTGTATCAACAAAAACACCGCATCAGTTCTGGCGAAAACCAAATCATTGTCGAACTCGACACGCTCCCCGCCTATGCCGGCGTTGATCCCTTCGTGCGATTTATTGACCGCGACACCGACAATAACATTGCACCGGTTACTGAGTAACCGCTCTAAACCAAGAACAGCCGCTATCCGACGATAGCGGCTTTCATCCGAAAAAATACAACATTCATCTATAAACCTGCATCCTAGTCATGCCGGATGTGATCTTTCTTCAGCACCCTTGTCGTAACACTTTCCAACACAAATAGATAATCATAAATAAAAGCGCCGGATTGACGTAAACGATATCCGGCACCTTTGCTAAGGCCAGTTACATTTATTCAAGTCTCAAGCATGTGTTGTAATAGATGCGATTATCTTTATACACCCAACGCGGAGCCCGTTTTACATGAAGTTGTTAACCACCTTTGTTGCGTTTACGATGCTAGTCGTACTGAGCCTCAATTCGACTAATGCACAAGCCCAGTTTAGAGGGCGAGGTGGTCCCAAACTCGTTGTGCTAGAGCCCGTTGCCTATCAGCATGAATCTAAGCGCGTGGAAGCCGTGGGTACGGCCGAAGCCCTGCGCTCGGTGGTAATCTTTCCAGCGGTATCCGATGAGGTCACCGATGTTCGTTTTGTTCCGGGCCAGTTTGTTAAAACCGGACAAGTATTGGTAAAACTCGATGACCGCCGTCAATCGGCCGCGGTGCAACGGGCAACGCTTCAGTTAGCAGATGCCGAGCGTAATTTACAACGACTAATTGAGAGTCGCGCCAGTGGCGCCGTTCCGCAAAGTCAGGTGGATGATGCTCGTACCGTTCGCGATTTAGCGAAAGTAACACTTGACGAAGCCATGACTGAATTAGATGACCGAACTATCGTCGCCCCGTTTGATGGTGTCGTGGGCATTACCGATGTAGAAATCGGCGATAGAATAACGCCGCAGACGCCTATCACCACCCTTGATGATCGAAGCCAGCTCTATGTGAACTTTGATGCACCTGAAGCCGCCGTCGATATCCTGATGGAAAACCCCGTTGTTACGCTTTCTCCATGGTCTAACCGCACGATAAACATCGATGCGACCATCGCACAAATCGATTCTCGAATTGATGAAACCGATCGGTCCATTCGTGCGAGAGCCTTGTTGGCTAACGACAACGACACCTATCGTCCTGGTATGAGTTTTCGCGTCAACTTGTCACACGAAGGTCCCCAATACGCCGCCGTACCAGAAGCCTCACTTTTATGGTCGGCCTATGGCGCTTACGTTTGGAAAGCCGTCGAAGGCAAAGCGACGCGTGTCAACGTCGAGGTTAAACAACGCCTGAGAGGCACTATTTTGGTGTCAGGTGATTTAACCCAAGGTGAAATGCTAATCGTCGAGGGCATCCAGCGATTGCGCAACGGTCAAGATGTCAGCACTGAGATGGCGCAGGCTAACTAATGAAATTCCAGCAACCCCAAACAAACGATCTACCGTCACTGTCGATTAGACGCCCGATCCTGATTATTGTACTTAACTTACTGATCGCCATTGCTGGCTTTGCCGCCATGAATGGCTTGGAAGTTCGCGAGCTACCCGATGTAGACAGACCCACAATTACAGTCACCGCACAATATCCCGGCGCATCTCCTGAAACCGTGGATGCCGAGGTAACCAATCGGCTAGAGGGCGCGGTGGCGAGAGTCAGTGGCGTGAAAAATATTTACGCCCAAAGCGAAGAGAACTCTGCGCGAGTACGCGTTGAGTTCAGACCGGGAATAAACCTTGAAGATGCGGCAAATGAAACCCGTGAATCCGTATCTCGCGTGCAGAGACAGCTCCCAGAAGATGTTGAGAACCTTGCAATAATACGTGCAGACAGTGATGCCAGAGCGATTGTGAGTATTGCGGTATCCAGTGAAACGGTGGATATGGAAACCCTGACCCAGCGGGTGGAAACCGACATTGCACCTATGTTTCTGAGTATTCCCGGTGTCGCCGATGTCAGTTTAAGTGGCGACCGTGAGCGCGTGTTGCGAGTGGCGGTCGACCCACTTCGCCTCACCAGTTATGGTTTGTCGATGACAGACGTTGCCGATGCACTGCGATTGGCACCATTTGATGTGCCTGCTGGTAGCATTCAATCCCAAGACCAAGCGCTTATCGTTCGCGCTGATGCCACGTCATTGTCTGCCGACGATGTTGCCAACATAGTGTTGCAAGACAACATCCGTATAAGCGATGTGGCAAATACCTATTTTAGCCCCTCTGATGCCAATAGTATGGTGCGTTTAGATGGCTCGCCTGTGGTGGGGTTAGGTATTATTAGACAAGCCAGCTCTAATACCATCGAAATTTCTGACGAAGTGCTCGTGATGGTAGAGCGCCTCAATCGTCGTTTCAGCGATTTGAATATCGTAGTGACAAACGACGACGCCGAATTTATTCGTGATTCTGTCAGTGAGGTTGTCCGGTCGTTGAGCTTCACTATCGGCTTGGTCGTACTAACACTACTGTTATTCATTGGCAGCTGGCGAGCCACAATTGTTCCTGCTCTGTCCATCCCTATTTCATTAGCAGGGGCCTTGGCGATCATCTGGGGGCTTGGTTTCTCAATCAACATATTGACCTTACTAGCACTTGTGTTGGCGACTGGTTTGATTGTCGATGACGCCATTGTTGTCTCAGAAAACATTCAACGCAGACGCACTATGGGCTTAGGCCCAAGAGCTGCCGCCGTGATTGGTTCAAGAGAAGTTTTCTTTGCTGTCGTTGCGACTACTGCTGTGCTTGCGTCGGTATTTATTCCTATTGCGTTTTTGCCGTCTGCGGCCGGTAGACTGTTTCGAGAATTCGGTGGCGTACTGGCTGGCGCAGTGATCATTTCGTCATTTGTCGCCCTATCCATCGTGCCCGCGCTCACCGCCAAGCTCCCCCTGAAAGAAAGCAAGACGAAAAAAAGTCTATTCAGTACAACGTTTGGCCGTTTGGGCACAGCCTGTATGAATGGCTATCAGCGCAGTCTTGTATGGTCGCTAAAATACGGTTGGTTTATTTTACTATTGAGTGTCGGTTCCGCTGTTGGCGCCTATTTCGTCGCAAACAGTATACAACAGGAGTTATTGCCTAGTGAGGACAGAGGCACGGTCAATATTTTTGCCAGAGGCCCAGATGGTGCGGGTATCAACTTCATGGACCGTCAGGCTGAAAAAATGGAATCCGTGCTCATGCCATATGTTGAAAATGGTACGATTGATTCGATTTACACCATTGTTGGTCGTTGGGATCCGAATATCGTCTATATTCAAGCCCCGCTGAAACATTGGGATGATAGAGATAAATCGCTACAAGAGATCGTAGGTGAAATTCGACCAAAACTTCAGGCCATTCCCGGTGCGCCCGCCTCCCCCTTTGGCGGCAATAGTTTGAACTTAAGAGGTCAAGGTGGAGGACTTGAGTTTGCCCTGACCGGAGATACCTACAGTCGAATTTACGAAGCCGCATTAGCACTGACGGCAAAGCTAGAGAGCGATCTTCCCGACTTGGGCCGCACCCGCGTCAGCTATGAACCGACTCAACCTCAAATGCGGGTGAACATCGATCGCCAACGCGCGCAAGAACTCGGCGTACCTCTCAATGATATTGCCAGTACGCTGCGAGCTGCCGTAAACAGTGACAACATTGCCGATTTAAACGTCGGTGATCAAGCGATTCCCATTTTACTGCAAACCAACAATCGCAATGTTCGTGATCCAGCGATGATTACCAATTTGTATGTGAAGTCATCAAATGGCGCATTGGTTCCCTTGTCGAGTCTTGCCTATATTACCGAAGAAGGGGTAGCCGCAGAACTCGAGCGTCAAGCCCAGCGCCGAGCTATCCAAGTCAGTGTAGATTTACCTGAATCTGTGCCTTTGAATGAAGTGGTTGATCAAATTCGTGCCATCGCCGACGACTCCTTGCCCGACGGTATTGGCATTGTATTCTTGGGTGAAGCACAAACCTATGAAGAAACATCACGACAAGTGATGATGACCTACGTGCTTGCATTCGTTATTGTACTTTTGGTACTGGCCGCGCAATTTGAAAACATCAACAGTGCCGTGGTGGTAATGCTAACCGTGCCATTTGGCATTGCCGCTGCGATATACGCCTTGTTTTTAACGGGTACGTCGATCAATGTGTATTCACAAATTGGCTTGGTGATGCTTATCGGCTTGTTGGCGAAAAACGCTATCTTGTTGATTGAATTTGCCGACCAAAAGCGCGACCAAGGCCAAAGTGTTTATGACGCGATTGTTGAAGCAGGTAAAGTTAGACTTCGCCCCATCATGATGACGCTAATGTCGACTGTGCTGGGAGGTCTACCGCTGATTCTCTCCACTGGGGCTGGGGCAGAATCACGTAATGCAATTGGTTGGGTCGTATTTGGTGGACTTGGTATCGC
Organism: uncultured Alteromonas sp.; assembly: GCA_963922845.1. Taxonomy (GTDB): domain Bacteria; phylum Pseudomonadota; class Gammaproteobacteria; order Enterobacterales; family Alteromonadaceae; genus Alteromonas. The sequence continues at coordinate 56,161 of CAWUJV010000019.1, forward strand.
GGTTGTCTTTACCCTGTATTTAACGCCCGTCTTGTATTTCTGGATGGCAAGACTGACTAAGCCAAGAGCTGACGAAGCATTGCGCCTTGAGCGTGAGCTGGAAGCCGCAGAGCAACAATAATATTGACCTAAACCAGCATAGCGGCTCGGTTTTTGCTGAAGTGAGCTATATCACTTTGGTTTTTAATCGAGCTTCGCTATGCAAATTACTCAACGTCAGTCGCTTTTCGACTATCTATCGTCTCCTGACAAGGGCAGAAGTGCGTTATCAGAACTTGCTTCAAATACCACACGCGATACTATCCAAAGCGATATCAATACCTTATCGAACCCTCTCGGTGATGACGCGATCAGTGATTTGCTTGATGATGTGCAAAGTGGTGACGCCAATGTGTCCCTTGGCACCATAGGAAATTTGCTTGAACACACGCGGACAAAACTCGCCGACGATCTGCAAAGTGTTGCCACAAACCTGGGTATCGAGAGTGAAGTGAGAATTGAGAACAATCAGGGCCGCTGGGTCGTTGAGCAACCCGACAATGAAGTCAGTGAAAAAGCTTTTAGTCGGCTGCAAGCCTATTTAGATAAAAGTAACATCAGTCAGAATCGACTCAATCAGGTCAGTCAGTTATCCGAAATATACGAACAGGGCGCGGCACGCGCTTTGGCCAACGACTTAAAAGATGCGAACGTCAATGACGACGATATCGTTGACTACCTCACTGAAACTCGGCAGATAATTCAAGCCAATTCGGGTTATTCGCTGTCGTCCAAAGGCTTGTTTACCGATGCCGATGGGGTGGCGAAAACCGAGTTTGATAGCCGTACTGAAAGTCGCTAGTTCTGACGAGACGCGTTAGATTGAGACAATACGCCCAACACAATACAACACTGGGCAACATAATAGGTCACCATGATAAGATAGCTTTCAAAGGGCAATGGCATGACGAATTTGTTGATGGCAATCAAGGAATCGGACAGCACAAAAACACCAGCCCCGACTATCGGCAGATAACTACTTCGGCTCCAAAGCACAGCGCTACAGGTCATCAACATTAAGGTACTGGTGTAAAACAGCACCAGCCACATTAGCTCACCCGTGCTGGGCACAATGACGCTACCGACAGCAATAAACACGATGGCTATCAATGAAATGGCGGTGCGCTTGTGTTTAGTCCAACTCGCCTCTTTGATAAAAAACACAAAATAACTCAATTGAGCACACGCAAATGCACCAAGCCCCGCTTGAAACTGATGCTCAAAGGACAGGGCAAGGCAAATATCGCCAATAGCAGAAAACAACAACGCGATACTCAATAGCATTTTGCGTTTCACACTGCTTCGCAAAACGACGAACAAGAGTATAAAAATAGGTAATGCTTTGTGCAGAGGTTGCAGCGTGTAGTCCGGTATCGACAACATCAATAGATATGACAGTGCCGCTGCAGTGAATATCCCTATCAGTAAACGGTTAGCCATGACCTATCTCTTTGTTGTTTTTGTTATTCGGGTTAGGTTACGACAAGTCACCTTTGCGCAGCAAGATCAAACGCATTTCGCGGGATAAATAGTTGCGATTGGTTTGCATAAAAATCCACAACTTAGTCGCGACTTGAGCATTGAAGCTCAGCACCAAACACACCCCCCAAAATACTTGGTTTTCTGGCAACGCCGTAAAAAAATGGTAGCCACAGTAAAACATCAAAATGCTCAAAAGTATTGCCAATGCATAACCGACTTTGACCAGCCAACTTAGAGGCGTTTCAAACCCCATTTTCAGGTAACCTGTAAGACTATTATCATTGTCAACCAAATCATCGAGCGCTTTGGCTTGCTGATCTAAGTCGCGTTTTAGCTTTTGTTCAAAATCCATCGTCATCTCCTAATCTTCATAGTGAGCGCGTAATTTGTTTCTTGCACGGGATAAGCGCGATTTCACTGTCCCCGCAGGCACGCCAAGGGCTAAGGCTGTTTCATTGAGCGAGAGTTCATTGAGGTAGTACAGTTCAACCACGTCTCGCTCGTTGCTGTCTAATGCACCTAGTAATGGCATCACATCAAGTACATTTGTATTTATGGTATCAGCGACTAAATCTTGGTCTGAGTCTGTCGTACTAATGAGTCGAGTGCTCGTTCGTTGCCAATCGATAATCTCCCATCGAAGGGCTTTGTATAGCCAGCTGCGAAAAAGCGTCACATCGTGTAACCGTCCGACACGTTTGCCAATTTTGAGCCACACATTTTGAACCAGATCATCGGCAATCGCGGCCTCCCCGACTCTCGACACAGCAAAGCGTTTCATCGGTACGAAAAAGTGCGTGTAAAGCGCTTTGAATGCACTCTGATCACCGCGTTTTAAGTCCATAACCAGTAGGTCAATGTCTTCAGGCTTCACAACACATCCGTTGAAATTAGCAACAATAAAATTTGAATCAGTACGTTAAACAAAGCAGTCAAGAGACTAACAAGCGGGGTATCACTACCATGCGCCAATTGACTGACCATTAAGATTGAGTAAAACGATAACACAGTCACCTCATTGCTAGTTTGGTATTTGTAGAGAAGACGACGCAAACTCGCGTTTGGTTCTCGCCAGGCAAAAAAAACGGCCGCCCTATGGCGACCGCTCTGTGTTAAGCACGATTTAAATATTAGCCGTGTGCGGCTCGATGAGCGAGGAACTCATCATACGTCCCTTTAAAGTGTTCCAATTGCTTGTCATGTATTGAGATAACTTCCGTCGCCAACGAGGACACAAACTCTCTATCGTGACTGACAAAAATCAAAGTGCCTTCATACATTTCAAGGGCCATGTTCAACGATTCAATCGATTCCATGTCTAAGTGGTTAGTCGGCTCATCCATGATCAGCACATTGGTTTCTTGCAAAATAAGTTTGCCAAACAACAGTCGGTTTTTTTCTCCACCTGAGCACACGTTGACTTTCTTTTTCGAATCCTCAGCAGAAAATAGCATCCGGCCCAAGGTTCCGCGAATGACCTGATCATCATCCGTTGGTTTGCGCCATTGGCTCATCCAATCAAAAAGGTTCATGTCGACATCAAAGATGTCATTGCTGTCCTGTGGACAATAACCCAACGCGGCATTTTCAGACCAGTTGATCACGCCCTCTTTGACCGCGATTTCATCCATCAAACAGCGTAAGAAGGTCGTTTTACCCACACCATTGTCGCCAATAACAGCCAGTTTTGCCCCAGCCTCTAAAATCAGGTTCCCGCCACTGTATAACGTTTCACCGTCAAACCCATGACCCACGTTTTCCAATACCAGCGCTTGGCGATGCAGTTTTTTCTGCTGATTGAAGCGGATAAACGGGTTAACTCGACTCGACGGTTTAATATCATCTAACTTAATTTTATCGAGCTGCTTCGCTCGCGAGGTCGCCTGTTTTGCTTTCGATGCATTTGCTGAGAATCGCGCAACAAACTTTTGCAGCTCGGCAATTTGCGCAGATTTTTTTGCATTTGCCGCCATCATCGTTTCCCGCGCTTGCGTTGATGCCAACATAAAATCATCATAATTGCCCGGATATACACGCAACTCACCGTAATCGATATCAGCCATGTGGGTACAAACTGCATTCAAAAAGTGTCTATCGTGAGAAATCACTACCATAGTCGAGCTGTAGTCATTGAGGATATTTTCTAGCCATTGAATTGAGTCAATGTCCAAGTTGTTGGTTGGCTCATCAAGCAATAAAATATCGGGCTCGGAAAATAGTGCCTGAGCAAGCAAAACACGTAACTTCCATCCCGGAGCGACTTCGCTCATCAGACCGTAATGAACATCTTGCGAAATACCTGCGCCGATAAGAATTTCTCCCGCTCGACTTTCCGCGCTGTAGCCATCCATTTCTGCAAATAGCGACTCAAGCTCTGCTACCTTGATACCGTCTTCTTCGCTCATCTCTGGCAAACTGTAAATACGGTCGCGTTCCTGCTTGATTTCCCATAACTCTTTGTGACCCATGATCACGGTATCAATAACAGAGTATTCCTCAAACGCAAACTGATCCTGATTCAGTTTTCCCACCCGTTGATTGGGCGTAATAGACACGTTTCCGGATGAAGGCGCTAGGGTACCGTCGAGGATTTTCATTAAGGTCGATTTACCACAACCATTGGCTCCAATAAGACCGTAACGGTTGCCATTACCAAATTTGACCGAGATGTTTTCAAATAAAGGTTTGCTACCAAACTGCATGGTAACATTGGATACTGTAATCATAACTTTTCCGGAATCGTGTAGACGGGCTCACTTCAGTGTAAAGTGATACTGAGCAAGATTTACGCGCACTATATAGTGTAAGCCATAAAAGTCTATGCCTTATTGCAAAAAAACACGTAGAGGCAATCTAGGGTACGTCGCCCATTGCGAAGCCAGTGTTCCAATTTAAGGGCTGTCTGTCGTAGCGCGTGTAAGCTGACTCAGCTAGTCACAGCCGATTGTAAATAGCAAAGACGACTCAGCCACGATGCGCATTGTGAAAAGACGTGATGGCTGTGAGTACACTGTCTGCATCTTCCACCTGTGGGTAGTGGCCAATACCCGGCAAACGCACCACATCGGGATTTGCCACCAACTCTTCATATCGCACCAACATGTGTTCACCTGAGATAGGATCGTCTAACCCATTGATAAAACGCACCGGGAAAGATGGTGATATCAACGCCCCAACCCAACGTTCACGATATTGGACACGCTCATTGATATAGTGAATTAATTTGTTGAATCGATAAATCCCTTGATTAAAACAAATCAACGACCAAAATTCGTCTAACTCCTGCTCTGTCGGTTTTGAGTGCGCACCAAATATGGCGTCAAAACTTTTGCCAAACTTACTTCGAGTTTGCAGTCGGCAAATCAAGGCACCAATTGGGCTCAGCAATAACTTTTGCACCAGCCTTGGCCTATGGACTTCGGGAAACAATCCCCCATTGGTAAGTACCACTGACGTAATTGAAAAAGTGTGTGTTTGCTCATTGTTCTGATAGCGCGCCATTAGTTCTTGCGTCACCGTATCACCGTAATCATGGGCGATTATTCTGACTCGATTTATATTCAGTGTTTTCAGTAAAGCTTCGACTAAATCAGCTTGCTCTAAAATTGAATAGGCATGGTCGGCGGGTTTGTCTGACCAACCATATCCCAGCATATCAGGCGCAACCAATCTGTAAGACGCAGATAAAGTAGGCCAAACCTTATACCAATCCCATGATGACGTTGGGAAGCCGTGAATCAACAAAACCACTTCATCATTGTTCGATTTCGTGTCCTGATAAAACACGCGGTGGCCGTTAAATTCGAAGTACTGCCCGCTGTTCTGCCAATCTTTCAATGTTAGGGGACTGTCGCTCATCGTCTGT
>CAWUJV010000020.1:0-60546 GCA_963922845.1 uncultured Alteromonas sp.
TGTCTTCTATTAATGTAAGTAAATTGGTCTGAGACAAAAACGTTTAAAATTGGCGACACAACGCACAATGAAACGGACTAAAACCACAAACCATTTGACCCCTACACGCCCCTCGGTTAATGTGCCCGTCACAGTTTGACTAGAGGAAATTTGATCGTGAACGACGGAAACACGCCCCCACAGACATTTGAACAATCACTTGCTGAATTGGAAGCTATCGTCGAAGAGATGGAAAACGGCGATCTTCCCCTAGACGAAGCACTTGCGAAATTCGAGAGAGGTGTGACACTTTCTAAACAGAGCCATACTGCATTGCAAGCCGCCGAACAAAAAGTCCGAACCCTTCTCGCTGACCAAAATGGTGAAGCATTGCAAGATTTCGACAGTAGTGCGCCGACTCAATGACCAGTGATTCGCTCTCAACCTTTCATCGGCTAACACGCCTAGAAACGGATAAAAAGCTATCCCTTTTAATAAGCACTTTGCCTGACCACGCCTCAGTATTAAAAGAAGCGATGGAATACGCGTTGCTTGTGGGCGGTAAACGCATGCGCCCCTTACTCGTCAAATTAGTTGGCGAAGCCTTGGGCGTTCCAGATAAAGACACAGACGTGATTGCGTTGGCAATTGAATGTATACACGCATATAGTCTAGTGCATGACGATTTGCCCGCCATGGATGATGATGATTTACGCCGGGGAAAGCCAACCTGCCATATTGCGTTTGATGAAGCGACCGCCATTCTCGCAGGTGATGCGCTTCAAACCCTAGCATTCAGTCATATTGCCGATGCACCGTTATCAGAATTTGCTGATGGTCAACGGGCCAAATTAATCAGTTGTTTAGCCAAAGCCAGTGGCTACAACGGCATGTGCGGTGGCCAAGCAATTGACCTTGCTTCGACCGGCTCCACTGTTGATATACAGACATTGCGACAGCTCCACAATTTGAAAACCGGTGCCCTGCTGAAAGCGTGTGTTGATATGGTCACCATTGTCAGTGCTGATGTAAGCTCAGAGCAACGTGAACACTGGCAAACCTTTGCCACTGCGATTGGGTTGGCATTTCAAATTCAAGACGATATTCTCGACGTAACGGCAAATACTGAACAGTTGGGAAAACCACAAGGTTCAGATCAAGCACTCGGAAAAAGTACCTTTCCCGCTTTACTCGGAATGGAAGGTGCAAAAAAAGAATTAATCCAGTTGCATGAACTATCACTACAAGCATTGCATGCTTTGCCTTACAATAACGATAATTTATTAGCTTTTTGCGACCTCATGGTAAAACGAGACCATTAGCAGGTCGCCTTTATTGCTCAGAAAATAGAATGACATTAGATTTATCCCACTACCCTACTTTGTCGTTAGCGCCAACTCCGGATGAGTTGAGAAAGCTTCCTCAAGACAAGCTTAAAGCGTTAGCAGATGAGCTAAGACAATACCTACTGGCTTCGGTAAGCCAAAGTAGTGGACATTTCGCATCGGGCCTTGGCACAGTCGAGCTCACCGTCGCGTTGCACTACGTTTATAACACCCCATTTGACCGCGTCATTTGGGATGTTGGTCACCAAGCTTATCCGCACAAAATTTTGACAGGTCGCGCAGAGCGAATGTCAACAATCCGCAAAAAGAATGGCTTACACCCGTTTCCTTGGCCTCCAGAAAGCGACTACGACACCTTTGCCGTAGGCCATTCATCCACGTCAATTAGCGCCGCCTTGGGCATGGCCGTTGCCGCCGAAAAAGAAAATGCCGGTCGCAAAGTGGTTGCGGTGATCGGTGATGGCGCGATGACTGCGGGCATGGCGTTTGAAGCGATGAATCACGCAGGTGACATAGACAAAGATATGGTCGTTGTCCTCAATGATAACGAAATGTCTATATCAGAAAATGTCGGTGCCCTAAACAGTCACTTGGCGCGTTTGTTAACGGGTGATTTGTTCAACTCTATTCGCGATGGTGGTAAGAAATTACTGAGTAATGTACCGCCGATTAAAGAATTTGCGAGTCGCGCGGAAGAGCACATCAAAGGAATGGTTGTCCCAGGTACTATCTTTGAGGAATTAGGGTTTAATTACATTGGTCCAATTGACGGTCATGATGTGAATGGTGTTGTTGATACACTGCGCAACATGCGAAAGTTCAAAGGGCCACAATTGCTGCACGTCGTAACAAAGAAGGGTAAAGGCTACCCTGAAGCGGAAAAAGACCCTATCAAATTCCATGCGGTGCCCAAGTTCAACCCAGCGGACCAAGTCTTGCCAAAAGCGGCAGCCGCTAAGCCAACCTATTCCGCTGTCTTTGGTGATTGGTTATGCGACATGGCTTTACAAGATGAGAAATTGATGGCCATCACGCCGGCTATGCGTGAAGGCTCCGGTATGGTTAAGTTTTCTCAGCAATTCCCTGAGCAATATTTTGATGCGGCCATTGCCGAGCAGCATGCGGTCACGTTTGGTGCAGGGCTGGCAAAAGACGGAATGAACGCCGTCGTTGCAATCTACTCCACGTTTTTACAACGGGCCTACGATCAATTAATACACGACGTGGCGTTGCAGGAACTCCCTGTACTTTTTGCTATCGACCGTGCTGGCATCGTGGGGGCTGACGGACCAACACATCAGGGGGCTTTTGATATCGCGTTTTTACGCTGTATTCCCAATATGATTGTCATGACGCCGGGTGATGAAAACGAATGTCGCCAGATGCTCTATACCGGGCATATCGCCAATCAGCCGGCAGCAGTTCGATACCCTCGCGGTGCGGGCAAAGGCATCACTCCTACCGCGGCGATGACCGCCATTCCACTTGGTAAAAGTCGCACATTGCGAGAAGGGAAAAAAGTAGCGATTCTCAATTTTGGGACCCTGTTGCCCTATACAGAAGACGCAGCTGAAAAGCTCGATGCAACATTAGTGGATATGCGCTTTGTGAAGCCACTGGATACCGATGTGTTGGCAACACTAGTACAACAACACGATTACCTCGTGAGCGTTGAAGATGGCTGTATCATGGGCGGTGCAGGCAGTGCGGTAAGTGAGTATGTCCACAGTCAAGGTTGGACAATAGCAGTTAAACATATTGGTCTACCGGATAGCTTTATTCTGCAAGGTACCCAACAAGAAATGTATGCTGAATTGCAACTCGATGGCGACGGTATCGTCGCTCAAGTCGAAGCGTTTGTTAAATAAGTAACGCCATTCATCGAAAAACCGAATAAGGGCAACCTTATTCGGTTTTTTATTTTTCACGCCCCTCTCACTTGCGAGTCAAACTGACACCAATCCTCATTGGTAACAATCGAAGTAAAGAGGACTTCCATGAGCAGCGCTAGGCGTAGCTCAGCCACTATGCTGGCCGTCTTTTCAATACTGCATCTAAGTAACGGGCCACCATATTTTATGACCCAAACAAGACCACTAATACTGCAACTAACCCGCCTAAGCCCGCAATCTTCAATCCGTTTTTGTAAATCGGCAACTTGGGTAAAAACATCAAAAATGCAGAAATGACAAAGAACAATAAGCCAACGCCAAAAAAGATGTTAAGCCAAAATAAAGGGCTGTTATTCGTCGCTTTATGAAGTTTTACCATCTTCGACAATACTGGGTGATAATCGGTAATCGTCATCGTCGCGATGCCGGTCTGTTTGTCATACACCCCACGATTAAACACTATCTCAGTGTCTGATTCCGACGTTACCGTCAATCGCCTCATTTTAATCTGAGAGATCGCGTCACTGGCACTGAGTAAAGGCTCGATTTCAACTACCTTTTGTTGTTCGTATTTTAATAAATCCGTTGGCCGGAATATCAGCAAGATACCACTGATACTGTATACGGCCATAATACCTGCAAGGAAAAAACCCAACCATCGATGATATTTTCTAAAATCCATGTGAAACTTAGCTGATGCCACGCTATCTACCCTCTATTATTATTCGTTTTGCTTATTGGCACGTGATACGCCACAGACGTTATTGGTCGACGGCGTTTCATGAGGCCGCAATAATAATGATTCTCATTTTTGTGTAAACCGTTAAGAGATAAATAACCCATGAGCATGTTAAATGGACTAAATCACATCACGTTGTCCACATCAAACCTCGAGCGAGCAATTGATTTCTATATCAACATATTAGGATTTAAAGGCCATGTTAAATGGCAAACGGGTGCCTATCTAACACTTGGGGAAATATGGCTTTGTTTGACCCTTGGGGACGTGGCAGACACATCCCAAAGCGATTACTCGCACATTGCCTTTGATATCGACCCAAAAGGTTTTAACGATTTTAAACAGGCACTCATTAACGCTGGTGTGACGCAATGGAAAGAAAACAGCAGTGAGGGAGATTCCCTCTATTTGTTAGATCCAGATGGCCATAAATTAGAGGTCCACGCTGGCAACTTGATGACGAGGCTGAAAAGCCTGAAAACGCGTCCTTATCAGGGTTTAGTTTGGATGACTTAAAAAGGAAAAATCTGGTGGATGAGCGCAAGACACAACGCCGCCATTGCTCCAGCTAGTATGTCATCTAGCATAATGCCGGTGCCGCCGTGCACACGCTGGTCAATGACATTAATCGGCCATGGTTTCAAAATATCAAACAACCGGAACAGTACAAAACCAGCAATTAAGCTCAACCACGAAATTGGGACAAATAGGAATGTAATCATCATGCCAGCAATTTCGTCCCATACGATACTGCCGTGATCATGGACTTGCATATCTCTTGCCGTTTTACCACAAAGGTAAACACCAACGGCACAGGCCAATACCGTCACCGTCCAAAAACCCCAAAGGGGCAAAGGCTGCATCAAGAGCAATACGGGGATAGCTGCCAATGACCCGAAGGTTCCTGGCATGACAGGAATTAGGCCAGAGCCAAATCCTAACCCCAAAAAATGAACGGGATTAAGCATAGATATTCTCTGGCGTAATTCAGGTTTCATTAAAAGTTGTGCTCGTAGCCGATTGCTGACTCAACCTGATACTTATCTTTGTAAAGTAAGGTCTCGATATGACCTTTATGTCCACTTACTTGACCGATACAGGTGACCTGCACATTAGCATTCGCTAGCGTGGTCTCTAAATTCCCTCGCTGCTCTTCATCAACCGTAAATATAAGTTCGTAGTCATCGCCTGCCGTTAAGGCGTAATCATAAGCCGCTTTCGCCTCTACGGTCTCAAACAGGGCGTTGGAAATAGGAAGCCTATCTACGTGAATCGTCGCACCACACGCCGAATCATCAAGAATGTGTTTCAGATCAGCCAATAGACCATCAGAGACGTCGATACAAGCGTTAGCAATACGCCTAAGCGCTGTACCAGCCATAACCCGCGGTGTGGGGTACAAATGGCGATTAATCAGATACTCGCGATTTTCAAGAGATGCCTCTAATTTACCAGTGAGTAAATCGAGCCCTGCACCTGCGTCACCCAGTGAGCCTGTTACATAAATCCAGTCACCCGGTTTGGCGGCAGTACGTTTGAGCTCGCTACCCGGTGGAACGAACCCTTGCGCGGTAATTGTCATCGACATAGGTCCGCGAACCGTATCCCCACCGATAAGTTGTACCGAATAATACTGAGTGAGTTCATACAAACCTGAAACAAACTCTTCAAGCCATTCATTTTCAACGGTAGGCATCGACAAAGACAAACTTATCCAAGCCGGTTCTGCTCCCATTGCAGCAAGGTCACTAAGGTTAACCGCTACCGCCTTATAGGCAACAGAGCGCGCTGGCGCGGTTTCAAGAAAATGCACACCGCCAACCAAGGTATCAGTTGTGATGGCAAGCTGCTGATTATCTGGTACCCGAGTTATCGCACAATCATCGCCGATGCCGACAATAACGTCTTTGCGATGATGACCACCAGAAGCAAAATAACGCTCAATTAAATCGAATTCTTTCACGGTACAAACCAGTGTTAATGAGGGTGTTGCCTGAGAATAGACAACAGCACGACACTATCGTTCGTGCTGTCTTAGTGTTTTAACGGCTTTGTCGAGAGCACCGTTAACAAACTTGTGGCTTTCTTCTGCACCAAAGTCTTTCGCAAGTTCTATCGCTTCATTGATAATGACGCGATAAGGCACGTCCATACGTTCAGTCAACTCGAACGTCGCCAAACGCAGTATTGCCTTTTCGATAGGGTCTAGCTCTTCTGGCAAACGACCAAGATAAGGCTTAATCGTTTCATCCAGTTTCGAGGCATTGTGCGCAATACCGCGCAGTAATGCTTGAAAATAAGCCATATCCACTTTTTGCATATCGTTGCTGGTCGCGAGAGCGAGCTCAACCTGATCGATTGCATTGTTACTCATTTGCCACGAGTACGCACCTTGCAGTGCCAGTTCGCGAGCTTTGTGACGTGCAGACACTTTCACTTAATTCACCTATTACTTCAATTCTTCTAGTGCAGCAACGACATTGACCATTTCCAGTGCACCTAAAGCCGCTTCCGCGCCTTTGTTACCGGCCTTAGTACCTGATCGCTCGATCGCTTGCTCGATAGAATCCGTGGTAATTACACCAAATGATACAGGAATACCAAAATCTAAAGAAACTTGAGCAAGACCTTTATTGCATTCACCCGCAACAAAATCAAAATGAGGTGTGCCACCACGAATTACCGCGCCAAGGGCGATAATGGCGTCAAATTTACCGCTTTGTGCAAGTTTTTTAGCGGCAACAGGTAGTTCGTAAGCACCGGGAACGCGAACCAAGGTCACGTCGTCATCGCTAACTTCTCCGTGGCGTTCTAGCGTGTCCAATGCACCTTCTAACAGGCTTTCAACAACAAAACTGTTGAAACGAGACACGACGATAGCAAACTTCTTTCCAGTCGCTCTGATATTGCCTTCAATCACTTGCATGGTATTACCCCTAATAAAAAACGGCGCGCAGTATAGCACAACTGCGCAGAAACCCAATGTATTCGTTAATCGTGGATATATTCAACAACTTCTAAGCCAAAACCGGATAATGCGTGATATTTAACCGGTTTACTTAATAGCTTCATCTTGGTTACGCCCATGGATGCCAAAATTTGGCTTCCAACACCTACTGTGCGGGACGAGCCCTGCCACGTCGCGCCTTTTGGTTGCTCACCACTGTCTTCGGCCGCAAATCGCTTAACCTGATGCTCTATATTTTCTTCGTTACCTAACAACACTAAGACCCCACCTTCGGCATCAATTTTTTGCATCGCTTGGGGTAAAGTCATAGAACGGTTTATAGAGCGTGTCGAGCCGAGTAAATCGCTCAGAGTATTGTGCAAATGAACACGGACAAGCGTGGGCTCGACGTCTGAGATATCGCCTTTTTTTAACGCAAAGTGCAACTGGTTATCAATAACATCTTTAAACGTATGCAACTCAAAAACGCCAAACTCAGTGGGCAGTTCACACTGCGCGACTTTTTCTATGGTGGTCTCGTTGAGGTTGCGATATTCAATCATATCGGCAATGGTACCAATTTTGATGTCGTGTTTTTCTGCGAAGGCCTCAAGCTCTGGACGGCGAGCCATGGTGCCATCTTCATTGAGAATCTCAACGATCACGGCAGCGGGTTCACACCCTGCTAGCCTCGCCAAATCCACACCCGCTTCTGTATGGCCAGCGCGATTCAACACGCCCCCCTCTTTAGCAATAAGAGGAAAAATATGGCCCGGTTGAACAATATCGGCGGCTTGCGCATCAGGCGCTACCGCAGCCAAGATAGTTGTCGCGCGGTCAGCCGCGGAAATTCCAGTAGTGACGCCTTCTGCCGCCTCAATCGAAACGGTAAAATTCGTTGAGAATTGCGCGCCATTATTGTCAACCATCAAGGGTAGATTTAAACGCTTGCAGCGCTCTTGAGTCATTGGCAAACAAACCAATCCACGAGCGTGAGTCACCATAAAATTAATGGCCTCCGGCGTCACGTGTTCCGCAGCCATAATCAGATCGCCTTCATTTTCGCGATCCTCATCATCCATCAAGATAACCATTTTGCCCTGACGAATGTCTTCGATAATTTCTTCTGTTTTATTCAATGCCATAACGTTTTTAATACTTGTAGGGTTGTTATTTTTTCAAGAATCCATTTTCAGCCAAAAAGGCCATATCAATACCTTTAGATGAAGGCTTTGCTGCGTCATCCCCTAACATCAATCGCTCAAGGTAACGCGCGATGACATCCACCTCGAGGTTGACTTTAGTACCGGCTTTGTACGTCCCCAATACCGTCTCTTGTAGCGTATGCGGGATAATCCAAAGCATGAACTCACTACCGTTGACATCATTAACCGTAAGACTCACACCATCAACTGTAATGCTGCCTTTGTGCGCGATGTACTTAGCCAAGTCATCAGGCGCTTTAACCCAAATCTCAACGTAGTCCGTTTGATTAACGATACGGGAAATTTCGCCTACGCCGTCGACGTGACCAGAGACAATGTGCCCCCCCAGCCTATCCGCCGCACGGAGCGCCTTTTCTAAATTGACCTGACTGCCGACCTGGTAGTTGGCAAAACCAGTATATTTAATCGTTTCGGCCGATACATCAGCGCTGTAAAAACTATCAGCATAGTCCACAACGGTTAAACACACACCATTAGTGGCAATACTGTCGCCCATTTTAACATCGCTCATATCGAGTTTACCCGTCGCTACGGTTAAGCGAATATCATGGCCACGATTTTCGAGCTTGGTAATAGTACCAAGGGCTTCAATAATTCCAGTAAACATTGCACTCTCTTTACTATTTATTCTCTACGCGATAGGTCAATTTTATATCCTGACCCAGCGTCTCTTGACCAACTAACGTTAACGAGATGGCATCAGATAAAGACGCGATATCTGGCAACACCACTAATGGCATCGCTTTGTCACCTAACAATTTCGGCGCGATATAGACAATGACTTCATCGACTTCACCGGCTTCTAGCATCGCACCCGCTAACCCCGCCCCGCCTTCGACCCACAGCTCGTTTATGTCGCTCGCGCCTAATTTCAATAGTAACGCTGATAAATCAACTTTATCGTTCAAGGCATCTAGTGTGTGTTGGGTCACATCTTGACTAGGTATATGGGGACGATGATGGGTGTTTACCAGCCAAACGGGGTATCCATCATTAAACATTTTTCTATCGTCGGGCACCGTATTGTCTGAATCGACAATGACTCTAAGAGGTTGTCTAATCTTCGACAACGGATATTGCTCAAACTCTGCTTGGGACTCTCTAACCAATAAACTGGGGTCGTCAGCAATAACGGTCCCTGACCCAGTCAATATGGCGCAACTTTTGGCGCGATGACGCTGCACGTCTCTGCGAGACTCTGGGCCCGTAATCCATTGACTGACGCCATTAGACAACGCCGTTTTTCCATCGAGGCTAGCAGCGAGTTTCAACGTAACGAAGGGCTTATGACGCTCTACGCGTTTGAGAAAACCGCGAATCAATGCTTTAGCTTCTTGCTCGCACACACCCACAACAACCTCAATGCCGGCGTTTTCTAGTTTCGCAATACCTCTGCCGCAAACTTGTTCAAACGGGTCTTTCATCGCTACAACGACGCGAGCAACTTGAGCAGCAACTAGCGCGTCAGCGCAAGGTGGCGTGCGACCGTGATGGCTGCACGGCTCTAGCGTAACATAAGCGGTTGCGCCCTTAGCCATTTCGCCAGCCATGCGCAACGCATGCACTTCTGCGTGAGGTGTACCCGCTTGAATATGAAACCCTTCACCGACAATATCGCCACTGGGACTAACAATTACGCAACCGACCCTTGGATTCGGCGTTGTGGTGTAAACGCCCTTTTTTGCAAGTGCCAATGCGTACTGCATCCACTTTACATCTTGGTCTACTTTACTGTTCATGACGTAGGAGTCGTTTTCCGTATTGGGTAGGCGCGTTAATCGCCCAGCTTCGCGATTTCTTCGCCAAACTCTTTGATATCCTCAAATGAACGATACACGGACGCAAAACGCACATAGGCGACTTTATCCAGTTCTTTTAAGGCGTCCATAATGAGATTACCAAGCAATTCGCTACTGATTTCGCGCTCACCCGTTGCGCGAAGTGCCGACTTCAAGCTCAAGACACATTTTTCTATTTGTTCGGTGCTGACCGGGCGTTTTTCTAGCGCTCTCTGCAAGCCCGCTCGAAGCTTATCTTCATTAAACGGCTCACGAGAACCGTCGCGTTTTATCACGCGAGGCATGACTAATTCAGCACCTTCGAAAGTGGTAAATCGCTCGTGACAAATAACACATTCGCGACGACGGCGAACCTGTTGGCCTTCAGCTACCAGTCTAGAATCGATGACTTTTGTTTCTTGTGCTGAACAAAATGGGCAAAACATATATACCCTCTTATGAAATGGGGCGGTAAATGCCGCCCCAGTAGGTGTTTACGCGTAAACAGGGAACTGCGTACAAAGCGCGACTACGTCTTTTTGTACACGTTCAACGACACTTTCATCACCCATGTTGTCTAATACATCGCAAATCCAAGTCGCAACTTGTTTTGCCTCTTCACTACCAAAACCACGACGCGTTATCGCTGGGCTACCAATGCGAAGACCACTTGTTACAAATGGTGAACGAGGATCATTAGGTACAGAGTTTTTATTCACTGTGATGTTAGCACGACCAAGCGCAGCATCTGCATCTTTACCCGTGATATCTTTATCGATCAAATCAAGTAAGAATAAGTGGTTTTCCGTACCGTTTGATACCACTTTGTAGCCTCGTGACTGCATGACTTCGACCATTGCTTTCGCGTTGTCGATGACTTGCTGTTGGTAGGTTTTGAAC
This sequence comes from uncultured Alteromonas sp., assembly GCA_963922845.1. Lineage (GTDB taxonomy): Bacteria > Pseudomonadota > Gammaproteobacteria > Enterobacterales > Alteromonadaceae > Alteromonas. Next base: position 10,808 of record CAWUJV010000020.1, read on the forward strand.
TCTGGTTCTAGTGCTTCTTTGAATGCCACTGCTTTTGCAGCGATGACGTGGCACAAAGGCCCGCCTTGGTTTCCGGGGAATACTGAGCTATTCAACTTTTTGTAGAGGTCTTCATCGCCACACGCCGATACAATCAAACCACCACGAGGACCAGCCAACGTTTTGTGTGTCGTGGTCGTCACAACATGTGCATGAGGTAATGGATTCGGGTACAAGCCCGCAGCAACCAAACCTGCGATATGCGCCATATCCACTAACAAATACGCGCCAACTTTATCTGCGATTTCGCGGAATTTCGCCCAATCAACAATGCCTGAATAAGCTGAAAATCCTGCAATGATCATTTTTGGTTGGTGTTCATCGGCTAATGCTTCGACTTGAGCATAATCAATTTCACCCGTTTCTTGGTTAAGCCCGTATTGAACCGCTTTATACGTCTTACCAGAGAAATTTACATGAGAGCCGTGAGTTAGGTGACCACCTTCAGACAAGCTCATACCTAAAATAGTATCACCGGCGTTCAGCATTGCCATAAACGCCGCAGCATTTGCTTGAGAACCTGAGTGAGGTTGTACATTGGCATAGTCTGCCCCGAACAACTGCTTGGCGCGCTCGATTGCCAACTCCTCGGCGACATCGACATGCTCACAACCACCGTAATAGCGCTTACCCGGATAGCCTTCGGCATACTTATTGGTTAACTGAGAGCCCTGTGCTTCCATAACTCGTGGGCTGCAATAGTTTTCAGAGGCAATAAGCTCAATATGATGCTCTTGACGCTCCGTCTCTTTCGCCATTGCGGCGGCTAATTCTGGGTCAAAATCGGCAATAGTCATTTCGCGAGGTAACATGGGGGCTCCTTAACAGCGAGTTATAGATGGCATAAATCGAAGGCCTATTCTATTCATTTTGGCCGTTATGTATACTGATTTATGGCCGTTTTGGAACAATCTGTGAAAGTCTTCGTAGATGGCGTGGTTCGATCTCCACGCCGACGGTGTTATTTCCCTTGTTCGAGGGCTTTTACTCGCTGTACAAGGCTGTCAATATTTCTCAATCTCGCGGTATTTTTCAACCAATCTCGATTTTTCATCGCTGGCTGGCCAGACGAGTAAACACCGGGTTCAGTGATATCGGCAATGATCATGGTATAGCCCGTTACTTGCACCTTGTCACAAATTGATATGTGCCCGTTGATGCCACATCCGCCGCCAATCACTACGTATTTACCGATGTGACAACTACCCGCAATTCCCGTCGCACCACAGATACAACTGTGGTCATCGATGATACAGTTGTGTCCAACTTGTACCTGATTGTCGATAATTACATTTTTGCCAATAATGGTGTCTTCGATTGCCCCTCTGTCGATGGTCGACGAGGCACCAATCTGCGTATCGTCTCCGATAACCACACTGCCGGTTTGAGGAATGGGCAACCATGTACCGGCGTCATTGGCATAGCCAAATCCTGCCGCACCGATGACCGTTTGGCTGTGAATCGTGACGCGACTGCCCAGAGTAAGCTCGTGATACAAGGTTACATTGGGATAAATGACGCATGACTCTCCAAGGACACTGCCGTGACCAATGTAGACATTGGCACCAATAATACAGTTGTCACCCACGGTCACCCCAGCCTCAATCACTACGTTTGGTCCAAGAGCGACTCCCTCGCCTAGTTTGGCACTTGGATCGACTTTCGCGCTCTCATGTATTCCAGTGGCAAGTGTCGGTGTCGTATCAAAAAGTTGTGCTATTTTAGCATAGGCGGCATGGGGGTTCCCATGAACCAACGCCGGCACTGGGCACGCATCTTTCACTTTTTCATTGAGTATCACTGCGCCAGCTTGCGTATTTTGTAATTGAGTTTTGTACTTTGGATTGGTCAAGAACGATATTGCGCTCGACTGAGCATCCGATAATGTTCCCACTCCACTGATGACGATAGAAGCATCACCAATCACTTCTCCACCGACATGTGTTGCTAGCTCCGCTAGCGTATATGATGTATGACTCAGGCTTGTCATAACGTCTCCTGATGTAGCAGCGTTTAATGTTGATTTTACTGCAAATTGAATCTCGCGTCCTGTCCATATGGCGTTAGACTTGCCATTCTTCAATAGCAAGGTAACGTTCTTGATAACAAATATGTTGCGCCATCCCTATACGCACCCCGTCTTGTGCAATGTTTAAGCAATTGATAGAGAGATAGCATTTCATTTGTACAGGTTTGTTCTACCTTGTTATAAAATGAATGAAATAAATCGCGTTTTTATCGCAAAATGGCACACCCATCGCGGTTGAGCCAGTACCATAGCGACAGACTATCAAGGACATCTCATGTCACAATACGTATATACTATGCACAGAGTGGGCAAAATTGTTCCACCCAATCGGCAAATACTCAAAGATATTTCTCTCAGTTTCTTCCCGGGTGCCAAAATTGGCGTATTGGGCTTAAACGGTGCAGGTAAATCGACGCTTTTACGCATCATGGCCGGCGTTGATACCGAGATAGAGGGAGAAGCTCGCCCGCAACCTGGTATTAAAATCGGCTACCTGCCACAAGAACCAAAATTGGACGAGTCAAAAGACGTTCGTGGCAATATTGAAGAAGCCGTCGCGGATGTCGCCCACGCGATTTCACGACTTGATGAAGTGTATGCAGCCTACGCAGAGCCCGACGCCGACTTTGATGCGCTAGCCAAAGAGCAAGGCGAGTTAGAGGCTATTATTCAAGCGAAAGATGGGCATAACTTAGAAAACGCTCTCGAACGGGCAGCTGACGCCCTTCGACTCCCGCCGTGGGATGCAGATGTGTCAAAATTATCGGGTGGTGAACGTCGCCGAGTTGCACTTTGCCGTCTATTGCTTGAGAAGCCCGATATGTTATTGCTCGACGAACCAACCAACCACTTGGATGCAGAATCGGTTGCGTGGTTAGAGCGATTCTTACACGACTATGAGGGCACCGTTGTGGCTATCACCCACGACAGGTATTTCCTCGATAATGTTGCGGGTTGGATTCTAGAACTCGACCGCGGACATGGCATACCTTGGGAAGGGAATTATTCATCCTGGTTAGAACAAAAAGACAAACGTCTTGAACAAGAAGAGAAAGCCGAGAACGCCCGTCAAAAGTCAATCAAGCAAGAACTTGAGTGGGTTCGAACTAACCCCAAAGGTCGACAAGCTAAAAGCAAAGCGAGAATGGCGCGATTTGAAGAGCTTTCCACTGGTGATTACCAAAAACGAAATGAAACCAATGAGCTGTTCATTCCGCCCGGTGAGCGCTTAGGTGACAAAGTGATTGAAGTGTCGGGTTTGAGTAAAGCCTACGGTGAGCGCGTTTTGATTGACGACCTGGCCTTTAAGATCCCTAAAGGTGCTATCGTTGGGATTATCGGCCCCAATGGAGCGGGTAAATCTACGCTGTTCAGAATGCTTTCAGGGCAGGAACAACCGGATGCCGGAACCATTGACATCGGTGATACCGTTCAACTTGCCAGTGTTGAGCAGTTCCGTGACCATATGAATGGCGATAACACCGTTTGGAAAGAAATTTCAGATGATTCGGACGTTATCCGAATCGGTAATTTCGAGATAAATAGCCGTGCTTACTGTAGCCGTTTTAATTTCAAAGGCACCGACCAACAAAAATTTATCAAAGACCTATCGGGTGGTGAGCGAAATCGCGTGCACTTAGCCAAGCTGCTCAAGGCAGGCGGCAACGTACTGTTACTCGATGAACCAACCAATGACCTCGATGTAGAAACGCTTCGAGCGCTCGAAGAAGCTCTGCTTGAGTTTCCCGGTTGTGCGATGGTTATCTCGCACGATAGATGGTTCTTAGACCGTGTTGCAACTCACATACTCGACTACCGTGACGAAGGTAAAATTAATTTCTATGAGGGAAATTACACCGACTACGAGTCTTGGTTAAAGGCCACATTTGGCCAAGATGTGGTTGAGCCCCACCGCTTAAAATACAAGAAGATCACAAAGTAAGATAAAGGCGCCACGACGGCGCCTTTTTTGTCGGTCAATTACAGTCGACGCCACGCTACTTCCTGAGCTACACTCAGTAAAGTTGCACTCTTATCTATTGTTTTACGCTATGGAAGAACTTAGACAATTTCGCCGCATCGCATTGTCAGGTCACGGCAGCCTGACGCAAGGCGATCACAATTGGGACGTCGAGCTTGTTGATATTTCACTTCAAGGACTACGACTCAATATCGCAGTAAATTCCTTATCAGAGGGCATAAAAAATAGTCCGATGACAGTCACACTCAGTGTTAATGAAGACGCGGTTCCTATTTCTGCCGCTATTCAAGTCACGCACATATTGCCATCTGATGACACTTCGTCCCCCACCATCTCTATTGGTTGTAAGCTAATATCTATCTCGGTCGATGACATCGCCATGCTGAGGCGTCTTATTATGTTTAACGCCGGTGACGACGCCATCAGTGACGCCGAGTTATCAATTTTACTCGACGCTATTTATGACAACGCTTCAAGCGCTTCACTAAGCTGAGCAACGGGTATCACCGTTAGCCCCTCAATTGGCGTTTTTGGCGCATTCGCTTTAGGGACGATTGCTCGTCGAAATCCGTGTTTTGCTGCTTCGATTAGACGCTCGGAGCCATTGGGCACTGGCCTTATTTCGCCCGCGAGCCCGACTTCGCCGAACACGATAAGCTCTCTGGGGAGAGCTTGGTTTTTAAAACTGGAGACCATGGCCAGAAGCAATGCTAAATCCGCACTGGTTTCCGATACCTTGACGCCGCCAACCACATTAACGAAGACATCTTGGTCACTCATTTGCAAATTGCCGTGACGATGCATGACTGCCAACAACATGGCCAAGCGATTTTGCTCCAATCCCACCGCAATTCTGCGTGGGTTTGATAGTTGTGAGTAATCAACCAGCGCTTGAATTTCAACTAGAAGCGGTCGTGTCCCTTCCCAAATAACCATGACACTTGAGCCCGGCGCTTGCTTTTCACCTCGACTCAAGAAAATAGCAGAGGGATTATTGACCTCTTTCAACCCTTTTTCTGTCATGGCAAACACGCCAAGCTCGTTGACTGCACCAAATCGATTTTTATGACTTCTGAGCGTTCGGTAACGCCCATCTGCATCCCCTTCTAACATCATGGAGCAATCGATACAGTGTTCCAGTACTTTGGGCCCCGCGAGGTTTCCGTCTTTAGTGACGTGACCGACAATAAACATTGCAATGTGATTTTGCTTGGCAAAACGCGTCAAGTACGCCGCACTCTCTCTGACTTGAGACACACTGCCCGGTGCAGATTGCACATCAGACACATGCATGACCTGTATGGAATCGATCACCATGATTCTCGGTGATGCTTTACGGGCCAAATCACAAATCGTTTCGACGTTAGTCTCAGCCAACATGAGGAGCTTATCATCGGGTAAGCCCAATCGATTCGCTCTCATTGCCACTTGCTGTAGCGATTCCTCCCCCGTGACATAGAGTGCAGTCTCATTCGCTGCAAGATGACACATCACTTGTAATAGCAACGTACTTTTACCCGCGCCCGGTGAGCCACCAATCAGCATTGCTCCGCCAGGGACGATGCCACCACCTAGGACGCGATCCAGCTCCTTAAAACCCGCGCTAAATCGGGGCAAAGCCGCAAGATCAATTTCTGATAGTTTTTCTATTTTGGCGTGGGTTTGCCCCGCATAACCAGAGCTTGCTCCCCTGCTCTGTTTGCCAGAACTTATTACGAATTCGGAGATGGTATTCCAAGCTTTACACTCTGTGCATTGACCTTGCCATCTGGCGAACTCAGCACCACACTCAGAGCAGACATAAGCGGTTTTGCGTTTTGACATAAAAAAGGTACAACTTTGATGAGATTTGCAGTAGTTTAACACCGATACACCACCGCTTGCATACTGTTACATGCGGCCAGCCAAACAAGGTATTCACATAAAGGTAAGATTTGCCTACTATTATACTTTAAGTTGCTGTCTTATCTGCCGATACGGTTAGGGACACTTTATCTTTTGAGATTAGAACGTTATTCATGAGCCAAGACTTGCAGCAATACGCTCAAATTATTGAACAGCTGAAACCAATGGTAAAAGAGCCTGAGTTTAATCAGGTGTTAAACCAACTCGCAAGCGACTTGCCGCGCGAGAAACGGTTTTTGTTGAAGATGGAAGTCAAAAGACTGGCTAAGCCGTGTCTGCGCTCCATTGATTTGCGCGGACAAGTAGACGGTGAGTGTAAGCTCTATGAGTATGGCGGCATTAGTCATTATCTCGACGACGTTGCCATCGATGTATTTGAAAACCAAGTTAGGATATTTGGTGGTTATACTTTCGGTGTGTACGAAAAAGCCTTACAAACTGACAACAACTTCAAGATATTGCGCGAGAAAGCGGAGAAGCGTCAAGCAAGAGAAGAAAAGCGTGCAGAGGAAGATAAAGTCGGTACTACTCTGGGCAAATATGATGTACCCGTAGTCAATCTCTTAGAGTATGCACAGCGATCGCAAGAGCGCATGAATTTTGCCAGTGCTATTGAAATTTTTAGTGATGACAACACAAGTACCCGCGGCACAAGTGTTGATATCTCGAAAGATGGTCTCAAAGTGCGTATTGGTGTTGAGCAACTATTTAAACCTGGCGAGCGTCTATCGGTTTATTTCCGCGGTATCGAGTCAGAATTTGCGCTCGACAAGAAACAAGGCATTGTTTACCACATCGTAAAAATTATCAGGGAAGACGACTCGCAGTTTTTGATGTTGAAAAGGGCGCCTGATTTTCCGAATTCGGGCTTCGACCAGTTCCTAGAGAAATTTATTCACGGCAATAAACGCCGCTACAAAGTTAATATGACTAATACCATTGATGCCATCATCAATAAGTCATGTGAACAGTATTTCTCACCAAGAAGCCCTACGTTGCCCATCTATGTCGATGTCGTCGAAAATGTCCCTATACCTCGCTACGCCATGCTCAATGAGATTAATCGCGACATCATATCGTATTGGAACGACGAAAATGACGAACTGAAGTTGGGCTTTATGCTCAATGAAAAACGCCTTAGAGCGCTGATAAATCAAAAAACACCTAGCCGAGATTTATTCGTTTATGCCTTTAACCACATCCAAGATGGAAAGGTCTATTTTTACTCTGCAACTCCGCAAGAGTTGGCAGAAAAAGCACAGTTACGCGATCTATATTTGTCTTTCGGTTCACGTAAAGTCAGCTGGCGAGTGTTTAAAATAAGCCTAAGTGATATGGATCCCAATCAGGCGCATTCCCCTCTATCCCTACCAGACTCGGTGGGTAAAAAAATCAAATATCAAAATGCGCCTCCTGCGCCTCGGTTAATGGCGAGGCTAAAAAACCTGAAATACATCGCACATATTACGGATGTCACATCAGATGCAGGTCAACAACGCTACGCTCGGTTGAAGTTAAAACGTGATAACTTGGCCCATTTACGTGCCTTCGGTCATCCGAGAAATCGAATCCCAGCCCAAATTCGTCCGTTCCGTTACAAGTATCAAGAACAACGAATGGAAACCCGTTACCTGCTTAGGTCAGCGTTGACACTGACGTTAAAAGACGAAGAGTTCATCGGTATCAGTGAGGATATTTCGGTACATGGGTTACGGGTAGAAATTCAAGGGGAATTCACCGGAGAGGTCAACCATCGCGTATTTCTTGGATTTCCAAGGCTGCAAGAGATCACCACGTCACACAACGTGATGAACCTGCAATACCGCGTCGTCAATGTGTCTCATGACAAGAATATTTTGCATCTCAAAGCGGTATCTGGCGAGGACGGACAAAGTGCTCGTGGATTTTTTGACGAACTCATTAAACAGAACCGAAACCAGTTGAAAGCCTATCCCGATGAAGAGGAAATTCCTGGTATAGGTCATGCACTTCGCTGTATCAATGCCAAGAACACGCCAAGTATGGCCTTTGTGCTTCACAAAGACGGTGCTCGCTTTATGCCACAAGCGGCGGTAACCAGTGCCACCGACCATAGACTCAATGCCATCGCGGGTCATTTTGCTTCAAATGGCAAAACCAACGTCGAATTTCTATTCCGTGATAGAAACCTTGAAGATCCCTTTATTCAGCAAGGAATCAAACAAGTTAAAGTTGAAAATCAGCCGGTACGCCAAGAATTATTTGTCGCTTATGACCCCTCTCAAAAAGAGAGCCGCATGGCGTTAATACCGCGATTCTCGAGCCGCTTTGGCACCGACGAGATGCGATATAATTTTATCAAAGAAGCGCTGACCAGAGGACAGTTTATCGCGATAAACGTCATGCTGACGACGACCAACAAACCGGATCTGGAGCTACTACAAGCAGAGATTAACTACGTAAGTGTCTACGCTATTCATCGCGCGAAAGAACTCGAAGAGCGCTTGTGGAGTGTCGTGGGTAGTGTGTATCTAACCGATATCACAGACGAAGTATTGTTGCGTTATCGTATCGACAATGACTTAATTGCGACCAACCAAAGCCGCCCTTCTCCCGTTAAAATGGAAAACAGCGGCATAAAAGACTTACTCAAACAGTAACAAGCCTAAGGTCTACTGCTGAAGAAAGTACAAGGCTCGGTACAGGCCGCCATTTCGAACGGCAACATCTGCGGTTTTACTCACGATGGGCTTTGCATGAAAAGCCACGCCTAGTGCAGCCGCTTCCATCATCACAAGATCATTGGCCCCATCACCCATCGCCATGGTTTGGCTCATAGGTATTTGCCATTTCTCAGCACAGTCTCGTACTGTTTCAGCCTTCACATCAGCATCTATAATACGCCCCAACACCTTGCCTGTAAGCATGTGATTGTCCATTTCCAGTTCATTGGCCACGGCAATGTCCAATGACAAGCGTGATTTCAGATGATCGGCGAAATAAGTAAAACCACCCGAAGCGATGCCTAACTTCCAGCCATATTTTTTTAGCTGTTCAATTAGAATGGCAATACCGGGCATAAGCGGAATACTGTCTTTTATCTGGGTAAGATTGGCGACATCAACGCCGGCCAGGCAAGCGACTCGTGTGACTAAGCTTTCGCTAAACGGCAAAGATCCTTGCATCGCTTGAGCGGTGACTTTTGATACTTGTTCCCCAACGCCAGCAAGTTTAGCAATCTCATCGATGCACTCGATTTCTATTACCGTACTATCCATGTCCATGATGAGCAATCCAGGCTCTTGTAACCTAGGGGCATGATGATGGATACTCAGCTCGATAGCGTGCTGTGCAGAGAGCTCGGCAAGCAGTTGCTTCAACGATTGAGTATCGTCAGACACTTTGACCTGAGCACGTATCACGGTATCGCCCCACTTACCACTTAGCGGATGCAATCCAAATTGCCCAAACTCAACACGCGCTCCTAACGCAGTGACAACCGCATTGAGTTGATAAAATGTAAAGGCTTGGGAAAACATTGTTAGCGTCTGCACGTCGGGTTCAGAGGCTAAAAACGATGTAGATTCAGATTGGACCCATTCGCCGCTTGTAAAACCAACTGGTGTAGAACCACTCATAAATTCAATAAGTTGTTCGTTGGAATCTTGATTCTCAGGAATAGCAATAGTAGACAAAGTAACATCTCTTGGGTTGTGCGAGCGAACATCCTAGCTCAAGTTGATTCGTCATGAAATAACCTCTTGGCAATAATATATAATTGCCCTATTGTGACGATAGACGTCAACAAAGGTGAATTACGTACTCTTATGACTGATTTATCCGCGCAGTCTCAAAACAAGACTGCCTCACCCTTTGCACAACCCTCTGTGCCATCGGCGTTACCGGTGAAAGTTCACACTACCTATAAGGCAATGAAGCGCATCATGCACGCCATGTTCTTACTCGTATTTTTGAGCTTGATTGCCGTTGTTAGTGTTAGTGCCCTAAATGGAAGAGATTTATGGCAGCGTATGCCTATCGTGGATGTGACGAACAACTTGGCGGCCCAATATGCATCTCTGGTTGCCGCGCCTCTCGCCTCCAACGACCAAGTTGTGCTAGAACAAATTAAGACCGCCTTGCTCAACGCGCCCCACGTCGTTCACGTTCAAATCTATAACAAAGATGGAGAGCGCCTGTTGACACCTAATGCTATTCCACTATTTCAACAAACCCCCATGACCGACAACGTCATAACTCGAGTAAATGACGTTGTATTTGAACAACAGAATGTTGGTTATTTGTCGGTTGCTTTTGATATTGAGCAAGCCTACGACTACGCCGTTGCGTCATCTACACACAATCGAAAACTTGCTCTTATCGCGTTGGTCCTTGGCGCAATTGTAGGGGCCTATACCATGCGATTATTCTATAAACTTCGCCAAGAGCAGACTCAAAATCCATCCTGATAACGCGAGTATTTGAAGGTTCTGAGGTAATTTTGAGTAGTGATGCGTGCAACGTCGGCTAAACTAACTTGCCAAACATCAGCCACCACGTTTGCCGCTATAAGCGCTTGGGCCGGCGAATTGCGTTTCCCTTGATGACCGTAGAATGGCATGTCTGGAGAATCGGTCTCCAACACAATACAACTTGATGGTAACGCGGCGATGAGACGACGCAATTTATCTCCCCTCGGGTAACTAATCAGCCCACCAATACCGAGCACAAAGCCCCGCTCTACATAGCTTTTTGCAATCTGCTCACTGCCACTAAAGGCATGTATCAAACCACCTTGGGTAAATCGATTTCGTTTTAACGTCGACAAGATTTCATTATGTGTTTTTCGGTGATGTACAACAATGGGAAGGCCTAAACTCTGGGCAAGTACCACTTGATCATTGAAGATTGATAACTGATATTGGCTATCTATATCAACAACGCTATCAAGACCAATTTCACCTAGTGCACATAACTGCGTTTTATGTCTATGAATTCTGCGCTCAAGGTCACTAAGATGGTTTGACTGGTTTGGACGCAAGAAGTAAGGATGAAGGCCCAATGACGCATCCATATTATACTCACTGGCCAAATCAAGCTGACGCGACCAGCGAGTTTGCTGCGTACCGGGAAGATGCCAACCTTTGATGCCATTTTGCTTACTTTCGGCGATGACTTGAGGTCTGTCGTCGTCAAAGACTGGAAAATCGAGATGACAGTGAGCGTCTATCATCACAAACCAAGGCTAAGGCATTAAACGTTGGGTAGACCAACTGCCGTCTTGCCGACGCTGATATTCAAATCGGTCGTGGAGGCGATCAGCGCCGCCTTGCCAAAATTCGATTTGCGTCGGTTCTATTCTAAATCCTCCCCAAAAATCAGGCACTGGCAGCGCTTTGTCAGCAAACTTATCTTTGAGTTGTTGGAACTGGGTCATTAACAGGGCTCTTGTGCTAATAGGCTGGCTTTGCTTTGACGCATAAGCAGCAAGTTGGCTGTCCTTGGGCCGAGAAAAGAAATATTCTGCGTTTTCTTTTAGCGTCAGCTGGTGCGCTTCTCCGCAGACTCTGACCTGTCGCTCCATAAAGTGCCAAGGGAAATGCAATGACACTTTTGGATTAGCTTTGAGCTCTTTTGCTTTTCGGCTACCCAAGTTTGTAAAAAACACAAACCCTTTTTCATCAACCTGCTTGAGTAATACAATGCGCTGTGATGGTTGTCCATTCTGATCTACCGTTGCGACGGTCATGGCAGTGGGATCTGGGATGTCGGCTTTAATCGCTTCATTAAGCCACTGATTAAACAAATCTAATGGTTGTTCCGTGAGTGAATCTTCATTCAGCGTATCAAGCGTGTACTGACGCCTCAGATCTTTTATTGACACTATTCTTCTCCGTAGCCTAGAGACCGCAATGCACGTTCATCGTCCGCCCAACCTGAGCGGACCTTGACCCAAAGTTCTAAAAAGACTTTATTGTCAAACAGGTTCTCCATATCTATACGTGCTTGCTCACCAATGGTTTTCAAATGTTTACCGCCTTTTCCGATCACCATTCTTTTTTGAGTTTCACGCTCAACCAAAATAAGGCCATTGATTCGGTAAACGCCGTTGTCACCCATTTTGAATTGTTCAATCTCGACAGTTGTCGAATACGGCAGCTCATCACCGGTAAAACGCATCAGTTTCTCTCGAATAATCTCTGCTGCCATGAATCGACTCGAACGGTCGGTGATGTAATCCTCTGGAAAAAAGAATTCACTCTCAGGCAATGCGTCCATGACTAAATTACGCAATTCTGGAATTTGTTTCCCTTGCTTAGCACTTACAGGAATAATGTGTTCAAACGGATACTGGTCATTTAACCACTGAAGTTGAGTCATCAACGCCTGTTTGTCTTCGACTTTATCCACTTTGTTCACGACTAAAAATACTGGCAGTTTGGCCGCTTTCACTTTTTCCAACACCATGGCGTCGTCGTCGTTCCAACGAGTGCCTTCAACTACCATTAAAATCAATCCTACTTCAGCTAGTGAGCTCGAAGCAGCCCGATTCATATAGCGGTTTATCGCCCGTTTCTCTTCCTGATGAAGCCCCGGCGTATCGACGTAAATAGCCTGTTTATCGTCTTGACTATCTATGCCAAGGATACGATGTCGAGTGGTTTGAGGCTTGCGCGAGGTGATACTGACTTTTTGTCCAAGCAATCGGTTAAGAATGGTAGATTTGCCCACGTTAGGCCTACCCACTATGGCAACCAAACCACAGTAGGTTGTATTTAACTCGTCTGTCATTAGTTTTGCTCCAGCTTCTGCAGGGTCAGTCGCGCCGCTTCTTGTTCTGCTTTTCTACGGCTATTTCCTTTACCTATAATAGGGTGTTTGAGCGCAGAAACCTTACAGCTTACTTCAAATGTTTGGTCGTGATCTTTACCCGTTATACGAACAACTTCATATTCAGGTAATGGCATTTTTCGGGATTGCAGCTTTTCTTGTAAGCTGGTTTTACTGTCTTTTGCGTGGGCGTCAGGGTTAAGTTTTTCAAAACGGCTTTTCCACAACTCATGAATAACCTGAGTCACCGTTTCGATCCCCGCCTCGAGGTATATTGCACCTAATATCGCTTCAACAGCGTCCGCTAGGATTGAGCTGCGTCTGTGCCCACCGCTCTTTAGCTCCCCCGGCCCCAATTTCAATAGGTCACCAAGGTTAGCTTCTTGCGCTAGCTCAGTTAACGTCTCACCTTTCACCAAGGTAGAGCGCATACGCGTCAGTTTACCTTCCGGTTGATTGGGGAAGCGCTTGTATAATTCATCAGCAACGACCATACCCAGAACAGCATCACCTAAAAATTCTAGTCGTTCATTGTGCTGTTTGGATGCACTGCGGTGAGTCAGTGCTTGCTCAAGTAACCCTTTATCTTCGAACGTATAACCGATAGCTCTGTACAACGCTAAATACGGATTGATACCTTGCATCAATCAATACCACCTACACGATCAAACCTAACGCCTGTTGGTACCCAGGTAGGGAGTAAATCGTCTTTATCCCGTTCAAATTCGAAGCTAATCCAGATGGCGACAGCCTTGCCTACCAGATTCTCATCAGGAACGAAGCCCCAAAAACGACTATCCCGGCTATTATCTCGATTGTCACCCAACACGAAGTACTGACCTTCAGGTACGACCCACTCATTACGACGCGTGCCGGGCTGCGTGTAAAAGTTAGACGGATGAGCCTCAAGAACAGGATTCACTAGGATACCATGTGTGGCATCACCTAATTGCTCCGTATATTGAGCCAGCTGAGTCATATTCTGTACAAACTCCCCTTGATTCACAAAGGTTTTTGACACGGCCTCGAGTTTAGGACACGTTGTCATCTCGTCAGTACATTTCGGTTTTATATAGACCTGCTCATTTTGATAAACCACAGTATCACCGGGCAACCCCACTACGCGTTTAATGTAATCGACATTGGTGTTTTCGGGGTATTTAAATACTACTACGTCGCCACGCTCTGGTTCGCCTGTAGCGTAAAATTTATGTCTGAACACAGGATCTTTCAGGCCATAAGCGTATTTTTCTACCAATATAAAGTCGCCCACCAGCAGGGTCGGCATCATGGAACCTGAAGGAATTTGAAAGGGTTCGTACAAAAACGAGCGCAATACAAGTACAAACGCAATCACAGGGAATATTTGCTGCGCGGTATCAACAATGTAAGGTAACTCATCGCCAACATTGCCTTGAATTTCACCATCAGCGGCCGCGCGAATAGCATCGGCAGAGGCTTTTCTTTTCGGTGCGAAAACCATAGCGTCCACCAGCCAAATTAGGCCTGATGCTGCCGTCAGCAATACTAATATCAGGGAGAAATAATTAGCCATTATTTATCTACCTTCAATACCGCCAAGAATGCATCCTGCGGTAATTCTACATTGCCCACTTGCTTCATGCGTTTCTTACCTTCCTTTTGTTTCTGTAGCAATTTTTTCTTACGGCTCACGTCACCACCATAACACTTGGCGATAACGTTTTTACGCAATTGTTTCACCGTGCTTCGGGCGATAATATGGTTCCCTACAGCGGCTTGAATCGCAATATCAAACATCTGTCTAGGAATCAGTTCACGAAGCTTCTCAACCAAATCACGGCCGCGGTACTGCGCGTTTTCTTTGTGTGTAATAACGGCCAACGCGTCGACGCGTTCACCATTGATCAATATGTCTAGGCGCACCATATCCGATGCGACAAACTTCTTAAAATTGTAGTCAAGTGATGCAAAACCGCGACTCGTTGATTTTAAACGGTCGAAGAAATCAAGCACCACTTCCGCCATTGGCAATTCATAGGTAATCGCAACTTGCTTACCGTGATACGCCATATTGGTTTGCACACCGCGTTTTTCGACACACAAAGTAATGACGTTACCTAAAAACTCTTGAGGAACCAAAATATTGGCTTCAACAATCGGCTCTCTGATTTCTTCAATATCGTTTACAGGTGGCAGCTTAGAGGGATTGTCAACTTGGAGTGTTTCACCTTTTGTGGTGACCACTTGATAAATAACCGTCGGTGCCGTGGTGATCAGGTCGAGATTGTACTCTCGTTCCAAACGCTCTTGGATGATTTCCATGTGAAGCATACCCAAGAAACCAATACGGAAACCAAAACCCAATGCGGCAGAGCTTTCTGGCTCGTAGAACAACGATGCATCATTTAGACTTAACTTAGCAAGGGCATCACGAAAATCTTCATAATCATCAGAGCTGATCGGGAAAACACCAGCATAAACCTGCGGTTTCACTTTTTGGAAACCCGGTAAGGCCTCTGTTGCTGGTTGACGTGCAAGGGTTATCGTATCACCAACTGGCGCACCGTGAATTTCTTTGATACCAGCAATGATATAGCCTACTTCACCCGCTTTAAGTACGCCTGTATCCGTTTGTTTGGGTGTAAAAATACCAACCTTGTCGACTTGGTGCACATCACCGTTCGACATAATTTGAATTTTGTCTTTCGCGCTCAATTGACCATCGATAATGCGCACAAGTGACACTACCCCTTGGTAGTTATCGAACCACGAGTCAATAATCAACGCCTTTAACGGAGCATCAAGGTTACCCTCAGGCGGTGGTACCTGATTAACGATCACTTCCAACACATCCTCAATGCCGATACCCGTTTTTGCGGAGCATCGAACCGCATCAATGGCGTCGATACCAACGATGTCTTCTATTTCTTCCGCAACGCGCTCTGGCTCAGCTTGAGGTAGGTCGATTTTATTGAGGATAGGTACTACTTCCATATCCATATCGATAGCGGTATAACAATTTGCCAAGGTTTGCGCTTCTACGCCCTGTCCGGCGTCAACAACGAGCAAAGCGCCCTCACACGCCGCTAGCGAACGCGAGACTTCATACGTAAAATCTACGTGTCCCGGTGTGTCGATGAAATTTAGCTGATACGTTTCGCCGTCTTGCGCTGTGTAGTTCAGCGTCACGCTCTGCGCTTTGATCGTAATACCACGCTCTCGCTCTAGATCCATGGAGTCCAAAACCTGTTCTGCCATCTCACGTTCAGAGAGGCCTCCACAGTGCTGAATAAGCCGATCGGATAGTGTCGATTTACCGTGGTCAATGTGGGCTATGATACTAAAATTACGAATATGGTTGTGTTGCATAACGCTGGAAATCACCTGCAAGAAAACTAAAACTCGGCCTGAAATCAGGCACATGAATCGCCGAATGGTTCGGCAAACAACAAACAGTGATAAGAGTACGCTCCGGAGTGAAAAAAGGAACGAAACGTATTTATCAATGGTCATTGTGCCGAGTGTAATTCAACTTAGCTAAACGAATATATTGAAGGGGCCCACTATCCTGCTTCTGAGGCGGTATTAGTCGACTGCCATCAATGTATTTTTAGCCCGCGGATTTTACCTATTTATTGGGCAGAAAGCGACTAATCAAAAGAATAGAGTGTATTTATCTTTAAGATTGGTGAAGAAAAGCGACAAAACACCCTACTCCTTTGGCAAAGATGCGCAGTGTCGCTTAGTTCAGACGTGGTTAAATTAAGGCGAAGGCGGAATTATGACCGGCTGAAAATGATGTTTGTCTTGTTTTTTCAAGCGGCCGGACACCCAGACAAAACTCAAAAACGTCATGAGTAAGGCGCCCGCAAATGCCAGAAGTTCGTGGTCCAACCCGAGCAAACCGAGTGCGCGATCGATTGCGATAGTACTCGCGAGTAACGTCAACAATGGAACGAGATAGAGCCAAACCGACGCACTCAATACGCGTTCTTCGGGCATTCCAATGGTGACAACGTCTCCTACCTTAACCGGGACAAGAGATTGAATGGTCAAAGATTGGTGCCTAGACGCAAAGGCCTTAGCAATCGTTCCCGTACCACAATCACTCTGAGCTTGACACGCGTTGCAGGTTGTTTTGATTTGTGCGCTGACAGTCACAACATCATCATCAATATGGGTGACTTGGGCCTTTTCAAGAATCATGGCTGATGTGACACTCTACTTAGTGATGCTGCCATAATGTTAGCCGTTTTGAGCGGAATTTCGCCGACAATCGTCACTTGATAGTTGCCGTCGGTTAGTGTCAAAAATGTATTTAAGTCATGACGTAAGACAACATCAGATCCGATAGCATCACTGGCATTTTGAATATATATCGATACATCCACAAGGCCATCACTTAACATTAAATATTCAACCACTTGACCCGTTACCGCCAATCGTCGCACCTCTCGGCGGGTTTCTTTCATGCCTTGTGGTAACTGAGTAACAAACCAATTGTGCCCTTTCGCCTGATTTGAACTCACAACCATTGGTTTAGGTAATAACGCCTGATTGACGCGAGAAAAGTAATCGTGGGGGTCAGTCAACATGGTAAGATGGGTGACTTGAATTTGCTCAAGTAACATCCCCTGAAGATCGAACATGTTGAGTTTCAATAACATGCCCGTTTCTTCATCCAGCCATAGGTGATAATTAAAACGAGAGTTATCACGACTCACAATTCGCAACTGTTGAGCAGGCCGGCCAGATACACGTGCTCGTCCTACCACCACAAACTCATAACTGTCTTTCAACGCCAGCGGGTTATTCAGTAGCTCTGTCGGGATAGGTCCATTTATGTGAGCGCTATGGATAGAGTACGGAGGCACATCGGGTTCAAACACACTGACGGTATTGCCCACTCGGATCAACTCTCGCCCGGGGCCGTTTTGTAGATTTAGCTGCTCCATGTGTGAACCATCAGCCAAAACAGCATGGCGCCACAAGTAAGGAATCGTCTCGCTACCAGCACGGCTTTGTACAAAGGAAACTTGATAATTTTGCGTTTGCACCGCGCTTGATAAACGTGAGAGAAGTTCGCTGGCAGTGGGAAGGTTGCGCTGAGTGGTACGCAACTCTTCAACAACAACCCCATCGCCTACCGTAGACTCTTGATTGGCTGCTGCAATAGCGTTGAAGGTAAGGAGCGGAAGCGTTAAAAGCGAAACTAAGATTGACCGTCTGTTCAACGGCCAATCAACCAAACGACATCGTTTCATTAACGTTGCTCTGGCGTTTTTTCTTTACTGTCAGTTTGTTCTTCGATGTCTGACTGCTTGAGTTTAATCTGCTGCTGATGATCTTCTAAAAGTGCGTTGACTTGGCGATGCTTCTTCATCAGCGCGGCCATGTCATCACGAGGAATCGTTCGCGATTGCTCTAAACTAACAGGTGCGAGTCCACCGATACTACCTGTTGTAGGCGCTGTCATAAAAGGTTCGGTTGGCGAGTAGTTCATTTGCTGATAACCAAGAATCACTGCCGCTGCCACCGACGCCGCGACTGCAAATTGGCCCGTTTGCTTAGCAAATGGAATAACGTTACCAATGACCGGCAAATCTGCCCAAGTCCGCTTAGGCGCCATTACTGTCGGTTCCTGCTCGATTTGAGCGGCAATCTGTGCAGTTAGGTCAAGCGCAGGCGCAACGGACGCTTCTTTTCGCAGGCCACTGCGAATAAGATGGTATCTACGCCATTTTTCTTGCATTGCTTCGTCATTTTTAACCGCATCTATGATGCCCGAGTCGGACATTTCGCCATCCATAAATGCTGATAAATTTTCATGCTGATGCGTCATAAAACATATTCCCGATTTAACGCCAACCCTAATACAATAACATATTTATTGGATAACAAGCACTATCCGAAAGTTCAATCAATTGTGCACAAACATGTGCAACATCAACTTTCTAATAGCGGTTGTATCACTTTATCTATTGCTTCCCGAGCTCTAAAGATTCTCGAACGCACTGTGCCGACTGGACACCCCATCACGTTCGCAATCTCTTCGTAACTTAACCCTTCGATCTCACGCAATGTTATCGCCATACGTAAATCATCAGGTAGCTTCTCAACTGCTCTAAACAAAACAGTCTCTAGCTCGTCAGTGAGCAAATCTCTTTCTGGTGTCGAATGCTCTTTTAGCGCGTCACTACCTTCGTAATAATCCGCTTCGTCAGCATCCACATCGTTCGCTGGAGGCTTGCGCCCTTGCGATACTAGATAATTCTTCGCACTATTTACCGCTATGCGATACAGCCACGTATAAAACGCGCTATCGCCTCTAAAGTTCGGCAGTGCTCGATACGCTTTAATAAAGGCATCTTGTGTTACATCGGCAACATCGCCTGTATTTTTAACGTATCGTGACACTAAGTGCATGACTTTGTGCTGGTACCTCGTCACCAGCAGGTTAAACGCATTTTTGTCCCCGCGTTGAACCCTTTCAACGAGTTGTTGATCTGTTATTTGCTCGCTCATTCGAGCTATATCTCCTTCACTTCGACTTCTCACAGCTCATGCAAGCAATTGAGTAGACTGTGCCTTTTTCAAAAAGTTCGACAAATGACAAAAAAAATATAAAAAAAAGCAAAAAATGCTGAATGACCGATTAATTGGTCGTTGTCTTTTGCCCTCTATAAGATAGACTTGCCGGACGTTTGCTATTCTAAATGTGCGCTAAATTACATGAAATCTTCGCAGTCTTCATCCCCAACCACCACAAATACGCCAATTGAGCATAAATGCGATGCAATTATCATCGGTAGTGGTGCCGCTGGTCTAAGTTTAGCACTCAAACTCGCTGAACATTGCCAAGTCATTGTGTTAAGTAAGAGTGACAGAAATGAGGGGTCAACGCGATATGCTCAGGGTGGCATTGCCGCTGTTTTTGATGAACAAGATTCGATTGATGCGCATGTAGCGGATACCTTGGATGCGGGTGCGGGCCTTTGTGACGAGGCCAGTGTGCGTTTTACCGCAGAGAGAGCGAAAGAAAGCCTAGAATGGCTAATTAATTATGGGGTACCTTTTGACACGGAAACCGACAAAAATGGAGAACAACGCTACCATCTGACCCGTGAAGGCGGTCACAGCCATCGTCGAATTTTACATGCAGCGGATGCAACGGGCGAAGCTTTGCAGGTGACGCTCAATGATGCCGCGTCAAATCATCCTAACATCCATATATTCGAACGTTATAATGCAATCGACTTGGTAATGTCTAAATCTCATGACGGTCATTGCAACGGTGTCTACGTTTGGAATAGAGAACAAGAGCATGTAGAAGTCATCCGCGCTCGATTCATCACATTAGCCTCCGGCGGCGCGAGCAAAGTCTATCAATATACGTCAAACCCGGATGTTTCAAGTGGTGACGGTATTGCCATGGCATGGCGAGCTGGCTGTCGTGTGGCGAATATGGAATTTAACCAATTTCATCCCACTTGCTTGTATCATCCTCAAGCCCGCAACTTTTTAATCACTGAAGCATTGCGTGGTGAGGGGGCAAACCTTTGTCACAAAGACGGTACACGCTTCATGCAAAAGTTTGATGAACGCGGAGACTTAGCGCCCAGAGACATAGTGGCTAGAGCCATCGACTATGAGATGAAACGCCTTGGTGCCGATTGTATGTACCTAGACATCAGTCACAAACCTGCGGATTTTATTGTAAAGCACTTTCCCAACATTTACCGTCGCTGTCGTTCATTGGGTATAGATATTACTCGCGAGCCGATTCCAGTCGTACCTGCAGCGCATTATAGTTGTGGTGGTGTCGTCACAGACTTCAGTGCAAAAACAGATTTAGATAATGTTTATGCAATTGGAGAAGTTGCCTATACAGGGTTACATGGTGCCAATCGCATGGCATCAAACTCACTACTAGAATGCGTCGTGTTTGCGCGAGCTGCGGCGCAGGATATCATCTCTCGTCTGGGTGACACGCGCACCGAGGAACCTATCGCACCGTGGGACGAAAGTCAGGTAACAGACTCTGACGAGGAAGTGATCATCCAACACAATTGGCATGAGTTGCGTTTGTTTATGTGGGACTACGTCGGTATTGTCAGAACCACTAAGCGCTTGGAACGGGCATTGCGACGAATTCAATTGCTCGCGCAAGAGATCGAAGAGTATTACGCCCATTTTAAAGTCAGCAATAATCTGCTGGAATTACGCAATTTGGTCACCGTCGCCGAGCTAATCGTGAGATGTGCGATGGAACGAAAAGAAAGTCGAGGCTTGCACTTCAATTTAGACTTCCCCAAACAGCTAGACAACCCAACCCCCACTTTTCTTGCACCAACGAGAAAACAAAAGAAGGTTGAACCGGGTACACTCACGCCATAACAGCGTTATCAGTCAAGCGCTTTGATTCGCCCAGAAAACAGTGGCAGATTTGAAGCTTCGTCAAGCAGCATTACGTCGAGTCCATTACCGCTTCGGTCGCAGTAGTGAAGCTCGCCTTGACCGGGTAAAAACCACGGTTTTATGAACTGGGTGTCCAACTCAACCCCCTGCTTGGCAATGTTTGCGGCCATTTCCGGCAAGTGCGTATCCAACGCACTATATGCTGACGCCAGACTCCACATTCCGTGAGCGATATTTCCTTTAAACCCAAACCATTTTGCACAAACAGGGTGTAAGTGGATAGGGTTAAAATCACCCGATATTTTGGCGTATTGCCAACCTATCTCTTTGCTGGCGTCCAATCTCAACATCCCCACATCAGGGCAGTTCATTTCATTTTCACTGACTGGAGTGGACGCTCCGACATGTGGCGCTTTCCAACGACAAAAATACAAACCAACAGCCGTGTATCTCAGCTTGCCGTTTTGTGTGCCCGTTACAATCACTTCAAACTGCCACCCTTTGGGGTGCTCTGTCACTTCGCCGTAATGACAGTCCAATTGAATCGCATCATTTGGGTTGAGATCGGGAAGTTGGCGAATGTGATTTCCGACATGAACCAGACCCATGGAAGGAAATGGACTCGTATTCGCAGTCAGCAATTGAAGTTGCAGATTTAAAGACAGCGTTTGCAGATAACAAGGATGGAGTTGGTCTGCCCCGCCCTCTTTTACCAACCATCCCGTGCATTGCGCATACGCTCGCCAATGTTCTGGCACGATGTTAACCATCGCTGTAAGCGGTTTAATATCACTCAGAACAGGAGGTTTGAAATTTGACAACCTCGGTTTATCTGCCTTTTTGAGCAGTGCTTTAAACAACAAACCAACATTAGCCGACATCGTAACATTCCTTTGTTTTTCACAAGGTTGATACTCTTATAATACGAGCTAAGCGACGAAAGTCCAATTCAGACATATCGGTTGGGAAAAAACAGCAGCGTTTTGTTTTTTCTGTGATTGGGTCGGTTAAGTAAACCACAATAAAAAAACGACTAATCCGTGAGGTCGTCGATATTTTCCATTGTCTATCATCGTCTTCATGCCACCAGCCTTGCGAGTCGACATTGACAACGCGATGTTGAGAGGAACCATAAATCAACGCGTATACGGCCACACAACAATAAACTACAAGGCAACTGTGAACGACATAATAGTCAGAAAGTACATCGCGGAGGAATTCGTTGAGACTTCCCCAAATTAAGATGGCTGTGGCCAAATGGCCAAACAGCCTATAGTGACAAAACGTATGTTGGAATAGGTCAAGCCTATACTTTGACACGATCTAAAATTAGCTTCACCATCTCAGCCAGCACTGGGTCGGGACAAGACTGATGTCCCATGAACCATGCGAACAAATCAGGATCATCACACGTTAACAAATTTTCGAATATTTCTTGTTGTCCAAACGACAGGTCGTCAAATGCCTCATCGACGAACGGTAAGAACAACACATCCAATTCAAGCATACCGCGGCGACATGCCCATTTAAGGCGAGCACGCCTTTTAGGTTCAAACATAAGCTAATCTTTTCTCAACACTTTGTGGTTAGGGCCCGTTGTTATTTAATATATCACGTTAATGATACTGTGTTTACTGGACTCTGCTTCAGGTGGATTAGTTTTGTGACTTTTCGCTCGCAACCACCTTGTGAAATTCACATTCCCCCCCACTATTACTGCATTGAAATCAATACTGATGCAATACGCTAGTGCCAGCGATGAGGCATAAGACTGAACAAAGTTTTAAGTCTAGTATCAAACGGCCATGCCATGTGTTGTATCCCTTTCAGGAGTCACTATGAAATCGATTGCCTCATTAAGTCAGCTCCCCGCTGATTATTGTATTGCACTATCTGATTACAGTGCTATCCGCGTAACAGGCGGCGATGCAGGTACCTATTTACACGGCCAACTAACGGTAAACACCCAGCAGTTTAACGAGGACAGTGCTCGGTGGAGCGCGCACTGCGATTTCAAAGGTAAAACATGGGCAATACAACTTGTCGTTAAAAATCCTCAAGGGTATACGCTTGTCTCGCCAGAATTAGCCTCGCTCGCCTCTGCCGAACAGTTAAAAAAATACGGTGTTTTCTCGAAAGTAGATATAGAAGTACAGAAACCTGAACAGTACGTAATTAAGGGCAATCGCTTGTTGTCTTTTGTCGAAGAATGGTTCGGTGCTGTACCAACGTCATCCATGGCTACATTGAATCGTGACGATAGTTTCTGTGTCAGGCTCTCACCGCTGGAAGACCATTTGTGGTTAGTACTCGATGAACACGCTTCTCAAGCCTTCTCGGGATTCTGCGACGCAGCCGACATCGCCATTCTCGAACAAGTTGTGTTCGAAGCATTGGCGACTCAGCACGGTTTACCTGTGGTAACAGGTGACAATATCAATCAATTTGTGCCACAAATGATGAACCTCCAAGCACTTGACGCTATCGACTTCGACAAAGGCTGTTACATGGGTCAAGAGGTGGTCGCCAGAACACGGTACCTTGGCAAAAACAAACGTGCGACGTATCCCCTTTATACAAATCATTGTGTAAATGCTGCAATAGGCGGTAGTATTGAGAAACAAGTTGGTGAAAACTGGCGTCGCGGTGGAACTGTTCTGCGCTGCGCTAACTTAGCAGATGAAACATGGGTACTGGCGGTATTAGCGAATGACACGCAACCGGCTGATATTCTTCGAGTCAGCGAAGACGAACAAACGCCACTAGAAGCAAAGCGTATTCCCTACGCCATTGAATAAGGCACTCGTCAATCGAGGCCACCCAAACCAAACTAACGTTGGAAAACGATAAATGATAATTTCAAATAACAGTGTGGTAACACTGCATTACACGGTATCTACAGAAGACGGTACTGAACTGGATTCTTCTTTTGGTCAAGATCCTCTTGTGTTTATGCAAGGCACTGGCTTCTTAATACCGGGGTTAGATGATGCCCTTATTGGTAAAGCACCAGGCGATAAGTTCGACATCGATGTTGACGCTGAAAATGCATACGGCGAGCGTATTGATCAGTTAGTCCAAGATGTCCCCCGCGCGATGTTCGAAGGCATGGATGTTGAGGTAGGTATGTCGTTTAGAGCGACAACCGACCAAGGTGAACAGTCTGTCATTATTATCGAAACCAATGATGAATTTGTCGTTGTCGATGGTAATCACCCTCTTGCGGGCATGAACCTTTCCTTTGAGGTTGAAGTGCTTGATGTACGAGACGCTACTGCCGATGAACTAGAACATGGCCACGTTCACGGCCCTGAGTGTAATCACTAGAAAACGCCTATCGCCATGGCTAGCCAAATGTGTCATGGCTTCTTCATTTTTTTCCTCTATCATACTCCGTGTTGATCTACATAATTAAAGCTTACGTATTATCAAACCGTACAGTCTAGTTTTATAATTAAAGGAGGAAAAATGAAAGTTAAGATAATACTGAGCGCCATCGCCGCCGCATCTTTGTCCCTGAGTTCCCATGCCGGCCAATGGTCTGCAGGTGCAGTTGGGCTTTTACAGTCTAACCCGTACATCGGAGGTGAAGATGGCGCGACCGTCTTTCCCGCCGTCGCTTATCAAGGGGAAAAATTTGTCCTTCGTGGCCCCTTTGCTGATTACTACCTTATTGGTGGAGAAAGGGATCGTCCATCGCTATCGATTACGGTTGGTTTAGGCCCGAACGAATTAGAAGTCGACAATGATCCAATTCTCGCGGGTATCAATGATAGGGATGGAAGCATACTGGGTGGATTGAAATACACTCAATCGCTTTTCGGTGGTTCGTTTACTGCCAGCTTAGTCACAGATTTGACCAACGAACACCAAGGACAGCGAGCAGTGGTAGGTTGGCAGCATAGTTTGTTTTCGGCAACGGATAGAAGCTGGCAAGTATTCGGCGGCGCAGAAGTCGAGTACCTCAGTGAAGACTACGCAGACTATTATTTGGGCGTGTCGGAAAATGAGGCCGCACAATCTTCATTCGCGTCCTATTCCGTAGGCAGTATCGTTCAGCCATCCCTCACATTGAGTGGTTATTACAATATCAATCAGCAGTGGCAAATTATCGGCAATGTTGGTTGGCAGTTTTTATCCAGTGATATCAAAGACAGCCCGATCGTCGACCAAAGTGGTGTCCCTACTGGATTAATCGGCATTATATACAACTTCTAAGCCTGAAAAACGAAGGGTATCGACACGTTCTGACGATACCCTCTTATGCATTACAGCGCTTCTTCGTTGCTTTCTCCAGTTCGAATACGAAGTGCCGATTCAAGGTTGTAGACGAAGATTTTTCCATCTCCAATCTTACCCGTTTTTGCCGCATTTGATATTGCTTCTACCGCTTGCTCAACCAAATCGTCAGGTAGCGCCAATTCAATTTTTATCTTCGGTAAAAAATCAACTTGGTATTCTGCTCCGCGGTACAGCTCGGTGTGACCTTTTTGTCGACCAAAACCTTTAACTTCGGTCACCGTCATCCCAGCTATGCCGACGTCAGCAAGGGCATCCCTTACATCATCCATCTTGAAAGGCTTAATAATCGCTTCTATTTTTTTCATAGAGATCACTCATCATAAACGGTTGGAATCGGCACGCGCTTGTGCTGTGTTGAAGTGTAGATGTAAAGCAACCGCGATTCTACCTCGGCATCTACGGCTTTTCCTTCGAGGAAGTCGTCAATTTGATCATACGTTAAACCCAGCGCTTGCTCATCCGCTTTTTGCGGATTTAATGTTTCCAAATCAGCGGTTGGCGCTTTGTGTATGATCGTATGCGGCGCACCAAGATGGTCCGCAACCTGGCGAACTTGTCGCTTACTTAGTCCAAACAAGGGCGCTAGATCACATGCACCGTCACCATATTTAGTGTAAAAGCCCGTAATGTTTTCAGCAGAGTGGTCGGTGCCCAACACGAGCCCATTTACCATACCCGCTATCTCGTATTGAATAACCATACGCGTACGCGCTTTAACGTTGCCTTTTACGAAATCAATTTTGCTCTCATCCTGAGGAAGTAAATTCGTATCCGACAATGCAGCTAGGGTCGCATCATGGATGGCGTCAGCGCCGGGCTGAACGTTAACAGCAACCGATTGCGTTGGTTGTATAAAATCTATTGACGCTTGTGCGTCAGCCTCATCGGCTTGAACCTGATAAGGTAATCTCACTGCAATGAATTGATACGTTTCGCCATGCTCGCTATTCAGTTCGTCTACCGCTAATTGCGCTAATCGCCCAAGCGTACATGAGTCGATCCCGCCGCTAATTCCTAAAACCAGTGAATTTAATCCCGAGTTTTTGAGTTGCTGTTTGATGAAATTTACTCGACGCGTTACTTCAAACGCTACGTCGATTTCCGGTAACACTTTCATCTCATCAATCACTGTCTGTTTTTGCATGTCAAAAATCCAATCGTTGAATAGGTTGTCGACTAAAAGTTGTGAAAATCACACTGCGTCCCTCATAGAATTAGAGGTACCAGTTCAATGCCGACTAACTAGAGGCGTGCCGAACTTTGATGTATCAATACGGCGCAAGTCGCTGCAAAAAATAAAGTCAAAGAGTCACGCGCCATAGAATATTACGCTAAGTAGTTAAAAAATGTCAGGTTTGACTGGCAATAAGCCTAAAAAAATATCACGTCCATCAATCGCTAAACCCGTTATTTGAGCACGAATTCCTCGCTCGGACTTGGCGTATAGCAATGCACGAGCAAAAAAATTCCCCATAAAATCGAAGGGATTAGTTATTACAACGCAGGCGAATACCTCAATAAGTATACCTATATCTTACAGATTTGGTTTAGGCTATGATCAGGTAAAGATATCGTAGCTGGAGAATAGGTTGAAAATGCGTGCGCAGCAAGGGCTAACCATCGTCGAAATGATGATTGGGCTGGCTATAATCGCAATCTTAATTACGGTCGTCGCGCCCAACCTGCAATCTATTCTCCAGTCAAATCGTGTGGTCTCCGAGATCAATACTATGAGTTCCGCTGCTCAGCTAGCCAGGTTCAAAGCAATTGATGATGAAGTCACTGTCGTCATGTGCCCTACTACGGATTTCAAAACCTGCGTGTCGAGTTGGAGCCAAGCCAAAATGGTGTTCATCGACGACAACAGTAACGGCACGAAAGAGGATTCAGAAACACTCGTATTGGCCACCGATGCGCTTGGTGCAAATAGCAAAATCTTGGGTGTAAGTGGTAGCTTAGTCTTTGCTGATGATGGCAGTATAACGCCCAGTGCGAGTATTGTTGTTTGCCCACAAGATGGCGCCGTTGAAAACGCCAGTGCACTCTATATCAGTGGCTACGGAAGAATCAGTGTAGCGGTGGATAGCAACAATGACGGCATTAAAGAAAACCACTCTGGCACCAACATCGCCTGTTCGTAAACGCCGCTCTATACCCGCCTATTCGATTCGACAATTTTCACTTTCTGCTGGGTAGCGATCTAGCCTTGAATACAGCTTACCGCTAACCGCATTTTCT
The DNA here is from genome assembly GCA_963922845.1 of uncultured Alteromonas sp. Lineage (GTDB taxonomy): Bacteria > Pseudomonadota > Gammaproteobacteria > Enterobacterales > Alteromonadaceae > Alteromonas. The sequence goes on from CAWUJV010000020.1 coordinate 38,512, forward strand.
TTACTATTGCGCTTGTTTTTATCGTTATAGCGCCAGTTCCAATGTTTCAAATCAAAGGTTACAGCTTGATAGAGATCACCATCGCAATGTCTCTGGTGTTGATTATCATTGGTTTTGCGACGAAATCTTTCTTTGAACAATATCAATTGTTCAAACTTTACCAAGCCAGCACACAGATATCGGCTTTGATAAAACAAGCCCGCGCGTCTGCATTAACTGGTCAACAGGGTAATACCGCTTACATTCAGTCGGGTGCAAAGTGGTGTATTAGTCGCCCGATTGAAAACCAATGCAGATGCGCCACCACGACTCATTGTGACGCGAAAGGGCAAACCATTACTGCAGACCAGTTTCCAAGTGTCACAGTATCGACATTCCCGTTCATTCAAACACTGTCATTTAACGCCTTCGCGGGTACGAGCCTTGGCAGTGCAACGACCATTAGACTCACGTCGGGTTCACTAGAGAATAGAATCATTCTTAGTCATTTAGGGCGCATTCGCCAATGCAGTGTGTCGACCTCTCTTTTTATGGCGACGTGTTGATATGCGTAACGGATTTTCACTTGTCGAGCAGCTAATCGGCTTACTGCTTGTGAGCCTCACACTTATTTCAGCAACCCGGTTTGTTAGCCAATCAATCGGCGTTTTCTGGCGTGAACAACAGTATTTGGACGCGCAAATTGAGATTAAACAAATTGCGGCAATGATAAGCTTTCAGCTTCGCAGCGCGCATATCAACCAGTCTAATCACACTAAACCCATGGCGTACATGCAGATAGGCTCGAACCCGTCAAACCTGTCTTCTTCCTGTATTCTATTTGGCTATGATCACAACTTCGATAATACCATCACAACAACGGCCCCAAAGGAGCATTTTGGTTACCGCATTCACAACAACGCAATAGAATATCGAATGGGAGATAGACGCTGCCAAGAAGGTTTTTGGCAGGACATCACATCCCCCGATCTCGTCCACGTCTCACAGTTTGTCGTGACACCAATTAACCAGTTTCGCGGTGTGAAAATATTTATTAAGGCCAGCCCCAACGCCATGCCCAACGAATTTTTCAGTGAGACTATCGTTGTTTGGCTTAGGAATTTCGCACATGACTAGCCTAGATTTTCGTCAATTTGGCCTGGCGTCTTTGGGACCACTTATCATACTGCTGCTTGTTGCGAGTATCGCTCTTATGAGTCACGCAAGTCACGTCTTCTTGACCATCAAACACTATTCGTCTCTGTCCCAATCGGCTTTAAGGCTATCGGATGCACAGCATCAATTAGATCAAAATATACTCGACGCTATCGCCTCTCCCCTCGCACACAAGGACAACTATAGTATTGGTATAAACGGTATACGCGAGAGAACCCAACGTGTTGTTTTTCCGACAAACAGCGGCATTAAAACGATACTGAGTCAAACCCTTGAACAATGGCCGTTGTTCGCACGTTTACCTAACACTGGTGAATTTACTTATTCGAGTAGTTCGACACTCACCGAACTGTTTGGCGAACACTACTCAAATACAGACCACATTCTTGCCATCGCAGATTGGCGGCTACCTGATTGCAGTGGGGCCAGTGCTATAGAACACGTCTTGATTGTCATTGAGGGGAATTGCCAAGTGGCTTCTGGAACGACAATTGGGAGTCATGCTAGGCCATCCGTATTATTGCTCTTTGGCGGAAATTTAGTCATGAAGCCAAGCAGCCGTATAATCGGCATCGTCATACTTATTCCCCGACATCACACCAAGCAAATTGTTACACAAGGCCACAACGCCTATATTGAAGGCGCATTGGTCATCCCTGAGATATCAACGTCGTCACCTCTTCAAGTGCACTATAACCAAGCGGTACTTGAAACGCTCAATAACCTCAAGCGCCGTGCCATCGTCAGGCCTAAGCCAATGTCTTGGAGACAACAATGAGAGAGCAAAATGGTTTGGCCTTAGTAGAAGGAATATTGGGTATCGCGCTTATTGCGATGACGGCATTGAGCATCACGCAATTTGTCGTTAAATCCAGAGTTGATATCGCTGCCTCTCAGCATCGATTTGAGGCGATAAAATTAGCTTCCCATGTCCTATCAATCATCAAGATCGCAGGCAACTGCAATATGACCTATTCAGAACTCGGCGACGTAATATCCGTACCGCGTGAGGTGACTCTCAGCTTCTCAACGCAGCTCTGGTATGCGCCTATTTCCTTAACAGGCCAAACTAGACCAAGCTGGTCAACGGATTTACAAGATTTACCGCCCAATAGTCAGCCAAGCACTAAATGCGAGATCATTACCAAGGTGCGTTGGATAGATGTTTTTGGGCAGTCACAAGCCATTTCGCTCAGCGGCGTGTTTGCACCAATGACGCTGCATTAGCTTGCCATGCATTAACACGTCCAACAATACTCACTGGTTTCTAATGTGCCGTTATTATTTTGATCCCATCCTTTTCGACCATCACTGAAATAGAACAAACTGCCATCGTCCTTTGATGGGCTAGAGGTGACTGGCGTCGCTTTTATCTGGAAATCCGTGCCATTTGTACCAACCGACACGATAGTTAAGTCGTACCGCTTATTGGCCACTGGTTCACTTGATGGAGAGTATGTTTTAAATACGGTAGGCGAGCCCGTATTGCCTCCAGACGCCGCGGCTCCCTCGTAGGAGAAAGTTGCACTGTAATGTCTTTCCATCGCAGAGGCCAAGCCCAATAAGTCAGATTGTGCGGTAGAACGATAACTGCCATTCACTAAGTTTTGGTATGAAGGGTATGCGATGGCAGTGATGATGCCGATGATAGCCACCACGATCATTAATTCTACCAACGTAAAGCCCGATTCGTCTCGAGTGTGTGTCATATTGGCTTTCATCTCTATCCTCTACTCTTTTTCTGTCTCGGATTTCCAGCTACCCTTGGTTACCCGCTCGAATCGCCCGTAAATATTACGCGCTAAACACTCGAAGTCTGAACCACACGCCACTTCGTTACCGTCTTCGTCAGTCTCTACCACCGCCGAGACGCATTCGGTACCTAAGCAAACAACAGGCTGGATGATTTCTTCTATCAGTATCTTAGTATCTGGTGCAATACCTGTCTGTTTTAGTTGGGCAGACCTGTCTTGCTCATCTACAAAGCCATCTTGGTTAAGATCATCGATCGCATTGCCATTAAACAGATTGACCAAATAGGCACGACTATTACCCGATGGGGGCGCACACAGGCTTTCGCTGCTACTGGCCGGAATGTAGGTGGTAAAGAATACCTTGTAATCGATAATCAAAGGCGAAGATAATACTTTTTCTCCGCCTATCGTAAGACGCAACATCCAGCCGTTTTTATTGGCAAAGGCATTAGATGCTAACTCTCTTTCCGTGCTGTCCGTACTATTGAGTAAGTGGTCGGTCGCATCGTAGAAACTTGATTCCGTGAGGCCTGTCTCAAATGACCATAAGTTGTTTTCGTCTAACGCAAACACACCTTTGTCTTTGAGCATATAGAATCTATCATCAATGACTTCATCGAGGGGCGATGCTCTCCAGCCACTACCCAGCGCGACCGCGTAGTACAACTCGTTTCCTAAGGCGACCTCTGACACGTCTGGACCATAGAAGAATCGACGATTATTTTCAGCCGTTTCACCACCCAAGTCAGCAAGACGCTTGCCTTTGATAAAATCATTGCCCGATTCGCCATTGTATATATCCAGTCGGAACAATTGGCCTCCCATATCGGCGATATACATGTGATCAGCGAATCCGTCGTTGTCACGGTCAATAACCGATACTCGACCAGGGATACTGTAGGTCATCTCTGGGATATTGAGGTCTGCGTCAGCGTTGCTCGCTGACCACAGTAATTCGCCTGTCGACGCATCAACAATGTACACGGCATTACCGACACCGTCAGGAGTGCGTATTGTTTTATTGTCTTGGCTATCGTCATAGCCACCTGCAAAAATAACCACGTCTTTTATCGTGTTACCCATTCTTACCTTGGTAATAGTAGGGCGCGACCAGGTTTGTCCCAGTTTTTCGAATCCGGTAGACCCACCCTGAATAGCATAGACGAGCGACGGTGACGTTTTACTCGTGATATCGAACACATAATAGTTACGGCCGCCTCTGCGCATACCTAGGTACAAGTAAATTTTATCGTCAAAGTTGCGAATGACCATGTCACCGTCAAGGCCATAGATATGATTTAGCGTCGAATTGTCTTGGTAGAAATCATAGACGTTCTGCAACATATCTTTTGGCGCAATCGCGAAATTCTCGAGGCCAGTTTCAGCGTCAAACGAGTGCAAGAAACCGTGGTTAGTAGCGACCAGAATAGCCGAATCAGTTTCGCTGTAGTTAATTACCACAGGTTGAGAATGAATAGGGTCACCCATTTGCATACGAGAATCAGTGACATCACCATCACCATCGTAGTCTCGCACGTCCACGCCTCTCGCCCATTTGAGTAAAGTACTGCGCAGTGCAGTGGCGTCTGCCAATGAATCTATCGCCAAGTCTGTTGTTGAGATTTCGTCATTGCTTTCATGAATCTGATTACTTGAGCTAATGATGGCGCCCGGCCCTTCAAAGAAGTACATATTCCTTGACGTTCCCATCAAGCTCGCTGCGCCTCCTTCCCTAACGTCATTGCCGTCCGTTAAAATCGACCAATAACTTTGCGACGTATCGGAGAAAAAACCGGTAACGCTGTCAACTGCATCACGACCATTTTGATCAAGAATGACATCCCCATCAATTTTGTACTTCTTGAGGTTACCAGGCCAAATGGTGCCTTCGGCTGGCTTAAACAGTGCGAAATAAAGTTCGTCTCTGTGAGTCAATCGGTTTAACTGGTTAACCGCAACGCCCGGCGATACAAATGTCGCATTGATGTCTTTGACTGACCTCAGTATGGTTTTAAACGCATCAAGCAGCTGTGTGCTGTTTTCGGCTTGATAAAATCCACCACCACTTTGTACTGCCAACTGATTAAGGAAGTTGTTTGCAGTGCTGTTCGCAGCAAAGCCTATTGTATGTGTAATGACCCTAGCGTCGATTGCGGATGTATCAGATTTACTGATATTTCGCACTAGCTCTAATCCGCAGATTTCACCGCTTCGACCACTGCCACAGGTTTGTCCAAGAAGTGCTTGAATTTCATCGACACTATGGTTGTTGTTCGCTTCACCATCTGACAACAACACGATATGGTTGTTGGTCTGACATTGAAGGTTTTGAACAGGGCTGATATACGTCGCAGGTTCTGGAATGTATTCATTGATACAATCAGAATCACTTAAATTGTCTTCAGAACAACCCGAGGGCCTTACCGCGTCGGGTCCTACATAAGAGGCGCGGTGACTAACCCGCGTATTACGCCTTACTCTTGAAGACACACTGGATGTTCCCCGTGCCGCGCCATAGTCAACGCCCATACCGCCATAGTAAAGTGAAGCTTCATACAAGGTATCAACGATAGGGGTAAAACCACTTGCGGTTAATTCATCAACCTTACTAATAAGATGGTCTCTAACGGTAGAAGTCACCCCAGGTGTAGCATTACCCTGATATTCTATAATGAGCTGAGGAGCACCAGAGGGTTTTCCTCGGTATGTATAAGCCCCGCGTTTGCCCACAAAGTTGCTGAGTACGAAGCCCATCGCGTTGCCCGGTGCCCAACCAGAACGGTTCACTAGCCCTTGCACCATTGCCGTCAAGTCTGGCGTATCATACTCACTATTGCGATAGAAATAGGGCATTGACCAGTTTACCCCACCAGACTTGGGTAGATCTCTTATGTCATAACGGTAATGCGGGTCAAAATCGTCAATATTGTCTTGGGTCACGGCCCTGATCAAGGTCGACGCACTGCTCCATGCATCGGTCGTGTATGCCGTAAAACGAATGAAGGCTCGGTCTATCGTCGCCCCCTGTGGAATATTGACGTTAGGGAAGCGAATACCAATATACGAGTTCGACGAAGATGACATGGTTAACTCTGAACCTGTGGCATCGTAGCCAGAAGGTTGTTCTTCCACATTGTCTCTGTTGGCATCTACTTGATGATATGCCGTGCCGCTCACACAGCCTGTCGCCGTTGTATCATCGTAGCTCACAACCAGTTGAGGTGATAATCCTGCTCCATCATCAGACGCGCGAATTTCTCGGTTACTGGCGGGGTCAGTACTCTCACCCTTAATAAACAGCCCTAAATTGTTACCTCCACACCAATCGGCCTGATCAACAATTTCTTGTATAACAGACGAAAAATCTGGCGACACTACCACATCCCCTGACCCATTAAATTCATTGTCGTTTTCCCACAAGACTTGATTGGTACTTTGAGTCCGTGCACTAATATCATTGGTGTTTGATGTAAATGGGTCCGCATCTCCACTCAACTCACCCGAAATAGTGAATGTAGTGGGGGCAATATTGTAAACGCTCGTGGTTAATCGAAAATAGGCGCTTGTTATTGTCGCGCCTTGCGGAATCATCAGGTCTTGATAGCGTACCCCTGTGACAACCGTATCCGTGCCAGCGCTTAGCTTTAGTCGATTGTTATTAACCGTAACGGTGCCGTTGATTTCATAAGCGTCATCCGCATCATCTGCGGTGGACGTGATAATTTCGGGGGTAATCGATTCATCGATACTTCGGATAGGGAAAAGCACTGGACCACCCCAATCAGAAAATCGCATTAAGCCCGCATTGATGTTCGTCGATTCCGCCAGAGTTTGGCGTAGTGCATTTTGCACTCTTAACATCCGCGTTTGACCAGTACCATCAGTACCGGTCATACTTCCCGATGTATCCATAATAAAGAGGACGTTAGGGTTATAGGTGACCGCCGTAGAGGACGTACCAACATAGATATCTAGATCGTCACCGAACGCCGAGAAACCAATGCAAAACCACATAGACGTGAAAACGAGAAGGCTGGATATTTTTTTCATGACTAAGCCTCTATATTATTGTGACGCAGGGGCATACACAGACGCCGACACCGTATTCGCGACAATTCGCGATTTTCCTGCTACTTGGCCACATCCCCTAACGATAAAGACGTGGCAATTGATGTTACTGCCGCCAATCACATTGCTAGACCCTCGGCATGATTGTTCGCGGACAAACGCCGTTCTTGACCAACTATTGGTCGCAGGAGACGATTGATAGGTACCTTCGCCGGTATGGCGTGTTCCCGTCGAAAGGCCACCGGAAGTGATTCGTCGATTGGTCCAGGTGTTCTCTTCAAAACAACTTAGCGTATCGACACCGGGTACGAACTGATTGCCTTGACGTGCTTCTGATAAAGGGTCTGTCAGTGCATTGTTGGCCAACAACACCTCATCTTCAGATTCAAAAAACACGCCCGCCAGTCCCGCTTCTGCGGCATCAAATGCCATACCTGATTGCTGCATCGAGGTGGACATCTTATTTTGCACCAAGCTGCTTGATACCGCGCTAATACCCAAAATCGTTAACGACACCAAAATGAGGAGTGATAGTACTAGCACCAAACCTTGTTGTTTTTTCATTCGATACTCCTCACAAAATGTTTCATGTTTCTCAATGTCATCGTGTGAGAAAATACTTGGTAGTAATGTTGCGTATCTTTCGTCACAGGCGCTTCATTCAAAACAGCAAACCGAGGCGCATTGAGTTGATTGACTGATCCATTGTCACTGTATAGCAATAAGCCAATGCGCAATGCCACGACTTGACGATTCGTGCCATAGATATTACCTAACTCAGAGGCGGTAATATAACGGACAGGTTGTGCTTCTGTTCCGCCAACCGGGTCGGTTACCCCGTATTGAACTTGAAAGCTGTCTACATTATCGATGAGAATTTGTCCCGAAGAAGGCGATGGGTCTATCCTCAACCCTCTCAGCGCCCTACCGTCATATCCGATACACATCAATGAATCGTTGTTGACGTAGTAATGATTCACAACATGGAATTGATCGCCCACCGCGTAGCCGTGATTGTTGCCGTTGCAATCTTCTTCACCGAGAAAATTGACCACGATCTGATCGTTCCCACCCAAGGCCGCTTGAACTGACCCTAGCGTGGCATTCATCGCATAAGCCCCTGCAATACCAATAGGTTGATTTTGGACAAATGCAGCTTCAACTATCGGGTCGACACTGTTATCGATTTGTGCTGTAACTAAGTCATAGCGACCCGTTTCTAGAAGATCACGCTGTAAACGTAGCATGATGAAGCGGCCGCTTTCTTGAACCTGTGCCACCGCGGTATTGAAACTATTTGTGACCTGATTACTCACCATAATTTGTATCACAGCACCGGTTATCACTAAGCCCAAGGCGAGTGAAATCATCAGTTCGACGAGAGAAAAACCACGGGCGTTCATAGCGTTATGTCTTTGTAGACACAGGCATAACTATCACCTGAATTAGGGTTACATCGTGCGACCAAAGTAGAGCTACGATTTTCCGATACCGTCACGGGCCACCGCAACATGATCTCAATACGAGACCCCACGCTGCATGTGTCGGTATCACCGGTGTTGCTGTCGTCACATGCGACAGAAATGGTCGTCTTCGGATTCGCCTGCACGGCAGAGCAAGACATTGCCCATGCATCGTAAATCGCCATGTTGTCTTCATTACATGTGCCATTTTGACAATCAGGAACGCCAGCTGGACGCTCTAAGCAGAAGCATTGATAGGGTGGCGCAGACGACGCACATGACAAGTTACTAAAGTTGTAAAACTTATTTTCAAAATAATTGGCCCCAACGACAAAACCATCGCCTACGGCTGAGATACGAGAAGCAGCTCGAATACGCTCTGCGGTTTGCTTCGCAACGAGCTCGGCTTGCGTGCGGCTAATGGCGTTAACATTAGCAAATGATCCAACGAACTGCAGCGACGCGACTCCCAACAAACCGACAGACAAGATAAACAAGGTAACCAGTACCTCAATCATGCCTACACCTTTTTGTTGATTTTGTTGTTGCCGAATCTTCATTCGCCTCGTTACCGATCGATCTTCTATCACATCCATGCTAACTCACAATTTGCAATCTTAAAGTATTAGCCTAAGTCAAAGCGTATTGAAAATGATGCGTTATGATTTGCTCAAATCTTGACGTCATTTTTTCCGAGCCTAAACGAACAAAGGCATCCGCTCTCACGTATGCCTTTGTCATAATTGTGCATTAGGTATTCGAATCGGTTAGCTAACCAACTTAACCCTCAACTCTTTAGGCACAGCAAATTCTACGTTTTCTTCGCGACCAGGACGTTCAGACGCTTTAACCGCGCCCCAATCTGTAAGCTTTTCAATGACCCCTTGCACCAAAACTTCTGGCGCGGATGCACCAGCCGTTACACCCACGTGCTCGACGTCTTTGAACCATTCTGTCTTAAGACAATTAGCATCAGCAATCAAATAGCTAGTTGCCCCTACTTTTTCGGCCAATTCTCGCAAACGATTAGAGTTGGAGCTATTTTGCGCACCGACAACTAACAGCACCTGGCAATCACTGGCAAGATCACGTACTGCATCTTGTCGGTTCTGTGTTGCATAACAAATATCGTCTTTTCTAGGACCTTGTATGGCTGGGAACTTGGCCCTTAATGCATCAATTACATCCGCAGTATCATCAACAGATAGTGTTGTTTGACTACAGTAGTAAAGGTTTTCCGCATCCTTTACCTCTAACGTCGCCACATCTTGAGCTGACTCTACGAGATAAATCCCACCTTGATCATTGTCGTATTGCCCCATTGTTCCTTCAACTTCAGGGTGGCCTGCATGACCAATCAATACGCATTCGGTACCGGTTTTACTTGCCCTTGTTACTTCCATATGAACTTTGGTCACCAATGGACAGGTCGCGTCAAATACCTTTAGGCCTCGATCACCGGCTTCGTTGCGAACGGCTTGTGACACACCGTGAGCAGAAAAGATAACAATGCAGTCATCGGGTACTTCATTGAGTTCATCAACAAAGATAGCGCCTCTTTCTTTTAGACCGTCTACAACAAATTTATTGTGCACAACTTCGTGTCGCACATAGATAGGCGGTTTAAACATTTCCAATGCACGTTCGACAATGGTAATGGCTCGGTCTACACCGGCACAAAATCCTCTGGGGTTAGCGAGATGAATTTGCATACGTTTTCCTTATTCGGGCGCGTTAGCCACATCGATAATTTCGACGTCAAACACCACGGTTTGGCCTGCCAGAGGGTGATTGAAGTCAACCGTAACAGAGTCTCCAGCGATGCTTCGAATAATACCGGGGACTTCGCTGCCATCAGGCTGAGCAAACGCTATAATCATCCCCTCTTCCAGCGCCATATCACTGGCGAATCGGGTGCGATCCATGTGATGCACATTGTCGGGGTTAGGCATACCAAACGCATCATTGGCTTCGAGAGTAAAAGATTTTTTCTCCCCGGCTTTCAAACCTATCAAACAGCTTTCAAAGTTTGGGGTCAAACTTCCATCGCCAATAATCAGTTTTGCTGGCTTATTGTTCACGCGCGTTGAGTCAGCTGCTGAGCCGTCTTCGAGCTTTAAGTCGAAGTGCATAATCACTTCACAGTTTTCGCCAATTACTAGTTCGTTCTCTGACATCAGATTACCTACTTCTGTTCGTTTGTTTGTGTTGCTTCTTCTTTACCACTAACGAGCATGTCGTAGATCAAAAGTGCTGCACCAACAAATATCGCACTGTCTGCAATATTGAACGCAGGCCAATGATATGTACCTACGTAAAAATCTAAAAAATCAACAACATAACCATGAACAAGTCTGTCGTAAACGTTACCTATTGCGCCGCCCAAAATAAAGGTAAAGGCGATAGGTAAACGGTGTTGTTGTTTCGGCATTTGCTTCAAATACCAAATAATAATCACACTTACCGCTATAGCAATGCCAGTGAATAACCAGCGTTGCCAGCCTCCAGCTTCATGCAGGAAGCTGAACGCTGCACCATAGTTGCGTACATAAGTCAGATTGAAGAACGACGTCAATTGGATCGATTCGAACAACTTCATCGACCCCAACACCGCGTATTTTGTCCATAGATCGACAATGATGACAATCACGCTAATCCATAAATAGCGAAGTCCGGTTTCGCGCAGAAGGTTAAGCATAGTGACGAGACTCGCCTTCACCATCGACATTTGTAATACATCGACTACATAGCTCTGGGTGCGTTTCATCACTGCCCACGTCTTCGCGATGATGCCAACATCTCACACATTTCGTTCCACTGCTCTTCACCACTTCAACAAACAGGCCGTCAATGTCTGTTTCAACGGCGTTAGCCGATTTCTCAGCTAACGGTTTCAACACAACGCCTGAGGTGATCAATACGAACCTTAGCTCGTCTTCCAGTTTTTGAAGCTGGGCCAAAAGGCTATCATTGGCATACAAGTGAATGTTTGCCTCCAGTGAGCCACCGAGTTCACCCTCTTTACGGGCTTGTTCCATCGCTTGGTTCGCGGCATTTTTGACTTTCATCACAGACTGCCAATAGTCATCATCAAAGCCTACAGATACTGAAAAGTCTTCTAATTGGTCATACCAAGCTTCAGTGAATACAAACTCGCTGCGATTGCCCGGCATGGCTTGCCAGATTTCTTGCGCCGTAAAGCTTGTGATTGGTGCCATCCAGCGAACCAATGCTTCGATAATATGATATAAGGCCGTTTGACATGAGCGGCGAGCTTGACTGTCACCTTTAGCCGTATATTGACGGTCTTTAATGATGTCGAGGTAAAAACTACCCAGCTCAATTGAACAAAAATGGGTTAAGCGCTGTGATACCGCTAATAAATCATAGCGTTCGTAAGCGTCAACAATTTCAGCTTGTACCGCTTTTGTTCTGGCAACGATCCAACGATCTAAAGCCACCATTTCGTCTTGTGCGAGCGAGTCTTGTGATGGCTCAAATCCATTTAGATTGGCCAACAAGAAACGCGCCGTATTTCTCACACGACGATAAGCGTCCGCTGCGCGTTTTAAGATTTCATCCGATACCGCAATTTCACCGCGATAATCCGTTGAAGCGACCCACAACCTCAAGATGTCGGCGCCGAGCTTATTGGTGACGTCTTGCGGCGCAACCACATTACCTACAGATTTCGACATCTTTTTGCCGTGAGCATCAACGGTAAAACCATGTGTTAACACTTCTTTGTAGGGCGCGTGACCATGCATTGCGGTAGACGACATCAATGACGACATAAACCAACCTCGATGCTGGTCAGATCCCTCAAGATAGAGGTCAGCACTGGCTGGAATATCATCGCGACGATCAACGACAAAATAATGCGTAACACCTGAGTCAAACCAAACATCAAGGGTATCCATGACCTTGTCGTAGTTATCAACATCGGCGCCCAACAATGAAGCGTCGTCCAAATCCCACCACGCTTGAATACCTTTTTGTTCAACTTGTTGAGCAACATTTTCAATAAACTCACCCGACTGAGGATGTAACTCCCCGGTAAGTTTATTGACGTACAACGGAATTGGGACACCCCAAGTTCGCTGGCGTGAAATACACCAATCCGGTCGACCTTCGACCATTTTCTCAATCCGATTTTGGCCCCATTCAGGGATCCACTTCGTCTTTTCAATTTGCTCAAGCGACGCTTGACGCAACCCCTTTTTGTCCATACTGACAAACCACTGAGGCGTTGCGCGGAAAAGAATTGGCGTCTTGTGGCGCCAACAATGCGGATAGCTGTGCTCATATTTCACGTTGAGCAACAAGTTACCGTGTTCTTTAACGACTTCAATCACAGAGTCATTGGCTTTGAATACGTGTTGTCCAGCAAAAAGTGGGGTGTTTTCAAGGTATACACCGTTCCCACCTACTGGATTGTAGACTTCCAAATCGTATTTTTTACCAACATTAAAGTCATCTACACCGTGAGCAGGAGCAGTGTGTACACAGCCTGTACCCGACTCAGTTGTAACGTGGTCGCCAAGAATAACGGGGACCTGTTGATCTAAGAAAGGATGATCAAGGGCAACGAGTTCAAGCTCCTGACCCGCACAACGTGCAACCACTTCAAAGTGCTCAATGCTGTAACGCTTAGCACATGACGCGACAAGGTCATCAGCAAGAATAACCCATCCATGCTCGCTTCCAAGATCAACAAGGGCGTAAGATAGTTCAGGATGCAAGCTGACGGCGCGGTTTGCGGGTAGTGTCCATGGCGTCGTGGTCCAAATAACCACAGAGGCGTTGTTGTCCGCCAACGCACTTGCGTCTACGCCAAAGGCGTTTGCCACTTTCTCTAAGTCATTAACCGGAAACTTCACATCAATGGCTGGTGACACTTTATCTTGATATTCAACCTCTGCTTCTGCCAATGCAGAACCACAATCGGTACACCAATGAACAGGCTTAAACCCTTTCTCCAAGTGACCAGACTCAACGATTTGACCCAACGCCCGAATGATGTCGGCTTCAGATTTGAAATCCATCGTTTTATAGGGATTATCCCAATTGCCAAACACGCCTAAGCGTTTGAAACCCGCCATCTGACCATCAATTTGACGCTGTGCATACTCTCGGCATTTTTGTCTAAACTCGGCAGCGGTCACTTTTTTGCCCGGCTTACCCACTTTCTTTTCTACCATCAATTCAATTGGCAGACCGTGGCAATCCCAACCGGGCACATAGGGCGCATCAAAATCAGATAGTGTCTTTGATTTAACAATAATGTCTTTGAGGATTTTATTTACCGCATGACCAATATGAATATCACCGTTCGCGTATGGAGGGCCATCATGCAAAATAAAAGGTGTTTTGCCTTGTTTTGCGTCACGAATTTTTTGGTATAAATCCTTACTCTGCCAGTCTTTCAGCATCTTTGGTTCACGCTGAGCCAAGTTTCCACGCATTGGGAATGGCGTTTCAGGTAGGTTCAATGTGGCTTTATAATCGCTCATATCTCTGTTATTTCCGTCCACCGGTAAGGCCTTTCGACCGTTAGGGTTTACACCCCGTTATTTAGCAAAAAGCTGACGCGCCTCTCGCGCATCTTGCTCAATCTGTTGTCTAAGCGCATCGAAGGATGCGAATTTCATTTCATTTCTGATTTTCTTGACTGGATGCACGCGAATTGGTTTGCCGTATAGATCACCATCGAAATCAAAAAAGTGAGCTTCCAATTGCATGTGTTGCCCGTCAAGTGTTGGCCTGTATCCAACATTTGCCACGCCATTCAATGTTGTGCCGCTGACGTCCGCGGTCACCGCAAATACGCCGCCAATAGGCGCATTAAAACGGTTGAGTAATACGTTCGCTGTTGGGAACCCTATCGTTCGGCCTTTTTTCTCGCCGTGAACGACTTTACCTTCGATATAAAAAGGCTCTCCTAGCATCTCGTTAGCTAGCTGCATATCGCCATTAGCAAGCGCTTCTCTGATCGCCGTTGAGCTGATTCTGCAATCATGCATACGGAAACTCTGAGTACTGGCAACATCAAATTGGTGCGTCTCTCCTGCTTCTTTGAGCATCGCGAAATCGCCTTTTCGCATTTTTCCAAAACGAAAGTCATCGCCAACGACCAGAAACTTCACGCCGAGTTGTTTCACAATTAACTCGTCGACAAATGCTTGCGCTGATAATTGCGCAAACTCTCGAGTAAATCGCACGCACAGAAGACGGTCAACACCAAGTGCTGCGAGCTTTTGATACTTCTCTCGCAGAGGGCTGAGTCTCGCTGGCGCTGAGTCAGGGCTAAACAACTCTTCAGGTTGTGGTTCGAAAACCATTACTGTGGCGGGTAACCCCAGCTTTTTCGCTTGCTGTTTCACATTGGACAACACCGCTTGATGTCCCAAATGAACACCATCAAATTTGCCAATGGTCAGTACACAACCTGCGTGTTGAGGTCGCAAATTATGCAACCCTCGAATTAACTCCACTACTCAAGGCCCTTGTCTTTGGATTCATGCCAAAGCTCGCGATTATAAACGAGCCAGCGACTAATACCAATGCCTATAAGGGAGTATCTGAGCTGAGTTTTCAAGGAAGCGAATTGTTCGCTCAAAAATTGTACGACACGGTGGGTCTACTCTTGCGTCACGACGCCGGTTTAAAGTGTCTTGGTCTCGCGCCAATTAACGCAAGGGTGACACCAAAAACGCCTGCCCCCCCACCAATCGTGACTATCAATCGCCAAATCTGTTCATACAATTGAGCATCGGCGACTAATACCGTTTGTCGTAGAAACAACAAAGCGGCCCCCATCGCTGCACTGGCGATAACAACTCTTATTAATGTCGCGAGAGAACCGGGAAACCAGCGTATCGTGTTTTGCTTTTTAAGTGTTGTATATAGCAACGCTGCATTCAACGTGGCTGATAAACTGGTCGCTATTGCCAAGCCGATATAGCCATAAGGAATCGCAAATATTAAGTTGAAAACCATATTAGCCGCCATACACCAAATGCCAAATTTCACTGGGGTTTTGGTATCCTGACGTGAGTAAAAGCCAGGCGCTAGGACCTTAACCAACATAAAACTCAGCAAGCCAAACGCGTAAGCAATTAGGCTGTATGACGCCATTCGCGCCGTCTCAGCAGTGAAAGCGCCGCGTTGGAAAATCACCGTCAGAATCGGCTCCGCAAGCATGGCCAAGCCAACGGCTGCTGGTAATCCCAGTACCGTGACCATTTTAATTCCCCAATCTATATTTGCGGCGAAGGCATGAGGGTCTTTTGCAACATGATTTTTAGATAGTGTCGGTAGAATCACAGTAGCGATTGCGATACCGAACAATCCCAATGGAAATTCCAGTAAGCGGTCAGAGTAATACAACCAGCTGATAGAGCCTGTCACCAAGAAGCTTGCAATTAACGTGTCGAGTAATAGGTTGATTTGCCCGACAGATACACCAAACAGCGCCGGTATCATTAATGTGCGAACTTTGACAACGCCTGGGTCATGCCAGCCCCATTTGGGTTTAACTAGTAATCCAGCCCGGTATAAAAACGGCAGTTGAAACCCAAGCTGAACAATTCCGCCGATAAATACGCCCCATGCCAATGCAAACGCGGGTTGCGCCATGTAAGGGCCGGCAAACATAGCCATTGATATGATGCAAATATTCAGCAAAACAGGTGTAAATGCGGCCACACCGAATCGATTTATGGTATTAAGAATTGCACCCGCTAAACCAGCCAAAGAGATAAAGGCGAGATAAGGAAACGTAATCTTGAGCATTAGGGACGCCAACTCGAATTTGGTGTCACCTTCGGTATCATTGATATAGTCGATAAACCACCCCATCCCGAACAGTGCGGTTAATACGGGAGAGGCAACAACGCCAATAATAGACACAACAAACACAATAGCGCCTAAGGTCCCAGACACCTTGGCAATAAATTCTCGTAGCGCTTGTTTATCGTTATCGTGACTGACTTCAGTCAGAACTGGAATAAACGCCTGAGCAAACGCGCCCTCGGCGAACAATCGCCGCAAAAAATTGGGGATTTTATTCGCAAAGAAAAAGACGTCCGCCGCCGCACCATCGCCCATTAAGCGGGCAACAACGACATCCCTGACAAGACCCAACACCCGTGAAATGAGTGTCATCATGCTGACGATTAATCCCGATTTTAGCAACTTTGATGACACAGCGAGTCCTGTTTGCTTCCACAAACAGACAATATACCGTTTATACGGCTTCGTTGAAACGCTTCAAAATCAAAATCTTGACGAGCAAACTACGCATCAGCATCGTCTTCGAGTAACTTCACTGATAATTTCACAAAATCTGATGAAGTAACGATACCAATTAGCCTGTGTTGAGCGTCGGTAACCGGTAAGCATCCGTGTTTATTTCTAAGAAAAAATGGGGCAACTTCTGTCAGTACTTGAGCTGAGTGGACGACATCAAAATCGACCTCAGCTATCTCCATAATATTGGTACTCGCTTCCTGCTCTTCCATTTTTGCTTTTCCATACAGTGTCAGTAGATGAATCACTTTTGCAATCATATTTTTTTGCGTCACAATGCCAACCAACGCATTAGATTCCGGCTCGACTACAGGTATATGGCGAATTCCTTTTTCCCGAGCGAGTCGATGGGCATCTGCCAGTGACTGTTCTGGCGCAAGTGCGATAACCTCGTGTGTCATAATATCCGCTACAGTAAGCACTCCACTCTCCTATTCGATAATCACACAGACATTGTGGTGCAAAATAAGGTAATATACACGGCTGTTGGTGCGGTTTTGTGATCCAATGCGGTTTTTAAATACTTTTACGTAAAAGCATTTGACAATTGCGCGATTGCTAAGCATAATCCGCACCCTCGATTTTGACATGAATTTATTTTGGGAGTTACACCTTGGCTAACATTAAGTCTGCTAAGAAACGTGCAATTCAAGCCGAAAAGCGTCGCCAGCATAATGCCAGCCGTCGCTCCATGACTCGTACAAGTATTAAAAAAGTAGTAGCGGCTATCGCCAGTGGCGATAAAGAGGGTGCCCAGGCTGCACTGGCTGCTGCCACTCCAATTCTTGACAGAATGGCTACCAAAGGTTTGATTCACAAAAACAAAGCTGCTCGTCATAAGAGCCGTTTGGCTGCTCAAGTTAAAGCACTTGGCTAAGCCTGTTTAGTGAAACGTTTCAAAAAAGCGCCGATTGGCGCTTTTTTTATGCCTATCATTTAAGACGTGTCATACCGATGAGCTGTAATCATCGCTTAATAGATCTTTCACGAACTGTTCAAACTATCGTCACCCAACTGTAAGACGTCATTTCTATAGTGACGTTCCAAGGTAACCTCCTTGGGGCGCGCAATGAAAAAAATACATCACAAAACGATTTGGCTTTCAGATATCCACCTTGGTAATAAAGACTGCAAAGCTGATTTTCTCCTCAGCTTTTTAGACAACAATAGCTGCGATACCTTGTATCTGGTCGGCGACATCTTCGACATGTGGCAAATGACTAAACAGTTTCGTTGGCCCGATGCGCACAACCAAGTGATGCATAAGGTCATGCAAATGAGTGGGCAAGGCACACGCGTTGTCTACTTACCGGGTAACCATGACCAACCCATCCAGTCGTATTCAGGTATGGTTTTTGGCGACATCGAAGTCGAACGCGAACTCATTCACACAACACAAAACGGCAAACGCTATCTCGTGCTTCACGGTGATCAGTTTGACGGCGACGTTACGTTAGGCAAATTCGAAGCATGGCTTGGTGATAAAGGCTACGATTTATTGCTATTTGTTAATCGCTGGTACAACCGCTTCCGAGCTTGGCGCAACAACCATTACTGGTCTCTCGCTGGCTACATCAAACAGCATATTAAAGGTGCTAACGAGGCGATATCTCGTTACCGCCATGCCACATGTAAACGAGCTGCTGACATGGGGCTTGATGGCGTCATCTGTGGTCATATCCACCATCCAGAAGAGCATATGGTTAATGGTATTCATTACATCAATGACGGAGATTGGATTGAAAACTGCTCAGCATTATGTGAAGACCAGCAAGGTAATTTATCACTGGTTCATTGGGTCGACGAATTGAAAGCAAACCAATCCGTTGCATTGTTTCCAC
This sequence comes from uncultured Alteromonas sp., assembly GCA_963922845.1. Taxonomy (GTDB): domain Bacteria; phylum Pseudomonadota; class Gammaproteobacteria; order Enterobacterales; family Alteromonadaceae; genus Alteromonas. Next base: position 57,103 of record CAWUJV010000020.1, read on the forward strand.
AAAAACAAAAGACAACACGAGCGGCCTAGCGTGGCGTAAACAAGCATCGGCCTAATGCTTTAGCCCATTGGGCCGGCGCTACACGTAATATCAAGCGTTCAACCCTTGCTCAAACCAAGTGTCAATTAACTGCAACAATATTGTGCACAAATCGTCACATTGAGTTGGTATCGTTCGCGAAAAAACGGGAATGACCATGTTTACTGTTGACGACGTACTTAACAAGCACTATCCACAAGTTGCGAATAACCCACTGCTGAGCAAACCATTAAGCTTTGTGTTGCGGCACTTACTACACGAACGAGAAATAAAAGAGTTCGGCGATACCTACCCGCACCACCAAGACATTGACTTTGTTGAGCAAGTACTCGAGTTTTTCAATATAAGCTACTCAATTCGTGACGTCGAAAAAGAGCGCATTCCCACCGAAGGCCGCGTTGTCATTGTCGCTAACCACCCTATTGGCTCCCTCGACGCGCTGGCACTCATAAAGTTGGTAAGTGAAGTCAGACACGATTTAAAAGTAGTTGCCAATCAAATGTTGATGGCGATTGAGCCACTTCATGACATGCTACTTCCCGTTAACAACATGCAAGGCGGCACACCCAAGCAGCACCTGTCGAATATCCAACAACACTTGCACAATGATGGCGCCATACTGATTTTCCCTGCTGGTGAGGTCTCTCGTCTGCGCCCGCAAGGCGTCCGTGATACTCGGTGGCACACCGGCTTTTTACGAATTGCAAAACAAGCAAAGTCGCCAATTTTACCGGTGTTTATCGATGCCAAAAACTCCCCAATGTTTTACAGCGTGTCGATGATTTATAAACCGTTAGCGACAGCCTTGTTGGTGAAAGAAATGTTTAAGCAACGCCGTAAACACCTTCCCATGCGAATTGGTGAAGTTATTCCACTGGAGGCATATCAAACGCTGACTATTCCGCTAAAAGATCAAGTGAAACTCTTTAAACGTCATTTGTATCGAATTGGCGGCAATAAAAAAGGGATTTTCGCAACTCAAGCTTCAATTGCCCTTCCGGAAGACAGGAAGGAGCTGAGCCGCGCGGTTAAAGCGTGTGAGATGCTTGGGAAAACATCCGACGGTAAACACATTTATCTATACCAACACACAGGTTGCTCTCCTATCATGCGAGAAATTGGTCGTTTGAGAGAAATCGCGTTTAGAGCGGTTGGCGAGGGAACCAATAAACGTCGTGATATCGATGCGTACGACAGTTATTACTTTCATTTGGTACTGTGGGATGACGACGATCTCGAAATAGCCGGCGCCTATCGATTTGGCGATGCGCAAACCTTGTCAGAGAAAGGCCACCCTACTGGCCTCTACTCTGCCACACTTTTTGACTACGCGAGTGAGAATGACACCCTGTATTCTCAAGGTTTAGAGCTTGGAAGAAGTTTCGTGCAGCCTAGGTATTGGGGTAAACGCAGTCTAGATTACTTGTGGTTTGGCATTGGTGCATTTTTAACCCGCTATCCTAAATACCGTTATTTATTTGGCCCTGTAAGCATTAGCAATACGTTTCCGCAACCTGCTAAAGAATTGCTAGTTAGCTTTTATCAGCGCCACTTTCCCGCAAAATTTGGACACGCTTCTTCCAAACTGCCTTTCCAACCTAGCGAGGAATCGCTGGCGACATTTGCAGGTGAAGACTACAAAAAAGAATTCACTGAGTTAAAGCATTTGCTTGCCAATATGGGAGTCAATGTTCCCACCCTATACAAGCAATATACTGAAGTTTGCCACCCCGAAGGTGTCGCATTTTTGGACTTTAACGTCGACCCTGATTTTTCTGACTGCATTGATGGCCTGATTGTGGTCGACTTAGAACAATTGACAGAGAAAAAGCGCAAGCGATACTTACCTGTTGTTGAATTGCCAAAGTCTGCTTAGCATCCGATAAAAGAAAACCACCAAGCGGTGGTTTTCTTATCTAGTCACACCCAATCAATTCAATACCAATTTTTCCACCAAATCAGCGAAAATATCTTCTAGCGTAAGTAAGTCAGACACATGAATTGATTCGTTGACCTGGTGAATCGTTTGATTAGGCACGCCAACTTCAACCACTTGGGTCGTTTCAGACGCAAAAAAACGCCCATCTGACGTACCACCAGAGGTACTGAGAACAGGATAGCGTCCTGTAGCATTAAAAATAGCTTCCTCGATAGCGCCTATTAAGCAATGTTGATCTCTTGGCTTACTAAAGTACGCCTCACAGGGACGAGACCAATCAATCTGCGCGTCGACATTGCACCCTTGAATCAAATTGAGTAAGTGCTGTTTTAGCGACTGTTCTGAATACTGGTGTGAGTAGCGTACATTAAACTGGATTTCACATTGACCGGGAACCAGGTTATCCGTGAAGCTACCGGAATCAATATGTGTAATTTGTATACTTGTTCCTGGAAAATCAGCGCTACCTGAATCCCAATTGTAATGGGTTAACGCGTGAATCACTGCTGCGCTATGATGGATGGCGTTGATTGCACTATGGGGGTAAGCAACATGCCCTTGTTTACCTTTGATTTTAACACCGGCTGACAATGAGCCTCGGCGCCCCACTTTAATCGTGTCACCAGTTTGAACGGCTGCCGTCGGCTCACCCACTATACACTGGTCCATTGTTATTCCACGTTTTTTCAACAGATGAAAAATCCATTGGCTACCGTACTCAGCTTCGCCTTCCTCATCACTGGTAATTAACCACCAAAAACTGGTTTGCGCGGGACATTGCCCACTCAACGTACGCTCTGTTGCTGCAAGCATCGCTGCAATCCCCGTTTTCATGTCTGCAGCGCCCCGACCAAAGAGCCGATTATTCGATACTGTGGGGCAAAACGGTGAGCTTGACCATTTTTCGAGTGGTCCGGGCGGTACTACATCGGTATGACCGCAAAAGGCGACGTGACGGTTACCTTGCCCCCAACGCGCCACCAAGTTAGATACCCCCTCAACACTGTGTTGTTCACAAACAAAGCCTAACTTTTCCAGCCTGTGCATCAAAAACGTCTGGCAACCGGCATCGACTGGCGTCACCGATTCCCTTGCCATTAAAATGGCGGCATATTCAAGACTTCGTCCATGAAAGGGCAGTGCTATGGGTTGTAACGACATAGAACACTCCAGTGCAAGTACCTATAAATAGGTCTATTACACCGAAGCTAAATGACACTACCATAACGTTATGAAGACAGAATGATGACAGCTCACTTATTCTGGGATTCTGTTAAACTATGACTATACGAAGCTAGCGGAATATCACAAACATGCTGAAGATAATCGTTGTTTTACCTTTAGTGATGTCCCTCATTTGGGTCATATATTTAAAACTCAATAACTACAGCCTCGCTCAGGGAAAACAAGGATTCGGTTACATTCTCGCGATAAGCGCAACTATCGCCGTGTTTTTTATGCTTATG